>JAYPDM010000008.1:1783-49500 GCA_038125265.1 Gammaproteobacteria bacterium
GAGTCATTAGTGGTATGGATATCATTGATCTTATTGGGGAAAGGCAGACCGGAGCTGGCGGTCCCTTTGCATCAGATGTTCCGATGGATCCTGTTATTATCTTAGAGGCTGAAGTCTTAAGGTATTGATGCACTATTATTTCATCTCGGATCTTCACCTTTCAAAAGAAAATCCTGAGACGCTGAGCGATTTTAAGAATTTCTCTCAGAACTGTATCAAACCAAATTCTCAAGTATACATCCTGGGAGACCTATTCGAAGTTTGGATCGGTGATGATCATGAAGATAACTTCTATGATGAGGTCAAAAAAAATATATCTGCCATTTCAGAAAATGGAAATGAACTATTCTTTTGTCATGGAAATAGAGATTTTCTTATTGGAGAAAAATTTTTAAAAGAAACCCAAATGACACTCATGGCAGATGAGACATGCATTACGATCAATGATCTTCGTTTATTGATTATGCATGGAGATCAACTTTGCACCCATGATGTTGCTTATCAAGAGTTTAGATCAATGGTGAGATCCCCTGATTGGAAAAATGCTTTTTTGTCACTTGAAATCGAAGAAAGAGAAGAGAAGGCAAGACAGCTTAGGGAGAAAAGTAAACAATCAAATGCTAATAAATCTGATGTTGCCATGGATACAAATTCATTAACCGTCAGAGAATACTTTGAAAACTATAATCCAGATATTTTGATCCATGGTCATACGCACAAGCCTGCTATACACAATGAGACCTTTTTTATCGATAAAAAAATTTATCCTCAGCCTTCACATGGAATAAGGGTTGTTCTTGGAGACTGGGATAAAAAAGAAAAGGTCCTTTGTATTAAAGACAATCAACTAACGATTAATCATATAGGACCTGATGGCCTTGAAATCATAGAACAGAGGACTGTTTAGCTCGCGGCATCAATCTCGAGTTCATTCTGTAGGGTAATACTATCTCTAAGGGTTCTAATGGCATCAGAACGTTGCGCTTCAAGTTCATCTAAGTATGCTTCTGTGACGTCATTTGTAATGTACTCACCTGAAAAGCAAGAGGTATCAAACTCGGTAACCCCTGAAATCTCATAGGCCACCGCATCAATAAGATCCTCCAGATCCTGATAGATCAACCAGTCTGCACCAATATATTCCTGGACCTCCTCTATGGTTCTATTATTAGCCACCAGCTCTGACTTAACGGCCATATCAATTCCATAGACATTAGGAAACCTTACCGGTGGAGCGGCAGATGCGAAATAAACTTTATTTGCCCCAGCACCTCTCGCCATTTTTATAATTTCCCTAGAGGTGGTCCCTCTCACTATAGAATCATCCACTAAGAGTACATTCTTATTTTGAAACTCAAGCTCTATGGGATTGAGCTTCCTTCTCACAGAAGCCCTTCTCTCGCGCTGACCAGGCATTATGAATGTTCGTCCTATGTATCTATTCTTCATAAAACCTTCTCGATACTTAACATTTAATTGGTGTGCAACCTGTAGGGCCGCCGATCGAGATGTATCAGGAATAGGTATCACAACATCAATGTCATGATTTGGATTTTCTCTAATTATTTTTTTTCCAAGCGCATCGCCCATGCGTAATCTTGCCTTATAGACAGAGCGTCCATCGATCATCGAATCAGGTCTGGCAAAATAGACAAACTCAAAGATGCATGGAGTGTGTCTTTTCTTTACTGACTCCATTGAGACAAGTTCACCACTAGTAGTGATAAAAAGACTTTCTCCCGGCTTAATGTCTCTAATACGATTGAACCCTAAAGCGGTCAAAGAGACGCTTTCAGATGCCACCATGTAATCCTTCTTACCCTCAGTACTTCTCTCTCCAAGAACAAGTGGACGTATTCCATTGGGGTCCCTCATCGCCAAAATTCCTAATCCTGAGAATAGTGCGACAATCGCATAACCCCCTGAACAATGCCTATGAATTTCCTGGCTTGCCCTGAGAAGCTTATTAATGTCAGTGATGTCACCGATCTTTTCCAGCTCATCTGATAATAGATTCAAAATAAGCTCAGAGTCTGATTTTGTAAGTACCTTTCGGCCAAGGTCTTTTGTTATGTATTGATAGAGGGTTTTGTAGTTAACAAGATTACCATTATGAGCCAAACTAAATCCTTTTGGCTTTGTCGTAAAGAGAGGTTGCGCCTCATTTGAGCTCGCTGTACCGGCAGTGGGGTATCTCACGTGCCCAATTCCCATATGTCCTAAGAGCTTTAACATTTGGGTTTCCTGGAATACATCCTTGACCAGGCCGTTTGATTTTATAAGCTCGATTGAGTCGCCATTTTGTGTCGCGATGCCTGCTGCATCCTGTCCTCGATGCTGCAAAGTTGTCAGTGCATCGTAAATCTCTTGGACTACATGGTCAGTGCTAACAATGCCTACGAGACCACACATAACTAAGACTCAGAGCCCATTATCTCTTCGGTAACATCTTGACTTGTGTCAATAAGTAAATCCATATCGTTAAATATTGGAAGTTCTGAATAAATGCTTACGGTCAAACTATCACTCCACCAGTCTCCGAGGTCATTAGTAAAGCTATCTACAAGGTAGTAAAAGACCCCAATAATCACACATGCCTTGAGCATTCCAAATATTCCACCTAAGAACCTATCGACTCCACCTAAACCAAGATTTTTAATAATGCTTTGGATCGCCTTGATAATCAAATTCCCTATAAATAATGCAATTAAGAAAAGTACGATCTGCGCAATAAATAATAAAACCTCTCTGTCCTCAAAAAAGTCAATACTCAAAAACTCAAGTATCCTATTAATGTTTCTGGTAATAATAATTGCTGCAATCCAATTAAATAATGACAGTATCTCCTTGACCGCCCCCCTTAAAAGTCCAAAAACTAACGATATCACTATGGCCGCGAGTGTGAGGTAGTCGATCATAAGTATTTCGCTCATCAGTTTTCCTGAATAAAAATGGGATAACCGTATGAGCTTAAAAGGACCGACACTTCATCGGCTTCATCTCTTTGACCAAATGGTCCGATCCAAACACGGAAATTATTCTGATCCTCAATGACCTCAACACTTAACCCAAGCTCAGAAATTCCAGATGCTTGAAGTTGTGCATTACTAAGGCTTGTAAATATTCCTGTTTGAATAATCCATCCCTCAGAGAGAGATTCATTCATAGGGAATAAATTGATATCTTGAGTGTTTGCTATAGATTGGACAATCTCATCGTTCAAAGAAATACGGATAGCATTTTGATAGGTGCCGGTTAAAGAATTAAATACCAAATTTGAATTTTCATTCATTCCTTGCGGTAGTCCGTAGCGTTCAATCAGCAAAGGAAAAACTCCGACAAGCATAATAGAAAAAAACAATAGTCCAGTCAGTCTTTGAAGGATCATGATACTAGTTTAGATTATATCCCAATTGCTTCATCAATGGTCCGATTAAATAAAATGAGCCAAATACAATGATACGATCCTCAGCGGTTGTGTTTTTTAATGCGAGTTCAATACAATCTTGTAGTGAATTTGCTATATGCAATTGAGCTTTATGATGACTAAAAAAATTATTAAGCTCATCGATTTTCATTGATCTCTCATTATCAACTTGGTAGAGGATCCATTGGTCAATTTGACTTAAAAATAATTCTGTTACCCTTTCAATATTTTTATCTCCCATGAGTGAGAAAATAGCTATGGTTTTACCGTCCTTATTTTCATTATTTTCATTAAATACATTATTAAATAAGTTGACGGCGGACTCTTCGTTATGCGCAACATCAAAATACCAATTTCGATTATGATGTTTGTTTTTAGTGAATCTTCCTAGAATGTCTGAATCATCAATGGCTTTAATAAAATTAAACTCATTGAATGGTATTTGATCTGTGATAAGTCTTGCTAAGGTTAGGCAACTCGCAACGTTTAATGCCTGTTCTTTGCCTCCAAAATTTGGCAATTTAAATGATAATTTATAGCCGTCAATATGCTTGTAGTGATAGAACCCGTCTGGCTGTTTTGATACTGAATATTCAGTGCCGTAACTATTAAAATATAATGAATTTTTTTTTGCGAGCTCCATTACTGAATGAGGCAAATGTTTTCCACCAAATACAGCAGGGATATGATCTCTAAATATCCCAGCCTTCTCGCGTCCAATAGAATCTAAATCTTTACCCAGCCATTGGGTATGATCGATTGAAATTCCGGTGATAAGACATGCGAATGGGTCAAGAGCATTCGTGGCATCGAGTCGACCCCCAAGGCCCACTTCTAAGATCGCATACTCTATATCCGATTCATGAAATATCTTAAAGCAGCTAAGAGTCGTGAATTCAAAAAAAGTTAGGGGTATATCTCCTCTTAATGCCTCTATTGATTTAAATGCATCAAGTAACTCTTCGTCAGTTACAAAGTTATCCTTAATTCTTATTCTTTCGTGGAAACGAAATAAATGAGGCGAAGTATACGCACCTACCTTGTAGCCCTGTTCTTTAAAATAATTTCTTAAAAACTCTACACAAGACCCCTTGCCATTGGTACCGGCAACTAAGATTGTTTTGAAGGAAGGTTCCTGGAGAGACATTCTCTCCAGCATCAACCTCATATTCTTAAGTCCGAGGTCAATCTCAACAGGAGCCAGCGTCTCAATATAACTTAACCACTGATCGATTCGATCTTCTGGCAGGCTCATAAGGCCTTAAGTTAGCTTACTTTTTAAAAGAATCGATAGAATGCTTGCAACCTTATCGCGCATCTCATTCCTATTCACAATAAGATCGATAGCTCCTTTCTCAAGAAGGAATTCCGCAGACTGAAATCCTTCTGGGAGCGTCTGTCTCACTGTCTGTTCAATCACTCTTGGTCCAGCAAAACCAATCATTGCCCTGGGCTCTGCAATATTAATATCCCCAAGCATTGCAAGGCTTGCTGATACTCCACCAGTCGTTGGATATGTCATGATCGAGATATAGGGTATCTTTGCTTTGGCTAGTCTGGCGAGTGCATTACTCGTCTTTGTCATCTGGAATAAGGAGAATAGCGACTCTTGCATTCTTGCTCCACCGCTTGAGGAAAAACAAATGTAGGGTATTTTTTTATCAATAGAATACTCAACACCTCTAACAAATCGTTCCCCCACAGCTGATCCCATTGACCCAGCCATAAATGAAAACTCAAATGCTGATGCAACAACCTTTATACCCTTAATGGCGCCTGAAAAAGTAATCAGCGCCTCTTTTTCTCCAGAAGACTTGATAGATTTTGAAATTCTGTCGGTATATTTCTTATCATCTCTAAAATTAAGGGGGTCGGTAGCGCTAATGCTTGAGCCAATCTCATGTTGAGGGCCTTGATCGAGAAACGACTCAAGTCTTTTTCTAGCACCGATATACATGTGATGATCGCACTTTGGACATACACGTAAATTTCTCTCAAGCTCATTACGATATAATTGAGCTGAGCAAGAATCACACTTGACCCAGACACCTTCAGGAATGGTCTTGTCCCGCTGGATCGTGCTGATCTTTGAAGGTACTAATTTTTCAAACCAACTCATAAGTCATGCCATTTTTTTGATTAATCTATCAGACATTCCATGCATTGGGAAATTTTATAGATTCTAGGCATAACCCTTGTGGAGGTGCGGTAGGCCCAGCAAGCTTTCTATCTCTAAGCTCTAGAAGGTTCCGCATCCAGCTAGGATCATATTTTCCCACGCCAATTTCAATTGCGGTTCCAACAATATTTCTTACCATATGATACAAAAAAGCATTAGCCTCAAGTTTAATACTAATAATGTTTCTATTTTGAGCCACGGACACCTCAAACATCTCTCTAAAGGGTGACTTGGACTGGCAACCAGAGGCTCTAAAGCTCGAAAAATCATGCTCTCCCACTAGACATATCAATGACTCTTTGAGGGCATCAATATTAATTTTCTGCATCACATGCCAACTGTAACGGTGGTGCAGTGAAGACCTTGTAGAAGCATTGTAAATTGTGTAGGAGTAGCATCTAGCCATAGCAGAGTTTTTTGCATGAAAGCTTGTGTCGACACTTTTAATCCATTTCACTGATATAGATTTAGGGAGCTCAGAGTTAATTCCTGATAGCCATTGAAATTCAGATCTATTGCTTGAGCTATCAAAGTGCGCGATTTGTCCTTTTGCATGAACCCCGGCATCGGTCCTTCCTGACCCAATTGGCATGACATTTTCATCTGCTACCTTTGAGATTGCGGAGGCCAATTCTGACTGGATGCTGTTATGCACTAACTGAATCTGCCAACCTGAGTAATCGGTTCCATCATACTCAACACAAATTGCATATCTTTGCATCGCTAACTTATGACCTTAGGGCTGACAGATGATATCTGGCTTTCAGTGAGGCGATCTTTAATCGATAAATATTTTTTCTTGGCCTCTTCAATCTCATTCATTCGAACAAGTGTATCGATCAGGTCCAAACTCATCTGGACTTCAAAATCACTACTTTCAAATTTATGGGTTTTTTGTTTATTGTCTGATAACTTCTGACTTCTGGATGATTTAATAAAATAAAAAATAATAATAGAAATTAGAATGATGGCGAAGGTTATTGGGATTGGGGCAATAGTGATAAGCCATTTGAGATCTTGGATAAGCGCATTGATTGAGATCTGGAAATTCTCGAGGATACGTAGGGTTGTAAATTGATCTTGATTCAATCTTTTTTAGTTTAAGAGTAGTTCTGCAATCTGAATACTGTTAAGGGCCGCCCCTTTTCTTATGTTGTCCGATACTACCCAAAGATTGAGACCATTTTTACATGAGACGTCTTGACGTACTCTTCCAACATAGACCGCATCATTTCCAGCGCCATGGAATTTTGGTGTTGGGTATTGACCATTTTGCAAGCCATTGATTAATTTAATACCTGGTGCAGAGTCGAGCATTTCAATTACTTGTTCTATGTTAGGTGTGATCTCAGTCTCAATATGAAGTGCTTCAGAATGACCATAAAAAACTGGAACTCTTACACAAGTTGGATTTACCAAAATACTATTATCATGAAGAATTTTCTTTGTCTCGTTAACCATCTTCATTTCTTCTTTGGTGTACCCATTATCTTGAAAAACGTCTATCTTGGGGACAACATTGAAGGCAACTGGATGATCCTGATCTCCCAGCTCAGTATCAACACCCGATAGCATTTCTCTGGAGGAGCTCTCGAGGAGCTCCATAAAACTTCTTCCTGCTCCAGAGGTTGCCTGGTAAGTAGCAACATTCACTCTTTTGACCCTATAGGCATCATGGATGGGCTTCAGGGCAACGACCATCTGAATCGTTGAGCAGTTCGGATTTGCAATAATTTTTGTCTCGCTGGCAAGGTGTACGTCACCTGGATTGCATTCTGGCACTACCAGGGGAACAGAGTCTTTCATACGGAATTCAGAGGTATTATCTATGACCATTGACCCCTGGGATGCCGCCCTTACCGCGTGTATTCGTGAAACTGAAGCGCCAGCAGAGAAAAATGCAAAGTCTACCTCTTCAAAATTGAATGAATCAAGCTCAAGCACTGCATACTCTTGACCTTTAAAACTTACTGTTTTCCCTAGGGATCTAGAGCTCGCTAAGGGGTATAAGTTATCTACAGGAAAATCTCTTTCCTCAAGAATTTCCAGGAGATGCTCCCCAACCAACCCTGTCGCACCTACAATCGCAACATTATATTTTTCCTTCTTCTGCATTAGGTATTTTGGCCCCGATGTCTAATAACATGATCGATCAGAACTAATGCGACCATTGCTTCGGCGATAGGTGTAGCTCTGAGCCCTACGCATGGGTCATGTCTACCAGTAGTCACGATCTCGGTTTCTTGGCCTTTTGTATCGATAGTCTTTCCGGGTACTTGGATACTTGACGTCGGCTTTAAAGCAATCGACATTAGTAAGTCCTGTCCACTTGATATGCCACCTAGAGTCCCGCCGGATGAATTTTTTTCAAATCCTTTTCCAGAGATTTCATCACGATGCTGACTTCCTCTTTGATTGACCACTGAGAAACCATCGCCAATCTCAAAGCCCTTTACAGCATTGATGCTCATCAATCCTTTTGCAAGATCAGCCTCAAGCTTATCAAATACTGGTTCGCCTAAGCCTACCGGCATGTTTGTAGCACAGATTGTTATCTTTGCCCCAATACTATCGCCCTCTCTTCTCAGGGAGGTCATAAAATCCTCTATTTCCTGATTTCTACTTGGATCTGGACTAAAGAAGGGGTTGGAAGTGATTGCATCCTTATCTTTAAGAGCAATACTGATCTCACCAATTTGTGATAGATAACCAAATATCTCAATGCCAAGATGTTCTTTTAAGAATTTTCTAGCTATGGCGCCAGAGGCAACGCGCATTGCGGTCTCTCTTGCTGATGCACGACCTCCCCCACGATAATCTCTAATCCCATATTTTTTAAGGTAGGTAAAATCGGCATGTCCGGGTCTAATTTTATCTTTTATTTTGTCGTAATCTCGGCTACGTTGATCTTCATTATAAATAACTAGACCAATGGGGGTTCCGGTGGTCTTTCCCTCAAAAACTCCAGAGAGTATTTTTACGGTATCTGACTCTTTTCTTTGTGTAACAAATTTTGATTGCCCAGGTTTTCTCTGATCTAGATAGATTTGTATATCTTCCTCATTTAGCTCAAGGCCTGGGGGGCAGCCATCCACAATTGCACCTAGTGCGACGCCATGACTTTCGCCAAAGGTGGTGACGGTAAAATTTTTTCCGAAAGTGTTTCCTGACATGTCAGGTATTATCTAACAAATAGAATGAAGAATTAAGAAAAATAATCTTTAAGTGCCTGTGCAGTGATCAGGCATACACCCTCGCCACCGTTACTAAAATCGAGCCAAATTGCCTCAAGCCTTTTATAATAATTTTCGAAGGCTACCTGAGATTCTCCAACCTCAAGAATAAGAATACCATCATCCTGGAGGCGTTCGGAAGCGCCATTGATGAGCCTATGAATAATATCCAGCCCATCAGCACCACCATCAAATGCCATATCAGGTTCCCATCTGTATTCCTTTGGCAAGTCTTCAATATGTGCTGAAGGAACATAGGGCGGATTTGAAATAATTAATTTAAATCTTGCATCATTGGGTGGATAAAGATCGCAATGAATAAAGTTGGTTTGCTCACTCACGCCATGCGCAATTGCATTCATTTCTGCTTGACGGATGGCTTCCTCAGAGATATCCGTCCCTATGACTTGCACATCTTTGTAGTACTTTGCAATAGCAATAGCGATACAACCTGATCCGGTACATAAATCAATTACCTGATCATTCTTCTCTAAGTTTAGCCATGGCTGAAAGTCATCCTCAATTAACTCGCCTATCGGTGACCTTGGAATGATTGTATCTGGACTTATCGGAAAGATAAGAGAAGCAAATTCAATTTCACCTAAGATATACGCGAGTGGCTTTCTAGAAATAACTCGCTCATTGCAAACATTAGCGATAGCTCGGTAGTTTTTTGAATGCTCGCTAGCCCAATTCAAAATAATACTAGCCTCATGATCAGCATTGATCGTGCCATGCCCATAATACAGCTCGTGACAATTAAAATAATCAATGATCAAGTCATACCAATCCTCGGGTCGCTCTTCTGTTAAAATAATGTGTTGTTGTTCCATACTGCTGTCTACTGCGCCCTATGAAGAAAATAGCTATAACATTGTTAACTTTTATTTTATCTCTTTTAATTGCCTGTAGTAATCAGCAAGAGGATTTTGATATTCAACAAGCATTAACAGATGCGACTTACCTAGGGCAAGGCCTTGAAATTCCAGATTTCAATCTTACTGATCAGAATGCTCAGCTTGCTACCAAAGATCTTTTGCGAGATAGCTATAACCTATTGTTCTTTGGTTTTACAAATTGTCCTGATATCTGCCCTATCACTCTTGGAATAATCTCTATGATCGAGTTGATCGTTAATGATACGGTTAATCTGATTTTTGTAAGCGTCGACCCACTTAGAGACTCACCAGAAATGATCAAAAATTACCTCAATAATTTTAATGCTCGTTTCATTGGATTAACCGGCGATGAGGAAGAGCTTGCGAAACTTTGGAGTGCTCTTGGAATTACGGTTCATAGAATGGATGATCCAGATGGTTCGAGCTATAACGTGACGCATAATGGAACGGTTTTTTTACTAAATCCTGAGGGTCGAATGATTGGTCTAACGAACCATCCAGCTGACCCTGTGTCACTTAATCAGGATATCGCTCTCATGATTTCACAAGATTAGTCTGATGTTTGCCTATCTGCAATACTTTATCCCGAAGCAATGGATTTCTGGTTTTTTTTATGTTCTTTCAAGATCGCAAATCGTTTGGCTAAAAGACTTCCTCATATCAAATTACATTAAAATTTATAAAATTCCTCTCAATGAGGCTAAGAGAAAAAAGGTCTCTGAGTATTTATCTTTTAATGACTTTTTTGCAAGGGAGCTTGAGGAGGGTGCAAGATCTATCGACCAACACCCTAGCACAATCATCTCACCTTGTGATGGGAGGATTATTGAAGCTGGTGAGATTAATATGGGAAAACTCTTACAAGCAAAGGGGCGACTCTATGACAGGGAGGGTCTATTAAGGGGATCTAACCAGGGTTTGGTGGATCACCTTTCTTATTATTTGACAATCTATCTATCACCCACCGATTATCATCGTGTGCATGCACCCATCGATGGACAAATTCAATCAATCCATTACATACCTGGCGCCAAGTACAGCGTGAATCCAAATTCTTTAGCAAGAATTAGTGGAATTTTTACACGAAATGAGAGGCTCATACTTTGGCTGGAAAGTAGCCTTGGATTGATCCCCTTGGTCATGGTTGGGGCATTAAATGTCTCAAGCTTTGTAACCAAATACACAGGAGAAATAAAATCAGGGCCAGAGAGGGATATCCCCTTGCGTGATATGAGCAATCGATTCCAAAAAGGGGAAGAGATCGGTCAGTTTAATCTTGGCTCCACTGTCATCATGCTCCTGCCTAAAGATTCATTCAGTCAGAAGCTAAGCTCCTCCAGTAAGGTTTTAATGGGTCAGGCGATCGGACAAATTCAGGGAGTATGAGCTCCAGTCACCTCAAAGCATGGGAATCATTTATTGATGGAATAAGACGCTACTTTAAGAGCAATGGCTTCACTGAAGTTTTTACAAATCATCTCAATGTTAAAGAGATTCCCAACAAACACATTAAGCCCTTTAGGGTCGATTCAAATCTTAGCAAACAAAATTACTTTTTACACACCTCTCCGGAGTTAGAAATGAAAAAATTACTGGCCAATGGATCAGGTAATATTTTTCAAATCTGCAAAGTTTTTCGAGATGATGAGATAGGCCCCTGGCATAAACCAGAATTTAATCTGCTCGAGTGGTACCAAGTTGATATCACAATCAATGACTTTATAAAATCGGTTACAGATTTTATGGTCAATATTTCTGGAAACCGCATCACTCAAATTCAGGAAATTGATTTTAATGATATTTTCAATTCAAAGATTGGAGAAGATTATCCGAGTAGTGTATCGAACCTTATTGGGCACCTTAGCCATAAAAATGAGAGCATGGTGTTTGATCATCTTAATTTAGATGAGCTCATCGACTTATTCCTCATTCAAGAAATTGAGGAACACAGTAATGTCTGCGACCTTTTAATAATTAAAGGCTTTCCGTCTGACTTGGGCTCTATGGCAAGCCTCGACAAGGATGATCCAGGTACATCAACAAGATTTGAGATTATCCTCAATGGCTCTGAGATCGCTAATGGCTACGAGGAGTGCACTGATCCAGAAGTGCTTATGGGGCGATTAGATATGCACCTTGGATCTAATACCTATAAAAGTTTTAGCCTTGAGGAGATTGAAAAAATCACTAAAGATCTCCCAAGTTGTTGCGGAGTTGCTATTGGTCTGGATAGGTTTTTTGCAAAGTTAACAGACAAGAATTTTATTTAGTTTTCAAAAAAAATCTTAATAAGTATTATCCTCTGGCAACATACTCTTTTGTTCGAGTATCGACTTTAACCATTTCCCCTTGAGAAATAAAAAGTGGAACTCTAACGGTCGCACCTGTCTCCAGTTTTGCAGGCTTAACACCCCCTTGAGCAGTATCGCCTTTTAGCCCAGGATCGGTCTCGGTTACTTTTAAAACAAGGAAGTTTGGTGGCAAGATTTGGATAGGGTTTCCATTCCATAAGGTCACGGTATAGTCTACCTCCTCCTTCATCCAAAGGATTGACTCACCAACAACATCTGCATTAGCGCCAAACTGTTCAAAAGTCTCTGAATTCATAAAATGCCACTCAGTACCATCTGAGTATAGGTATTGCATCTCAATTTCAATAACGTCTGCAGCCTCGACGCTATCACCGGATTTAAAAGTTTTATCGACTACCCGCCCAGTCTTAAGGTTTCTGAGTCTGACCCTATTAAATGCCTGCCCTTTACCAGGCTTAACAAATTCATTCTCAATGATTGAGAAAGGATCACCATCGAGCATGATTTTTAGCCCTGACTTAAACTCATTAGTGCTATAACTTGCCATATATTTATGCAGAGAAGATTATTGTTATCACATTATAATGGTATTGCTTTGGATCGAGAAATAATGTCACACAATATAAGGAAAAAAATAATTAACTCGGTTACCGAGCTTGAGAAAAATCTTGGTAATAAATTAAATCTTGAAGAAATTACATCATTCAAGACTAAAATACCTAAAAGATTCATCGAATTAGCTAACGCCATTCATTTGGATGACCCGCTCATGAAACAAGTGCTCCCCGATGCAAGGGAACTCTCAGGTGGCGATGACCTGGATCCGGTAAATGAGCATGGGCTAGTAAATCAAGGCCTGATAAAAAAATATAATGGGAGAGCTTTGCTCATTGTCACAGAAGCCTGTCCCATGCACTGCCGCTATTGCTTTAGAAGAGAATTCCCCTACAAGGGAAACCAAATGAGCACGGACAATTTAAATGGAGCTATCAGGGCTATCAATGCAGATAAAAGTTTAATTGAAATTATACTCTCTGGGGGTGACCCACTATCCCTAAGTGACGATAGGCTTGATGATCTCATCACCCGCATCAATGCCTTACATCATATTCAGACTTTAAGAATACATAGCAGATATCCCATCGCTGACCCTCAGAGGGTGAACAGTTCGCTTTTAGCAGCCTTGAAAAAATTTACAAGAAAAACGGTCTTTGTATTTCACATCAATCATCCAAATGAGATTGATGGTGAATTCATTGATGCTGCAGTAAAACTAAAAAATAATGACATTCATCTTTTGAATCAATCTGTGCTCTTAAAAGGAGTTAACGATAATCCGAATACCCTCAAAGAATTAAGTTTAATGCTTTTTGATATTGGCATTACTCCTTATTACCTACACTTACTGGATGAGGTAAAGGGCGCCTCTCACTTCAAAATTGATACCGAGGAGGCAGTTAAAATTCATGAGCGCCTTAAGGGCTTGGTTTCAGGATACCTGGTTCCCAAATTAGTTAAAGAGATAGCCGGTGAGAGCTCTAAAGTAACTATCTCTTAGAAATAATATTAACGCTATCGATAGACTTAAATTTTAGCGAGAGCCCTCTTCTTCCGCGAGCGCCAATAAATTCTGATACTTTCTCATAATCAAAGTGTCTCGCTTTCTTTCCTGAGAATACCTCTATGATTTCTTCCTTTGAAATAACAAAAATATGAAGCAAAGACAGTCCATCCTTCTTGGGTAGATTAATGATCTTCACTCCTTTACCTTTGGAGAGCTCCGGTAACTCATCGATCGAAAAGGCAAGTGCACGCAGATCGCTTGAAATAGCAAAGACAAGCGAATCCTTTTCTTGAATTTTTCTCAACGGAAGTGTTTTAGAGTTCTCGGGGACCCTTATTACTGCCCTTCCTGATTTATTTCTCGTTATAAGATCTTGGGCACTGACCTGGAAACCATAGCCCGATGACGAACAAATCAAAAATTTATCATTTTCATCTGCCAAGACTCCAGATGTAACATCTACTCCATCTTGCAATTTAAATAAACTGGAGAGAGGATCACCAAACCCTCTTGCTGAGGGGAGTTGCGTGGCAAGGACAGAAAATGCTCTGCCATTACCATCAAGAAATATAGCATCATTATTGTTGGCACCTAACGATAGGCAATCCAGAATGAAATCGTCCCCCTTGAAGCTTAGCGATTCAGGTTGAATCTCATGACCCTTTGCAAGCCTAACCCATCCCATCTTGGAGACTATCAATGTCACGGGATCTTTGCTTAATATCTGTTTTTCTTCAATTGCTTCTGAGCTTGGCGCAAATTCGATCTTAGTTCTTCTGTCATCCCCATACTCTTTGTCCAACTCATCCAACTCATTAGCTAATGTCTCGTTGATTAAATCTTTTGACTTTAATAACTTTTTTAGTGCCTTGATCTCATTGATTAGCTTTGCTTGCTCATCCTTAATTTTAATTTCCTCTAATTTTGCTAAGTTTCTAAGTCTCAAGTCCAGAATGGCATTTGCCTGAATCTCGGTTAGCTTAAATTTTTTTATTAATTTACTTTTAGGGTCATCCTCATTCCTGATAATTCGTATTACCTCGTCAATATTCAGGAAAGCAACCATCATTCCCTCAAGGACATGAAGCCTTTGTTCGGCATTCTCAAGACGAAACTGAGCTCTTCTGGTGATTATGCCTCGCCTAAACTTAAGCCAATCGAGACAAATCTCTAATAAATTAAATACTCGTGGAAGTCCTTCTAGGTCAATCACATTTAGATTCACCCTTATGTTTTTTTCGAAGTCAGTCGTAGCACATATATGTGAAATCAGCTGATCAATGTTGACCTCCCCCTTTTTGAGAGAGATCACTATCCGACAAGGGTTATCATGATCAGACTCATCTCTAAGATCATTCACCATGGGTAATTTCTTGGCAAACATCTGCTGCGCTATTTGCTCAATCAATTTAGCACCGGAGATTTGATAAGGAAGCTCTGTGATAACAATATCCTTCTTTTCTAATTGATAACTTCCCCTAAGTCTTAGTGTCCCTTGGCCTAATTTGTAAACGGACTCAATCTCCTCGTCATGAGAGACTAAAACTCCTCCTGAGGCAAAATCAGGACCCTTGATAATCTTGAGCAAACTTTTAATAGTTGAATTTGGTTTCTTGATTAAAAGCTTTAATGCCTTGATTACCTCTTTTATATTGTGAGATGGAATATCGGTAGCCATGCCAACTGCTATACCTGAACATCCATTGAGTAGGAGATTTGGAAGCTGGGCAGGAAAAATCTTAGGCTCTCTCAAGGTCCCGTCAAAATTTGGCTGCCAATCAACAGTCCCCTCGTCCAGTTCGGCCAATAAAGTTTTTGTGTAAGCAGTCATTTTCGCTTCGGTGTACCGCATGGCGGCAAATGATTTCGGGTCATCCTGGGAGCCCCAGTTACCCTGTCCATCAATCAAGGGGTACCGATAGGAAAAATTTTGAGCCATATTTACCATAGCCTCATAACAGGCGGAGTCTCCATGCGGGTGAAATTTACCTATAACATCTCCTATAGTTCTTGCAGCTTTTTTTGGCTTTGAGGTTGAGGACAAACCTAAGTCACTCATAGCATAGATAATTCTTCTTTGAACTGGCTTTAGTCCATCGCCCAGTTGTGGGAGAGCTCTGTCTAAAATGACATACATGGAATAGTTAAGGTAGGCATCCTCAGCAAATACTGAGATGCTCTGTTCTATTTCATTTTCAAATAAGGATCTTTGATTACTCATATCTCATTCGTAGATGCAATATTACCTTTTTCCTCAATCCACTGTTTTCGCTCTTGAACTTTTTTCCTAGAAAGCAATTTTTCAAAAACATCATCATCATTTTTAGACTTTGAAAGCGTTAAGCGTATTAATTTTCTTGTTTCTGGCTTCATGGTTGTTTCTCTTAACTGGCTGGGATTCATCTCGCCTAGCCCTTTAAATCGAGTAATAGATATCTTCTGAGTCTTATTTTTCTTTGTGAGTTGTTCCACGATAGAGTCTTTTTCTTGCTCATCAATGGCGTAATGAACGCTCTTAGCTTGATCTATGCGATACAGCGGAGGTAAAGCTATAAAAATATGTCCATTCTCGACAAGCGCACGAAAATGCCTTAAAAATAAGGCGCAAAGTAATGCTGCAATATGCAATCCATCTGAATCGGCATCAGCGAGAATACAAATTTTAGCGTATCTGAGATTCTCTAGACTCGTCTCATTAGGATTTAAGCCAATGGCAGTACTTATATTTTCAACTTCCTGCGACTTTAGAATGTCTGCGCTTTCAGCTTCCCAGGTATTTAATATTTTTCCACGCAGTGGCAAAATTGCCTGCGTCTCTCGGTTACGAGCCTGTTTAGCCGAGCCACCGGCTGAGTCTCCCTCGACAATAAAGAGTTCAGAGATTGATGGATCTTGAGAAATACAGTCGGCAAGCTTTCCAGGAAGAGCAGGACCATTTGAAATCACTTTTTTTCTTGCAACGGATTTACTTTTTTTCGACCGCAAGACTGCATTTTCAATCACGAGATTTGCTAGTTCTTGAGCAGATAAAGCATTTTGGTTTAACCAGATTGAAAAAAAGTCTTTAGTGATGCCTTGGGTAATACTTGATGCTTCTCTTGAAGTTAATCTTGCTTTGGTCTGACCTGAAAATTGAGGTTCAGAAATTTTTAATGACAAAACAAATTGAACATTTTTCCAGACATCATCTGGAGAAATTTTGATACCTCTAGGGATCAGGTTCTGAAACTCACAAAACTCTCTAATCGCATCTGTGATCCCAGCCCTTAAGCCGCTAACATGCGTTCCACCATCTTTAGTAGGAATTAGATTGACGTAACTCTCAGCAATCATGGTCTCGCTTTCTTTGATCCAGTTAAGGGCTAGCGATAGCTCAAAATCTGCCTTTTTTGTATCGATTGTATAGGCATCATTAAGGACCGTATCATCGAAATCTTTAAGCGAATCTTTAAGATATTCAGCTAGACCACCTTCATACCTCCAAGAAATTTTTTCTTTTTTTTGATGATGATTAATGAACTCTACAAGAAGACCATTACATAGGACTGCCTTGGCCTTAAGGTTCCTCTCAAGATCCTTAGTATTAAATTCTGATTGATCAAAGTATTTTGGATCCGGTTTAAACCAAATTTTTGTCCCTTTTGCATTTTTTGCAATCTTTTCAACGACCTCTAAATCATCTTTCTTATCACCGTTTCTAAATGTCATTGTGTAATGATGGCCCTGACGCTTGACCCAAACAGAAAGATGTTTTGATAAGGCATTGACAACTGATACGCCCACACCATGTAAGCCACCAGAAAACTTATAATTCTTGCCTGAGAACTTACCCCCAGAATGAAGCTTGGTTAGAACCAGCTCAACGCCTGGTACCTTTTCAGTAGGATGAATATCTACAGGAAGTCCACGACCATCGTCTTCCACGGATATAGACTGGTCTTCAAACAGCTCGACTAAAATTTTTTTTGCGTGCCCCTCTAATGCTTCATCAACACTGTTATCAATGACCTCATATGCTAAATGATTAGGCCTGGAGGTATCCGTGTACATACCAGGTCTTTTCCTGACAGGATCGAGTCCTTCAAGTACTTCTAGATCAGATGATTCGTAATTTTTAGCCAAGATACAAGCTCATATTCAAGCCTTATTGTATCTTTAGTTAAGGTCTTAATCGAGGTCAGAAATCAATGATTCAATGGTTTTTTCATCCATATCTGAAATATGATTATAATTCTCATGCTCGATACTAAAAGTAAATCCATTATGGCTTTTGATGGCCTCAACTACATCTTCAGAAAGTTCAAACCTCAGAAAATGCACGGCCGATGTTTTATCCTCTGTTGTCCTTTCTAGATCCTCATCAGCAATTGCAGAAACCTTTAAATCTCCAATATTTATATAGATTTGATCTTCGATACCGATTAACCTTGATAGCATTTCCCTTCGAACCCCCTCCTCTGGAAATTCAAGCATGAATGTTGCTTTGAGATTCGTACCATCGGGGATCAACGGGTTGTATGCTGATAACTCTTCCTCGATATCTTCTCTTTTATAGATTTTTTCAATCCTTAATATTTCTTGAATTTGATACTGAATTGTTTTTCTGTCTTCAAAGTATAAGGTAGCATTTGGGCCCACTGCTACTTGTCTGTGCTTCTTATGATTGATGACATCACTTCTAAAAGTTTTACGAGTATCGTGATATTGTTCTAAGGAATACAAATCTTCAACTTTAAGTTTTTCCATTTTTTAATTTCTCCTAAATTCCGTAGGCCTTTCTTAGTAAGCTCATAGGATGAGAGGCCTCAATTTTATCTGACATGGCAGCAATATGCTCTGATGCCATAGGACAATCAGAAGCAAAATGATCTGCCTCATGCGACTCTGCTTGCCTCAATACCGGTCTACCGATCTTTCTTGAGGTCTCAGCAAATTCTTTTTTAACTGCATACGTTCCATTATGACCGGAGCACCTTTCAATGGGCTGAACTGTGGTATCAGGAACTAGATTTAATAAATCCCTAGACTTAAGGCCCATATTCTGAACCCTTAGGTGGCAAGGAACCTGATAGCTAATCTTACCTAGAGTCGTTTTAAAATCCGTGCTTAGGTGGCCAGCATCATGCCTTTTCATTAAGTACTCGAATGGATCAAAAATCTTAGATGCAATTTTCTTGACTGAATCGTTTTCTGGGAAGAGTAAAGGGAGCTCTTGCTTAAACATTAAAACACAGGATGGAATGGGGGCGACAATATCCCAGCCCTCATCAATTGCCTGGGCAAGAATGGGGGCGTTGTATTCCATAAATTTTTCAACACTTTTTAAGTCGCCAAGTTCCAGCTTAGGCATGCCGCAACATTTTTCCTGCGATATTAACTTAACTTCAATTTGATTATGCAAAAAAACCTTATAGACATCTTCAACCATGGTGGGGTGATTCTTATTCCCATAACAAGTTGTAAAAATAGCGACCTTACCAGTAGTCAATTCAGTGGGTGTTATTTGGTCTATTTTATTGACCTCTTTTGCAAGTAACTTTCTTGCCGTTTTTGAATGATACTTTGGCAAAGGGGCATGCTCGTCAATTCCCAGAGTGCTCTTCACTAATTTTCTACCAAGTTTAGAATTATTCGTTGCATTTACGATGCCAGAAATGACGGGTATCCCTGCAATATTGCCTAGTGTGTCTGTAGCACTTAGCATTTTATCTCTTACGCTTGCACCCTTTTTATTAAATTTTTGATGTTTAGCGCGCAGCATCAGATGCGGAAAGTCTATATTGAACTCATGCGGTGGTACATAAGGACATTTCGACATATAACACATATCACACAGGTAGCAATGATCGACAACATCCCAATAGACTTCCTTGGGTACTGTATCTAACTCACCCGACTCAGATTCATCGACAGCGTCAAAGAGAAGAGGAAAAGCATTACAAAGGTTAAAACACCTCCTGCAGCCATGACATATATCAAAAACCCTCTCTAGTTCAGTGAAAAGAGATGCTTCATTGTTAAATTCATCAGACTTCCAATCGACAGGATGCCTTGTGGGTGCCTCTAAACTCCCCTCTCTCATAAATGCCTCTTAAATTTAGGTCGCGCCGATTGGCGCGACCATTAAGTTTTAGAATTAACTATCTAAAGAATCCAAAGTTTTTTGGAATTTATTAGCGTGAGACCTCTCGGCTTTTGCAAGTGTCTCAAACCAATCAGCGATTTCCTCAAACCCTTCATCTCGTGCAGTTTTAGCCATACCTGGGTACATATCTGTGTATTCATGTGTTTCACCAGCTACTGCAGTTTTAAGGTTATCAGCAGTTCCACCAAATGGCAGACCTGTAGCTGGGTCACCACATGCTTCAAGATACTCTAAATGACCGTGAGCATGACCCGTTTCACCCTCAGCAGTTGAACGGAATACAGTCGCTACATCGTTGTATCCCTCAACATCAGCTTTGGCAGCAAAGTAAAGATAACGTCTGTTTGCTTGTGACTCACCGCTGAAAGCGTCCTTCAAATTTTGTTCAGTTTTTGAACCTTTTAAACTCATATTAAGTCCTCCAAAAAAATTTAGACTAAGTCTAAACTAGCAATATATGCTTGTCAATGCCTTAAAATAAATTAATTCATTTATAATAAGACTATGAGCAAAAAAAAGAACGACTCTAGCCTGGAGAGCCACTTAAGCGGTCTAGAAAAGATTGTATCTGAGCTGGAAAATGGTGAACTATCCCTCGAAGAATCACTTAAAAAATTTGAAGAAGGCGTGAAATTAACAAAAAATTGCCAACAAATCATTGATGATGCCGAAAAAAGAATAAAGATTATCACCAAAGAAGGGCTTAAGGACTATAAGGACGATCTAGAGTAGTAGTAATTGCCCCAGGCCTATAATTAAAAGAGTAAAGACCCCAGCTAATAAGTCATCCATCATTACACCCATCGCCCCAGTAAGGTTACGATCTGCCCATCCGATTGGCCCAGGTTTAAAGATGTCTAATATACGAAAAATGATGAATGCCAAACATAGCTCAATATTGGATAAATCCTCAATAAAAAGTAAAACCCATAGCCCGCAAATCTCATCAATAACAATGTAACTTGGATCCTTTTCTTGAAGACCGCTTAGAAGGGAAGTCACCGACCAAAAACCTATAATAAGAAGGCAAAGAAAAACTAAGACTTTCATTATCAAAGTCAATGGCAGCAAAAAATAAAGAAAAAATAACGCGAGCAATGACCCGAGCGTTCCTGGCGCATAAGGAATATAGCCTGTAAAAAAACCGGTGGCGATAAAAGCGTTTAAGCCCCAAGTGCTCGAGTTTTTATTTTCGAAAATGGTCATAAGTCTTCTGTTCTAGTTTTTCGCCTTGATAATTTAAAAGCTTAATACTTTTGCTGCTTGTGCAATAACCAATTTTGCTTATTTTTACTGAAAATTTTTTCGATAAATTTGTAATCCAGCTGTCTAATCCTTTAGGTAAAGTAAACAATAACTCGTAATCCTCACCGCCTGTAAATGCAATCTCAACAGATCTATGTTTATATTTTTTCTTAAGTGCTGTTGAGATAGGAATTTTATTTGAGTCAATGATAAAGCCCTTACCGCTGCAATTAGCAAGTATTTTGATTTCATTATAAAGGCCATCTGAAATATCAATCATAGAGGTTGCATGTTTAGTTAATCGCTTGGCCAATTCGACTCGAGCTATCGGGCTCACAAATGATCTGGTACATTGATTTCTTAGATCAACTCTTTTTGACTCTAGAATATTATCTAATCCTGCTCTGGCGTCACCAATATTACCGGTTACATATAAATCATGGTCCTCCCGAGCGCCATCCCTTGTAATTATGTTTCTTCCTTCGGGGTCTCCAAGCAGAGTCACAGAAACAGATAAGGGCCCTCTGCAAACATCCCCTCCGACCAACCTACACTTATAAGCCTTACATATTTGGTGAACCCCCCTTGCAAAGTCTTTCATCCAGAATTTATTATTCAGCTCTTGAGGTAATGTTAGTCCCATTAAAAGGTATTTTGGAGTTGCGCCCATGGCGGCTACATCGCTCAGGTTTACCAATACTGACCTTCTGCCAATATCATAAGCAGAAAGCTCTTCTGGGAAGTGTGTGCCTAGAACCATCAAGTCCTTACAAGCGATCAGTGCATTATTCTGTAAGTTAATTAAGGCTGCATCATCGCCTATATCAACCTGAACATCCTTGAGTGGCGTCTTGGCTTTAAAAAGTTCAATTATATTGGTTTCGGAGAGCAAGGATTACTGATTGACTAACTGGTGTAAGGCACCATTGACAAACTTATAGCTATTTTCGGAACCAAATAGTTTTGCAAGTTCAATGGCCTCATTAATGATTACGCCTATGGGGGTCTTCTCCGATAATTTTTCGGCTAGGGCAACAAAAAGCAGCGCCCTATCAATGTAGTCGATCTCGCTAATAGTTCTTTTTGATAAGTTTTCAATCTCATCTCTGAGCTTATCTTTATTAGCAAAGAATAAATGAAGATTGCCCTTAAAATGACTGCTGTCCACCTTTTTGATATCGGCTTCAAACCACCGAACCGTATCCTCCTCAGAGATATCCGACATTAAATGCATATAGACTGACTGCACGAGAAGCTCTCTAGATTTTTGTATTGCACCCTTTTTCACAGCTTCAAAATTTCTTCAAATTATTAATCATCATTAGGGTCGCTAAAGCAGCGTCTCTTCCTTTGTTGTCCTCGTTTCTTGCAGACCTTGAGAGCGCTTGACTGATGTTATCCACAGCCAAAACCCCATACCCGATGGGTAATTTATGCGCCACAGATACGTTAAGCACGCCCTCTGAGCATGCGTCTGCAACTTGGGTAAAGTGATAGGTCTCTCCCTTGATGATGCATCCTAATACGATAATCCCATCATACTTTCCTTGCTCGGCAATGACCTTGCACATCAGTGGGATCTCATAGGCCCCGGGTACAAAAAATATTTGAATATTATCTTCCTTAAGCCCTTGCTGAAGCAGTACATTTTTTGCCTCTACTCTCAAGTCATCAACAATATTTTCATTAAATTTTGCACAAATAATGGCAATTTTTGCATCCTTATGAAGCTCTTTATCAAGTCCTAAGTTTGCTTTATTGCTCTCCATTCTCATCAGTCGTCTATGTTGAGATAATCAGTAATTTCTAGTCCAAAGCCAGAAATAGCAGATAAATGTTTAGGCAGACTGATTACTCGCATCTTCTTAACTCCAATCTTTCTTAAGATTTGTGCTCCGATTCCATAGGTCCTCAGTTCCTGCTTTTCGCGGGCACTGTCTAAACTTGTTTGTTGATCGGTATGTAACATTTTAAGGAGCTCTCTCGAGGATTGTTGATACCCAAGCAGTATCACAACACCCGTCTCTTCATGACTGATGTACTCGAGGGCCCTATCAAACGATAAACCTTTGCTACTACTTTCAATCCCAAGAACATCGGTATAGATATCAGGTATATGAACCCTGACCGTTGTAACTTTTTCTTTATCTATCTCACCCTTGACCAAAGCAAAATGAATTAATTTATTTAGATGATCCTCAAAAACTAGCATGCGAAAGGAGCCTTGCTTTGTATCAACTAATTTTTCTTGAACAATTTCAACAGCCTCCTCATGTTCTAGGCGGTAACTAATTAAATCTGCAATTGTTCCAATCTTTAGCTGATGCTCTTTTGCAAAAGCCATCAGGTCGTTTCTCCTTGCCATGGTTCCATCATCATTGAGTATCTCAACTATGACTGAAGCAGGCTCAAGTCCGGCAAGTCTAGCAAAATCACAGCCTGCCTCGGTATGTCCCGCCCGAACCAGAACTCCGCCTGGCTGGGACATCAATGGAAAAATATGTCCAGGCTGAGTGATATCATCAGGCTCAGCATCAGGAGCTACTGCAACCTTTACTGTTCTAGCCCTATCCTGCGCAGATATACCGGTTGAAATACCATCTGCTGCCTCTATAGACATCGTAAAATTAGTACTCTTTCTTCTATTAGTATCTGAGATCATTAGAGGCAATCGAAGTTGATTGCATCTCTCCTTGGTCAGCGTTAAGCATATGAGTCCTCGACCATATTTGGTCATGAAATTTATTGTATCAGCGCTAGTTTTTGAGGCTGCAATAAGAAGATCTCCCTCATTTTCTCGGTCCTCATCATCTACGATGATAACCATCTCACCCGCTCTGATTGCATCAATGATTTCTTGAGTTGTATTAAATTTTATTTCAGTACTCATCTGATCATGAACTCTGTTTAAGAATGGAATGAGTATATCTTGCTATGACATCTATTTCTAAATTTACTCTTTTCGCTAACTTGTAAAACTGAATGATCGTATTTTTTAGGGTATGAGGAACGATCATCACGCTAAAGCTATTTTTATCAACCTTATTTACAGTCAACGAAACTCCATCAATGCAAATTGAACATTTTTTTGCTATATAAGGTTTAAGCTCATCATTAAAAAATATCTTAAGTTCCGTGTATTCATCTTGAGTCTCTATGGCAATGACCTCTCCTAGAGCGTCCACATGACCTGTAACAAAGTGGCCATCCAGGCTGTCACCGATAATCAGTGACGGTTCAACATTCACTGCATCATTTTCTTTAAGATCGCCGAGATTAGTAATTCGAGCCGTTTCAGATGAAACATTAAAAATTAATTTATCTTGAGCACGCTCGGCAACTGTAAGGCAGACTCCGTTGATCGCTATGCTTGACCCTAGCGCGGACTTGGATAAAAGCTCTTCACTGCTGACTTTAATTGCAAGGTCAAGAGAATTGCCATGTTGCTCTATAAACGCTACCTCATTGACAGACTGGATAATACCGCTAAACATTACTAATCCTTAATAATCTCAACTTTACATCTTCCCCAACTAAAGACGCTTCTACAAATCGAAAAGATTGATGCTTGGGTATTTCAACAAGTTTCATCTCACCAAAAGAACTTAACCCTTCCGAGCCGAGTATTTTAGCTGCAAAAAAAATATTTATCTCATCAATCAGATTATTTTGAAAAAATGAGGAGTTCACCTTCGCGCCGGACTCTATCAGCACGTGGTGAAATTTTTTGTTTATTATGAATTCAGATACTCTCTCAATACGTTTACCCTTCTCGTCAAATAGACAGAGAATCTCTGCGCCAAGGGCGCTTAAAGATTCCTGTTTGACTTGGTCTATGCCTTGATCACATAAAATGACGACCTTCTCATTCTTAAGAATTTTTGCATCAATCGGAATTCTTAATTGAGAATCTAAAATAATAATTTCAGGAGCATTAATCGGATGCTCAGTTTCTAGTCGAACGCTGTAACTTGGATCATCAACCAAGATCGTATCTATTCCAATGATAATGGCGTCATTCTTTGCTCTAATGGCATGAGCATCATAACGCGCAAGTTCGGAGGTGATCCACTTACTCTCACCATTTGAAAGTGCGATTCTACCGTCTAAGGAGGATGCTATTTTTGTTGTGATCCATGGTCTACCCTTCTCATAAAAATGAAAATATCCACGATTTAAATCTTTAGCGTGATCCTCATAAATACCAACCTCTACCTCAATGCCGCTTGCTTTTAATTTTTTAATTCCTGCACCATTGACTATTGGGTTGGGGTCTAAGGAGGCGCAAACAACCCTTCGAATGCCAGATTTTAAAATGAGATCAACACACGGACCTGTCTTTCCTTGGTGCGAACAAGGCTCCAAAGTAACGTACATCGTGGCCCCTTTAAAATCAATAGACGCATCTCCAAGTGCCATTTGCTCGGCATGCTCTTGCCCGGCCCACTGATGCCAACCCTCCGCAATTACCCTTTCATTTTTTGTAACTACGCATCCGACCTTAGGATTTGGCCAGGTCGAATATTGACCCTTCTTGGCATTGGATAATGCTTTTGTCATAAATTCTTGATCAATGTTCACTGCTTTTTATCATCCAATAGTAGCGTCAGCTGGCTCGATTTTTTTCTTTTTCCCTTCTTTAGATTTGTAATCTCTGCTTGAAACTCTGAGGCGTCCTTAAAGCTTCGATAAACCGAGGCAAATCTTATGTATGCAATATCATCTAATTTCTTAAGCTCTTTCATGATCATTTCGCCAATGGCTTTTGCTGGAATTTCTCTTTCTCCTAGTGTTCTAAAATGATGCAATATGCGGTTATACATTGCATCAAGCTTTTCTGATGGAATGGGCCTTTTTTCTGTTGCCCTGCTTATGCTTCGCTTGAGCTTATTCTCATCAAAGGGTTCAATCTCAGCGCTTCTTTTAGCAACCCTTGGTAGTACCAACTCTATCGTTTCAAATGTGGTAAATCGCTCCACACATTCAAGACACTCTCTTCTTCTTCTTATTTGCCAGCCCTCTCCGGCTAATCTAGAGTCAATGACTTTGGTCTCTTCCGAGCTACAAAATGGACAGTGCATTTCCTAGGTATAAACAGGAAACTTTTCGCAAAGGCTTTTTACCTCTGTTTTGATTCTCGCTATGGTTTCATCAATATTTGAATTTGTGCTCATAGCATCAAGAATATCTGCAATATAAGTTGCTACGCTAATGGCCTCATCAACCCCAAACCCTCGGGTAGTTATTGCTGGTGTGCCTATTCTAAGCCCACTTGTCACCATGGGTGAGCGCGGGTCATTCGGAACTGAATTTTTATTCACAGTTATGTTTGCTTGATGCAATAGGCTCTCTGCTTCGTTGCCGGCTAAATCTTTCTCAACCAAACTAACTAACATCAAATGATTATCTGTTCCCCCAGAAACCACGCCATACCCTCGTTCGTTTAATACCGATGCCATTGCCTTAGCATTTGAAAGTACTTTTGCTTGATATTCTTTGAATGAGGGTTGTAATGCCTCTAGAAAGGCCGTGGCCTTTGCAGCAATCACGTGCATCAGTGGCCCCCCTTGGGTGCCAGGAAAGACTGATGAGTTAAGTTTTTTATTTATCTCGTCATTATCATTCGCAAGAATCATTCCGCTTCTAGGTCCACGCAAGGTTTTGTGAGTTGTAGTAGTGACCACATCAGCATAGGGTAGCGGGCTGGGATAGTGACCTGAAGCAACCAGGCCAGCGATATGAGCAATATCAGCAAGTAAATAAGCATCTACCCGATCAGCTATTTCTCTAAATTTTTTCCAGTCTAAAATTCTTGAGTAGGCGCTAAAACCAGCAACGATCATTTGCGGTTTATGCTCAATTGCTAACCTTTCAAGCTCATCATAATCAATTAAGCCTGTATCGGTATTGATACCGTACTGAATTGCATTGTATTGCTTACCAGAAAAATTAACTTTTGCTCCATGGGTAAGATGGCCTCCATGCGACAAGCTCATTCCAAGAATGGTGTCTCCAGGCTTTAGTAGAGCAAGAAAAACTGCTGCATTGGCCTGTGAACCTGAGTGAGGTTGAACATTAGCGTAGCCGGCATTAAATAATTCTTTCGCTCTCTCGATTGCCAGCTCTTCAGCAATATCTACTACCTCACACCCTCCGTAATATCTTTTTGAGGGATAGCCTTCGGCATATTTATTTGTGAGTACGGATCCTTGGGCACGCAATACGTTTGGGCTAGCATAATTTTCAGAGGCGATAAGCTCAATTTGCTCCTCTTGTCTTAGTGCCTCATTGCTCAATACAGAAGCAATTTTTGGGTCAAAATTCTCTAGGGTTTCTCTATTTATTGTCATGGGTTTTGCCGAAAAACTCTATTGTACCGAGTAATCCTTTTTGGTTCAGCCAATTTAAATAAATTGTTTTAATTTTTGAAAAAAATATAATGATCGGACTGATTAAATTATGGCTCAATACATATTTACAACTAATCGTTTGGGGAAAATCGTCCCTCATAATCGTTTTATCCTGAAAAATATCAGTCTAAGTTTTTTTCCTGGGGCAAAAATTGGTGTTTTAGGGCTCAATGGCTCGGGTAAATCAAGTTTATTAAAAATTATGGCTGGGGTTGATAAAAATTTTGAGGGCGAGGCAAGGCCTCAAGGTGGTATTAATATTGGTTATCTTCCTCAGGAGCCAGAGATTGATGATGAAAAAACAGTCAGAGAAGCTGTCGAGGAAGGCGTAGCGGGCACACTTGAGGTGCTTGCAAAGTTTAATGAGATCAGCGATAAGTTTGCTGAGCCCATGTCAGATGATGAGATGAACGAACTTCTCATCGAGCAAGGAAAGCTCCAAGAAACCATTGACTCGATAAATGGCTGGGAGGTCGAGAGAAGACTTGAGGTCGCTAAACATGCCCTCTCACTCCCAAGCTGGGAATCAAAGATAAAACATCTCTCAGGAGGAGAAAAACGAAGAGTCGCTATTTGCAGACTTCTGCTTACGAACCCTGACATGCTTCTGCTTGACGAGCCAACCAACCATCTTGACGCTGAATCAGTACACTGGCTCGAACAATTTCTGTCTCAGTACTCAGGCACTGTGGTAGCGGTCACGCATGATCGTTATTTTCTCGATAATGTCGCAGGTTGGATTCTTGAATTAGATAGGGGCGAGGGCATACCTTGGGAGGGTAATTATTCAAGCTGGCTTGAGCAAAAAGACAAGAGACTAGAGCACGAACAAAAAAGCGAAAAGGCTAGGCAAAGAGCAATTCAATCAGAACTGGAGTGGATAAGAAGCAATCCTAAAGGCAGACAAGCAAAATCGAAAGCCAGAATGCAGAAGTTTGAAGAATTAAATTCAAAAGAATTTCAATCAAGAAATGAGACGAATGAAATATATATTCCTCCTGGCCCAAGGCTTGGTGATCAAGTTATTGAAGCAAAAAATTTATCTAAGAAATTTAAAGATAAATCATTATTTAGCAATTTAAATTTTTCAATACCGCCCGCCTCAATCGTAGGTATTATTGGTGGTAATGGTGTCGGCAAATCAACGCTTTTTAGAATTATTACTGGACAAGAAGAACCTGACGATGGAGAAATAATTATAGGCTCGAGCGTACAAATCGCCTACGTTGATCAGTCACGAGACTCACTTGATGGCAATAACACCATATGGGAAGAAGTATCGAATAAACAGGATATTATAGAGGTAGGTAACTATCAGGTACCATCCAGGGCATACCTTGGCAAGTTTAACTTTAAAGGCTCAGATCAACAGAAAAAAGTCTCTTTACTCTCTGGTGGGGAAAGAAATCGAGTACATTTAGCAAAGCTATTAAAATCTGGGGGGAATGTTCTCCTTCTTGATGAGCCGAGTAATGATCTGGATGTGGAGACACTCAGAGCTCTCGAGGAGGCGATACTGGCATTTCCAGGAACCTGTCTTGTCATCTCTCATGATCGCTGGTTCCTTAACCGCGTTGCTACACATATGATTGCCTTTGAGAGTGACGGAATGGTCACATTCATTGAGGGGAATTATGATGACTACTGTGAGGATTTAGTCAGACGAAAAGGCTCTGATGCTCTAAAAATATCCTCACCTTTTACAAAACTATCCTAGCAACCAGTCTCTGCAATTCTCAAAAATTTTTAACCAGGGGGTGTATCTATCCCAAGAATCAGGCGACCATGAGAGCTGAGCCTTAAGAAATGAGCGCTCAGGATGTGGCATCATAATATTAATTCTCCCATCCAGATTCGATAGGCCGGCAATAGCACTCATTGAGCCATTTGGATTATAAGGATATTGATAAGTATCGTTATAATTATCATCAACATATGTCATTGTTATATTGATATTCTGATCATCTTGATAACAAGCCCTTCCCTCGCCATGGGATACGACTATCGGTAAAACTTGACCATCCATACCATTAAATAAAATAGAATTACTTTTCTTGATCTTGGTCATTATGAGTCGACCCTCAAATTGTTCAGATTGATTTTGCAGAAACCTTGGCCAATTATCACTACCAGGTATAATTGAACGTAACTCTGACATTGCCTGGCAGCCGTTACATACACCGAGTGCAAATTTATTTGGGTCTGCAAAAAATTCAGCAAAGCCATCATAAAGTATTGGATTATTTAAAATTGATGCTGACCACCCCCCTCCAGCACCTAAGACATCTCCGTATGAGAATCCTCCACAAAGGACAAGACCATTAAAGCGCTCCAATTTGATTTTTTCTTCTAATAAATCATTCATATGGACGTCCCAGCACTCAAAGCCTGCTGAATGATAAGCCGCAGCCATTTCATGTTGACTATTAACCCCTTGCTCTCTAATCAAAGCAATTTTAGGTTTTACCTTTTCTTTGGAAGGATTCGGCCTAAACTGAGAGACATTGGTGGATAAACCATCATCCTTAAAGTCTAAATTTCTCTCAAGTTCTTGATCAGCGACAACAGGATTGTCTCTTAATTTCTGAATTTTAAAGCTTGGCTCTATCCAAAGAGCAAAAAGCTCTTGCATTGAAAATGCATGGAGCTCAGTACTGTCAAAGTTAATGGAAATGTTTGGATCTTGGAGCGTTTCAGCAATGACCATGTGTTGTAAATCAAATTGATTAAGTATCTTGATGCATTCTTTTAATGCATCCTCTTTTACCTCAATACAGGCACCAAGCTCTTCATTGAATAAAAAATGGTAGCAGTCTTCATCGGGTACATTTATTTTTAGTCCGCTTCTTCCGGCAAAGGCCATTTCAAGAAGTGTTACAACGAGTCCACCATCTGATCTATCATGATAGGCGCTAATGAGTTGTCGCTCTCTTAGCGCTGCTAGGGCCGAAGTGAATTCCTCCAATTTTTTTTCATCTTCAAGGTCTGGGCATAAAGAATCTTTTTTACCAAAAATTTGATTTACACATGACCCCCCCATCCTTCTTTTGCCTTGCGCCAAATCTATAAATATTATTTGGCTCTTTCCTCGATGTTTGACATCTGGGGTCAAAGTCTTATTCACGTCACCAATATTTGCCATGGCAGTTATGATTAAAGAAACCGGAGAGTGAACGGAGTAAGCTTGCTCACTGTCATTCCAAGACATATTCATGGATAAGGAATCCTTACCCACAGGTATTGAAATTCCAAGCTTTGGTGCCAGATTTTCTCCTATCTCATGTACCATCTCAAATAACTTTAAATCCTCCCCATCCTTGGATACGGATGCCATCCAATTGGCAGATAAGACGATGTCGCGAGTTGACTTAACATCTGCTGAAATAATATTAAGTATAGACTCCGATAAAGCCATCCTCGCTGAAGCTCTTGGGTTAATGTTGGCAAGGCTAACTTTCTCGCCAGTGCTTATTGCCTCCCCTTCATCAGTAAAGAATCCCCTCATGGAAACCCCCGCATCAGCAACTGGCACCTGCCAAGGGCCAACCAGCTGATCTCTAGCAATCAGACCGCCTACAGTCCTGTCGCCTATCGTGACAAGAAAATTTTTTGAACATACTGCAGGAAATTTTAATACCGAATGAAGTGCCTGCTTGAATTCAGGATGAGCATCATCCTTAGCTGATAATGTTTCTTGGATTATATTGGTGTTCCTCTGCATCCTTGGGGTGTTTCCTAGGAGCAAAGACATGGGTATATCGATGGGACAATTATCAAATAATTCATCATAAAGTATGAGGTTTTTTTCCTTTGTGAGCTCACCGATATCAGCAAAAGGACATCTCTCCCTTTTGCAGAGACTCTCAAATAAATCTACATGATCCTTAGAAATTAATATGACATACCTCTCCTGTGATTCATTACACCATATCTGCATGGGTGACATTCCCTTCTCATCAATAGGGATGGATCTTAGAGATATTTTTGCACCCAGACCGCAATGATCGACAATTTCAGGTACCGCATTCGAGAGTCCACCAGCACCGACATCATGAATACAGATAATCGGATTCTTATCCTCCATCGATGTGCAGCAATCGATCACTTCTTGGGCGCGTCTTTGCATTTCAGCATTGCCACGCTGAACAGATGCATAATCTAAATCCTCGTCTGATGACCCACTGGCAAGCGAGGAGGCTGCACCGCCTCCCATACCGATAAGCATGCCTGGGCCCCCAAGAACATAAATCTTATCTCCAGCCTTACCCTGTTTTTTGATCACGTGCTCATCGTAAATATTTCCAATTCCTCCAGCGATCATGATGGGCTTGAGGTAACCCCAATGAGTCTCATCATTGTCCTCATAAGTCCGAAAGAATCCGGTGATACAGGGCCTACCAAATTCATTATTAAAGCTTGCTGCTCCAATAGGTGCCTCGATCATAATGTCCTTAGGTGATGCAATCCTTTTGGGTGGTGCTGGTGATTTTCTTTCCCATTCCTCTCTCTCTTTGTCGAGACATAAATGTGACGTCACATATCCCACCATACCAGCTTTCGGTTTAGCCCCAATTCCAGTAGCACCCTCGTCTCTTATTTCTCCGCCAGATCCTGTTGCGGCCCCTGGAAAAGGTGAAATTGCAGTTGGATGATTGTGAGTTTCAACCTTAAGGACGCTGTGTATTTTCTTTGTGTGCTCTATAAATTGTTTGGTCTCAGGGTCTACTAATAATTTATTTGATGTGCCTCCCTTAATGACTGCTGCATTATCTGAGTAGGCAGAGAGAACATTTTTTGGATTTTGTTGGTATGTATTTTTTATCATCTGGAAAAGGCTCTTTTCCTTTTTTTCGTTATTGATGATGTATTCCGCATTAAAAACTTTATGCCTGCAATGCTCTGAGTTAGCCTGTGCAAACATCATAAGCTCGGCATCTGATGGGTTCTTATTGAGTGCCTTATACTGATCAACTAGATAAGCTATCTCTTGCTCATTGAGTGCCAGTCCTAGCTCTTTGTTTGCCCTTTCAATCTCTTGCGCACCTAAATTTATTAGATCAATACTTTTGTATGTCTCAGGTTCGGGTTGTTCAAAGAGTTGAGCTACTTCATGTAATGAATGTATCGGTGATTCGGTCATCCTGTCATAGAAAAAACCTTCGAGCATTTCTTGATTTATTGGCTTTTGCGAATCACTAAATACAACATCGTAACTCTTAACTCTCTCAGCCCTTATCAAGGGTATATTAGCGTTCAACATGATATTTGTAGCCTTAGAGGACCAGGGCGAGATAGTGCCTAATCGGGGAGCTATGAGAATCAAATAATCCGTTGGTTCTTTGACGTGCTTGGCATTAAGAATGCCCTCAGCCCTTTTGAGATCATGGGTATCTAAGCACTGACTCGCGCTGATCGCGATAGAGAAGCCTTGATTGATTGAGGCAATATTGTAATCAGCACCAATCAAATCATAGATTTTTTTCGTCTTCGAATCTAGCTGGCTAAGATTTTGCTCAAAGAAATAGATATGACTTTTCATGATTCAAATATCAAACCATGGGCTGGGAATAAATTGATCTGCATAGTAGGTTTTAATTTTATCCAAACTAGAAAATTTTTTTAGAGAATTCTCAATACAATCGACTGAATTATTCTTCAGAGAAATGTGTAACATGACAAGCCATTGGAGCTTTGGGTTGTTGATTCTTGATACCAATTCAAAGGCCTGATCATTACTCAGATGTCCCACATCAGAGGCGACTCGTTTTTTTAGCCAGTCGGGATAGATACCCTGACTAAGCATTTGATCATCATAATTAAATTCAATGGCCAACGCATCGCAATCAGTCAGGCTATTGATCATATCCTGACTAAAGCTTCCTGTATCAGTCAAGTGGCCAAATTTCCTACCATCAAATGTAAAAGTAAAATGTGATGGCATTCTTGAGTCGTGAGATACACGAAAAGGAAAAACCTCGACATCCCCTATAGATACGGTCTCCTCATAGATAACTTTTGACCAATTTTTTTTTACTTGCTTTTGTGCGTAGTAGGTTCCTTTGGTCATATATATTGGGCAGTCATGAATGCGGTTAAAATCACCGAGTCCATGGATATGATCGCCATGTTCATGGCTAATAAGTATCGCGGTAATGCTCTTTGGATCTATATTTTTGGCATCCAACCTCTCCGTCAATAGCTCTATTGGGAGCCCACAATCAATCATGATCAGGGTATTTTCAGCTTTTACTAAGGTCGCATTTCCTTTGCTACCACTTCCCAGTACTGCGTAAGAAAAATCTCTTCCGGTTTTAGTTTGTACTGGAGCCTCCTTTGTCTCCATGGTCTGGAGGTACATACATGGAGGATGGAAATTGTGATATGTTTCCGCCATCTGCTTTCGTAATTTTGCTCACGCCCTGTTTTTCAACCTCATCAATTCTAATGATTGAATGCATAGGGATATAGGTTCGATTAACGCCTTTGAACTCAGTTCTTATTTTTTCTTCTGATGGGTCCACTACTAATCCTGAACGGGCATTAAAGATTAACTCTTCGATCTCGATAAAACCAAAAAGTCCGCCCTGACTGATACTTGAGGCATAAACTTCATAAACCTTTGATTGATTAAGAAAAATAACTTTGTAGATTTGTGTATCTTTGGAACTCATAGCGCTTATTATATGTATTATATCTCAGTTATAAAGAGGATCTTCGGGTAAATAAAGTGTCGCAATTAATATTTGTCTTTTTAGGAAGTGCATTGGGTGGATTGCTAAGATACCTATTATCTCTATGGTTAAATCCTTCAGAGGTAGTATCGATACCATGGGGCACTTTGGGGGCAAATACCATCGGTTGCTTTATCGCTGGCCTGGTTGCTGCACTCCTAGCCACAAAGGGGATGTCTGAAAATATGCGGTTATTTATAGTAATTGGCTTTTGCGGTGGCTTTACTACATTTTCAGCGTTTAGTCTTGAAACCATACAATTATTCAGAAATGATCTCTATTGGGTAGCAACAAGCTATGTCACTATCTCATTATTGCTTGGGCTTTGTGCGATTGCAGTCGGATTTTTCATGGCGGATCGCATTTTTTAAAGTCTTAAATTAAATCCTATTGCATTCAACTGATTAATTTGAGATTCTAGAAATATGGAAAGATGTGAAAGACTTTATAAGTCATCAGTCGCAAGAAAGCATCGCCATGAGATTCAAGATATCGTGTCTCATCGCACCGAGCTAGAACATCAAAAACTAAGAAGAGAAAAGCTTAAAAGGAAAAAAATAGCCGCTAAAAGACTTTCAAGTTAGTCTAGAGTATCTTGTGTCTGCCTAATAGGATTTCGTACACCATGACGAAATCACCAAAAAAACTATAGACTGGATATTTATAAGTTGCCGGTTGATTCCCCTCAAATAAGTAGTGAGAAATGACCGCAAATCCATACCCTGAAAGTAGCCCGTATAATAAATTTATCCACTCCCAAGAAGAAAATAATCTAAAAGCAAAGTAAGACGCACCCAGCAACCCAATCAAATGAAATAATTTTGTGTATTGGTGAGAATGACCTGGCAGGTAATAACCCTCATAGAATTCTCTAAATGATTCATATTCATGGTTCATGACCCTAGAATACTATAATTATTCTCTCAGTGGGCTCTTAATTCTCGCTCTATTTCACTATATTTTGATATTTCTTGTTTACATCAGATACATTTTTTTATTAATAGAATCAATAGTTTAGAAATTTATTACTGATAATTCGTCATTTTTTAGTCTAATTTTGGGTTAATTTTTAGGTATTGAACGTTATAATGTGCCCAAGTTATCCACAGAGGCCATTCTTATCAGAATCTTCTATCTCATCATTGCCTGCTTGGCAGTAACAACATGTGGTCAAAAGCCAACCCAATTTGAACAGATCAGTCACTTAGGTGAATTGAAAGCTGGTATCTTTTTATCGCCATCAAGATTCTATTTCGATGGCTCGGACTATATCAATATTGATCAGCAGCATCTTATCGACTTTGCAGGTCATCTTGATATGGATATACAGATCATTACCGCTGATAGCTATGAGACCTTACATGAGCTTCTCGCTAATAATGAGGTAGATATTATCACTGGAAACATTACAAATTTAGGGCAATATGAAAATGAACTCTCCTACAGTCCTCCCTCTCACACAATCAGTCATATCCTTGTTGGCAACCGATCGATAAGTCCGGAACAATTGACCGATGAAAACTTGAATATTGTCGTCTCGAGAGGATCTATAGCTGAGAATATTATTAATCAACAAATAGAATTAAGATCTAAAGCTTCGGTGATTGATAGCTCAAATCCATATTTTTTGCTTAATCTTATCGAGGATCAAATCGCTGACTTTGTCATTCTCCCTAAAGAAACATTTGAAATTTTAAGGTTTAGCTTTCCGTCTGTGAAAACCTTTTTAGAATTTGAGAATTTATCACCTATTTCATGGGCTATGTCTAACTCAGATAGCAGTCTGTTTGATAAGGTCTCAGAGTTTTATCTTGACTATCATTTTGAAGCATCAGATAGAAATCTTTCATTGGATATTGCAACCCTAGAGAGCTTTAATTTCTTTGACTTAAGAGCCTTTAAAAGAGATTTTGAAAATCTCCTTCCTAGTTATCTTGATGCCTTCATACAAGCTGAAAATATCTATAATTTTGATTGGGAGCTACTTGCGGCGATTGCTTACCAAGAATCCAAATGGAATCAGGATGCTGTCTCTTTTACGGGAGTAAGAGGCCTGATGATGCTTACGCAAGATACTGCTGATTTTGTATCGGTGAATGATATCAATGATCCTACGGATCAAATTTTAGGCGGTGCTCGCTATTTACGTGAGCTGGACGCAAAACTGCCTGAACGAATTCAGGGTTCGGATCGCTTATGGCTTACCATAGCCTCATACAATCTTGGATTTGGCCATCTTGAGGATGCCAGAATACTCACAGAAATCAGGGGCGGCAATCCAGACGTATGGTCTGATGTCGAGAGTAATCTCTCTCGGCTCGAAGACGAGTATTGGATCGCCTATCTAAAGAGAGGCTATGCCAGGGGTAATGAGGCAAGTGATTACGTTAAAAATGTAAGGCGCTACTATGAGCTATTAAAGCTTATGAGCTTTAATGAGTACTTTGCCTCTAACTGATTAACGCCTCTCTCTAAAAAAGTCTTTCAGTATTCGAGAGCAGTCCTCCTCCAATATGCCACCTATGACCTCATAGTTTTGGTGTTTCAACAAATGTTTGTTATCGGCTGAATTAAAAGTTCCCTCTTTATAGTCAGAGGCTCCATAAACCACGCGTTTGATCCTTGACTCAGCAATAGCGTTAGCACACATCAAACATGGCTCTAAGGTAACAAAAAGAATTAACTCATTGAGTCTGTAGTTTTTAATTAGTCTGCATGCCTCTCTAATTGCATTGATTTCTGCATGGGCTGTTGGGTCATGCCGCGAGATTACTTGATTGTATGCAGAGGCTATCACCTTCCCGGTATCATCAATAATCACAGATCCTACAGGGACCTCACCACTCTCCTTAGCTTTTTTTGCCTGAGCGATTGCTAGCAGCATGCTCTCTTGAGGTGTCATAATTACCTTATGAATAAAAATATTAATCCTGTATTTTCTCAACTAACCGACGAAAAGCAAATGAAGGAATATTTTGAATTTCGCTGGTTACAACTTAGGGCACCACTTGGCATGGGCCTTGAAACTACTAAAGATGATAAAGAAGATGAGGCTGAACACTTTGTTGCTAAACTTGAAGAAAAGATTATTGCCTGCGCAAGGGTACAAGAGGTCCAGGCGAAAATATTTCAACTAAGATATATGGCTGTGGAGGAAGCATTTAGAAAACTTAATATCGGAAAAAGGCTTATCGAGCATATCGAAAATCATATAAAAGCAAAGGATGCTAAAACCCTCTTTCTCAATGCAAGGTACTACGCGATTCCTTTCTACCTAAAAGTTGGCTTTAGGGAGCATGGCGAGCAGCATACCGAGATTGGCATGATCCACCAGAAAATGATTAAGGATTTTATCTAAAACGTTTCTAGCGTTAATACTGCATCGCAGTACTCGCCATCATAAGTTCCGATCCAAATATCATAGATACCGTTAGGCGCATTAGTAAATCTAATTTTTGGATCTAGGGAACCGTTACTGTCGTCATCATGAAACCAATTGCCGGCTGGGCCATTAACAAGAAGAACAGAATCACAATCACTATCTACTCTCATTTCAAGCTCTCTAACTGGCTTAAGTTGTTCGAAATCAAGCTCAAAGTCTGGGCTGTAGGCAACCCAGCCTGTTCCAGGAAGATCATAACAATTACTTAAATTCTCACCACCTCCGGCAATCACATCATGCCTTTTAGGCGCATAAAGCTCTTGCGAGTCATAAATTAAGCTTGTTCCGGAGGCGCCAATGGATGGGCAAGACCAAAGGGCAAAGCTTGAAAAAAATAACAAAGTGGCAATCAGATGTTTCATAATTAATTCTCCTTAAATAGAAGTTAACATAACGCTATTTCACTTCCAAGTAATTGATTAAATTAAATAAATAATTTCGCTGCTATCCCATAGCGGATACTTTTGCATGGCTAAGCTAAACAGATTGGAAGTGATTAAGAACTCTAACCTTTTTTGGATAAAATCCAGATCTAGGGCATCAAACCAATCCGGCTCTGGCATTCTGAACTGCCTGATGAGCGTTAAGAACGCAAAATCATAAAAATTAAGCTCCCCTTCACTGCCTATAGTGCCCCAAGATACCTCTAATTTTTTTAGCATATCAAGACATGCATCACGATGATCATAAGGACTGGTATTCTGATATCGATTCGGATACTTGTACCTATCCAAGTGATATTTAAAATCAGTATCGATTTTGCTAATCCATAACTCCAGCTCATCATTGGTTTTATAATTCTGGTCAAAGGACCACCTCATAATATCGATACTCTCATCTAGAACGTTACCGTCATTTAAAATAAGAACAGGAACAGTGCCCTTGCTTGACCTTTTGATCATATCCAAGGGTTTATCTGAGAGCTTTATCTCCCTAACCTCGCATTGTCTTTGATTAAGGCAAAGTGCCAATCTCGCTCTAATGGCAAAGGGGCATCTCCTGAAGGTATAGAGAACAGGATACTTATCCAACTTGACGGGCCTTATTGAGTTCAAGCTGTTTCTGTCTCTCGGCAAATCTGGCTTTACTCTCAGGGGTAGTTTTGTGTATACAGTTAGGGCAGCTCACCCCTTTGACATAGTCCTCTGAATCGATGTCACTTCGCGTGATTGGTGATCTGCAGGCGTGACACATCTGATATCGCCCTTTATTTAGATGCTCATCGACAGCCACCCTTTCGTCAAAAACAAAACATTCCCCCTCCCAGCTCGAAGATGACTCCTGTTCCTCTAGAAACTTTAATATCCCGCCCTCTAATTGATAAACTTCTTTGTACCCATTTTTAATCATGTATGAGGATGCCTTCTCGCAACGGATGCCTCCGGTACAGAACATGGCAATTTTTTTGCCTTCGAGTTTGAGTTTATTTGCTTCAATCCAATCAGGGAAATCTCTAAAGGAATTAGTCTCGGGGTTGATGGCTCCTCTAAAGCTTCCGATCGAGAACTCATACTCATTTCTAGTATCGATGAGTACCGTGTTTTCTTCTTGGATAAGCTTTTCCCAATCTTGCGGTCTGACAAATTTTCCCGTGGAATTTTTAACATCTAAAGAGCCTTTGCCCAATGTGACGATCTCCTTCTTAATCCTCACCTTAAAACGCTTAAAGGCATGATCCATGGTCTCTGCTTCTTTCACTACGGGTATGCTAACACCCTCTATAGTTCTTAGTTTTTCAATAAAAGTAGTGATTTCAACTTCTGGCCCAGTGATGGTTGCATTGATACCTTCTTCGGCAATTAATACGGTACCAAAAATATTGCCAGAACCTCTCGCCTCCTCAATTAAAAGCTTTATTCGCTTTAAATCTTGTAACGGAGCGAACTCATAAAAGGACAAAACTTTTAACATTAATCGCTCTGCATTAGGTCTAATAAAGCTATCACCGTGGATTCTACACCGAGAGTAATAGAACTCTCCGGATCAACTTGAAATAAGGCGGAGTGATGTGGCGCAATGGTTCTCAGGCCTTGTGCTTGCTCGTCGATCCATGCCTGCGGTGTACCGCCAACCTTAAAATAGGTACTTGGGATATAAGGGTCAAGAGTAAACAACGAGAAGTCCTCTGCCTTCATATCAAGTCTTTCTTCTGGATAAAAGATACCAGGACCAAAGTGCTCTGCCCATCGTGCCATGAGACGATCAGTAAGTGGTCGATCATTAATCGTTGGGGGAACGGACTCATTTGAAATAATTACCTCGGGCAATAAATGCTCGGGCAATCCGGCAGCACGCCCAAGATTTATAGCGATACGCTCAATACCCTCAAGAAGCGTTGCTCTGGTCTCAAAGCTATCATTTCTGACAGTAAGCTGGAGCCTTGCCTCGTCTGGGATAATATTATGTTTAGTTCCGCCATGAAAACTGCCAACAGTAATCACTCCGGATTCTCGGGGTGCAAGATCTCGACTAATAATGCTTTGTAAAGCAATCACGATTTGACTCCCGAGTACAATAGGATCAATCCCCTGGTGCGGTGTAGCACCGTGGGAGCCAATACCATGGACTATAATGTCAATCGTGTCTGCACCACTATAGGGTGAGGCGTTTGTCACGAATAATTGCCCTGAAGGAGTCTCAGCAGAGACATGCAGGGCCAAGGCGTAGTCGGGAACTCCATAATCATCCCAAATGTTTTCAGCCATCATATTTCTCGCACCCAGAACCCTTTCTTCAGCAGGTTGGCCAAGCAGCATAAGCGTACCTTGCCATTGATCTCTGTTTGCGCTCATGAATGATGCGGTGCCTATTAAGCTGCTCATGTGAATGTCATGTCCACAGGCATGCATGACAAATACCTCATTACCATCAGGGTCTATCTGCTTATTCGTCGATGCATAAGAGAGCCCGGTAGCCTCTTGTATAGGGAGGCCATCCATATCGGCCCTGACCATAACCATCGGTCCGGTGCCATTTTCTAAGATAGCAATCAATCCCGTTCCTCCGATTCCCTCTGCTACATCGAAACCTCTTTCCCGGAGCTCCTCAGCGAGCCTAGCTGAGGTACGATGCTCCATCAAAGATAGCTCGGCATTGCTATGGAAGAATTCAAATGTATCGGTCAGCTCTGATTGATATATTTCATGTATCTGATTACTCAAATTTTGGGCATGCAAGCCAAAGGACATAAAACAAAGAATTAAAAATACTAGTCTCATAATTTCACCCCTATTTTGGAGACATTATATCAACTTAACTTGAAAAATTTTTTACCAAGAGGGCTAATGGGGTCCTGTGGCACTGCCTTATGATTGGTCAGTTGCTCAACTTTTTTTATGAGATAGGTAGCAATTCCCTTCCTTCTAAAGGGCGAGCTGACAAATATATACTCAACCTCAGCAATTTCGTTATAACGTACAAATGCGATTGTGGTATTTGCATTCTTGAGGATGATAATCTCACTCTCAATGATCTCCTCATAATCAATGCCTAGATTAAGATTTTGTTCGATCAAGAATTAAAAAGGGTGCGTAGGTTATAAAAAACACAGCAATGACCAGTGGAACCAGGATCAATAAGTGTATCGGCGGGTCAGGGAAAAAATCCAGTACCGTCGCTACCTGAGGCTTTCGATTTAAATACCAAAAATTTGATCCAAGCATTAAATTGATGACATAGATAAAGACAGCGCTGACAGCAGTCAGAGAAGTCACCAAAATATAATCTCTAAAAAAAGGCCTCACTTTAAGGCAACTTAGACCAAAGACAATACCTAAAATAGTCATCGCATGTCCATAGAAAAATGGTACATAGAGCCCATCGGGGAAGCCCAGCGATAGATCGGGTGTGATCATGGCTATCAGTGCACCCCCGCTCCCCCAAAAGAAAGCAATATTAAAGAACAAGGGCTTCCTGTAAATGAGATAAATAGCAATGCTAGTCGCAGAAAGATCACACATATGCAAAGGTAAGGACTCATACCATGCTAAACCGAAGGAAAACGCATGAAAAACCTGCATGACCTCATGCACCAATAAAAGAACACCAATGGATACCGCGAAAATATGTTTTTCTTCAGCAGACTTCTTAGAGGCGATATAGGGAACCAACCCAATGATTAAAAAACTTATAATCAGAGTAATTAGGTGCTGAGTTCCAAATAAAACAAACGGCATAGATTAGTTTATAAAGTTATATCTGAACATTGTAATAAGGCTTTGATCCTTTTTAAATGCATTATCGGGGGGGTCCTCATCGTAGGCATGACTGAATTCTATGGCAACGGTAAATCGTTCCGATATATCAAAGTCCAAGCCCATGACAAATGATGACTTGTAATCCTGAGTGTAATCATTGATCGACGGTTGGAAGAAAAAACTGTAATTCAGTGAAGTGATGTCATTCAAATGATGTGCATTCCTCAGGTAAAAGTTTGCCCTATTGGTATTTTTATTTACGCCTAAAATGCTATTTTCTTCCTCCATAAATAGGGAGGAACCAAATCTTAATTCGTCTGTCAGCGCCAATCGAAAGCCAAGCCCGGCGAGATAGCGATTTTGATACCTCTGAAAGGGATTCTCAGATCTTTGAATGAAAACCTCCAGATCCATATTTTCTAGCGTGATTGGGAAGGTGCCTCTCAAATGAAGAAAGGACATCTCATCTTCAACTGTCTCCCTTCGCATGCGCTTGGACTGGTTAGCGACAATTAAGAATTGCCTTGCTTGACTGTTTATATTTAGGTCAAGAGATAGCAAATAGCTCTCTCTTTCCTCATTGCCTGAGCTTTGCGAATAGGAGAAAGATGATGAGAGAAATGTTCCAATTTCACCATCACGTCTTAGGTTTTCTATGTTAATAATGGCCTGCGACCAAAGAGGGCCCAAAGTAAAAAATAAGCTAAGGAAAATAAAGAATCTAATCATGGATACCTGAGCTTATCTAGATTGCCCCTTCATCAAGAAGGGCAAGTAGGTCAAGAAGAACGCAAATATTGCGACTGGAATCAAGGCTATCAGATGATAGGGTGCATCAGGAAAATAATTCATTATGGTATCGCCAGGAGGTTTATCTTTTAAATACCAAAAGTTAGCTCCCTCACCTAAGAGATGGTTGATAAAAAATAAAATGACTGTCAAGGCTAAGGTCACTTGAACCAACCATAAAAAATCCCTAAAGGTGGGTGATTGATTAAGTGCGAACACAGAAACACTGACACCAAGAATGATCAGTCCATGCCCATAATAAAAATTTACAAATTCTGCATCGGGGAATGTAAATCGTAGTGCGGGTGTGAGTAAAGCCATGATGGCTGGAATGGTTCCCCAGAAAAGACCGCAGAAAAAGAATTTTTTTTCATAGCCCAAGAGAAAAAGCGCAATGGTCAACTTAGAAAGGTCGCACATATGCAAGGGAATAGATTCTTGCCAAGGTAATCCATAGCTAAAACTATTAAAAAGCTGCATAAATAAATGTACAAGCAATAAGACGCCCAGTGATACCCTGGCATGCTCAAGACGATGCCCGTCTAAATGTTTAATCCAGTAAGTTGCAACAATAATAATGATAAAAGTTACAGCTAGGGTAGCAAGATGAATAGGATCAAAAAGTACAAAAGGTCTCATGCAGTACTAATCATATCATTCATCGTTATGAATAAAAAAAGGGCGGCCATAGGCCGCCCTTAAGGTTTCATTTGAATTTAAAATTTATAAATCAAACCTGTCAGCATTCATTACCTTATTCCATGCCTCAACAAAGTCTGTGAGTAATTTCACTTCTCCATTGTTTACAGCATAGTACTCAGCAACAGCCCTAAGCTCGGTATTTGATCCAAAAATAAGATCGACTGGAGTTGCAGTCCACTTCATAGCACCGTTATCTCGATCAGACCCTACATAGATACCTTGCTCGTCTGATGAGGCGCTCCAGACGGTAGACATATCAACAAGGTTTACAAAATAATCATTAGAAAATACACCTGGATTATCTGTAAAAACTCCATGCTGACTGTCGTTATAGTTAGCGCCAAGAACTCTCAAGCCACCAACCAAAGCGACCATCTCAGGGATGTTCAGATCTAATAAAGCTGCTTTTTCAATCATAGCGTTGACCGGTGAAACAGGATTATCAGACTGATGATAGTTTCTGAAAGGATCAGATGTAGGCTCAAGTACGGCAAATGCATTTGCATCGGTCATGTCTTGAGTCGCATCAGTTCTACCAGGCTGAAATGGAATAGAGACCGAGTGTCCTGCCATTAAAACAGCATGCTCAATCGCAGCATTACCCGCAAGAACAATCACGTCAGCAAGCGATACCTGGACTCCATTATCTGAATTTGCATTAAAGCTCTCTTGAACCTCAGTCAGAGCATCAAGTACTCCAGCAAGTGCTGCAGGCTCATTTACCTCCCAAGTATTTTGGGGGGCAAGATTAATACGCGCTCCATTAGCACCTCCCCTCATATCAGTACCTCTGTAAGTAGAAGCTGATGCCCAGGCGGTTCTAATTAAATCAGCAGTATCGATGCCAGTCGCTAAAATGTTCTCTTTGAGCAATTCTTGGTCAGCCGTTGAAATAAGCTCGTGATCAACACTTGGAACTGGATCCTGCCAAATCAATACTTCGCTTGGACTCATGGATCCGAGGTATCTTGCTCTGGGTCCTAAGTCTCTATGCGTAAGCTTAAACCAAGCTCTTGCAAATGCGTCTTCGAACTCAAGAGGATTTTGCAACCATCGAGATGTAATCTCTCTGTAAGCGGGATCTTCTCTCAAGGAAAGGTCGGTTGTAAACATGATTGGAGCATGTCTTACGTTTGGATCAAAAGCATCCGGCACTAAATTAGACGCACTCTCGTCACTGGGTACCCACTGAATAGCACCGCTAGGTGTTGTGGTTTGAACCCAATCAAAGGCATATAAATTTTGAAGATAGTTATAGGTCCATGCAGCAGGGTTTACTGTCCAAGCCCCTTCAAGGCCGCTGGTTATCGTATCTGCACCATTACCTGTACCGCAACTGTTAGACCATCCAAAGCCTTGTTGCTCAATATCTCCGCCCTCTGGCTCAACACCCACACACTCGGCCGCGTTTGCAGCACCATGAGCTTTACCAAAAGTATGACCACCTGCGATCAATGCTACGGTCTCCTCATCGTTCATAGCCATTCTTCCAAAAGTAGTGCGGATATCGTGCGCAGCTGCTAAGGGATCCGGATTTCCGTTGGGTCCTACTGGGTTAACGTAAATTAAACCCATTTGAGTGGCACCAAGAGTTCTCGCAAGTTGTCGTCCTTCGCCATGTCTCTCATCTGCAAGCCACTCTCCTTCTGGCCCCCAGTACACATCATCAGGGATCCAGGCATCGGTTCGGCCTCCAGCAAAACCAAAAGTCTCAAAACCCATCGACTCCATGGCCACAGTTCCTGCAAGAATCATCAGATCAGCCCATGAGATGCTATCACCATATTTTGCTTTTACTGGCCAAAGTAACCTTTGCGCCTTATCTAGGTTGGCATTATCAGGCCAGCTATTAAGAGGGGCAAACCTCTGATAGCCTCCGTCTGATCCGCCTCTTCCGTCTGATACGCGATAAGTACCAGCGCTATGCCATGCCATTCTGATGAAAAAAGGACCGTAATGACCGTAGTCAGCTGGCCACCAATCTTGTGATGTTGTCATCACATCGATTAGGTCTTGCTTTACCTCATCAAGGTCAAGCGCATTAAATGCATCTGCATAGTTAAAATCCTCTGCCAATGGATTGGCACTTGGATTATTCATTCTTAGTGGGTCTAGATTTAATCTATTGGGCCACCAGTAATCATTATCTGGTGAGCCCTGTGCATGCAATCCACCAGTAACAAAAGTTGCCATTAATACTAAAGAGCAAAATGGTCTTAACATGTTATATGACATAAAATTTCCTCATATTTAGATTTGGTCTAATTTAGACTTAGTCTAAATAAAGAAAAATTTAAAGTCAACCTAATTCGTCTTAATCTAATTTTTTTGCAACAAGTGCCTGGCACCCCAAAGAAACCATGTGATCACCCCTCCCCACCAGAGAATGAAAAACCAGTCATTTTTATCAGTGCCGTTCCATTCAAGCCACTCAAATACAATGGCCTCCATAAATAGATCAAAGGAGAGAAGCACAAAAAAACCAAAAAACCAGAATAGAAAAAAGTTAAATAGCTTTGCGGTCCTGTTACGCCAAAAAGAAAATACACCAATAGAAATAAAGGCCAACGCTGCAATAAATATTTTCTCCATTAGATCCCCGTAATATTTGTAAAAGGTAAGCTTTGTCTCATCAATTCAATTTTATCAAAGAGCTCTCCCACCCCAAGACTTGCCCAAAGGATTAATACTCCAAGCACAATCATTATCCGCCTTATTAGAACAAAATTAAGATTTCGCTCAATCATCTTGATCAGAGGCAGATAATAAATAAAGGATAAAGCAAAGATGATCAATCCAAAATAAGGATCATTACCCCAAAAGGTATTGACAAAGCCAATCCATGAAAAAAGTAAGGCAAATAGAGAGCTAACCCAAATCATAACTTTCAATGATCATGAAAAAAGTAAGAGAGAATATGAAAACGAAATGAAATATTTTATTGGTTAGCTTCATGCCGTCATGAAAAATAATTTTTCGGTCATTGGTTAAAAAATATTTAGTGAACCATAACAAAACAACTAATCCAGAAAAAAGAAAAAACCATGGTAAGTCTTGCCTAGGACTGAATCCCTCTTCTTGCACTATAATTAAAACCGATACCCACCAGAGCAGGTAAAGACTAAAATAGATTGAGTAACAATTTTTGATTAAAATGCTAAACATTGCTCTATTTCATTTTAGGTTGATCTAATTGAGAAAACTATCATTAATAATTCTTCTCGTATTCATTGTAGTCTTACTTATCTTATTTAATCGAAACAGTGAACAAGGCTTTGGCATGCCTGAAATCACGACGAGAAATATACTTTTTTTACCCCAGGAAGTGAGAGAGTTTGCCTTTGCAAATGTAGATCATCTTGCGCCTACAAGAACAGTCGCTGCTGGTAATAATATCAAAGAGCTAAATTACTCGCTGCAAGACTGGAATGACTTTAGATATCAAGTTGATGATGAAATTTATAGCTTGGATGACTTTGAGGGTCGAGAGGCGTTTCGCGGACTTATTGTGGTCCAAGGTAATAATATCTTACTGGAAGATTATGCAGATGGTCATGAAGAGGATACTACTTGGGTCTCATTTTCAGTGACAAAATCGATTACCTCTATGCTAATCGGTGCGGCAATTAAAGATGGATACATAGAAAGCATAGACGACCCTATCAGTGATTACATCATTGCACTTAAGGGGACAGAATACGAAGCTGTCACCATTAGAAATTTACTGCAAATGTCTACCGGTATTGCCTGGAATGAGGATTATGGAGATCCAGAATCAGATGTTGCCATCGCAGGCACTTATAACGGAGAGAGGCTTATTTCATATTTATCTGGTCTGCCACGAGTCGCAGCTCCTGGGGCGCTTTATAATTACAATACCGCTGAATCCAACTTAGCTGGAGAATTGTTACGCTCTGCAATAAATGGTAATGCCTCAAGCTATCTTGAGGAAAAAATATGGTCTCCTTATGGTATGGAGCATGATGCCTATTGGCTTCTATCAAGCCCTAATGGAAGTGAAACGGGTGGTTGTTGCCTGAATGCAACCTTGAGAGACTATGCAAGAATTGGGCTCTTTGCCCTTGATGGCGGTATTTTGGCAGATGGCACAGAGACCTTTGCAGCTGACTGGATGGAGATTTCTACTTCACCCTCAGATCAAAATTCAGGTTATGGGCTTTCATGGTGGCTAGCAGACGAGGAAGCCTATTATGCAAGGGGTATTTTCCAGCAATGGATATACATCAACCCTAATAAGAATTTAGTTATTGCCACCCATAACAATGCACTTAGGGCTAATCAAGATGAGGATTTTCGACACGTGCAAGCACTTATCAATGCATTGAGCAGCCAGATCATAAGTCTTAATTAATTTCGTTTACTTTTAATCCCTAAATAAAATCCGAGAGCATTGAAGATGATGTCAGAAAATTTATTTTCAAA
>JAYPDM010000009.1:0-2174 GCA_038125265.1 Gammaproteobacteria bacterium
TGCACACTTTGCGATGCGCGGAAGAGTTGTTGTTGAAGACCAAGAGAGCTATGAGGCCTGGCTGGCCGGTTATCCGACTTTTCAAGATATCCTTGATCGACCTGAGCCTAACCTGATAGCTGGCCAGGGCGCATACGCGGTCTGCTCAGCCTGTCATGGCGCTGATGGACAAGGCTTACAGGCACTTAACGCACCAGATATTAATGGACTTGATGCCTGGTACGTCGAAAGACAGGTGAGGTATTTTAAAGAAGGTGTGAGGGGCGCGCATGAGGATGATGTTTACGGAAGAACCATGGCGCCCATGATGGCAATGCTCGCGAACGACCAGGCTGTTAGAGATGTCTCTGCATACGTAGCAAGCTTGCCAGCTGTGTATAGTGAGTCAACCGTAACAGGTGATATAGCCAGGGGTGCTGAGATATATACTACGTGCTCTGCTTGTCATGGTGATGACGGTCAAGGCATTTGGTCACAAGGTGCTCCAAGTCTTGTCGATACTTCAGACTGGTACCTAGTGACTCAATTACACAATTATCAGAATAGAGTGCGTGGCTACCATGAGGCAGACATGTTTGGTGAACAAATGCAACTGATGTCAGATATTCTTCGCGATGAAGAGGACTTTAATGATGTCGTTGCGTACATAAATACGTTAAAAGAAGCGAATTAGAAATCGGAGTTAAATATGGCATACGTTTCAATAGCAGATAGAGATCATGATCAAGAGCATCACGATCCTCAATCCTTTATTACTAAATATATTTGGAGTCAGGACCATAAAGTAATTGCTATCCAATACGGAGGCACTGCAATTTTTACGGGTCTTGTCGCCATGGTGCTTTCTAGCATCTTTAGGCTTCAGCTAGGCTTCCCCGATGTTTTCCATTTTGTTGACCCTACTGAGTACTATCAGCTGGTAACCATGCACGGCATGATCATGATCGTTTATATGCTAACGGCATTATTACTTGGTGGTTTTGGTAACTATCTAGTGCCCCTTCAGCTTGGTGCGAGGGACATGGTGTTTCCCTTTTTGAATATGCTGAGCTACTGGTTCTTTTTGCTTTCAGTGATTATATTGATGGCCTCATTTTTTGTTGAGGGTGGCCCTACCGGAGCCGGATGGACATTGTATCCGCCGCAATCAATCTCTGAAGGTACTCCTGGTGTTAATGGTGGTATCACGCTAATGTTGCTCTCATTGGCTGTATTTATTGTAGCCTTTACCATGGGCGGTCTGAATTACGTAACAACAATCCTACAAGCCAGATGCAAAGGCATGACCCTTATGAGAATGCCCTTATCAATTTGGGGTATTTTTGTGGCGACTATTTTAGGTCTATTAGCATTCCCAGCGTTGCTTGTGGCTGCGATCATGACGCTTCTTGATCAACTTATTGGTACCAGCTTCTTTATGCCTGAGATGCTCTCAATGGGTGAGGCGAATGAATACAACGGCGGGAGCCCGATACTTTTCCAGCATTTATTCTGGTTCTTTGGGCACCCTGAAGTTTATATTGTGGCCTTGCCTGCCTTTGGTATTGTTTCTGATGTTTTGGCAGTGCACGCAAGAAAAAATATCTTTGGCTACCGTATGATGGTGTGGGCGATTGTAGCAATCGGTGGCCTCTCCTTTGTTGTTTGGGCACACCACATGTACGTCAGTGGTATGAACCCTTATTTTGGATTTTTCTTTGCAACCACAACCCTGATCATTGCCGTGCCGACTGCACTCAAAGTGTATAACTGGGTATTAACCCTCTGGAAGGGTAATATTAAATTGACCGTGCCCATGCTTTTTGCCATTGGCTTTATCTTTACATTTACGCATGGCGGATTAACCGGTCTGTTCCTTGGAAATGTCACCGTTGACTTACCGCTCTCGGATACTTACTTTGTGATTGGGCACTTTCACCTTGTAATGGGCGTATCCCCAATCCTTGTTATCTTTGCAGCCCTCTACCATTGGTATCCAAAATTGACCGGCAAGATGTTTAACGAGAGGCTAGGTCAGCTACATTTTTGGTGTACCTTAATTGGTACTTATGTGGTTTATCTTCCCATGCACTACATTGGCATCCTTGGAGTGCCGAGAAGATATTTCGCATACGGTTCCGACTTTATTCCTGAATCAGCTTATACGCTCAATGAAATTATAACGATCGCTGCAA
>JAYPDM010000009.1:2274-4070 GCA_038125265.1 Gammaproteobacteria bacterium
GACTTTATTCCTGAATCAGCTTATACGCTCAATGAAATTATAACGATCGCTGCAATTTTCACTGCGGTATCACAATTACTATTTTTTATTAACGTATTCTGGAGCATGAAGTACGGAAAGCCCTCAGGTGGGAATCCTTGGGATGCAACTTCACTTGAGTGGCAAACCCCTGATACGCCTGCAAAGCATGGTAACTGGGGTCATGATCTTCCTGTGGTCCATAGATGGCCATACGATTACAACGTTCCTGGCGAATCAGCCGATTTTATTCCGCAGACAGTTCCTCCGCGAGACGGTGTCGTGGCAGGACGTAACCACGGAGTTTCTACAGATTGAATACGACCCTGTTATTCTCCTTACTGCTAGCGGCGATTCTGTTTTGGATCTTTCTCGTCAGCAAGCTTCGTGAAAAGCCATGGCTTGATAAGAGTGTTGCTGCGCCTGATAAGTTTGTGACCTATTCATCAAAACAGCTAGGGCTTTGGGTGTTTATGGCAGTGGCTACCAGTCTGTTTTTATTGTTCATGATTATTTATGCTGAAAGATCCACGTTCCCGGATTGGGTGAGGGTGAGTGATCCTGACATTCTATGGTTTAATACTGCCGTTCTCATATTAAGCAGTGTCGTGCTTCAAAAAGCGCATACCACTCAAGGCAATCCAGCGCTTCAAACTAAATTGTTATGGATCGGTTTTGGTCTAACAACGCTTTTCCTTGTCGGACAATTTTATGCCTGGAGATTACTGAATGGTGCAGGGATATATTTGAGCTCTAACCCTGCCAATGCGTTTTTTTATCTCTTTACCCTTTTGCATGCGCTCCACTTAATTGGTGGAATGTTTGTTCTAGGTAAGGCTTTGGTTAAAGCAAAATCTAAAGATAAGTTAGTCCAAGATGCTGGAATGGCTCTAAGCATAAAGCTTTGTACGACCTATTGGCACTTCCTGCTTATTTTATGGTTAGCACTATTTTATTTTTTAATTACAACTTAATAGGGGTTTAAGTTATGTCATCAGTGGCAACTCAACAACTTGAAACAGGAGCCAAGGGCTTTGTAAAAGACTGGGAATCAGATAAACAAACATTCCATGTGCCATGGGGCAAAGCCATGATGTGGATTTTTTTACTGAGCGACACATTTATATTTTCATGCTTTCTCGTTGGCTATATGAATGTGAGAATTTCGACCCGGGTCGAATGGCCACCGGTCAGTGAAATTTTCTCTTTGAGTATGGGCGGTGCGCCGATCCCACTATTATTGATCGCAATCATGACCTTTGTTTTGATTACCAGCAGTGGAACGATGGCTATGGCAGTCAACATGGGCTATCGCAGGGACCGTGCCAAAACGGCAGCCCTCATGTTTATAACAGCAGCCTTTGGGGCCATATTTGTTGGAATGCAGGCATTTGAGTGGTCGAAGCTCATTATTGAGGAAGGCATCAGGCCATGGGGTAATGAATTTGGCGCCCCGCAATTTGGCTCATTCTTTTTTATGATCACAGGCTTTCATGGGATACACGTAAGCATCGGGGTTATCTACCTTGCAGTTGTTGCCCTCAAAGTGTTGCGTGGAGACTATGAGAAAAAAGGTTACGAAATTGTTGAGATTACAGGGCTCTACTGGCACTTTGTGGACCTTGTATGGGTATTTATATTTGCATTTTTCTATTTGTGGTAAGGGGTTGAATTATGGCTGAAGGACAAGAACATCCACTATCAGTTTATTTTTGGATATGGGGACTTTTATTTATCATTAGTGCATTTTCGTATGCCGTTGACTACTTTCAATTTCA
>JAYPDM010000009.1:4170-43639 GCA_038125265.1 Gammaproteobacteria bacterium
ACACATAGCATCGCCGAGAAAGTTCCGCCAGGCAGATTCAGTAATGCCTCCCTGACTAAGTGATCACCCCCGTATCCTCTAAATACGAGTGAGAAAAATGAAGCTCCAATTAAAATTAAAAAAACCATGCTCGATACTTTGACAGTGTTCTGCATAATCTCTTGCAGCTTTTTATTTGTTAATGATCTCTTGGCTAAAGCCAGCAAGAGCGCACCACTTGCTCCAACGCCTGCGGCTTCGGTAGGGGTAGCAAAGCCACCAATTATGGATCCCAGCACTGCAAATATCAGAAGCAGCGGAGCTAAAAGGGAGCGGCAGAGCGTTAAAAAGCTTATGCCTGCCTGGTTTGAATGATCTGGAGCAGGCATGGATTGAGGCTTAACTATGGACACCCCTAAAATGTAGATGATGTACAAAAATACCAGTCCAAGACCCGGTATCAGCGACCCTACAAAAAGATCTCCGACGCTAACGGTATCAGGAGAGAAGATGCCTTGATCCAGTTGAGCTTGGGAGTACGCAGAGGAGAGCACATCCCCCAATAAGACCAAAACGATAGAGGGAGGAATGATTTGCCCCAGTGTTCCTGATGCGCAGATGGTACCGGTTGCTATTTTAGGGTCGTATCCTCTTTTAAGCATACTCGGCAGGGAGAGCAATCCCATCGTAACGACGGTAGCACCGACAATTCCTGTGCTAGCCGCCAACAACATCCCAACAACGGTGACTGAGATGCCAAGCCCTCCCCTAAATTGTCCAAACAGCTTACTAAGATCCTCTAGTAACTCTTCAGCAATTTTTGCTTTCTCAAGCGTTATTCCCATAAAAACAAAGAGAGGAACGGCCATGAGTGTCTCATTATTCATGATCCCAAAGAGCCGATTAGGAACTGTTCCAAGAAATGCGATATCAAATACACCTAATAGTGAACCGATAAAGGCAAAAAAAAGTGCAACCCCGCCTAAGCTAAATGCTACAGGGTAGCCAAAAAGCAGTACCGCAACTACCACCAAAAACATCAATATCGCAATCCATTCCATCTTAATCGGTCTCTTTAAAATCTAAATAAGATGTGATGGCTTGTGCCACAGACTCAAGCAAGAGCAAAAACGCGGTTAAGGGAATCATTGATTTCAATAACGGTACGAAAGGGTATGGGAGCCCACCCGCCTCCCTTGAGGCTTCTCTTATCGACCATGAGCTTGCCATATAATCCCAACAAAAATAAATAATTGCTAATGTAAAAGGGATAAGGAAAAGAACATTCCCAAGCAGATTTACTAATGCTTGTCTTTTTTTGCTGAAACCTTGAAAAAAGATATCGACACGAACATGTTCATTGTGATGATAAGTATAGGCTGCACCGAGCATAAATACCGCAGCATGCATCCAGACAATAATTTCTTGTATAAAAATCCACCCCATATCAAATGCATAACGCAAAATGACTATTCCAAGGGTCCCGATAACCATCAGTATTGTTAAATAGGAGATGAGCTTCCCTGTAATCAGGCTAATTTTTGAGAGATGGATCGGTAGTTTTTCCATGTCGAATAAATATACCATTCATTCAGACTGATAAGTATGTTTTTAGGCTTTCCAGAAAGTGGGAGAAATCAGTACTAATAGGGTGAATATTTCCAAACGGCCAAGGATCATGCTGATGACGCAAATCCATTTATTAAAGTCATTAACGCTCTCGTAATTATTTATGACATCTCCCAGTCCTGGGCCTAGATTATTCAATGTGGCAGCGATCATTGAAAAGCTGGTCGTATAATCAACACCCGATAACATAACTAGAAAAATGAGCACAAAAAAGGCTATGGAGTAAACGCTAAAGAATCCCCATACAGCCTCGATGATTTTATTGTCTATTACTTTCTTACCCAGTTTTACTGAATATTGAGCGTGCGGGTGAACAAGTCTCTTAATCTCTCTAGACCCTTGCTTCAAAACTAATAACCAGCGCACAACCTTCATGCCGCCAGCAGTCGACCCTGCACAGCCACCGATAAAGCTTAATATAATCAGTAGCATTGGCAAAAAGTCTGGCCATGTCGCAATCTCTGTCACCGAAAAACCTGTTGTCGTTGCAAAGGAGACCGTTTGGAAGATCCCATTGATAACATTTTGGTGTAAATTTTCAGCGCCGAAGGTAAACCCAAGGCTTAGGCTCACAAAAAGACAAGCAAGCCCGAGAAAATATAAATATCCTTTTGCTTCGCTATCTTCAAAATAAGATCGAAGACTTCTTCGGTTCCAAGCAAGAAAGTGCAAACTAAAGTTTATTCCAGCAATTAGCATAAACACAATGGCTATGACTTCTATAGTCGAGCTATTAAAATAAGCAAAGCTCTCATCATAGGTCGAGAAGCCTCCAATCGAAACAGTACTAAAGGCATGACAAATAGCATCAAATAAACTCATGCCTGCTAAAAAATAGGCAAGGGTACAGGCAATAGTAATTGTTAAGTAGATGTACCATAACGCTTTGGCGGTATGGGTTAGCCTAGGGGCTATTTTATTTTCTTTAAAGCCTCCGGGCGTCTCTGCTTTGTAAAGTTGCATGCCGCCCACACCCAGAAGTGGAAGTATCGCAACAGCTAAAACGATAATGCCTAAGCCCCCAAACCACTGTAATTGATTACGATAAAACAGGATGGATTGAGGCAGCTCATTAATTTGAGTGAGTACGGTTGCACCGGTTGTGGTAATCCCTGAAACAGATTCAAAAACTGAGTCAGTAAAAGAGATATTTAGACTTTCAGAGAATATAAAGGGTAAGGCACCAAATAAACTAAGTGTGAACCAAAAAAGGGCAACGATAATGAAACCATCTCTAAGCTTAAGATCATGATTATTATCTCTTTGCGGATAGTATAAAAGTGAACCCAAGATCAACGGGATGGCCAAACTCTGAATGAATATGACCAAGTGCTGGTCTTGATAGATCATAGATACAATCATCGGTAATATCATGGTAGCGCTAAATAGTATTAGCAAAGCACCAATAATTTTTTGAATGACTAAAATTTGCATAAAAGAATACTATTACTTAGATTCGAATAGCTTTTCAACAGCATGTATGTGTTCTTTTTTTGATATAAACAAAATGACGTGATCATTTTCTCTAATCACCGTGTCATGATGTGCCATCAAAACCTCATCATTTCTCAAAATAGCACTTATGGTTGCACCTTCTGGTAATTTAATGTCATCAATCATCCTGCCTACCACCTCAGAGGTACTACTGTTACCATGAGCAATAGCCTCGATTGCTTCGGCTGACCCCCTACGCAAGGAGTAAACCTTTACAACATCCCCTTTTCTTACTTGTTCAAGCACAACCCCTAACATGATATGTAAGGGGGAGATGGCAATATCAATGGTATCTCCGGAGAGGAGCTCTGAGTATGCGGGCTTATTAATAAGCGCAATAACTTTTTTGGCGCCCAGCCTTTTAGCAAGCATTGACGATAATATGTTGGCTTCTTCGGCATCTGTAACGGCAACAAAAATATCAGTTTTCTCGATTTGTTCCTCAAGGAGAAGCTCTTCATTGGCTGCATCGCCATGCAGTACGATTGTTGAGTCTAGTGCTTCGGAAAGTTTTTTTGCTTGCTCAAGATTTTTCTCAATGATTTTTACGTCATATTGATTCTCTAATTGTTTTGCAAGCCTTCTACCAATATTACCTCCCCCTGCAATGACGATCCTTTTAATGGGGTCATCTAATTTTCTTACCTCGCTCAGAACAGATTTGATATCTTTTCTAGCAGCTATAAAAAATACTTCATCACCAGGACTTACAATAGTTGAGCCATCAGGTATGATCCCTTCTCCTTGTCGATAGATGGTGACAAATCTTGAGTCTATATCGGGTATATGTTCTGAAAGTTCTTTCAATGGCTTGCCAACCAGCGCCCCCTCATGATGGGCTCTTGCACCGACCATTCTAATTTTACCTTCAGCAAACTCTAGTACCTGAAGCGCACCGGGGTACTTAATCAGTTCAGATATGTATTCAGTGATGATGGCTTCAGGATTGATGACAAGATCAACAGATAAGTAATCTTCGGAGAAAAGATTTGAGCTGTAATATTCAGTTCCTCTAATTCTTGCGATTTTTTTTGCTTTTTTCCCCGTATTATCAAAAAGTGCGTGAGCTACTTCACAAGCGACAATATTAAGTTCATCGCTATCAGTCAGCGCGATAATCATCTCCGCTTCATCAGCACCGGCTCTTTCGAGTGTCTCTGGATGCGAAGCATGACCGATGACGGTCCTAATATCTAATTTTTCGCTAAGATCAGCTAATTTTTCGGGGTTATTGTCAACCAGTGTAACGTTATTTGACTGTTCTTTGGCAAGACTCGTAGCAACCGTTCTTCCGACCTGACCGGCACCTAAAATGACTATGTTCATCGCTCTACTTAATTAACAATCTCAAGATTGGCATATAGTAATACCAGCCATTTTACTCCTTTTTCGGCAAACTGCACCTGAACTCGTGCATGCTCATCATCGCCCTCTGCAGTGAGTACAATTCCTAAGCCAAATTTTTTATGTATCACTTGTTTGCCGATATAATTTTTTGCAGTGTTAGTGCTTGATGAGGGCTTGTTATAACTTTGACTTAGGCTTATAAAGTTTTCTTTATCCTTAATGGGAAGTTCATTTAAGAACCGAGATGGAATACAAGATATAAATGATCCAAAAATTCTTCTGTTTCTTGCATAGCTCAGAAACAATCTCTCCCTTGCACGGGTAATCGCCACATAGCATAACCTCCGCTCTTCCTCTAATCCATTTAACTCCTGTACTGATCTTTGATGGGGGAAGAGACCTTCTTCCATCCCAACCACAATCACATTATTAAACTCTAGTCCCTTTGCTGAATGGATCGTCATTAGGTTTATGGCATTATCATTATCTTCAGGATCCCCATTATCAAGAGCTGCATAGCTCAAAAATGCATCAAGCTGATCAATATCAATATCTTCATAATCAATACGGAAGTTTTCAGACGCTGAAACAAGCTCAAACAAATTTTCAACCTTACTAAATTCTTGTTTAGCTTCCAGCGCCTGTTGAATTCCTGTTGCGCTAATGGTCGCTTTTATTTTATCTGGCAGTTCAGTTGAATCAATATCATTTTCAAGATTTGATATCAGCTCAACAAATTTCTTTAATGACAGACTCGATCTTGTATTTTGATTTTGGACAATAGAGAGGCATGCATCCCATAAAGAGATGCTTTGTTCCTGTGCAATATCCCTTATCGATTCAAGGGCTTTTTTGCCAATACCTCTTGCTGGGTAATTAATTATTCTTATTAGGGCCTGATCGTCTGATTTATTATTGATAAGCCTTAAATAGGCAAGCACATCTTTAATTTCAGCACGATCGAAGAATTTAAAGCCTCCATAAATTTTGTATGGGATATTCTCAAAAATTAACCTCTCTTCAAATAATCTTGACTGTGCATTTGAACGGTAGAGAATAGCTATCTCTTTGTTTGCTTCCCCTTTATTTTGAAGATTTTTTATAGTTTCTATAGCGTATTGTGCCTCTTGAGTATCTGAATCAGCATCAAACAGTTGAATAGGCTCACCTTCGGGCTTCTCGCTCCATAGATTTTTACCAAGCCTATCAAGGTTATTCGATATGATGGCGTTGGCAGCCTGGAGGATAATGTTTGAAGAGCGATAATTTTGTTCAAGCTTGATGAGTTCTGGTTCTTTATACTCCTTTTTAAATTGCATCAGATTATCTGATTTTGCGCCTCTCCATGCATAGATCGATTGATCATCGTCACCCACTACAAAGGTTGTAGCCTCTCTCCCTGATATAAGCTTTACCCATTCGTATTGAATATGGTTCGTATCCTGAAATTCATCAATAAGCACATGTTTAAATTTCTTATGATAGAAGTCTCTAATGCTGTCATTATTTTTTAGCAACTCATACACGCGAAGAATAATTTCTCCAAAGTCGATTACTTGTGCCGTGTCGCAGTGGTCCTGGTAGCGATTGTATATATCATGAAATTCATCAGGCCGATGAGAAAAGCGATGCTTTGTATCTTTTGGCCGCAAAGCTTGATCTTTAGCTTGATTGATAAAGTGGGCCACTGCTTTAGGCTCTATAAATTCAGGATTAAAGCCAAGATCCATAATAATATTTTTTATTATTTTAAGTTGATCATCAGAGTCGATAATTTGAAAGTTCTTTTTTAGTCCGGCATTTTCATAGTGAAGACGAAGCATACGATGGCAGATACCATGAAATGTTCCAAGCCATAGCTGAGAAAGATCAACTTTTAATATTGCTGATGCTCTTTGCTTCATTTCATGTGATGCCTTGTTGGTAAAGGTAACGGCAAGAATATTTTGCTCATGTGCAATATTTTGTTCGATAAGCCATGCAATCCTGTGTATTAAGACTCTAGTTTTTCCACTTCCTGCACCAGCTAATACTAGAATGGCCTTTGCTTTTGATATGACAGCTTGTTCTTGTGATGAATTCAGTCCAGCCAGTATGTCCTGTTCTAACATCAAGCAATTAAGATTTGGTCAATGACCATAATGATAAAGAGTGCTGCAAGATAGGTAATAGAATAGGCAAATACAAGCATATAATTATTTTTATCTGATGCTCGAATTGAATTTATAAACAGCAAAATAAAGCCAAACATAAGCACGTTAGCCCCCCAGAAGTATAGACTTCCTGATAGTCCAGTTAGGGTAGGCAATAATGACACAAACCATAGAATGGCTAAATAAAATGCCATTGAAATTTTTGTGTATTTAATTCCATGTGTGATGGGAAGCATAGGGACTTTGGCCTTTTGGTATTCATCTTTTTTAGCTAATGCCAGGGCCCAGAAATGAGGAGGTGTCCAAGTGAAAATAATTAGAAACAAGCAAACTGCATTGACAGTTATTTCATTTGAAATGGCTACCCAACCAAGCAGTGGGGGCGTGGCCCCTGAAGCTCCACCAATAACTATGTTTTGCGGAGTGCTGTATTTGAGAAGGACGGTATAAATAAAAGCATAACCAATCAATGATAAAAAAGTTAGCAAGGCAGTGAGGGTATTTACGAATACAATTAAAATGATAACGCCAATCATCCCTAACCCTATGGCAAAGGTAATGGCATTTTTTTCATCGATAGATCCAGTAGCAACGGGCCTATTTTCAGTTCTAGACATTTTACTGTCCGTCTCCTTGTCATAGATATGATTGATTACTGCTCCGGCACTTGCCATCAGCCCTATGCCAATACTTGAGATAAGGATTTTAAGATAATCGGGAGCATTTGGAGAAGCCAGAAACATGCCAACAACAGCAGTAAAGACCAATAGAAGAACTACCTTGGGCTTGATAAGTTCAATATAGTGTGACATTTATGAGGTAATTTTTCTTTTAGCTTCAACCGCAGTCAGTAATAGTAATGCACCCATTCCATTATGCATGACTGCTAAGTTAAGTGGATAGCCAAAAACTACAACACTGATGCCGATACTTATTTGTAGTGAAACTGCAGCAAGAATGGTGCTTCCAAGTAAATAGGTTTCTTGTTTTTTTCTAAGTCTTAGTCCAAATAAGAAAAGCAACAAACCAACAAAAATGGCACCCAATCGATGCGTAAAATGGATAGCCGTTCTAGCTGCGTTATCTAGAATGCCTCCTTCGTAATCGATACCAATGCCATGCCAAGCGTCAAATCCTTGTTGGAAATCTAGGTTTTCTGGCCACCATTGATTTTGGCAGGTAGGAAAATCAGGACAAGCAATGGCAGCATAATTAGCACTGACCCAGCCACCCAATGCTAATTGCAGGATTACGGCAATCAGCGCAACCCACGATAGATTTACGAGGTTTCTATTTGATATTTCACGAGGCGCACTTTGCCTTCGAATTAGATAGAGAATCGATAAAGTCGTCATACCACCAAGCAAGTGCCCCATAACAATGACAGGCTTTAGAAGCCATGTCACCGTAAGCATTCCAAGCATGCCCTGGAATAGGATGACCGTTACCAATATCACTCCAAGCTTTATTGATTTTTTTTCTTTCCAAGAAAAATAGAGGATTAAAAGACTCAGCAAGCCGAGAAAAGAGGCAAGGTATCGATGAATCATTTCTCTCCATGCTGCACCCTCATCAAACGGCCTGTCCTCTAAAAAATTTTCAAACCCATCTATCTCATTACTCGTATCAGGGACTAATATTTGTCCATAACACCCTGGCCAATCAGGACAGCCCAGACCCGCATCGGTGAGCCTAACCCATGCACCTAACATAATTACAATCAGTGCTGTTATTAAGGCTAAGTTGGCAATTTTATTTAACATTAGACTTGCGAAATAATGAAGTAAGTTGGTAAAAGTAATGTCGCCATTGATGCCAGAGACCAAAATAAGTCAGCCAAAGTCATTTTTATGTATAGTGAGTAGCTGACCAGAGCAAGGCCCAAAATCACGATAACCACATAAATTCTAAAGAGAAAATATGGAGGTACATCCAATATGTTTATTAAGTTAATGCTTTCCATGAGATGACTAATGAACTATGCAGAAATTATAACAAATTCAAGCTATTTGGTAAGCTGATTTACCATTGAATCGACTGAGATATAGTCTATTTTCCTTCCTGTTTTTGGCTTGGGCCTCTGCGACTTTTTGGCAATGATATAGATACAGTGTGTCGTGACCTCCAGCCCTTGTGCAGGGCCATTTTTTGTTAAATTTTTGATGAATTTTTCCCATCTAGACACTGAAGTTAAGCCTTTATTTCTTCCATTCGAGCAATTTCTTCCTCCTGTATTGCCTAGGTCTTTGAATAGTTTTTCAATAGATGAGAAATTAATTTTAAATTTATCTTGATCGACAACAATATCGTTAAAATGCAGATCACTTAATAGCCTAACAAGATCATCAGCAGCTAAGGCAGGATGGACATGGATGTCATTATCGATCTGAGCCCATGCATTTCTAATTTCTTTTAAATTTTCTTCACCAAAAAGTGTGACGATAAGCCACCCATTTTCATTGAGCGATTCAAATAAATTTTTAAAAATTTTTTCTGGGTGTGACCATGACAGTGCGAGATTAGAGAAAATTAAGTCGACATTCTGTTCAGGGATCCAATTTTCAAGATCATGCTTTGCAAAGGAAATAGTGCTTTTATGATTAAATTTTTTTGCTAAAGCAATCATCTCCTCACTTCGATCTATGGCAGTAATATTTGACGAAGGAAAAAGTTGCGAGAGATTTAATGAGGATTCACCTAAGCCACATCCAAGATCTATTATTTGTTTAGGTGTCAAAGCTAATTCACCGGTTCTCTCAATAAGATTTTCTCTCACGGCTCGGTAAAAATAATCTGCCTCAGAGAAAGTATCGGCGGCTAAATCAAATCTTCTTTTGGTATGGATAGGATTGGGAAAAGGATCCATTGTTTAAACAGACATATGTTTTTGATTAGGGTTAGGTGCCTCAATGGTAATTCCAAGTTTATTAAGTAATGCTAGATCTTTATCTTCTTCAGGGTTATCTGTAGTAAGAAGTTTTTCTCCATAAAAAATTGAGTTTGCTCCAGCAAATAAACACATGGCTTGCTCAGCTTCAGATAGCTTGTTTCTTCCTGCTGAAAGTCTGACATATGATTTAGGTAGGATAATTCTTGTAATTGCTATCATTTTTATGAAATCTAACTCACTGGCTCCATGTAGCTTTTCAAGAGGCGTCCCTTTAACTGCTACCAGATTATTGATCGGTACACTCTCGGGATGCTTCTCCATTTGCGAGAGCTCTACTAACATTTGTATTCTGTCATCTTCAGATTCACCCATTCCAATGATGCCACCGCAACAAACCTTCATACCAGAATTTCTTACCTCCTGAAGTGTGTCGATTCTGTCGTCATAAGTTCGCGTCGAGATTATATTTTGGTAATTATCTTTTGAGGTATCTACATTATGGTTGTAGTAGTCCAACCCGGCCTCAGCAAGCATCTTTGCTTGATGTGGTTTGAGCAGTCCTAAAGTTGCACAACACTCAAGATTTATAGACTTAACATATTTAATCATCTCAATAATTTTTTCTAAGTCTCTATCTTTTGGACCTCTGTAGGCAGCGCCTAAGCAAAATCTTGTAGCTCCATTTGATTTAGCTTTATTTGCCTCGGACTTAACATGCTCAAGATCTAAAAGTTCATGCTTTTCAATCTCGGTATGAAATCGAATGCTTTGTGGACAATAAGAGCAATCCTCTGGGCATGCCCCAGTTTTAATAGATAGCAAGGTCGACATTTGGATGCTATTGGATACAAAGTTTTTTCTCGTGATTGAATGAGCTAAAAACAGTAAATCATTAAATGGCAATTGTGAGAGTTGCTTGGCTTCCTCAAAAATCCAATCATTTCTTGGTTCAGATAATGCATCTATATCAAATTTCATTTTACCTTCTAAAAAATAAGTTGAGACCTATGGTAAGAGCTAAACTGATCACTATCATTGATGTGATTGGGACGAATAAACTAAAGTTACCTCTCGCTATTCGTATATCGCCTGGAAGCTTTCCAAACCAAGCAAATAGATTTGGTTGCCATGATAAAAGTAAACCAATAATAACGAGAATGATTCCTATTACGATAATTGTTTTAGCCATTAGAAAATCAATTTTGTATGATTACCGAATCAAAAGCAAAGATTCTTAATTTTGAAAGATAGAAATTTTTTAACCTTATCCTCAAGTATTCTCTCTCTGACGGTAGCTTTAGTGCTCGTTATTTTGAAGGTTTTTGCATGGGAGCAAACACAATCCATATCTATATTGAGCTCATTGGTTGATTCTGGATTGGATATGTTGATTTCATTAGTTACTTTTATCTCAGTGCGAGCTTCGCTTATACCTGCAGACCATGATCATAAATTTGGCCATGGTAAATATCAGGCAATTGCAGCTCTAGGACAATGCTTACTGATCTTAGCCTCTGTGTTATTTGTTTTTTATGAGGCTGTAATGCACTATTCAACGACACAGCAAGTTTTTCAACCAGAGCTAGGAATCAGCCTGATGGTCATTTCTTTGTTCTTAACGCTCTCACTGGTCGGCTATCAAAGATTTGTCTATCTAAGAACAGGATCAATCGCTGTGAAGGCAGATTCGATGCATTACATTACAGATATATTTACTAACCTTTTAGTCATCATTTCTGTATATTTTTCCTCGAGCTTACAGCTGAACCTTATTGATGTAATTATTGGATTAATCTTAATGGTCATCGTCCTATATGGTGTAAAAGAAATTTTGTCAGATGCCCTTGCGATTTTGACTGATAAAGAGCTCGATGAAACTCTAAAAGAAGAAATCAGATCTCTTATACTTTCGCACCCTATGTGCCTTGGTATTCATGATTTAAGAACAAGAGACAGCGGCACAAAAAAATTTATTCAATTCCATATGGAATTGGATGCCAATTTAAGCCTCGATAATGTGCATCAAATTGACAAAGAGGTAACCGAAAAGATTGAGCGCATAATTCCATCATGCGAGGTCATAATTCATATGGACCCGAGGTAGAAAAGTTAAGCTATTGCTCAGCTCTCTCCATTGCTACCAACTCATCAACCAATCTGAGAAGATCGGGATAATCACCCGCCATTGTTGCGTTCGTGACATATTTACCATTCACAACGACGGTCGGAACGCTTGAGATTCTGTATCTTCTTGAGAGCTCATCGGCTCTTTGCATACGTGTAAAGACAGCAAAAGATTCAAAGGTTTGATTAAATTCGTCAGGCATCACGCCATATTGTGCAAAGAAATCTACCAGCGCATTTGTTTCGGTAAGCATATTTCTATTTACATGAATTTCTCTAAATATTGGTGTATGCACATCATCAATTACATCAAGTAATTCCGCGGTAAAGTAGACTTTTGCATGCGTTTGTAGCACGTTGTTCCAAACAGCTGGAATTCTAATAAAATTCACATCCTCTGCCAGCGTTTCTTTCCAGTTTTCTAGATAAGGGTCAAAGGTATAGCAATGCGGACATCCGTACCAAAAAATTTCAGCGACCTCAACTTGATCAGGAGAAGAGCTTGTAGGTTGTGTGGGCGATAATCTTTGATAATGGGTACCAAGGACAAATTCACTGTTTTGTGCGTAAGCAGTCCCAAAAAATATCAAACTAATAAGTAATGTATTTAAGATTTTATTCATAAGTACTATCTTAACCCTTGTACGTAATTAGATACAGCCTCAACCTCTTCCTGAGTAAGAAGTGTTGCAATATCTCTCATTACTTCAACAGGTCCAATGGTTTGTCTTGTGCCATTTGCATAAGCATTTAAAGAAAGCGCTGTGTACTGTGCGTGCTGTCCTGCTAGGGAGGGATAACCAGCAAGTGGATTTCCTCGGCCATCAGGACCGTGACATGCAGTGCATGCAGGTAACCCTCTATCAATATCACCACTTAGATAAATAAGTTGCCCAAGCTCTATAGACTCAGGTGAAGCTGATTTAGGAGTCATTACTTGATTTGCATAGTATGCTGATAAATCACTAATATCTTGATCGGTTAGGTTTGATGCAAACGCAATCATAAGTGGTGCAAGCCTTTCACCATCACGGATGGCAGTAATCTGAGCTTGCAAATAAGACTCATGCTGTCCAGCAATTGAGGGCCATGCACCCATCATGCTATTACCATCAGCACCGTGGCATGCAGCACAGGTAGCCGACTTCACTTGCCCAGCGTTAGGATCTCCACCTTGTGCCGAAAGCATACTCGAAGTTATAAATAAAAAAAGGAAAACAAAAATATTCGCAAATCTCATAATCTTTTACTCTCGAAAATAGTGCTAAGCTTATGCAAGCTGTCGTTAAATTTGATTAATTGTACACTATGAGCCAAAAGAATTTATATTTTGAAAGAAAAAAGAACCATGAACTTAGATCCTAAGATTTTTTCCTCACCAGAGTTTCTTTTGAGTGCTTCTAAAATAGAACAAATGCCCAAAGACGAAGGCTTAGAAATTGCTTTTGTAGGTCGATCTAACTCTGGAAAATCTTCATCTATTAACGCTATTCTTGGCAGAAAATCTCTTGCAAGGACCAGTAAGACACCTGGGAGGACTCAGCTCATTAATGTCATTCGATTAACCGAGGACTTGAGATTAATTGACTTACCAGGATATGGGTTTGCAAAGGTGAAAGAGAGCATACGGGTCGGTTGGGAAAGGATGCTTACTGATTATTTTATAAAAAGACAGAGCCTGAAACTGATTCTTATAACTGTAGATATTAGAAGAGGAATAAAAGAGCTGGATCAAGTCATGATCTCGCTGGCAGAGGAGAATGGGATAAAGGTTTATATTGTATTTACTAAGATTGATAAAGTAAGTCGTAATGACAGAGAAAAATGCAGATATCAGTCCTTATCGCTTTATCCTCAGCATGCAATCTTTTTTACTTCGAGCTTAAAGAATATGGGTTTTGATGAGGTTAAAAAATCCATCATTGAGGATTTAAGTCTAATGGGCTAGGCCCCAATTGTTTTCAATACCCACATCAACAACCAGAGGGACAATAAGATTGGCAACTTGTTCCATAGTTGTTTTAATATTTTCAGCCTCTTGCTCTGCTTCGTCACGATACGACTCAAAAATCAACTCATCATGTACTTGCATGATCATTTTTGTTTGATTTTTATTTTTATAATGATTATGAAGTTCTATCATAGCGAGCTTAATAATATCAGCAGCACTTCCCTGCATCGGGGCGTTGATCGCAGCACGCTCAGCGTATTGTCTTAAGTTATAATTTTTTGCATCAATATTATCTATAAATATTTTTCTACCCAGCGTGGTTTCTATATATTTATTTTTTCGAGCGAATGCTTTCGTATCCTCTAAGAAATTTTTAACATCTGGAAATTGTTTAAAGTAGTATTCTATATAATCTTTTGCTTCATTTTGAAATATACCTAATTGCTTAGATAGGCCGAAGGGCGACATTCCATAAATAATCCCAAAGTTGATTGCTTTTGCACTTCTTCTTTCATCGGGTCCCACATCCTTTGGTTTGAGACTAAATATTTGGCAAGCAGTCATCGTGTGAATATCTAAGCCATCATTGAAGGCTCTTACTAAATTTTTATCTTGAGATAGATGGGCAAGGATCCTTAATTCTATTTGAGAATAGTCAGCGGCAATTATCATAGAGTTTTCTTCAGCAATAAAAGCTTCCCGAATTTTTCTGCCCTCGTTCGTTCTTATAGGAATATTTTGAAGGTTGGGATTGGATGAAGAAAGCCTCCCAGTGACTACATTAGCTTGATGATAGGATGTATGAATACGATTGGTTACAGAATTTATTTCTAGCGGAAGCTTATCGGTATAGGTAGATATGAGTTTAGATACGGTTCTATGCTCTAGGATTTTTTTTGGAAGTTCATAGCTTACTGCTAAATCTTGCAACACTGATTCTGACGTTGAGGGTTGTCCTCCCGGAGTCTTACCTAGGATGGGGAGTTCCAGTACCTCAAATAAAATTCTTTGGAGCTGCTTCGGAGAGGATAAATTAAATTCTTCTCCAACTTCAGCAAATACCTCATCCTCAATTTTTTTAATTTTTTTCTTTAGTTCTTGGCTTTGTTGCTTGAGTTTTTTTTCATCAAGCAAAACGCCTGTGCTTTCAATTCTTTGTAATATCTTGATTAAAGGCTCATCGATCTTAAAGTAGATTTTTTCAAGATTTTTATCTTGGCTAATTTTTTTTGAGAGTATTTTATGTAAGAGGTAGGTTACATGTGCATCCTCAGCAGCATATTGAGTTGCCCTCTCTACTTCGACCTCATCAAAACATATTTGCTTTGCTCCTTTGCCAGCAACTTCTTCATAGGTGACTGGATTAATACCTAAATATTTCAAGGAAACCGAGTTTAAGTCATGCCTATTCAACGAGGGGTCTAATAGGAATGACTCGATCATGGTATCAAATAATGTGCCCTGAAACTTTAAGCCATATCTCTCTAATACATGCATATCATATTTTATATGATGACCTATTTTGGTAATCTGCTCGTTCTCAATGATCCCTTTAAGCAAATTCAGTGCAGTCTTAAAATCTATTTGTCTCTGGTCTGATTTATGTGCCAATGGAACATAATAAGCATGATTTTCATCCGAGCAGATTGAAAAACCTACCAACTCTGCATCTTTATAATTCAGGCTTGTAGTTTCAGTATCAATGGCAAAAATTTTCGTTTTTTTAATATTATCAATTACTTTATTTAATTCTTTTTCATCAGTAATCATTTGATAGTTATGATTAAATTGCTTGGCTGGTGTTTTTATATTATTGGTAAACCTTTTTTTAATATGATTAAGTTCATACTCATCAAGAATAGGTAAGAGTTTATCGATATTTGGAGGGTGCCGAAGAAAGTCTTGAATCTTATGAGTAAGATCTACTTTGATATCAATGGTTACAAGCTGCTTAAAAAGAGGTAGATCTGATAAGGTATTTTTAATTTTTTCTGTAATACTTTTCTTGCCTTCGATGCTGTCAAGATTTGCTAGAAGGTTTTCAAGTGTTACAAATTCCTCTAATAATTTTTGAGCAGTTTTTGGACCTACTCCCTGCACGCCTGGGATATTATCTGATTGGTCTCCAATCAGTGCCAGATAGTCAATAATTTGATTAGGTTTAACGCCGAATTTCTCAAATACGCCTTTTTCATCAAGTAAATTCTGCGTATTACTATTGATGATCCTTATATCTTTAGTGACGAGTTGAGCCATATCTTTATCTGATGTCGATATCAGCACATCAAGATCTAAGCTCTCTGCTTTTTTAGAAATAGTTCCAATCACATCATCAGCTTCAACGCCAGGGATGACGAGTGTTGAAAAATTTAGAGCATTGATTATATTTTTCAGAGGTTCAATCTGTTCTCTCAAATCTTCAGGCATTTTTGATCTATGCGCTTTATATTCCTGATAGATTTCATTTCTAAAAGATCCACCTGGCGCATCAAATACAACGACGAAATACTCAGGATCATAATCATCGATTAGCTTAAAAAGCATATTAATGACACCGGTAATTGCTCCTGTTGGTACACCCGAAGAGGTCGATAAGTCAGGCAGGGCATGATAAGCCCGATAAAGATAACCGGAGCCGTCTACAAGTATTAATTTTTCTTTCATTGAGAATTTTCTGAAGCTATATAGGGCAAAGCCTCAGAGAAAGTATCATCAGAATCACTTGGAAGATATAACTCACCTGTTTGACCACAGCCCCATAAAAAAATTAGGAGTAGGACTGCATTCAAAGTAATTTTTTTCATTTATAAAGCTTAGCAATTTCCTGATACGCCTCTCTAAAACTTATTCCCTGATCTTGAACCATTCTGTAAGCTTTTTCCGTTGCATGGAGGCGATCATCTAAGCTTATATTTTCAGGAATAAATACAAGGTTTTCAAGTGAGAAGGCAACAGCTTGAATTGTCTCTATTGTAATATCGATACATCTAAATAAAGGTGCTTTAATTCTCTGCAAGTCTCTGTGATAGCCAGAGGTCAATTTACTGGTAATTAAGAAAATTTCTTGGATTGTAGCGATCGGGACGGAAGAAGCAGATCTTGCAAGCTCAAAAATATCTGGATTCTTTTTCTGGGGCATAATTGATGAACCCGTTGTTATCTCATCCTTTAATTTAACAAAACCGAATTCTTGAGAATTAAATAGAATAATATCAGAGCATAGCTTGCTGAGATCGCATAAGATCAAACTACATTCAAATGCCATGGATGCCTCAAGCTTTCCTCGGCTTATTTGTACTGAGGTAACAGGATCTTGGGTTTTATTGAATTGAAGTAATTGGGTAGTCAATTCTCTGTCAATGTTGAGTCCTGGCGTCCCATAACCAGCTGCTGAACCCAATGGATTGAGCGAGCAATTTTCTCTGAGCTGAGCAACTCTATGCTTATTTTGATCGAGTTCAGATATAAAGCCTTGCGCCCATAATTGTACTGAACTTGGCATCGCTTGCTGTAAATGGGTATAGCCTGGAATGGCAATTTGGCCAAAATTTGAATTTATTCGATCGAGCGATTTAATCAGGTCATCTATCGCCTGAGAAATATGATCACAAACATCCATAAGATATAATCTTAAGGCGCAAAGCAATTGATCATTTCGTGATCTACCAAGATGAATTTTTCCGCCTAGCTGACCAAGCTTCCTGGTCAGTGCATTTTCAATCGCTGTATGACAATCCTCTTCATCGGCTGAAATATTCCAGTGTCCTTCCTGGAATGATATGGCTAATTCATTTAACGCTTTAACGATTTGATCAAGTTCATCATCTTTAAGGTACCCTTGAGAATGAAGCATTTTGGCATGCGCATCGCTACCTTTTAAATCATAAGGAATTAATCTTTTATCCAGTTGACTGTCTTCAGCTGAAGTGTAGTTCAATATTAGATGATTAAGCTCAATGCCTTTATCCCAAAGCTTTGTCATATCTACGCCTTTTGTTCTTCTTTAGTGAGCGATTCTATATCTTTTACTACTAAAGTTCCTGTACCTTCATTAGTAAAAATTTCTAATAAGATACTATCAGGTAATTCATGTGAAATGATATGCACTCGGTTAACACCCGCATTAATTGCACTCTCAATTGCAGCTACTTTTGGTAGCATTCCATCCATTAATTTGCCCTTCACTTTCATTTGGTTTAATTGTTCAAGGTCAATATAAGAAATGAGTGAAGAGGGGTCTTTAACATCTTCAAGTATTCCAGGGGCCCCTGTAGCTAGGATCAATTTTTCTGCTCCTATTTGTGATGCAATTGCGGCTGCTACCGTATCAGCATTTATATTTAAAAGAGTCCCATGCTCATCCGAGGATAGTGGAGATATAATCGGAACTAAATCGCTGTCCAGTTGTTTATTGATGACTGAAACATCCACCGAATCGATGTCACCAACAAATCCAAAATCTATCGATTCTTCGCCCTTTTTAACCAAGGGTCTTTTGTGCGCTTTAATTAAGCCACAATCAACACCGCTGATGCCAACCGCATGAATACCTAGATCACGACAACACGCTAATATTTGAGTATTAATTTGTCCATTGAGCACCATAATCGAAACTGCAAGCGAATCGGCATCCGTGACCCTTCTGCCATCAACTATTTTTGTTGAGAGGCCTAGAGCCTTTTCTAGTGCGGTAGATTGAGGTCCACCCCCATGAATCACTACAGTTCTAATACCTAAATTATGCAGTATTCCGATTTGCTCCATAAATCTAAGTGTGCTCTCCTTATTAGTAAATACCTCACCCCCCGCTTTAACTACGAAGGTCTTTTTTTTGTATAGCTTGATATAAGGTACTGCATGCTTTAGCGCACTAATCATTGTCATTCTCTCTTTGGCAACATTCATCATCATTTAAACTCCTAGTAGCATGTGATAGAGGACCGCCATTTGTGCCCATAATCTATTGTTTGCTTGCTTTAATACAATGCTCCTTTCACTATTGAGTACGCTATCTGATACCACAACATTTCTTCTTACAGGAAGGCAATGCATAAATTTACAAGTTGAATTTGTATCAAACCACTCATCATTGACGCACCAATTTTTATATTTAGCTCTGATGGCGCCCTCTTCGCTATTTCTTCCGTAATAAATAGGCGATACCCATGATTTTGCATAAATAATATCAGCATCATTCATACAAGATTTTTGATCATGACTGATACTTAAGTTACCACCATTTTGACTAGCAAGCTGATGTGCAACTTGCATGATTGCATCAGGAAGTATGTATTCCTCGGGGCATAATAAAGTGACATCCATGCCTCTTTTCGTTGCCATTTTAAGAGTAGATGAGGGGACAGCAAGAGGCAGAGCTTTTGGATGATAAGCCCAGCTTAGGACAAATTTACCACCTTTTTTAGGTATATCTAATTCATCTAACGTTTTCCAATCAGCAAGGCTTTGACAGGGATGCTGAATAGCGCTTTCCATGTTGATAAGGGGCTTATCGATTAATTTGTATATATTATTAAAAAACACATCATCAAGATCATCAGCAAGGCTCTCTTGCTTGGCGAATGCTCTAACACCAAGAATATCGGCATAGGATGCAATGACTGGAAGTGCCTCCCTTATATGCTCTGCCTTATTACCATCCATTACGACTCCATCTTCGAGCTCAAGATTATGGATTGCCATATCGGGGCTCACCATGAAGCTATTGCCACCGAGCCTAGCCATGCCTGACTGAAATGAGGTCATCGTTCTTAGCGAAGGACTGAGAAAAAGTAGGGCTAAAATTTTCCCCTTTAATGCATCAGGTTCTGGGTGATTTTGTAATCTCTTTGCGAGCATTAATAGCTGATTTATTAAATTAGGATCGAGATCAGCAATATCATTAAGAAATTTCATGACATACCTCTTTTAGAGTTTCAATAAATAGCTCAACTTCCTCAACTGAAAGCGTTAAAGGCGGGAGAAGTCTAATAGTATTTTTAAAAGAGCTGCTACCTACAAGGATATTTTTATCAAGTAATCTAGCTTTGATCTCGCCTGCGAAATCTGAAACAAGGCCAATGAGTAAACCTTTTCCTTGTACTTGAGTGATAGGGGGTAATAAACATCCTTTCATAAGCAATGCTGAAACTCGGGAAATATTTTTAAGAAAAGACTTATCTTGAATTGTATCGGTTACAAAACTAACGGCAGCTGAAGCAAGTGGTCCGCCCCCGAATGTAGAACCTAAATCTCCAGGACCCAGAGACGATGCTATTTCCTTTGATACAAGAACAGCCCCCACAGGAACACCACCCCCTAAACCTTTTGCCAGGGTAATCATGTCAGGCTTTATATTATAAAGGTTGCTACAAAAAACCTCTCCACATCGAGCCATACCACACTGCACCTCATCGGCAATCAGGAATACCTTATGATCTTTACACTTTTGCTCGAGTGCGCTGATATAGCTTTGGTCAAATGCATAGGCTCCGCCAATACCTTGAACCGGCTCAATAATAACTGCAGCCACATCTTTATCAATCCTATGTAGGCCTTCCATCGAGTCTCTCTCTATAAATTCGACATTCATAGGCTTATTGGGGAAACCGTACCATTTTTCATTACCCCAGGTTACTGCTGCGGCAGCGGCAGTTCGCCCATGAAACGCATGTTTGAGACTGATTACTTTTTTTCGGTCATTACTGATCTTAAGAGCAATTTTGAGAGCATTTTCATTAGCTTCTGCGCCGCTATTGACAAAAAAAACTTTATCAACGCTGTCTGGAGCTAGGCTTATAAGCTTTTTTGAGGCTTCTTCCCGAATGGGAAGATTTACAGCATTCGATTGAAAAATAAGATCTTTAATCTGCTTTGATAAAAAATCACTGAACTGCTCATTGCCATAACCAAGCGAAGTGACCGCATGGCCACCATACATATCTAAAATTTTTCGACCATCCTCAGAATAAATATAGGACCCGCTCGCATGGCTAGGGATAAAATTTAAAAAGGGATAAACCTCATTTAATTGCTTTAACATTTTCACCAACCTCTAGAAGCCGATAAGAGACCGGTTGACTCATCAATCTTGTTTAGTTTATTCGCCCACTGAATAGATCCACCTGCGGCACCTTTAATTAAGTTATCGATTACACAATTAACAATAATTGTTCCTCTTTGCTGTTCAATATAGATTTCAGCAAAATTTGTTCCAGCTACATCTTTTATCTTTGGAGGCGTATTTAGTATTTTTACAAAGTAGCTGTCTTTATAAAAATCTGTGAATAATTTTTTTATGCTCGTAGTATCTATTTTATTCCGAGGTCGATAGGAGATACTTGAATGTATTCCTCTTACAAAGGGTCCCGAATGCGGCAAAAAGTCTAATTGAATTTCTCGATTATATGAATGTTTTACTAAATCTTCTATTTCAAATTGATGCCTATGATTAAGAGTAGAGTAAGCATAAAAATTTTCACTTCTAAAGGGATGATGCGTGTTATTTTTTGGTGCAGCTCCTGAGCCACTGCTTCCAGTAACGGAATGGACAAGAAAATGATCTTGATGATCATTTAATAAAAGCAGAGGAACCATAGCTAAAAGTATGGAAGTAGAAAAGCAGCCAGGATGAGCGATCCGAGATGTAAAATCTTGTGTTATCTCCGGTATGCCGCAAGTAAAACTCTGGTGTATTTCATGAGCAAGAGGCTTAACCTCATAGAGCATTTCATAGGTTGCTAGGTCACTGAATCTAAAATCTGCAGAGGTATCAACGATCTTGAGATCAATATCAAGATCGTTAGCTAATGAAATAATCTCTTCAAGGATTTTGGCAGTACTTCCATGGGGTGCCGCTGACAAAATAGTCACTTTAGATTCAGTTGTTATAGCCTGCTTGAGAGAAGCAAAATTTAAAAACTTTTGGTCTTTAGTTAATTTATGCTTTAAGTGAGAGAAATGATCTGCAATGGTTTCACCTGCAAAACTGTTAGACATTACTCCCTTGAGAGAAAAATGAGGATGGTCGAGTGTTAATCTTATAAGCTCTCCAGATACATAACCTGTACCACCAACAATATAAATTGAAACTTTCTCTTCCATCTAGGCTCCAATAATTTTTTCCATATATAGTCCCAGCTCATTTGCATTAGTCAGGGCATTTATGCCTCTAACATTAAGCTGATTCTCAATAATTTTAATTCCAACTGCATTATCCGTAGCTGAGCCGGTGACTAAGTCTGGGTTTATAGAAAACTTGTTCTTTAAAATCTCAACTCCACCCCATGCACCAACAGGATCATTAGCACATAAGATCCATGAACTGACTTGAGACTTAATATCATCATCTTTTAGAATGGCTTCCACTCCATACTCACCAAGTAGCCCATCCCCCAATTCAAAGACAATCATGTCAGGTTTCGAGGTTTTCATTTCTTCAATGAGCGTTCTCACTATCGTTGGAGCATTTTTGTGATTGGTTGACATAACACCGTAGTCAGAAAAAATTTCTGCTTTTTGGGCGCCAGCATCTTCCATGGCTAAAATATCTCTTCGTAGAGCAACGCCTGTAGCCTTGAAGGCATTGACGACAAGGCCTTTATGCTTGAAGTGGCTAACCACAGCACAGGATGCAACAGTTTTCCCAGCATCCATACATGTACCAGCAATTCCTATAATAGGAATCTTAGTTTCAGTAATTGCTTGATTTGTGGGCAGCTCTTTCTTTCTTCCTATTGCAGGAATCCCAATTCTCTCGCCAAGAAAGGGAAATTCTAAAACAGCCCCAAGTACCCTGCAATTAAAGGGCTCTCCCACAGACGGATTAACAGAGTCACAAATTCCTAATACCCCACCAAGATTTAAGATTTGTAATTCATCATTTACCTCAACTTTCTCTGGCATATGCCCCGAATAGCCAAAGAGCGCTTTCCTCTCGCCAAGAGCACCAATAATGATATCTCCCTTATTTATTCGAGCCATACGCCCACTGATTAGCTCCAGAGTGTTATATCTGGATTTATTATTGAGTACTTCAACAACAAGTAGCGCACCTTCCTTACAAAGTATTTCACTAGATATCCTGACCTCTTGGCCAAGATTATTGTGGACTGCAACAGAAGCAATTTTATCGACAATCTGTGATTTCATTTTCTTGCCCTTTGTAAGAAGATTCCACTTAATGATTGTATTTTTGTAAATCCTTTTGCGTCATTAGGAGTCCATTCAGAAGCGGACTCCCCATACTTACTTTTAGATGCCTTCATAAGCGAATAAGGCGAATCAACTCCAGTTATAAAGAGCCTACCTGGAGAAATATTAAAACTAATCTCACCACTGACATAGCTTTGACTGCTTGCTAAAAAACACTCAATATCAGCGCATACGGGATCTAAATTTTTACCCTCATGAACGAGATCTACATAATTAAGGGCGATCAACTCTTTAATTTTTATTTGCGAGGAAGATAGCACTAATTTTTCCAGTTCCCGATGGGTCTGAATGATGATCTCTGCCGCAGGGGCTTCGAAGGCAACTCGCCCTTTAGTTTGAATAATGGTATCTCCAAGATGTATACCCCGTCCAACACCAAATTTAGCACCCATGGTGTCTAGCAACTCAATCAGTTCAATAATATTTAGCTTTTTCTGATCAATAGCAACAGGGATTCCTTTGTCAAAGGTAATGGTATGAGTTTCTTCAGGTTGATTATTTAATAATGCATTTGCACTCAAGTACCATTCACTTTCTGGAATAGAGCCCTGTGATGTAAGTGTCTCTTTACCTCCAATCGTAACTCCCCACAAACCACGATTGATGGAATAGCTAGAACCCTTTGTTGGTACAGGTAATTTTCTCTCTTCAAGATAGTTAATTTGATCTTTTCTTTGCCATGCCTGATCTCGAATGGGTGCGAGCAATTCTATTTCGGGTGAGAGTGCACTTAATATTACTTCAAATCGCACTTGATCATTACCTGCAGCGGTACAGCCATGTGCTATGCTTTTGACTCCTAAATTATTGGCAAGTTCTGAGAGCTTAATTGCCTGAACAGCTCTTTCAGCACCTACGCATAGAGGATACATGTGACCCTTTTTGATATTGCCAAAAATTAAATATTTGACGGTGTCTTTAAAAAAATCATTTCTGGCATCGATTAAGATGTGATCTTTGGCTCCCAGAGCCATTGATTTTTCTTTAAGGGCATTTCTTGCATCATCATCCAAGCCCCCCGTATCGATCGTCGCGGTGATGATGTCTTTATTGTAATTTTCTTTTAGCCAGGGTACACAAAAAGAGGTATCCAGACCACCAGAAAAAGCTAAAAGAATAGAGCTATCGTGCATTTGAATTCCTAATGAAGGTTAAGTGTTGAGGAAATTATTTTTTGATCATTTTGATTTCTTGTTGCTATAAGTATCGTATCGTCACCAGAAATCGTACCGACAATTTGTGAAATTTTGAGCCTATCAATTACTGCAGCAACTCTTTGGGCAGCTCCGATAGATGTTTTGAGCAAAAGAATATGAGAGCCAGCATTATCTATAGATTTAATAAAATCTCTTATTTCATGAATGAGTTCATCATTGGCAGGCTTTACCAACTGCTTATAGGCACCATCAACTTTAGATATGTTTAGCTCATCAAAATCCCTACTTACACTCGATTGTGTTACTTTGATATCCAGTGAACTGAGTCTTTGGACAAGCATTGCGTGACTTGTGATTTTATTCTTTTCTATAAGTTCAAGAATAATTTCATGTCGTCTTTTTTGTTCTGTATAATTTCTAGGCATTTTATCGCTCTTTAAAAATGCGCATATATAAACATTTATGAAATTAAAATGCAAGTAAAAATTAAAATATATGGATAATTATAATAAATATATTGAAAATAATGCGCATATTAATAAGACATATGCGATTATTTGGATGCATGGCTTGGGCGCAGATCCTTCAGATTTTGCCCAACTAGGCCCCATGCTGAATATTGAAGATTCTTTTTATATCGTTTGTCCTTTTGCGCCCATAAACCCTGTAACTATTAATATGGGGATAAGAATGCGTTCTTGGCATGACATTAACAGTCTGCATAATCCCGAGGAAAACAACTATGAGGGAATTTATGAAAGCGAAAAATTTGTTATAAACATCATCGAAGAGTTAAAAAATAAAGGTTTTGAGTATAGAAATATTTTTTTAGGAGGCTTTTCGCAAGGAGGTTGTATGGCGCTTTGGGTTGCTACAAGGTTTGCGCATTGTTTAGCTGGCGCAATCTGTATATCTGGTTATATCCCTAGGATTTTTTTAGAGCAAGAAGACACCTTGAATGATCACAAAAATCTCCCTATATTTTATGGTCATGGCAAAGTCGATGAAACGGTATTCCCTGAATATGCCCAAGCAAGTGCAGACTGGCTGCAAGCAAAGGGGTATGATTTAAAATTTAACTGGTATGAAATGGGCCATGAAATAAACCAAGAACTGATAACTGACCTAAGTTTTTGGATAAGTAAATTAAACCGTTGAGGTAGAAATGTTTAGATTTTTAGTTTTATTTTTTCTGATAAGTGCATCGTTATTCGCACAGCATAATAATGAGCATTTACCTTTTTACTCAGACAAGTTTCGACAAATGGAAGAGTTGTTGCCCACTCCTAATGTTTATCGAAACGCCTCTGGCGCTCCCGGCTATTTATACTGGCAACAGCAAGTTGATTATTTAATTGATGTGTACTTGGATGAGGATAATCAGACCCTTAATGCTGAGCAGGTAATAACTTATAAAAATAATTCTCCAGATCAATTAAATTTTATCTGGTTTCAGCTGGATCAAAACAGAAATAGGCCTAACTCAATAGATAATATGACAAGAACTGTCGAAAGCTCTCTTGATCAACCCAATGATGAGTTGAGATTAAATATTTCAGAGCTCGCCAGATACTATTATCTTCAAGATGCTGATTTAGGTTACAACATTCATACAGTCACACTAGAAGATGGAACTGAGCTTGAATACACGATTGTTGGAACGCTATTGCGGGTGGACCTGCCCAGTCCTATCGTTAGTGGAGGCGAGCTAGTCTTTAATCTTTCATATGACTTTAAAATGAGAGATGGATCCATTTTAAGATCTAGAGGGGGGTTTGAGACTTTTGAAAATGACCGAGGCGATGAGCCTAACTACAGCTTTATGGCAGCGCAATGGTTTCCAAGATTAGTGGCATATACTGACTACGAGGGATGGACCAATAAAGAATTTATTGGGAGGGGCGAGTTTACGCTCGAGTTTGGAAACTATACCGTCAATATTAATGTTCCCTCTGATCATATCGTTTCCTCAACCGGTGAACTTGCTAATGCTGGTGAGGTGCTTACGGAGCAACAAAGGGAGAGGTTATTCATATCAGAGAATGCCGATCGACCGGTTTACATTGTGACGCCTGAGGAGGCAAGAGAAAGCAGAAATCAAAAGTCATCAGAAAGGGCGATTTGGAGCTTTGAGGCACAAAATGTAAGGGACTTTGCCTGGGCATCTTCAAGAACATTTATTTGGGATGCCAAAGGTTTTCATCAGGAGAATGAGGAAAATCCACTGGTAATGGCCATGTCATTCTACCCTGAGGAGGGCATGCCCTTATGGAATGACTACTCAACCGAAGTCGTTGTGCATACTTTAGAGGTTTATAACCGATTTGCTTTTGACTACCCCTACCCAACTGCACAATCAGTAAGTGCTGGCTTTTTAGGGGGCATGGAATATCCCATGATTACCTTCAACGGACCAAGGACTGAATTACAAGCAAATGGTACCAGAACATACTCACTGGCTGATAAGAGATTCCTTATTGCAGTGATTATCCATGAAATTGGGCATTTTTATTTTCCGATGATTGTAAATTCAGATGAACGTCAATGGACATGGATGGACGAGGGACTGAATAGTTATCTTGATGGGGTGGCTTCAAGGGAGTGGGATGAGGAAATTCCTTGGACTGGAGTTGAGCCAAGAGATTTAACGGGCTACATGCGCTCGATCAATCAGGTCCCTATCATGACTAACTCAGAGAGTATTTTGAATTTTGGACCCAACGCATATACAAAACCAGCTGTTGCCTTAAATATTCTTAGAGAGGTTATTCTTGGTAGAGATCTATTTGATTTTGCTTTTAGGGAATACTCAAACCGATGGCAATTTAAGCGACCTACCCCCTCTGATTTTTTTAGGACTATGGAAGAGGCCAGCGGCGTAGACCTTGATTGGTTTTGGAGAGGCTGGTTCTATACAACTGATCATGTAGATCTTTCGATTGATAACGTTTATGAGTTGAGGCTTAATTCTCTGGATCCAGATATCGATTTTGACTTCAATAGAGAAGTAGAAAAATCATTACCACAAACCTATTTTTCAATAAGAAATCTAGAGGAAGGCATAGAGAGCTGGGTGAATAGAAATCCTGACGTAAGAGATTTTTATGACGAGTATGATCAATTTACCGTGACTGATGTAGATCGTTCAAGATACGAAAATTTTGTTGCTGGCCTCGAGCCTAATGAACTGGCGCAATTTCAAGACATTCAAAACCGTAATGACTACTTTTATATTTTAGAGTTCAGTAATTTAGGCGGATTGGTTATGCCGATTCTGTTAAATATTACCTATGCAGATGGTACGGTTGAGGATATGTATATCCCTGCCGAAATCTGGCGAAGGAATACTCAAAATGTTAAAAGAATGATTGTCAGCGATAAAGAAATTGAGCAATTTATTATTGATCCAACGCTCGAGACGACCGATGTAGATGTAAGAAATAATTATTACCCACGTGTGATGACTCCATCTAGGATTGAGCTATACAGGTGGTCATCACCCAGATCTTTATCAGGACGAGATTTAATGTGTGAATTCTACGGGTCTTGTGATGAGCAATATATTGAAGAAAATGATGAATGAAAAAATTTAGTATTGTAATTCTTTCATATTTTGCTTTGTCCTCATCTTTAAGTTTTGCTCACGAGGATAGGGTTCAGTTTACTGAAATTAGCTTTAATGAGCGAAGTGAAAAACTTGAAATTATGCATCGCCTTTCGATACATGATATTGAGCATTATTTTGGGCTTCAACTTGAAAATAATATTTTTGTCTTTGAGTCAGAAGATGATCAGAGGCAGGCAACTGAAACATTGCTTGATCACTTTAATTTGCAGTTTTTGTGCAATGACTCGTGTAATCAGGAGATTATTTTTGTGGGATCGGAAATAGACCGAGGTTACTTTTGGGTATATCAGGAGACTGCTTTGCCCAGATCTTACCGTGGAATAACGATTACTAATAATATCTTTATGGATCTTTGGCAAGATCAAGTTAACATGCTAAACATAGAAATATTAGACTTTTTTGATACCTACATGCTGACTCAAAATAGACAATCGGTCTCAGTATTGATAGAAAACTAAATATGCATGCCCTAAATATTCAAGATCTTAAAAAGGTTTACAGCAATAAAGTTGAAGCAGTAAAAGGAATCAGTCTCCAGGTAGAGGAAGGAGATTTTTTTGCTTTGCTGGGCCCTAATGGTGCAGGGAAGACTACTACGATTGGGATCATAACATCGTTGGTCAACAAAAGTTCTGGCAAGGTTAATGTTTTTGGATATGACCTTGATCAACAAGTAGAAATGGTTAAAACCTGTATTGGAGTGGTTCCGCAAGAGATTAATCTCAATGCATTTGAGAAAGCTAAAGATATTCTAGTCAATCAGGCTGGTTATTATGGAGTTACACGAAAGGAAGCAAAAAAAAGAGCTGATAAATATCTCGAACTACTCCAAATAAGTGACAAAGCGAACCAAATATCAAGAAACCTAAGTGGTGGCATGAAACGAAGGTTAATGATTGCGCGAGCTCTTATGCATGAACCCAGGCTATTAATTTTAGATGAGCCTACAGCAGGAGTTGATATAGAGATTCGAAGAACGATGTGGACCTTCCTTGAAGAGCTCAATCAGTCAGGAAAAACTATAATCCTAACAACACACTATTTGGAAGAAGCAGAGTCTTTATGCAGGAATATTGCGATTATTGATGATGGTCATATTATCGAAAATGACTCTATGAAAAATGTGGTAAAAAAATTACAGCGAGAAGTTTTTAATTTAACTTTTGAGTCTGAGGTTGGAGACATACCTCCCTTTGAGGGTATGATTTTTAAGAAAAATGGTACGCATGATGTATCCATTGAAATGCCGACAAAAAGTAATATCAATAGTTTAATTACTTTTTTAAGCCAGCAAGGATTGCAGGTAAATTCCATGCGTCCCAAAAGAAACAGACTAGAAGAGTTATTTGTAAAATTGCTCGAGGATAAGAAGAGCCATGGATAAAAGTATATTCCAGATTAATCTCATTGGTTACAGGTCTCTTCTTAGAAAAGAAATCAATAGAATCTTTCGTATTTGGGTGCAGACGATCATTCCGCCAGCAATTACTATGACTCTTTATTTTGTAATTTTTGGAAGCCTGATAGGAAGTCGAATAGGTGTGATAGATGAATATCCCTATATGACTTTTATAGCTCCAGGATTAATTATGATGTCAATCATTACGAATTCTTTTGGTAATGTGGTGTCTTCTTTTTTCTCCGGTAAGCTTCAACGACACCTCGAGGAGCTTTTAGTCTCTCCCATGGCAAATATTACTATCTTATTAGGGTATGTAAGCGGAGGTGTCATTCGAGGCTTGTCAGTTGCCTCATTGGTGACGGTTGTAGCTTTATTTTTTACCAATTTAACGGTAGCACACCCATTCATTACTGGGCTGGTCATCATATTGATATCAATTTGTTTTTCCTTGGCAGGCCTGATTAATGCGGTGTATGCGAATAATTTTGATGATATCTCAATTATCCCTACCTTTGTTTTGACACCTCTTACCTATCTGGGCGGGGTATTTTTTTCAATCGAAATGCTACCAGGTATTTGGCAGACTATTGCAAGGCTTAATCCAATGCTTTACATGATTAATTCATTTAGGTATGGGATGCTTGGTGTTTCTGATATTTCGATTACCACTGGACTGACAGTGATAGTCACTTTTACAGTCACTCTATTCATAATCGCATATTATTTACTGAAGACCGGTAAAGGAATCAGAGATTAATCAAAGGAGTGAAGCTACGCCCTCTCTCTCCTCTCTAAGTTCTTTATTGGTAGCATCTATCATTTCTTGACTGAAAGCATCTATCTCAAGATCTTGAATGATATGGTATTCACCATTTTCGCAAGTGACCGGAAAACTAAAGACTATGCCCTCTGCAATGCCATAACTACCATCAGACATGACTCCCATGCTGGTCCAGTTGTTTTCTTCGGTTCCATTAATCCAGTCATGCATATGATCAATAGCTGCCGAAGCCGCAGAGGCAGCTGATGATGCACCTCTTGCTTGAATGATGGCGGCCCCTCTTTGCTGCACAGTAGGAATGAAATTTTTAACATACCAATCGTGATCAATCTCATTGACAATAGCTTCACCTTTATTTTGGCAGAAGCGAATATCCGGATATTGAGTAGCTGAATGATTTCCCCAGATAATGAGCTGTTTGATATCACTACTATGGGATCCGATTTTTTGTGCGATCTGACTGACGGCTCGATTATGATCAAGTCGAGTCATGGCGGTAAAGTTTCTTGGATTAATATCCGGAGCATTTTCTCTAGCAATGAGAGCATTAGTATTTGCAGGATTTCCAACAACCAATACCTTAATTTCTTTTTTTGCATTTGTATTGATAGATTTACCTTGAACTGAGAAGATTTCTGCGTTTGCAAGCAGAAGGTCTTTTCTTTCCATGCCAGCACTTCTTGGTCTCGCACCAACTAAAAAGGCGCAATCTGCATTTGCAAAGGCAACATCAGGATTATCAGTGGTAACTATATCTTCCAGTAGTGGAAATGCACAATCATCTAACTCCATTTTCACTCCTTCCAGAGCACCCAATGCTGGAGTGATTTCAAGTAATTGCAATCTGATTTTTTGCTTGGGTCCATAGACCTGACCCGAGGCAACCCTGAAAGCAAGTTGATAACCGATTTGTCCAGCACCACCAGTTATAGCGATATTCTTCACATCGTGACTCATAAAATTATCCTTATCTAAAATTATTGGTTTGCGGCTCTAAACGCAGCAATTTGTTCATTGAATGAGGCGGCAACAGCTTCAATTTCTGTTGCTGCAGCATTAAATCTTCCGATCATGATTGCTCTGAACTCATCGGTAGCATCATCACCGGCAACTTCTAGTGCGTTATTTATACAGTCTTGATAATCCGTCATATCAGCAATAAAAGTTTGAATATTACCTTGAGCGGCAACCATTTGATCCAATGTTGCTGTAGCACCATCAGGAATTTCAACAAGCGGTGGATAGGCGCAGTCCTGGGCAAGCAAATTACCCGTAAGGATTGTAAGAAATAGCAGAAAAATAAGCTTTACTCGTATCAATTTATGTCCCCAAAAGGTTATAACTATAGAAACTATATCTCACAACTCTAAAGCTGACAAATGCAAACTCTATTAAAAATTGACAGGTTTTTTTAGAAATCAATTTATACTTGTTTCCAACGCACATGCACGTACCAAATCTAAACTTATCTATTCCAAGAGAGGCAATGACGCAGATCAACTGCTGTTTGAAAGGAATAGAGAAAGAGACCCTTAGAGTCGATCGGAGTGGTTCCATTGTAAGTACACCCCATCCCGCATATTTAGGATCAGCACTGACCCATCCTTTTATCACTACAGATTATTCTGAGGCATTACTTGAACTTGTTACTGCTCCTCACCAAACAGCCCTAGATCTTGAAAAATTTCTGTCTCATCTTCATCATTATGTATATCAAGGCATCGGAGAAGAAAAGTTGTGGATCATGAGCATGCCCTACTTTTCAGACTTACCAAAAAATATTCCTATTGCTGAGTATGGCAATTCAGCGAGGGGCTTATTTAAGACGATATACCGCAGGGGACTAGCCAAAAGATATGGAGAGGCCATGCAGGCTATTGCAGGCGTGCATTTTAATTTCTCATTTACTGAGCAATTTTTTCAATCATTTTTTGGAGAGGAGCCCCAGCAAGATAAGGTAACCGATTTTTATTTAAATCTTGCACGTAATTTTAAAAGATATTCTTTTGTCCTTCTCTATCTTTTTGGAGCGAGTCCAATAGTCTCAAAGCATTATAAGAATCTACAAGGAGAAGAGTATAAATTGATCAGTGACTCCATGCTGGTTAGCAATCAAGCGACAAGTTTAAGGATGAGTAATATCGGATACAACAATTCATCCATCTCACAAATTTATTGTTCCCTTAACTCAATGGATAACTATATTTCTGATTTAACCGCAGCACTGACAAAGGAAGATTCTGAATTTAAAAATTTAGGCGGGAGAGAAGATCTTGAGCAAATAAACTACAAAAGACTTCAGATAGAAAATGAGTACTATTCAAATGTTCGCCCGAAGCCCTCAAGTCAATTCACCTTAAGGCCATTATTAGCTCTTAAAAAATATGGTGTCCATTATATTGAGATTAGATCATTGGATCTTAATCCTTATTCTGAGATCGGCATTTCAAAGGAGCAGCTGCATTTTGTTGAGGCCTTTCTTATTTTTTGTGCATTTTGTGAAAATAAACACATCCAGTCAGGGGAGCTGGATGAAATTCAGCGCCGAGACTTAGAGGTTGCATTGCATGGAAGAAAGAGAGACATGCAGGTCATTTATGATGGGCAATTAGTTAACTTACATGCATTAATTAAGGAGATTATGCATTCTATCGAGAAAACTATTGATGCCTTTGAGCTAAAAGATCTGAAAAAGTCTTTTGAATATTGGACGCATCGATTTAATGAAAGGTTTCCTCTTTCTCAGGAACTTTATGACGAGTTAGTTAAAGAGAAAAGTATTATAGATTGGGTGCTAGAAAAGTCTGATCGCTACAAAGAAAAAGTTGCCTCTTATGATTTAGATGATGCTATGACAGAATCATTTAACTTGCTCGCAAAATCATCTATTGCTGAACAAAAACAGATTGAACAAAAAGAGATTTCAATTTTTGATTATATTAAAGAGCAAGAACTAAAATAAATGCTCAATCAACATGGGTTCTACGTTTGTATAGTGCTCGTCCATAATTTTTTTTATTTTGGCAAAGTGGATAGGATTGTTCAGTGATTGAAAGCCAACGACCCTAGAGTTATGAGAATAAATCTTAGTCAGGCTTTCTTCGCTAGTTTTTATAGATTTAAACTCATTTCCAATATGCGTATATCCCATCATTTGAAGTCTATTTTTTCCTTGATTAGACCAAAACCAAGGGATTTGGCTCATTTTTGATTCAATACCTAGAATATTTCTTGCGGCTATTTGCCCCTGATGTGTGGCATGTGAAATAGAAGTCGTAACCTCATACTGTTGGTTAAAGGGATTTTGATATTCGCTGCAGTCACCTATGGCATAAATATCTTTTGCGCTTGTTTCGCAAAAATTATTAATCATAAATCCACGATTTGTATTTATCTCAGCATTATCCACAATTGAGGTATCGGTATAATTTCCAATACAAGTTAACACATGATCAAGCTCATATGTTTGGTCATTTGTTTTAAGAATTGTTTTCTTATCTGACTCTTTAACAGACTCGATGAGACAATTTAATTCAATATGGACCCCGCTCGTGACCAGTGATTTTGTCAAAATGTTTGCAATATCTTCATGACATACACTTTCCAAAACACGCGAGGCACGCTCAAAAATTTTTATTTCCTTAACACTTTGCGCTAATGAGGAGGCAACCTCCATACCAATAAAGCCAGCGCCAATGATGCCAAGCTTATTGATTTTTTTCTTCTTTAGTAGCTCTGCATCATGCAAGTTATGCAGATGGAAAGGATTTTGAATAGAGCCCAAGGTGCGAGGCATAGAGCCCGTAGCAATAATGAGAGCATCAAAGCTGTGTTTATTGCCATCAGATAGCTCGATATGTTTTGAATTTGCATAGATTTTTTTCACCGGGCAAGAGAGAAATACTTCAATATTATGTTTTTTGAGAAATTCAGGATTTCTAAAAAAAATTCTTTCCTTATTTAGAGATCCTGAGAGAAATTCTTTTGAAAGGGGAGGCTTCTGATATCCAAGCAATGCCTCTTGGGTAAAAATCTTTATTGAATAATTGGTATGCTCTCTAATAAGAGTTGAAATGACAGCATCGGTGCCATGACCAAATCCAACAATGATGACTTCTTTTCTCATTTGAGTGCTTAAAATTAGTTTATAGAAAATCTATTCAATTTACAGGACTTAAAAGTGAATACCTTCTAAAAAACGAATCTTTGATTAGTTTCTAATAACTTTAATTATGAGAAAATAAATATATGAAAAAGAACTATGCGATTCGACTTAACCAGTTTGGTAATGAAGATGTACTGAAATATATGCAAGTGGATATTAATGAACCCAGTAATCATGAGGTCGTGATCAAGCATGAGGCAATCGGTTTGAATTTTATTGATGTCTATTTTAGATCTGGACTTTATCCGATCAATTTACCCTCTGGGCTCGGCTGTGAGGGAGCAGGAACTATTGAATCAATCGGCAAGGATGTCACTGATTTCAAAGTTGGAGATCGAATTGCCTATTGCTCTCCACCTCCTCTTGATGCTTACAGCATGTATCGCACGATAGACGCATCTAAAATAGTAAAAATTCCGGATGAACTATCATTTGAATTAGCTGCAGCCTCAATGCTTAAGGGGCTAACGGTATGGTATTTATTGCATGAAACATACCAAGTTCAAAAAAATGAGACTATCGTAGTCTATGCTGCAGCAGGTGGCGTGGGAAGCATTTTGGTTCAATGGGCAGCTTCGCTGGGCGCAAAGGTAATTGGAATTGTAAGTAATGAGCAAAAAAGACAGATGGCACTCGCAAATGGATGTGAGCATGTCATTATAGATTCTGAACAAGTATTAGATGAATTTAATGAGATCACTGATCATCAAGGTGTCAAAGTGGTTTATGATTCAGTCGGTCAGGCTACTTTGAATGCATCTCTTGCAATGCTTGCACCCAGAGGTTTATTGGTTAGCTATGGAAATGCATCTGGACCGGTTGATAATTTTTCCTTTTCCACTCTGGCCAAGCATGGCTCTTTGTATGTGACCCGCCCTACCCTTTGGAGTTATATTAGTAATCATTATGATCTAATGAGAAGTAGCAGCCTGCTCTTTGAAAAAATTTTGAATAATGCAATCAATATTGAAATTGGGCAAACCTATGCGCTATCCAATGTCGCGCAAGCTCATCATGAGCTGTCGAATAGAATGACAACAGGCTCATCTATTTTATTGCCGGAATGAGACAGCTCTTTCCTGCAATTGAGCCTTTTAATACGGGTTATTTAAATAAAGGCTTGCATGAAATTTATTATGAACAATCTGGCAATCCAGATGGTTATCCTGTGCTATTTCTTCATGGTGGACCTGGAGGAGGAGGCGACATTAATGCTAGAAGATTCTTCGATCCAAGCCATTATAAGATTATTATTCTTGACCAAAGAGGGTCAGGACGCAGTAAGCCACTTGGCTGTGTAGAGGACAACACGACACAACATTTGATTGAAGATATTCATGAAATTAAAAATCATTTAAATATTAAAAGTTGGCATGTCTTTGGAGGCTCATGGGGAAGCACTCTATCATTGGCTTATGCTCAAGCATTTCCTAATGAGGTCTCAGCCTTAATTTTAAGGGGTATTTTCTTACTAAGAAAAAGAGAGCTTGACTGGTTCTATCAGTATGGTGCTAGTGAAATCTATCCTGATGCATGGGAAAACTATATTTCGGTCATCAAGGAGCCAGATCAAGACAATTTACTTAGTGCATTTTATGAACTTATTCATCATGCTGATAATGTTACCCAAATGCGTGCATGCAAGGCTTGGTCACAATGGGAGGGGGCAACAAGTAAGCTCGTCCCAGATAGGGGTTTGATTGATCATTTTGCAAGCGATGACTTTGCATTAGCACTGGCAAAAATTGAGACTCATTATTTTATGAATCGTGGTTTTTTTTCTAGTGAGACACAAGTTCTTCAAAATATTGATAAGATTAGGCATATACCTAGTGTAATTATTCAAGGAAGGTATGATGTGGTTTGCCCATCAAGAACCGCCTATGAATTGCATCGAGCATGGCCTGAGGCAGATTTCAAGATTGCAGAGGTTTCAGGGCATAGTGCCTATGAAAAAGAAATTACTGATTTATTAATAGAGGCCACAGAAAAATTTAAAGATATTTAGGGTTTTATGAAATATTTATTGAAGGATATTACGGTCATCAACGAAGGCTCAAGAATTGAAACAGACCTCCTGATCAAAGACGAGAGAATTGAAAGAATTGATAGCCATATTTCTGGTGACGGGAATACTAAAATTATTGATGGAAGGAATAAACTTTTATTACCCGGATTTATTGATGATCAAGTGCATTTTAGAGAGCCTGGCCTTACCCATAAAGCAGATATAGCCTCAGAATCAAAAGCTGCGGTTGCTGGAGGTACCACGACAGTTTTTGATATGCCCAATACTACGCCTCCCGCAGTCACACGAGAGGCAATATTAAATAAAATTAGCAATGCTATCGGAAAAACACATGCTAATTATTCTGCATACCTTGGGGCTACAAATGACAATATCGATGAAATTAAGTCTTTAAAACCAAGTGATGTATCAGGAATTAAGGTATTTATGGGCTCCTCTACAGGCAATATGCTTGTTGATAAAAAAGAGTCTTTAGAGCAAATATTTGCTCAAGCTCCGGTTCCTATCGTTACTCACTGTGAAGACACACCCATGATTGCGGAACAAGAGTCGATCTACCGAGAAAAATTTGGCGATCAGATTGATCCAGAAATGCATGCAGATATAAGGTCGCGGGAAGCATGTTATAAATCTTCCAGTTATGCGGTTGAATTAGCAAAAAAATATGGCACAAGGCTTCATGTACTTCATTTAACTACTAAGGAGGAGATTGATCTTTTTGAGAGAGGCGATGTGCAGGAAAAGCATATTACCGGTGAGGTATGTATCCATCATCTCTGGTACAGCAAGAAAGACTACAAAGATTTAGGTAATTTAATTAAATGCAATCCTTCGGTAAAGGAAGAATCTGATCGTTTGGCACTAATTCAGGCCCTTAAAAATAATATACTCAATGTCATAGCTACCGATCATGCCCCTCACCTACTTTCAGAAAAAAATAATAATTATTTTGAAGCGCCTTCAGGATTGCCTCTAATACAGCATGCTTTTCAAATGCTTTTAGAACTATGTCACCAAGGATATTTTACTTTAGAGGAGGCGGCTGCTTTGTCCTCGCACAATCCTGCAAATCTTTTTAATATTAAAGATAGAGGCTTTATCAGGGAAGGTTTCTATGCCGATCTTGTCATTGTCAACCCGAATGAAATCCATAAAGTAGATGAGAGTGAATTATTTTATAAATGTAAATGGAGCCCGTTAAAGGATTTTGAGTTTCATCAAACCATTGATACTACATTCGTAAACGGGAAAATGGTCTTTAACCATGGAAGGATTTTAGAGGAACCTCAAGGCCAAAGAGTATTATTTGATCGATAAAAAAAGCCGGGCGCTTAGAGCACCCGGCTAGCTTAAAAACCAATGACAGGGGGAAGTCACTGGTTAGGGGGAGCCTTTAACCTCGACCTATAAAGAAAAGACTCATGTTCCACACGTTACGTCTTGGTGTGTAGTAATCTATGGTTGTCTGTAAGAAAATTTCGTTGTTATCAATACTTAATGGCTCGACCTGTGTGTCAAGTTCACCGTAAAGACCTCTATTTTCAACAACAGTTACTTCCTCCATCGCATAAAGCGGTGCAGAAAATATTAAAACTAAAAAAATGTGTATGTATTTCATATTTCTCCTCATTACTAATTAACATGCAATTTCCATGCCAAATTTATAAATGGCTTAAATAATAGTAATAAATAGAAAAATTTATTTATTATTTACGAAAAAACATATAAAATACGAAATATTGTAAATAAGAAGTACGAAAATACGTAAATAATTTAAATATAATGGATTGGTATAAAGAGTTCTTAAAGTCATGCCCCCTAATGGTGCTTTATCTTGATGAGGCTGGAGTAATTCAAGATATCAGTGAAGAGATGCTGAGCAAACTTAATTTCGCCGAGGACGAGGTTATTGGAAAGAAACCCCATGACTTTTGTACCGCAGAGAGCAGGGAGAAAATTTTTAAAGAATACATCCCCAATATCCGTAAATTTAGTGAACTTAATGGCGCTGAGGTGCATCTCATAGATCGAGATGGAAAAATAGTGCCATTGATTTCTCATGTTCGTTTGGTGCGTAGAGACGATCTTAATGCATACAGAACATTCATCTTTTTCTTTGATAAGCAGTTTGAGCACTTAGATTATTTTAGAAATCTTTATCGTAGCTCCCCAGCTATGTTATTCACCCTGGATCAAAATTTTTTAATTACAGATATCAGTAAGCGTTGGGCAGATAAGATGGATCAAGAAAGCTCAAATTTTATTGGAAAGCATATCACTGATTATATTTTAGAAGAGAGTATATTAAGTGACCTTATCAAAGAGAAGAGTAAAGATATTTCATTAGATAACGTGCCAATCTGCTTTAAAAAACACGATGGATCAATAATGGAGGCGTTGATTAGCGCTTACACAGAAAAAAGAGAAAACTCAAAAACTTCATTTTATTTTGCTGTCAAAGATGTGACTGAGCAAAATAAATTAACAAGGCAGCTCAAAGATACACTCGAGGAGAATGAGAGGCTTAAAGAAGAGCTTCAGAAGGAGCGTGACTATCTTCGAGAGGAAGTTAGGGTCTCATTAAATTTTGGAGATATTGTAGGTGAGAGCGCATCACTTAAAAAAATGCTCTCTCGTATTGAGGCGGTAGCCAAGACCAGTGCTAGCGTCTTGGTAGAGGGTGAGTCAGGGACAGGCAAGGAATTAATTGCAAGGGTGCTTCATCAGCTTAGTGATAGATCTAATGGACCTTTAGTAAAAGTGAATTGTGCTGCAATACCAGCAGAACTCTTTGAGAGCGAATTCTTTGGTCATGTGAAAGGTTCGTTCACCGGTGCCTACAAGGATAGGATTGGAAAGTATGAATTAGCCGATGGGGGAACTTTATTCCTAGATGAAATTGCAGAGATTCCAATTGACCTTCAAAGCAAATTACTTAGGGTACTACAAGAGGGTGAATTTGATCGCATTGGTGATAACCAAACAAGAAAGTCAAATGTCAGAATAGTTGCTGCTACTAATAAGGACATTGAAAGCCTAATTTCCCAGGGTCTTTTTAGAGAGGACCTTTATTATCGCTTGGGGGTGTTTCCCATTAATGTCCCTGCGCTTCGAGAGAGGGGAGGAGATGTGATTCAGCTTGCAAATCATTTTCTTGCTATTACCTGTAAAGAATTTGGAAGGCCCCTGCTTTCATTAGACTCTACCAGTATTGAGCTTCTTGAGTCCTATACTTGGCCAGGAAATATCAGAGAGCTCAAAAATGTCATTGAAAGGGGGGTAATTTTAAGTAGTGGCGATAAGCTCAGGCTGGATCTAGCCATGAGTGATCTAAAGATCAGCGCTCAATCAAACTCAATAGCCCATGAGGGTTTCAAGACAAAAGAATTAAGGCCAGAAATATTAAATGAGGAAGAAGTCCAAGAATTTCTAAAAGATAATTTAGAAAAAGCTTTGATCCAAACTAATTGGAGGGTATCAGGGCCTAAGGGAGCGGCTAACTTACTAGGGGTGAGACCGACAACTTTGCA
>JAYPDM010000010.1:0-11755 GCA_038125265.1 Gammaproteobacteria bacterium
AATTTGGTATGGATATACCCGTCATTGATACAGTCATAATAAAGTGATCGTATCGGCTGTTCTGCCTGAGCGCTGCAATGCTGCCAGCTGCCACACCAAAGAGCAGAGCAATTAGTATTGCAGATATCCCAAGCCTTAAAGACACCGGGAATCCGGTCATTATGAGTTCTGTCACACCAAAATCTCGGTACTGGAAAGAGGGCCCAAAGTCTCCAACCACAAGTCCACTTAAGTAGCGGTAATACTGCTGATACAGGGGCTCATCCAAATGGTATGCTGCGCGCAGATTGGCTTCCATTTCTGGCGGTAATGCTTGGTCAGCATCAAAAGGGCCACCAGGGGCCATACGAATTAAGAAAAAGGCTATTGTGATTAATATGAAGAGTGTCGGGATGGCACTAAGAAATCTTTTAATCACATAAGCAAGCACGTTTGGGCCTTAATGCGACAGTATGTAAAAGTTTTTCGACCTATCATGCTTCATGATGTTGGTCTCATAGCCACCAACCCAAGGCTTAACAAGGTAATTGCTCACATAAAAATATATGGGCATCAGTGGCAACTCTTCAATCATGATTAGCTCTGCCTCTTGCAAAAGCTGTGCTCGGGCCTCGAGGTCATCTTCAATTGCTGCCAGTTGTATCAGCTCATCGTACCTTTCATTGCAATAGCCCTGATCATTGAGCCCGCTTCCGCACTGCAAAAGCTCGGCAAATGTATTAGCATCATTGTAGTCTCCGATCCAGCCCCCCCTAAATACCTCGGTCACCTCTTTGGCGCGTCGGGTATCTAAAAAGACTTTCCACTCTTGATTTAACAAGGTTGTTTCAACGCCCAAAACCTGTCTCCACATGGCGGCAATTGCTACTGCGACCCTTCGGTGATCCTGTGACGTGTTATACATGATCTCTACTTCCAGGGGATTATCCATGCTGTATCCAGCAGCCTCATACAGTCTTCTTGCCTCAGCCTCTCTCTGCTCTTGGGTCCATGTCGCCTCAACCATTGATTGCTGTTCGTATCCAATCACGGGGGGGACCCATCCATAGGCAGGGATTTGTCCACCATTCAAAACTTGATCAGTAATAATATTTCTATTAATAGCAAGAGTAAGTGCCTTTCTAAGCTCAAAATTATCAATAAAAGGCTCTCTTAATAAATTAAATCCAAAATAATAGACACCTAGATAGGGAACACTTAAAAAGTCATTGGGAAGATTCTCTCGAATCCAATCAATTTGAGCAGCCGGGACGGATTGTGTTATATCAAGCTCATCAGCCCTATATCTTGCTAGCTCTCCGGACTTATCTTCTGTCGGGTAATACCAAACTTCATTTATCACTGTGCTGGCATTGTCCCAGTAAAAGGGATTTCTTACAGCTTTAACATGAGACTGTACTACCCATTCATCGAGCATGAAAGCACCATTAGATACCAGATTTCCCGGCCTCGTATGCTCTCCACCGAATGCCTCAACACTTGGCTGATGGACCGGATACGATTGGCTATGTGTTAAGAGGCCTAAAAAATAAGGAGTCGGCCCTTCAAGGATAATCTCAATGGTGTATTCGTCCACCGCCCTGACCCCAAGAGACTCGGGAGGCAATTCTCCTGCTGCAATTTGTCTTGTGTTTAATATGGGATACAAGATAAAGGTGTAAGATGACATCGTTGCGGGATCAACGCTTCTTCGTAAGGAGTATACCCAGTCTTGCGAGGTAATAAGATCGCCGTTAGACCATCTTGCGTCCTCCCTTAAATAAAAAGTATAGATGAGACCATCGTCTGAAATGTCCCAAGATGTTGCTGCACCCGGGATAAGCTCTCCATTGGGAAGTTCATTAATTAAGCCCTCGAACAAATCTCTCCCTATCACAGATGACTCAACGCCCTCGCTTAAGTGAGGGTCTAGGCTTCCTGGCTCAGAGCCATTGCCTATTCTCAAAATTTGCTCTTCAGCCAGCTCTGTCCCTGAAGGACCGCCTACTTGAATTTGCTCAATCGTATCCCCTGCCTGATCTTGCGAGCAACCCAGAAAGAACAAAAGCAGCAATGTAAAATTAATTCGATTTACTAAATTCATGCGATTTCCCTAGCATTATGTTTCTTTAAATATAGCAAAAGTTGAGAGATGGCTGCAGGCGTAACGCCTGGAATTCTTTTTGCATGACCAATATTTTCTGGTTTAATTTCACAAAACTTTTCAAGCATCTCATTTGATAGGCCTTTAATTTGCATATAATTAAAGCCATCAGGAATCTCAAAGTCGTCATAATTTTTGAGCCTTTCAATATCACTATTTTGCCGCTTTAAGTAGCCCTCATATTTTGCTTCTGTCTCGAGAGTTACAAGCATCTCGCGAGCATGTGAACCTTCATGTTTTTCCTCTGATTTAATCTGATCATAGATTTCATCTATATTGATATCAGGTCTTTTTGCGAGCTGCCATGCGATATCATGAACCTTCTCGCCACCAGCCGTGGTTGCTGACACCCTCTGGCTTAATAATTCATTTTTTATGCCGTTATAAAGTGACATCTTTTCACCAAAAGCCTGCCATCGGTACTCTCCTACGCAGCCCAGCTCCCTTCCTAGGGGGGTTAGTCTTATGTCTGCGTTATCCTCGCGCAAAAATATTCTATGTTCTGCTCTAGAAGTAAACATTCTATATGGCTCATTAGTTCCAAGCGTAATTAAATCGTCTACCAAAACCCCAATGTATGATGTCGCCCTATCTGTAGACCAGGGCTCCTGTTCCTTTATGGCAAGGGCCGCATTGACTCCAGCGACAAGGCCTTGAGCAGCCGCCTCCTCATAGCCCGTCGTTCCATTTACTTGTCCAGCAAAATATAGCCCCCCAATAAATTTAGACTCTAGCGTGCGGGTGAGCCCTCTTGGATCAAAAAAATCATATTCAACTGCATAACCATATTGAGTAATTTCACAATCCTTAAAACCTTCCATCGATCTAACAAATTCTTCTTGAATCTGTCTGGGTAAGCTTGTCGATATCCCGTTGGGATAAACCAATGGTGAATTTAATCCCTCCGGCTCAATAAATACTTGGTGGGAATCTTTAGATGAAAACCTAACAATTTTGTCTTCGATGGAGGGGCAGTATCTGGGTCCAATTCCAGAAATCTTTCCACTGTACATTGCAGAAAGATTAAGGTTCTTATTGATAATCTCATGCGTATATTTGTTGGTATGAGCAATATGACAATTAATCTGCTGAGGATGATGCGCACGACTGCCCAAAAAAGAAAATACAGGCCTTGGGTTATCGCCAGGCTGTACCTCAAGCTTGGAGTAGTCTATAGACTCAGAAAGTATTCGCGGCGGCGTTCCTGTTTTAAGTCTAGATACGCTCAGACCAAGATCTTTTAGAGCGTCTGACAAACTCTTAGCCGCCTTATCTCCAATTCGTCCTCCTATGATGGTTTGATCGCCCTCATGTAAAATGCCATTTAAAAATGTACCTGCAGTAATAATGATTTTTTCAGCAAATATATGATCTTTATTGTCTACAACTACGCCCCTTACTTTTTTCTGGTTAAGTAGTAGGCCCGAGACTTCAGCCTCAATAATGCTTAGTTTGTCTTGTTCTTTAACAAAGCCTTGTATAGCAGCTCTATAGAGGTCTCTATCCGCCTGTGCACGTGTTGCTCTGACAGCTGCTCCCTTGCTTGCATTTAAAGTCCTAAAGTGGATTCCTGCTAAATCTGCGGCCTTTGCCATGACGCCATCCATTGCATCAATTTCTTTTGTTAAGTGACCTTTCCCAATGCCACCAATTGCAGGATTACAGCTCATAACACCAATGGTTTTTTTGTTATGGGTAACTAAAGCTGTTTGCACGCCTAGGCGTGCCGAAGCAAGAGCAGCCTCAACGCCTGCATGACCTCCGCCCACAATAATGCAATCAAATTTATTGTTCATTTTTCTGTTTTACAAAGAGATCAAAAGAAATGCTTATTCGTGGCTCGTTGCTCTCAAATTGTCTCACTTTGTGAAAGCTATGAGAGGGGAAGGTAACCATCATGCCCTCTTCAGGCTTAATAAGCCTTGGAGGAGGTTTTTGCTCATGATAAAGCTGGTCTGTCACCTCTCCAAATTCAATCCATCCCTGATAATTGTCGGTGACAATATTTTTTGGAATTTTCACATAATAAACACCACTTAACCATGCCTCTGGGTGAATATGTGACAGCTGATGGCCCTGATTTGACAACACAATAGCCCATGAATTCATGTCCCAATCATTTGGTGCATTGGCAACCCATGGATGACTTGCGTTTTTGCTATTTTTAAGCGCCTTAATTCTCTCCTTGACCTCTTTATTTATTAGTAAAATAAATTCTCGCATTGTTGGGCTTGGATCAACCATAAGGCTTCCGGTCTGCAAGCCATTTCTCGTAGCTCTATTCGAATGAGATCTTGAATAGGTTGGATGCTCATAGATCATTTTTTCAAGCTGTAAGTTAAAATCAGCAAGGCTTTGGTACCTATGTGGTTTTTCAATATGCTTAGCTATAACCAGATCCACTTGCCCTAATATTTGCTCTGACTCATCAAATTTATGGAGATCTCTTAAGGCGCATGCTTTAACTTGCATAAGAGATGCAGAAAGCGGGTGTGTTTTTAGGTACTGGTCGCAGACCTCCACTGCCTCAGCAGGTTTTCCGCTGGCTGAGAGCGCATTGGCCAATTGACTAAAAAGTATTGAGGAGTTGACAGCATGTTTTGAGGCATCCTCAAAAATTGCTATTGCCTGGTCAAAATTTTCTAGCTTTAGTTCTGTTCTTCCAAGATGAACAAGGGTGTTTTGGTCTGTTCCGTTTAAGGCTACGCTTTGTGATAAGTAGCGTTTTGCCTCAGAATAGTTTTCTTTTTGATAGTGTGCAACGCCCAAGATGGTTAGGGTTGCTGGGTCTTCTTCTCTTGCTTCAAGAGCCTGCGTTGCTGTGCTAATTGCCTCTTTAAAATTAGAGTTTTCTAAATAGGCATGAGAGAGTCCATATAATGCCTGAAAATTTTTAGGCCCAATCTCTAATGCTTTGGTATATATTGCAATAGCCTCGGAGGCGCGGCCGCAAGTAATCAGTGAGGCTCCGAGCCTTAAGTGCGCATCTAGGCTATTTGGATTTACCAAAATTGCCTTTTGAAGAATTGACTCTGCCTCCTCTTGTCTGCCTAGCTGCATTTTAATTAAAGATAAATCTTCCAGTGGTCCAGACTCTCCCTCAGGGGCAAGTCTAATAGCTTTATTAAGGTGATCAATGGCATCCTCTGCTCTGCCAAGATCGTATTCCGTCGTCGCTAAAAATCTATAGGGTAGATATTCATTGGGGGATTTTTTGATAGCTTTTTTGAATTGCTTTAAGGCAAGATCTTTATTTCCGTGCCGATAGGCAAGGAGGCCGTCTTCCAGTAATTTGTTAATCTCGTGTTTATCCATCGAGCGCTAAATCTAGCATTTTAATGAAATGCAGTAAATATCAATTACTTACCAATACAAAAACTTGAAAAAATACTCCCCAGCAAATCATCTGGTGTAATTTTTCCAGTAATCTCGCCAAACGTATCATGCGCTTTTTTTAGAAACTCCGCCGAAAGCTCAAGCGAACCATTTAGAAAAGATTCCTCTGACTGAGTTAATAATTCTTCACATGCTTCGGCCCTCTCTGCATGTCTTGCTCTGGATGCAATTAAAGTCTCGCTGCTCGAAGCTAAACATTTTTGTGTAATAAGTTTTTTAAGCGCATCAACGCCTTCTCCATTTTTAGCAGATATATAAACCAAATTTTTATCATTCCTCAGCGGTGCATCTGCCGGTAATAAATCAATCTTATTCATAACCTCAATAATTGGGGTCTTGCTGTTAACTATTTCTGCTGGTATTTCGCTTGCTCCTTGTTGGCTAAAGTCATGCACCCATAAAATTAAGCTTGCATCATGAATAGCTTTAAAGGCCTTTTCAATGCCAATCTTTTCAATAGATTCTGGCTCGTCTCTAATGCCTGCAGTATCTACAAGATGAATTTTAATATCCTCAACTATGACCTCTTTTTCGATTAGATCTCGAGTGGTGCCAGCCGATGAAGTGACGATTGAAATATCATTTAATCCTAACAAGTTCATGAGGGAAGATTTACCGGCATTTGGCTCACCAAGAATTACCACTTTTTTGTGCTTACGAATGGCTTCTCCTTGCCATGCTATTTTTGAAATGTGTTTAAGTTCTTTTTTTAGCAACACAAATTTTCTCTGAATTGTGCTTTTATCTTCTTCAGGAATTTCTTCGTCTGGAAAGTCTAAAAAGGCTTCAATGTATGTCCTAAGCTCCATTAATCGATCAGCCGTGATATTTATAACTTCTGAAAATTGGCCCTGGAGGGAATTTATTGATGCCTTTGCTGACATAATTGAGTCGCTCTCTATGAGATCAGAGATAGCTTCAGCCTGTGTAAGGTCAATTTTATTATTTAAAAATGCTCTTAAACTAAATTCACCTGGTTCAGCAAGCCTTGCCCCAAGCCTAATTACTTCATCAAGCAGTAATCGGGGTACCATTGATCCACCGTGTCCTTGCAGCTCAATCACATCTTCGCCAGTAAAAGACTGGGGCGATCGAAAGCCCAACAGTAAGCCCTCGTCTAAGGTTTCATTATTATGATTTTTAAATTCACAGAAAAGTGCGGTTCGATGTATTGGGCTTGTACCAGAAATTTTTTTTCCGATCTCCCATGCCTGATCACCAGAAACTCTAATAATAGAAATTGCCCCAACTCCAGGTGCAGTTGCTATGGCTGCAATAGTATCCATGCTTATCCTTAATCAGCTTCCCAAAGAGGCCGATGGAGCATTTCCACCAATGATTTTATTTATGCGCCATTGTTGGATGATGCTAAATAATGCATTGGTAGTCCAATAAAGAACCAATCCTGATGGAAAAAAAGCAAACATAGCTGAAAAAGCTACTGGCATGATTTTCATGACTTTAGCTTGAGTGGGATCTGCAGGTGTTGGCTGTAAACGCATTTGAAGAACCATAGCTATGCAATTAATAATGGGCAGTATAAAAAAAGGATCCCTAGCAGATAGGTCATCAACCCAAAAGATAAAGGGTTGCTGTCTTAATTCGACTGACTCAATTAATACCCAATAAAAAGCAAAGAAGAATGGCATTTGTATAAACAAAGGAAGACAACCTGCAGCAGGATTGATTTTTTCTTTCTTATATAAATCCATCATGGCTCTGCTAAGCGCCTGCCGATCATCTTTAAATCTTTCTTGGAGGGATTTTAGTCTTGGCTGCAGTGTTCTCATTTTTGCCATCGACTTTCCAGCGCTTGCAGTAAGCCTATAAAATGCAGTTTTAATTAAAAGCGTAACAATAATAATTGCAGCACCCCAATTACCCACAAATTCATAAATCCACCTCATTACCCAAAATAAGGGCTGGGCTATAAATGAGAGAAGACCGTAGTCCACGGCTAAATCCAGCTGCGGGTCTATAGCCTCGAGCTGATCTTGATTTTTGGGACCAATAAATAAAGTCGCACCATAATTTACTGCCTCCTGAGGCATTAAAAAAGTCGTTTGCCCAGTATTTGTCAGTATATAGTCATTGTCTTGAACGTAAGCACGAAATCCTGATCGTTCAGATTGGGGGATCACAGAAACTAGAAAATGATGCTCCAGTGCCGCAACCCAACCACCCAGAACATCTGTGACATTATAGTCTTCGGGACGATCTCTTAGGTCATCAAAACTTATACGCTCAAATCGATCGTTAACATACCAAGAGGGGCCCCAGTAAGAATATGAATTAACATTCATAAATGATCGCTCTTCTGGAGTATTGGCTCTTCTAATTTGTGAGTAAGGCATTACCCTAGGGCTGTTATCAGAGAGGTTCATAAGGGATTGTGTCATGGAGATTTCGAACCCTGAATTAGGCACTAGGTAGGTTTTGGTAGCAATGCGCTCTTCGTCCTGATTTAAAAAAGTAATCTCTGTGTAATCTTGTCCTAAGCTGTTAATGCCCTGAAAACTAAATTGGCTTAAATGATTAGGCTCTGATGTAAATCCATCTGACCTTATACCGCTCTGAATAACGTATCTCGTGTTTTCATTTTGATTCAAAAGCTGAACCAATTCATTTGGATTATCTTTTTGAATTGGAAATTGTTTAAGTGTTGCTGAAACCAAATCGCCTGAGTTATTAAAACTAATTATCAAGTCATCGGTCTCATGTGTATAAAGAATCTCATTGCTTGGGTTGTTTATGCTGCTCGCTATTGTCTGTTCGGAGCTTGGAGAGATTGATTGCTCACCAAAAGAAGGAATGTAATCCTCATTGATAGCAGGTACATTATTAGTTGTTGGCAGAGCTTGATTATTTACAAGGGCAATATCCTCAAGATATGTTGTATAAGAAATCCATAGCAGCGTAAAAAATAACAGCCATAGTATCATCCTAAGATTATTCATTTACTTCCCTTTTTTGCTTTGGAGTTATTATAAATGCTGTGAAAAAGGTTTGCTGTGCTTTCTGCTTTAAGCTGCTTGGTCAGCAAAACTACATAGTCACGATTCTCTAAAATTTCTTCTCTTTTAAAAGCTTCCCGAACTTGACGCTTCAAGGCATTTCTTCTGGTAGCAAGGGGGATAATGCGCTTAGGTATGATAATTCCCAGCTTAGGTTTGTCCGTTTCATAATTGCTTACAAGGATCCTAAATGAATCAATATAAAAAGAATTAGAACTTCTAAAAACTTTATTAAAGTTTTGTTTTGTTTTGATGGAAGCGTCTCTGCTAAGACTTGCCATGATTTTATGGAATAAGCTTGGCTCTTCCTTTGGCTCTTCGACGATTCAAAACTTGCCTACCGCCTTTTGTTGCCATACGAGCACGAAATCCGTGAGTACGAACTCTTTTTAGGTTGCTTGGTTGAAACGTTCTTTTCATCGCAAAAATTTATATAAATAAGACCGTGAACCTTATTCCAGATTTAAACTTAAGTCAACATAAGAAAGATTAAAAAATTTAATTTTTTTTATATTTTCGATCTAGCCTGTGCAGTGTGAAAGTTATAGACTGGTTCTTCGTCTTTGTAATAAATCTGAAATATTAACGTTAAGCAAAAAATCGATGGATCATTCATTTTTAGAAAAGAATCTTTCTCTTACAAAAAGCTTTTTAGATACGTGCAGAAATACCTTCTCAGATTCAGAATACAATACCTGGTTGCTTCCTCTTCAATTTGAAGAGCATAACAATACATTAAAAATTTTCGCTCCCAATCAATTTGCCGTTGATTGGTTAAAAGAGAACCTATCAAGAATCAAAAATGAACGCTTATTGTCCTCCCTTCAGATCAAGATTGGATCAAGGCTCCCACCATTAAGATCTGATGCAAGAGCGGGGGCTCCAAGAAGCCGCCCTTATTTTAAATTTAATCCTAAGTTCTCTTTTGAAAACTTTATTGAGGGCAAGGGAAATAGGTTGGCAAAGGCTGGGGCGCACCAAGTATCAGCAAGCCCTGGTGGTGCATACAACCCTTTATTTATTTATGGTGGTGTGGGGCTAGGGAAAACACATTTAATGCAGGCTATTGGAAATGCAATTTCTAATAAGAATCCCAAGCTTAAAATTGCATACTTAAATTCTGAGCGTTTTGTTAGTGATATGGTTAGGGGCTTACAGCACAACAAGATGAATGAGTTTAAAAGCCTATTTAGAAACCTTGATGTTTTATTAATTGATGATATCCAGTTCTTTGCAAACAAGGAGCGTTCTCAGGAAGAGTTTTTTCATACCTTTAATGCATTAATTGAAGACCAAAAACAGATGGTATTTTCTTGCGACAAGTACCCCAAGGATGTACAGGGCCTTGAAGAAAGATTAAAAAGTAGGTTTGGTTGGGGGCTCACTGTAGCAATTGACCCACCTGACCTAGAGACCAGCGCGGCCATTCTTATGTCCAAGTCCAATGAGCTTGGATTTAAGATTAATAATGACATTGCTTTATTAATAGCAAGCCATGTCAAATCTAATATTAGAGAGCTAGAGGGTGCCCTTAGAAGGTTGATCGCTTATTCAAAAATAACAGGCGAGAAGATTGATGTTTCTTTTGCTAGGTCCGCTCTTAGAGATTTGTTTGCTGCTCATGATAGGTCTATTTCTTCACAATTAATTCAGAACAAAGTAGCTGAGTACTACAAAATTAGGGTTGCTGATCTTTCGAATAAAACCCGGAGCCGCTCTATAGCTCGGCCGAGGCAAATGGCTATGTATTTATGTCGCGAGCTAACCAAATTGTCTCTTCCTGAGATAGGTCAGTGTTTTGGTGGCCGTGATCATACAACTGTAATACATGCCTGTAACAAAATAGCGAGCCTGATTACTTCAGACAGGAGATTTGAAGAGGACTATAACAATTTGTATAGAACGCTAACTAATTAGTGTTGATAAATTGTTCATAAAAATTAAGCCATTTCTTATCCACAAATTACGAACACTTTAGAAAGCTTAAAATTTTTTTTCTTGTTTTTAAAAATCAGAAACTTAGGGAGTTATACATAATTTTTATTACCTTAATAATAACTATTAATTTATACTTTAATAATGATATTTGAAGTTTCTAAGGATGCATTACTAGAGTCTATTTCTACCGTAATAGGGGTGGTGGAAAGAAAGCAATCGATGCCGATTTTATCTCATTTGCTTGTTGAAGGAACTTCATCTGGAGTTAGGCTTGTTGGGACAGATTTAGAGGTCGAAATAGAGGCTTTAATGCAGATTGAGTCCTCAAGCGAAGTGAAGACAACGCTTCCGGGAAGAAAACTATTTGATATTTGTAGATCCTTACCTGACGGGTGTAATGTGCGTTTGAGCATTGATAACCAAAAAATAAAAATTGAGAGCGGTAAAAGTAAGTTTTCACTTGTGCCCTTAGAGCCCTCTGAGTTTCCCAGAATGAATCAAGTTCAATCAGACCAAGGAAATAAGATCAAATCCGATGTTTTATTAACCCTCTTAGAAAATACCTCCTTTTCTATGGCAAACCAAGATGTTAGGCATTATTTAAATGGTGTCATGATAAGCATACACGAGAACCAAATGATTGCGGTTGCAACAGATGGTCATAGGCTTGCAGTAAGCAAAGAAACCATAAAAAACGATGAAGCCAACAATATTAGTATAATAATCCCAAGAAAAGCGGTTAATGAGCTGCTAAAAATAGTTAAAAGTGGAGAAAACATCATTTTTTCACCCGAAAAAAATCAAATTTGTGTAAAAACAGGAAGCATATCAATAACAAGCAAGTTGATCGATGGGGCATTTCCAGACTATGAGAAAGTTATACCTAAAGACCCCAAAACCACCTTTATAGCTGACAGAAAAAACCTCAAAGACACCCTACAAAGGGTAGCGATACTATCAAATGAGAAATACAGAGGAATTAGAATAAATATTGATAAAAATCAAATACTTATAAAAGCAAACAACCCCGAACAAGAAGAAGCTGAGGAGGTTCTTGAGGTAGATTATAATGGCGAGCCCATGGAGGTTGGATTTAATGTAAGCTACCTTATAGAAATACTAAATGCCATTGAAGATGAAAATATCGTCTTCTCACTGGTGGATTCGAGCTCAAGCTGCCTTATACATGGAAATAACGACCCCAAAAGCAAATATGTAGTTATGCCCATGCGCCTCTAAAATGAATGCAGTTTTCATTTGTCGA
>JAYPDM010000010.1:11855-23163 GCA_038125265.1 Gammaproteobacteria bacterium
CTGGAATTATACTTTTTGATGATCCGCTAGCTGAGTTGTCTGATGCAAGCTTAAAGTTTTTATTAGCAGAACTAGGCCAGTTAGAGGTACAATTATTTATTACTTCATTGCGAGAAAGTAATTTATTTGAGCTTATTGAGCCCAAAGTGTTTCACGTGAAACAAGGTTTAATTAAAGAGGCGATATGACCAATAAAACAGAGTATAATTCAAGTAATATCAAGGTCTTAAAGGGTCTTGATGCTGTTCGAAAAAGACCGGGAATGTATATTGGAGATACAGATGATGGCTCGGGCTTACACCATATGGTTTTTGAGGTACTTGATAATTCAATAGACGAGTCATTGGCTGGTCACTGTAATGATATTAAGGTTTTTATTCACAAAGATAACTCTATTACTGTTGAGGATGATGGTAGGGGGATTCCGACTGATATTCACAAAGAAGAAGGAAGATCTGCTGCAGAGGTGATTATGACAGTACTTCATGCGGGCGGTAAGTTTGATGATAATTCTTACAAGGTTTCAGGCGGATTGCATGGTGTTGGCGTCTCTGTTGTTAATGCCTTATCTGAGGAGTTGGAGCTGACCATATATAGAGACAACAAAGTGCATTATCAAAAGTATGCAATGGGAGAGCCTTTAGCGCCACTTAAAGAAACTGATACATGTAATCAGTCCGGAACAAAGATAAGGTTTAAGCCAAGCTCAGAAATCTTTTCAACTACAGAGTTTGACTATTCTAGGCTAGCCCAAAGAATAAGAGAATTATCATTTCTTAACTCAGGAGTTAGCATTGAATTGGTTGACGAAAGAGACAACAAGAAGGAGACATTTTGCTACGAAGGAGGCATTAGGGCATTTGTAGAGCACCTCAATAAATCAAAACATCCGCTTCATGATTCGATTGTTTATATTAAAAGCGAAAGGTCTGATGTCCAAGTAGAGCTTGCAATGCAATGGACTAACTCTTATCACGAGAATACGATTTGTTTTACAAACAATATTCCTCAGAAGGACGGGGGGACTCATATTGCTGGATTTAGAGGCGCCCTAACGAGAACGCTTAACAGCTACATTGAGAAGGAAGGCATTGCAAAAAAAGAAAAAATTAGCACTACAGGCGACGACGCTAGAGAAGGGCTCACAGCGGTGCTATCCGTAAAACTATCCGACCCAAAGTTCTCTTCTCAAACAAAAGAAAAACTTGTATCTTCTGAGGTCAAAGGTGCAGTTGAGTCTTTGCTCAATGAGCACCTCGATAGCTTTCTGTTAGAAAATCCAAATGAAGCAAAAATTATTACTTCAAAAATTGTTGAAGCTGCACGTGCACGAGAGGCTGCTCGTAAAGCCAGGGAGATAACCAGAAGAAAGGGCGCATTAGATTTAGGCGGCCTGCCTGGAAAACTTGCTGATTGCCAAGAAAAAGACCCAAGTAAGTCAGAAATATTTATCGTTGAGGGAGACTCTGCGGGAGGATCAGCCAAACAAGGTAGGGATAGACGCACTCAGGCTATTCTGCCGCTCAAAGGAAAAATATTAAACGTAGAGAAAGCAAGACTGCATAAAGCGCTTGAGTCAGCAGAAATTGCAGCACTGGTAACTGCTCTAGGTTGTGGTATCGGTGACGACGAAGAAATAGATATTGAAAAACTCAGGTATCACAAAATCATAATTATGACTGATGCAGACGTTGATGGCTCACACATCAGAACTTTACTTTTAACTTTCTTTTACCGAAGAATGAAAAAACTTGTAGAAGAAGGCTATGTTTATATCGCTCAGCCGCCTCTTTATAAAATTAAAAAAGGGAAACAAGAGCAATATGTTAAAGACGATCAAGAGCTCGATAGCATTATTCTTAATCAAGCTATTGAGGGTGCTCAGCTTGTTGTTTCTGCGGGCGCCCCACCATTAAAGCCAACCGCCTTTGAGGCCTTGGCGCGGGGCTATGTTAAAGCTAAAGCCTCCCTTAGTCGGCTATCAACACAATTCCCCGAAAGTTTATTATGGGCATTAAGTGAGCTACCCGTTCCGGTCATGCAAAATGGAAATTCAAATAAAAATTCGGATAAGTGGTTCAAAGACCTAGAAGATAAGTCACATAGCTTAAACGAAAGGGTTAAAGCAGGATTTAGCAGCTCTGATAATGACTCAATAGAAATCGAAATGATTATAAGTGGCGTAAGAAAAAAATATTATTTAACTTCAAGCCTTTTTGGATCTAAAGATATGAAAGCTTTAACAGAGTTCTCAAAAACTATTTCCGGATTAATTGAAGCTGGTGCGTCTATAACAAAAAATGAGGAGTCTATAGATATTAATTCTTTTTCTCAGGCCATGGATTGGCTTATTGAGAAAGCAAAAAAAGGACACTCCATTCAGAGATACAAGGGTTTAGGTGAGATGAACCCTGACCAGCTTTGGGAGACAACCGTTAATCCTGAGACTAGGTCCTTACAAAGAGTAAGCGCAGAAATAGCCGAGCGGGCATCCTTGAGTGGTCTTTTCGAGGAGCTGATGGGCGACGAAGTATTGCCTAGGAAAGAATTTATTGAGAAAAATGCGATGGCAGTCTCAAATCTGGATATTTAATTCGGCTTATTAGTAGAAATCCAGTCTTTAACTTCTTTGGTTAGCTCATGGTAGTGTTTATTATTTCCTGAAATAGGCGCCCCTATGATAACTTTAATTTTTCCTGGCCGCTTCAACACGCCCCGCCTTTTCCAAAATCTTCCGGCATTATGAGTTACGGGCAAAATATCGACGCCAGCCTCTTGGGCTAATATGGCTGCGCTTTGTCCAAACCTCCCAATTTGGTCTTCTGGCATCCGGGTTCCTTCGGGGCAAATATTCACAAACATCCCTTTTTTTATCTTTTCTTTGCCCTGCTCTATGACCTGAGAAACAGCAGTTTTTCCAGCCTTTCTATTGATCGCAATGGGCTTAAGCAAGATCCATGCAAGCCCAAATATTGGTAAATAAATTAACTCTCTTTTCATGACCCAAGACTGTCTTGGTAAAAACAATACTTGAGCAATGGCTTCCCACGCAGAAGAATGTCTTATCGCGATGACGCATGGGCTTTTTGGAATATTTTCAGCTCCCTCTACCTCATAGTCTAAATCACAAAGGTTTTTTAAAAGGAACATAGAGAATTGAGCCCAATATATTCCCAATTTGTATGCATTATTTTGCGAGAAGGGCGCAATAACAATAATAAGTATTGCAATAATCAGACCAGATAAAAAAGCCAAAGGGTAAAAGGCAAGCGAGCCAACAAAAGTTTTCAAGCAAGCCCCCAATGTAAAATCAACTCGTATAAATTATTAAATGTAAGAATTTCACTGTAGGGTTTTTCTTCTGGCAATGAATAAAGGCCATTAGATATATACACAGGATAAGCATCAACGCTGAGCGCTAAGTCCATATCTGATTTTTTGTCACCTACCAAAGGGATATTTTTAATATTTGAAATATTCCATTTACGCATGGCTTGCTGTATGAGCCCAGATTTTGGTTTCCTGCAATTACAGCCTTCGTCTGGCTTATGAAAGCAATAAAAAATGTCATCAACGGCTCCGCCATACTTTTCTACTTCAAGCAGCATTTTGGTTTCTATTTTTTTTAATTGCTGAAGGGTTAACATCTCTCGCCCAATCGCGGATTGATTGCTGATGATAAATATTTTAAAGCCTTTTTTCTTTAAAGCTGAAACCGCTATCATGGCCTCTCTGATAGGAAGCCATTGTGCAGGAGAAAGAATGTAGTTTGGTGAGTCCTCATTTAGAACTCCGTCTCTATCAAGAAAAATTATTTTTTCTGTAAGGTCTGGTTTATTGGTCAAGCGAAGCTTCAATTAAGCCCTGCAGCTCTTCTACTGCAACGCGTTTCTGTTCAAGTGTGTCTCTATCTCTGATAGTAACCGTATTGTCTTTTAGCGAGTCACCGTCAATGGTTATACAAAAAGGAGTCCCAATTTCATCTTGTCGTCTATATCTTCTCCCAATGGCACCTTTTTCATCATATTCGCAGGCATACTTTTTAATAAGCTCAGAATAAATACTTTTTGCCATCTCTGGCATACCGTCTTTTTTTACAAGAGGAAATATACCGGCCTTTATAGGCGCAATTCTAGGATCAAATCTCAGAACGGTTCTCATTTCTCCTTTTATTTCCTCTTCGTAATAAGCATCACATAAGAATGCGAGAGTTGCCCTGTCTGCACCTGCGGAGGGCTCAATAACATAAGGAATGTACCTTTTGTTCTCAGACCCTTCAGTATCATCAAAATAGGTTAAATCTTTTTTGCTGAATTCAGAGTGCTTACTAAGATCGTAGTCTTTTCGGTTTGCTATACCCTCAAGCTCGCTTCTCCCAAAAGGGAAATCATATTCAACATCCGAACAAGCATCAGCATAATGAGCAAGTTCGTCTTTTTCATGGTCTCTAAGGTAGAGCCTATCTGGACTGAGGCCATAATTTAAATACCATTGATATCGGCGATTACGCCAATAGACATACCAATCCTGGGCCTCATCAGGTTTGCAAAAAAATTCTATTTCCATTTGTTCAAACTCTCTACTTCTAAACGTAAAGTTTCTAGGGTTTATTTCATTTCTGAAGGCCTTTCCGATTTGCGCAATACCAAAAGGGAGCCTAACCCTTGTGGAGTCACAAACATTTTTAAAGTTTACAAATATCCCCTGAGCAGTCTCAGGCCTGAGATAGGCGACACTTGAGCTATCTTCTGAGGCGCCGACAAAAGTTTTAAACATAAGATTAAAAGACTTTGGTGAAGTAAGGGTTCCTGGTTTAGAGGCATTGGGGGCTAATATTTTTTCTCTTACTTTAGGATCCTCAAGCGATACATTTTCGATGCTTACGCTAATGTCATTACCATGTTGCTTGATGGCTTTTTTATAGAGCTTTTCATGGAACGATAAAAGCTCTTCGGTGGAGGGGCTCTCAGCCTGAGAAGGGCTTGCAAGAAAAAATTCAAAGATATTTTTATCTTTTAAATTTATAGAAAAAAAGAAAAGCTGATCCGCCCGATATCTGGCCTTCGTCTCTTTGCAGTCAGTCATAGGATCGCTAAACCCTCCAACGTGCCCAGAGGCCTCCCAAACCCTTTGGTTCATGATGATGGATGCATCTTGTCCAACCATCTGAAAGTTTTTTGGAGCCCCATCTAAAATCAATGTCTCATTGTGGCCCGATACCATATCTTTCCACCAGGCTTCCTTAATGTTCCTTTTTAGTGCATTGCCTAACGGGCCATAGTCCCAGCAACCATTTATGCCCCCATAGATTTCACTTGAGGGGTAAATAAACCCCTTTCTTTTAGCTAGGGCAACGATTTTATCCATAATTTAAGCCATAAATGAAAATTACATATGGATTATAAACACATGCCACTGAAAAAACGAATAAATAAAAATTGATAGAAAAGCACAAAAATAGTGCAAATACTAAAAAATGCATTATAATTGTGCATAACTAGCTGGCTAATGCTGGCTTTTTTAATTTGAATTAAATAAGGAGAATAAAATGTCAGCAGAAGTTTTAAAGCTTATTAAGGAGAAAGAAGCAAAGTTTGTTGACCTTAGGTTTACAGACACCAGGGGCAAGGACAATCATGTTACCGTTCCAGCAAGCCAAATAGATGAGGAGTTTTTTACAAAAGGTAAAATGTTCGATGGGTCATCTATCAACGGATGGAAAGATATTCACGAAGCAGATATGATTTTATCGCCTGATGCGTCTACTGCAGTTGTGGATGTATTTTCAGAGGAAACAACAATTAATTTAAGGTGCGATGTTGTTGAGCCAGACACCGGTGAGGGTTATAACAAATGCCCTAGAGTTGTTGGCGCGAAAGCAGAAAAATATCTCGCTGAAAGCGGTATTGCTGACACAGCCTTCTTTGGGCCTGAGAATGAATTTTTTATCTTTGATGATGTCGCTTGGGGCTCAACAATGAATGAGTGCTTTCACACCATTGACTCTTCAGAGGGGGTTTGGAATACCGGCCGAGCCTATGATGAAGGAAACTTAGGGCACAGGCCAGGCATTAAAGGTGGCTATTATCCTGTAGCACCCGTTGACTCCTTGTCAGACATGAGAGCTACTATGTGTATTGCCTTAGAAGATATGGGCTTGGTCACAGAGGTTCACCACCATGAAGTAGCAACAGGAGGTCAATGTGAAATTGGTGTTAGATTTGACACCTTGGTCAAGAAGGCTGATGCGGTCCAAACATTTAAATACGTTGTAATGAATGTGGCAAATGCCTACGGCAAGAGCGCAACATTTATGCCTAAACCACTTGTTGGAGATAACGGTAGTGGTATGCATGTGCACCAATCCATAGCAAAAGGCGGGACCAACCTATTTTCAGGTGATGTTTATGCGGGCCTTTCTGAAACTGCATTGTTTTATATTGGAGGAATCATTAAACATGCGAAGGCCGTTAATGCTCTTACAAACCCATCAACAAACAGTTATAAAAGGCTTGTTCCAGGATTTGAGGCACCAACTTTCTTAGCCTATTCAGCCAAGAATCGCTCTGCATCAATTAGGATCCCATACGAATCTAATCCAAAAGCGGCTCGCATTGAGGTGCGCTTCCCTGATTCTACGGCAAATCCATATTTTGCATTCGCTGCAATGCTAATGGCGGGCCTTGATGGAATTAAGAATAAAATCCATCCAGGAGATGCTTCCGATGCAGACTTATTTGCATTAGCAGAAGGAAACATGAGAGCCATGCCAACAGTAAGCTTCTCGCTTGAAGAAGCCCTTGATGCCTTAGACAAAGATCGTGACTTTTTAAAAGAGGGCGGTGTATTTGATGACGAAGTCATTGATGCATACATTAATCTCAAGTCACAAGATGTCACTCGCTTAAGGATGACCACTCATCCGGTAGAGTTTGACATGTATTACAGTCTATAAACAAAAAAATATAAGGGGGGGTGTAAACCCCCCCCCAATAATTTATGGCATTAGCGTTGGTCAGAAATATTACTGAATCTAAACTAACTGAATTTAGTTCTTCGGTTATCGATCACATATCAACCGCAGTTTTGCTGTTTAGTGAAAATCGATGCCTGGTTGGCATAAATTTAGCTGCGCAGGAAATGCTTGGTATTGGACCTGCATCTTCGATAGGAAAAAAACTAGAGGAATTATTTTTCGCATCATCCCCCATTGTTGATATCTGCAACAAAACATTTGCGCATGGCAACGGATATGATTGTTATGCGGACATCTTAAGAAAAAGTGACGCAAAAGAAATTAAAGTGATTGCAAAATCTTCTTTGTTAGAGTCAGACAGTAAATATGCAGTGCTAGAACTTATAAATATTTCGCAAAATGATGCCCTTAGAGACGAACGATTTTATACGCAACAACAATTAAATAAAAAAATTGCGAGACAACTTGCACATGAGATAAAAAATCCTCTTGGAGGCCTTCGAGGCGCGGCACAGTTATTAGAGCGTAAATTACCGGACGAAAATCTTCATAAATATACAGATATTATTATCGAAGAGTCAGACCGACTGACGAAGCTTGTCGATAGTATTTTGTTAAGCTCTGGCAAGCCTGACACAAAGGTGATAAATCCGCACGAGATTACAGAAAGAGTGCTAGCGCTCTTTGAAAAACAGAAAGACATGAGTGAGAAAATATCAAAAGATTATGATCCAAGCCTGCCAAACATTAATGTTGATTTTAATCAGGTGGTTCAGGCATATTTAAATCTTGCTAAGAACGCATTAGAGGCCATTGAGGGGGTAGCTGATGGCAAAGTTGTTTTCAAAACTCGCATCGAATATAACCGTATTGCCTTATTTAAGCGTTACCCTGTTGCCGTTGTGCTGTCTGTTGTTGATAACGGTCCAGGCATTCCGCAGGATCTGCAAGAAAATATATTTTATCCCTTGGTCTCAACCAAAGATAATGGATCTGGACTTGGGCTAACTATTTCTCAGGGCCAAGTTGAGAGAAACGGTGGAAGCATAGAGCTCAAAAGTCATCCCGGACAAACCATTTTTAGTATGATATTTCCTGCCCCAAACATGGAGAGAGAATGATCCCAGCAGGCATTGAAGTGTGGGTGGTTGATGACGATAGCTCCTTGAGATTTGTTTTAGAGGAGGCGCTTCAAGACGCAAACATGATCACTAAAAGCTTTGAAAGCGCAGAATCATTTATAGCGGCTTATGATAATTCTTCACCAGACGTAATTGTCACAGACATTCGAATGAACAAGCTTTCAGGCTTTGACTTGATGGATTCGGTTCAAGCCAGAGACCCCAAGATTCCAATTGTAGTGATGACTGCGCATTCAGATTTAGAGAATGCAGTCTTATCGTTTAAGGGTGGAGCATTTGAGTATTTGCCAAAGCCTTTTGACCTAGATTATGCGGTTGAGATTGTTCAAAAAGCAGCAAACAGCAAAAATGAAAAACTCCCATCCAATCAAACTGATCATCCTCCTCAGACAGCAAGAAAAATTATTGGTAAGGCGCCAGCCATGCAGCAGGTCTTTAGGACGATTGGAAGATTGGCCAAGGCTAATCTTACGGTATTAATTCATGGGGAGTCTGGAGTTGGCAAGGAGCTAGTAGCTAAGGCGATTCACGACTCTTCAGCAAGGTCAAAAAAACCTTTTGTTCCCTTGAATATGGCAGCAATAAATAAAGAGCTGCTAGAGAGCGAACTCTTTGGTCACGAAAAAGGTGCTTTCACCGGTGCGGACAAAAGAAGAGTTGGGAGATTCGAAGAGGCTAATGGTGGGACAATATTTCTTGATGAAATTGGAGACATGTCTTTAGATATGCAAACAAGGCTGCTTAGAGTACTTGCAGAAGGAGAGATAAGCAGAGTGGGTGGCCAACAAATAATTAAAGTGGATACAAGAATTATTGCTGCAACTCACCAAAATCTATGGGCATTGGTAAAGTCAGGAAAATTTAGAGAGGACTTGCTGCATCGATTAAACGTCATGAGCATTAATGTTCCCTCGCTCAAAGAGCGTAAGGAAGATATTTTAGAGCTTGCAGATCACTATCTAATGCTTGCTGCCAATGAGATTGGCGTAACACAAAAATTACTCAGCCAAGATGTTGAAGAAATATTTTTAAATTATGCGTGGCCGGGCAACGTTAGAGAATTAGTTAATGCATGTTACAGAAGTACAGTTTCTTCGGCTGGCCGTGAAATTCAATCTTATGATCTTCCTCAAGAGATGCGCATTAGTACCAAGTCTGCGGGATCAGAAGGCTGGGAGGAATCGTTGATTAGCTGGGCTACCGAGGCACTTGAGAGCGGAAACGCAGGAGAGGGAGCCTTGCTTGATTTAGCAAAGCCTCAATTCGAAAAAGCCTTATTAACCGCGGCATTAATTTATTCAAGGGGCAAAAAACAAGATGCTGCAAAACTTTTAGGGTGGGGAAGAAACACGCTTGCAAGAAAGGCTAAAGAGCATAATATTAAAATTTAATCTTGATGTGCTCTTCCTACCAAGTCCGCAATTGAGCTAACTTCTTTTTCTTCAAGATAAGCGCTTATATAGGCATTAATTTTCTTTATTGCCATAGGATCATAGAAAAGCCCTGTCCCAAGACCAATAGCCGTCGCCCCGGCTAATATGAACTCAATCGCATCTTTGCCGCTACAAATTCCGCCTTGCCCTAGAATTGGGATGCCCTTAGGATTGGCAACTTTAAAGACTTTAAAAACATTTAATAATGCAATAGGCTTGATAGCAGGACCGGACAGGCCTCCTTGAGTATTGCCAAGAATGGGTTTTTGATGTTCGACATCAATAGCCATGCCCATTACGGTATTTATTACAGACAGTCCATTCGCTCCTGACTCAATGCATGCTTCGGCCGATTCAGCGATGTTTGTTTGGTTGGGGGATAGCTTGGCGATAATAGGTTTATCCGTTTCTTGTCTGCAAGCATGGATAACTTGTTTGGATAGATCAGGATTATTACCAAATTCAACGCCACCCTTTTTTACATTGGGACATGAGATATTTATCTCCATAGCGCTTACACTGCTTTTATGAAATATTTTTGTCACTTGTGCATACTCTTCAACAGAAGATCCGCATACATTAGCAAATATATGAGTATTAAATTTTTGTCTGGGAAGAATCTCTTCAGTAATATACTTAGCGCCAGGATTTTGTAAGCCTATAGAATTAAGCATGCCTGAGGCAGTTTCGACTACCCGGTGTGGCTCATTTCCATGTCTAGCTTCGCTATAAGCTCCTTTAAGTATTAGCCCCCCCGCTTCGTCATTTGAGAAGCCCTCAATACGAGTATATTCATCCCCATAACCAATACACCCAGAAAGCAAAACGATTGGTGATGTAAGGTTTAGGCCACAAAAATCTACAGAAATACCCATTCTTTAAATATTATATGAGACTAGCATTTAAAAGAACAAAGGAAACTATGCCAGCTGAGATAATTCTTTTTGAGCCAGAAATTCCTCCTAATACAGGTAACATCATGCGCTTATGTGCCAATACTGGCTCGAGATTAAATTTAATCAAGCCCTTAGGTTTTGAGATTGATGAAAAAAGCCTTAGAAGGGCGGGCATGGATTATAGGGAGCTTTGTGAGCTAAATTTATTTGATAACTATGAATCTTGTCTCGAATATTTTAAGCAAAGAAGAATTGTTCCTATTTCGACCAAAGGGGGAGCAAGCCTCTTTAAATTCAAATTCAAACAAGACGACTGCTTATTGTTTGGGCCAGAAACAAGGGGGCTTCCGTCATTTATTTTGGATGGTTTCTCTGCAGAAGAAGTGGTCAGAATACCTATGATAGAGGGGTCAAGGAGCATGAATTTATCAAATGCAGCTTCGGTGGTGCTCTATGAACAGCTCAGGCAGGTTGGTTTTTGTGAATAGTAGGAATGGGCCTATCAAGCAAATCCTTAATGGCATTATTAATATTTTTGCCATCATATAAAATTTTATAAAGCTCCGTCGCAATAGGCATTTCTAAGCCCTTTGATTGCGCTAACTGATAGATTGCTTTTGTCGTATAGTACCCCTCTACTACCTCATTTATTTGAGAAAGAGCATCCTCACAACTTTTGCCCGAACCAATTAGTTCACCAAAGGATCTATTTCGCGACGCTTGACCGTAAGAAGTTAATACTAAATCGCCAATCCCTGATAGGCCATAAAAGGTATTTTTATCAGCACCCATAGAGTCGCCCAGATTAGCCATTTCATGAAGCGCACGCGTGATAAACGCTGCTTGTGCATTCTCCCCTAA
>JAYPDM010000010.1:23263-43440 GCA_038125265.1 Gammaproteobacteria bacterium
TTTGGTCGATGCCTTTTGATCCCCACATAATAATTTCAGGGCTTAATAGGTTATTTATTTCTTTGAGCACAGATTCAAACGAGCCAACGGGCGTTGCAATAAATATAAGGTTTCGATCTTTAAGGTCATTTAGGTTGGTTGTTTGAGGGCAGTATGGCAGGTCTTTCTTGTTGTTCCTTGCATAAGCAAGAACATCCATTTTGCTGCTAAGCAGCTTTGCAATCGCTCGCCCCCAGGCACCCAGCCCAATGATTCCAATTTTTGTTAATGCGCTCAATGAATTTTTATATTTTCGGTACTAGATTCGTTATTTTGTGCTTGGGATTTAGCGTAGAGAGCATCAAAGTTTATTGGCTGAAGCAATAAAGGTGGAAAACCTCCAGAGGCAACAAGCTTTGCTACCTGCTCTCTCGCAAAAGGGAAAATTTGATTGAGTGCATAGGTGCCTAAAATGAGCGACAGCTCTTTTTCTTCGAATCCTTTGATTTCAAACATCCCTGCTTGCACAATCTCAACAAGAAACAATGTCTTATCCTCGAGATGCGCCTTAATGCTTAAAGTGATAAGAACCTCATATCTGTCTTCACCTTTTTTTGATGAGCTTGACTTGATATTTAGGTCTGTCTTTGGGCCCGCAGTTTGCGAGGAGATGACTGGCCCATCTGGCGCTTCAAATGACACGTCTTTGATATAAACGCCAAGCATCTTGATGGCTTTGTTTTCGTTAGTTTCAGTCATAATTATTTTTCAACAGGCAGCCTTTGAGACTCCCACTCTGCCATTCCTCCTTTTAAAACATATACCTGCTTAAACCCTTCTTTGTTTAATCGAGAGGCCTCTTTTGCAGCACTAATGCCCGTATTACAAACTAAAATGATGCTTCTTTCTTTGAGCTTATTAATTTTAGGGTCATTATTATCAATGGATGACGGAGAGTTTTTAGCCCCTGAAATAAAGCCTTTGCTAAAAGCATCTGATGACCTTAGATCAAAAATTTTTGCATTTTTATTCATTAAAATGACAGCCTGTTGGGTCGTTATGCTGTTTAAATTTAGTGACCTTTGATTGACTTCATACATCAGCACCAGAAGAAGCGAAGCAATTAATGCTAGGCTCAGCAATGGGTGCATAGTAAAAAAATAAATAATTTCGCCCATAGATATAATTGTTTTGTCTAATAACCCCCTATGTTAAGTTAAATGTTCACTTAATTAAATAATTGGAGCAAAAATGAAATCGGCGAGCGCGAGACACATACTGGTAAGCGAAGAAACATTATGCGAGGAACTTAAAAATAAAATTATTGCTGGAGAGGATTTCGCAGCAGTCGCTAAGGAGCATTCAATGTGCCCAAGTGGTGCCAGAGGAGGCGATTTAGGACAGTTTTATCCTGGACAAATGGTCAAAGAATTTGATGAGGTGGTTTTTTCTGAACCTGTTAACGAGGTTCATGGCCCCGTCAAAACACAGTTTGGGTTTCATTTAATTCAAATTACAGAGAGGAGTGACTCCTAGCAACCACTCTTATGTATGCTCAAACTCAATCTGAGCGAATTTATGGCTTAGATGTGCTTCGCGCGCTGTCTATGTTATTGGGCACATTCATTCATGCTCCGGTTATTCTGCATATGAAAGATGCCGGCATCATTGCTGGGATTCAAGTTGTCGATATTCCTGATCCCCCCTTATGGGTGCTATTAGCATTTGGCTGGATACATTATTGGAGAATGCCAGTCTTTTTTTTGCTTGCAGGGTTTTTTGCAGGACTCATGATTAAAAAATATGGCTGGAATTATCTGGCTCGAGACAGATTCAATAAAATCTTTTTAGGCTTCTTGCTGTTTTTTGCTCTATATAATTTGGTTTTTTCAGGGGCCTTTTCTCACTTATATCATTTATGGTTTTTATATTACTTGGTTCTTATTTATCTTTGTTTTTTTGCATTAAGCTTTCTTAAAAAAATATTTTTAAAATCTGTAAGGTTTGATCACAGCTCGATAGGCTACACACTGATTGCCCTAATTTTTTTCTCTAATCTAGGCTCTGTATATCCTTTTTATACTAGAGTGTTTCCTGAATATTTTGGCGACTTTAGCTTGGTGTCTTTTGCGCATTATTTTGCATGGTTTTTACTGGGTACATTTTTATATTCAAGCAGAACGCTGATTGAAATAATTTCTGCAAGCGCTATAAAAAGAAAATTAGGCTATGCCTCTATTTGTTTATTTGTTGTACAAGCCATGCTTTTAATTTTTGGCGATCGAGAGGATTCTCTCCACCAAGCTCTTTATGTCATTGGGTTTACTTTTGCAGCAATTTTTACCACGCTTTATGTGCTTGCTCTTGCTTATAGCGCTAAATTAAAAATGAATTCAAAAATTAGTTTTTTTGTTGAGATAAGTTACTCTTATTATCTCTGGCATCTTTTTCCTGCGCTTTATATAGGAGCAATGATGCTCTCTTTTGGGTTTGGGGCTTTGGAGATCGTGATTATTAATTTATTAATGATCCCCTTTTTTACATTATTGATGCATTTTCTCTTTGTAAAATTTACACCCCTTAGCTGGATCATCCAGGGCTATAAGAAATCAGATTTTAAACCTTTTGGCTAGGTTTTTTTGAGCGTGGGTGTGCCTTATCGTATACCTTCGACAAATGATCAAAATCCAAGTGCGTATAAATTTGTGTTGTTGATAAGCTTTCATGGCCTAGCAGTTCCTGCACTAAACGCAGATCTTTGCTTGATTCGAGCATATGGGTAGCAAAGCTATGTCTGAGTATATGTGGGCTTAGTTTTTGATTGATGCCTGCCTTAATCCCCCAAGACCTAATGCTTTTTTGTACTGAACGGACGCTAAGCCTTTGGCCTGATTTAGTTAAAAAAATTGCTCGATCCTCAGCGGATGAAATTTTTATTCTATGATCCAGCCATTTGTTGAGAGCGGCTTTTGCTACATTACCAAAAGGAAGCGCTCTCATTTTATTGCCTTTGCCTTTAACGGTTAAAATTTGATCGTCCATTGCCACATCTTCAATATTTAAGCCAACGACCTCCGATACCCTCAGCCCAGAAGAATAGATGAGCTCAAAAATAGCATGATCACGAATTTTTGTATGATTGGTTAATTTCACATTTAGCAGCCTTGAAATTTCATCGACATTGAGAGTTTTGGGAAGGCTTTTTGGGGCCTTAGGCGCCTTGATTCCTGAGCAAGGGTTTGACCTAAGAACATCTTGCTTAACCAAATACTGGAAAAAACTTTTGAATGATGAGATTTTTCTTGTAATGCTTTTAGCGCTCAAGCCGCGAGAGTATAAGTGCCTTGTGTAGCTTGTGAGCTCAGTATTTTTAATTTTTAAAAATGTAATATTATTTGCCCTACAGAAGTCTTGAAGGCCGCGGATATCAGAAATATAGGCTTTGAGCGTATGAATGGAGAGCCGGAGCTCATTTTTGAGATACAGCTCGAATTGCTCTATGAGCTTATTATCCATTGTTTTGGGACAGTCTAATGACATTGGCAGTGAACAAAGTGCCAATGGCTTGTAAATAATCAGTATTTTGAGACGGATTAAAGAAATGCTTTGTTTCGCTTCCTAAGATAATCGCTCCGACTGAGCTTTCGTGCCTTAAAGGGATAGTGGCAATGGATTTGATTTGCTTGGCCTGTTTGGCTTCAAGCATACTAAATAACGCTATAATTTTGGCTTCATTAAATTCTCCACAAAAGGGAGTTTTTTTATTTGCAAGCTCAAATACCAGTGGTGATGTCTTAGCATTAAAGCCTATGACATGGCGATTTGAGGGCTCTTGCGGGTTAAATTGTATGGTGTCCTCAATATAATATACCGAGTGATTGACCAAGGGATTTTTGGTGAGCACTTGATCAGTAATGGCAATAATTTCACTTAAGTTTCTTGTAATTGAGATAAGCGCACCGTATGAAATAGCCCTTTGAAATAAATTAGAATTCTCAGAAGCAATTTTTACTAGCTCCAGCTTCTCATGCTCTATAAGCGCTATTTTTTCTTCATAAACTTTAAATCGATGTTTTACAAAATCAGACTGTGGGGCCTCAAGCTGTTGGTTTAGCTCCTCAAGCTTTTTTGGATTTTCAATAAAGTAATCAAGTATGTCCTTAAAGCTCATATTTTTTTTCATATGTCTATTTTCAATTCTTTTTCTATTTCAGATGGTCCGAAAAGCCATGCCTCTTGCGTATTCGCATCTAATAAAACCCTTAGAGTTCCACCTTTCATTTTTACTGCCAAAGGGTTTTCTAATTCGTGTGTTTTGATCGCAATGGACGCTGCAGCAACTGCGCCGGTACCACACGCAAGCGTTTCACCTACGCCTCGCTCATGCACTCTGAGCGAAATTTGGCCAGGGTGATCAATAGAATAAACACCAAGGTTAACGCCCTCTGGAAATGCATTGGTATTTAAGAGTGATTGTTTCAAAGAATTGAGATCAATATCTAAAATATTATTGTGATAGATAACAGCATGTGGATTTCCTACGGATATAAAACTATATTCCCAGCTATCTTGATTATCTTGAAATGTGTTTTCATGATGTTGTGTTTTATGTTGGGCAGGAACATTCTCTGATGTATGCCCGAGGCAGACACCAATTTCACCGTTTTGCACAAGGTATTTAATTTTGATCTTTTGGGAATAAAGCTCAAAGCTATCTTTTTTATAAAAGTGCTGAACAAAATTAACAACGCACCTTGCCCCATTACCGCACTGCTCTGCTTGTGAGCCATCTCTATTTAATATGGAGTAACTGAAAGAATTATTTTTTGATTCATGAATAAAAATAAGCTGATCATAACTATCAATGATTTGCTCATTAAATTTTGACAGGGTTGTTTGATTTAAAAAGTCATCTTGTCGCATAGGTATCATTATGAATGCGTTGCCTGCACCATTCATTTTTAAGCACTTTAGTTCTGACACGATTTGTTTTTGCAATTATCTTTAATTAGTCCCATACTGATAATAGCATGGACTTATTTAATCGCTTGAAGGCGATAAAATTTTTGATAAGTAACGGCTTATCTTTTAGAAGAGTGAGGCATATGCGGAGAATACTGATCCTGAATCCAAAAGGAGGGTGTGGAAAAAGTACAATTGCGACCTCATTAGCAGGGTATTTTGCCTCTAATGGTCATAAGGTTGCGCTTGCTGACTATGATCCACAAGGCTCGAGCTTAAGCTGGCTCGCAAATAGGCCTGAAAAAAAACCTAAGATTTATTCCATCAAAGGCTATGAATCTGGCCTTAAAAATATCCCATCTGATGTGACCCATCTAGTGATGGATGCACCGGCGAGATCAGAGGGTCAGGAGCTTGATAATTTAATACGCATATCTGAGTCTATTGTTTTTCCTGTTCTCCCGTCACCGATTGATATGGAGGCGGCAGTTGATTATCTTGATCTGATTCTTAATCAGCGGCAACTGGTTATGAAGCAAGCTAAAATGGCTTTAGTTGCAAATCGAATTAAAGAAAATACTTTGAGCTTTGATATTCTGGATGACTTTTTAGAAAAACAAAAAATTCCTTACGTAGCGACATTAAGAGAAAGCCAAAACTATATAAAATGTTTTGATCGAGGCTTGGGCATTCATGAGCTTGCCCCCTATTTGGCTTATACCGACTGGGAGCAATGGCAACCCCTAATTAACTGGATCGACTCAAAGAAATCATTGCCTGAGTAGATAAAATTACTACCACTCAAATCTATCTGAGGCCTTGTTCGCTTGGGCAAGTGCCTTAATTGAGCTTTCATAATTATTTTGTCGTAAAAAGAGATTCGCAGAAATAATCAGTGCGGTTTTTGATGGATAAAACTCGATGCTGCTGTCTATGTAGCTTCTTGCTTTGCCCCAAAGTTCTAGCTCAGCACAACATTGAGACAGCGCAATAAACAGGGCAGGTGAGCTTTTTGAATCAATTCTCGATTCTAAATAAGATAATTTATCTTCAATTGAATTAACTTTGATACTGTTTAAAAGAAGCAAAAGTCTCTCGCTGGATTTTTTATTAAAAAAAGTTCTAATTAATTGATAGGATTTTTGATGATCGCCAGCGATCACATATAGACTAATTAGCGAACCAAGTGATCTCGCATCATCATAGAATTCACGTGACACTTTTTTTAGAAGAAGCTCAATTTTTTCAATTTCAATATTCGTCTCATTCGCATACTCCTTGAAAAATAAACGCACAATTTTGTTTTGTGCATGAGTATCTGTAATGGTTTGTGAAATCAAGCATTTATAAGCCTTCTCAACATCTTCAAGCTTTATCCAATAAAGGGTCATTAAAAAATTTAGATAATTAGAGCTATTGTTATGTGTGGTATCAATGAGAAGCTCTTTAGCGAGTGAGAAATTTTTATGTCTTAAGGCATAGTCTGCAACTAACAGCTGAATAAATGATTTCTCATTTTGATTTTTAGGCAGAAATTCTTTAATTAAGGTTTCAGTATGGCCCTCAATACCATTTAAATATTCTAACTGTAGTGTCAGTGCATTTAAGAACACGCCTCTTTTTGATCTAAGCGAAACCTGATTGAGCAGCTTAATGGCTTTGTTAAAATTCATGTCTTCTAATGCCTTAAGAGCATTCATAATATTTTGCTTTAAGCTTGCCTGATGCCTTCTTTTTAATAGGGCTTTAATGGTAATAGGCAGATCTAACAAGGAGGAAAGCATTCTGATTCCAATATAGAGCAAAGCAATATAAATAATGGCTGTCAGTATCGTCAGCTCAAATGTAAGCTCTTGATAGTTGATGATGACTTGGCCGAGATCGACGCCACTAATGTAAGTAATGCCTATAAGCGCCAAAAGAGCAAGCAGTACTAATCCATAATTTCGCATAAGATAACTTTATTTCTTGTTAAACTATAGTTTGATAGATTCTATTAAAAATTAAAAGTTTGTCATGCTAAATAAAGAAAAAACAATTTCAGATATTAAAGACTTAGCTAAGAAGCTGGTTTCAATTCTTCCTGAAGATATTGGCGCAGCACGAGAAGATGTTGAGGCAAAATTTTCTAGGGCAATTCAAATTTCATTAGAAAAAATGAACATAGTCTCGAGAGAGGAGTTTGATGTTTATGCCGCGCTTTTAGAGAAAACTCAAAAAAAACTTGAAGAGCTTGAGAAGAAAATCGAAGAACCAAAATAATCTAATTTATGCCTTTATTTAGGCGATATGCATACTGACATTGCTCGTTGATCTGGGTATAATTTAATCACTTTAAAATCAACGCAGGACTCATTTTGGCAACTCAAGAAGAAAAAGTATTCAATTGGTTTATCGTTTGTACTGGTATTTTCGTTGGAACGATAGTTAGTATTGTAATCTTTGGTAACTTTGTTGCTCCACATCAAGACGCTCAGGCCGAAGAGATGCTTGCTGAAAGACTATCTTCAATGACTGTAGTGGCCATAGAAGGCGAGCCAGAGCCTGTGGTTGAAACGGTTGTGGTGCCTCAAGAAACTGTCATGCAAGCCTCCATAGCAGCCGATCAGCTCTATAATTCGGTTTGTTCTATTTGTCATTCGATGGGACTTGCAGGCGCGCCATCTCTTACAGATCCTTCATGGTCTTCAAGGCTTGAGCAAGGCATAGACGTGATTCAGGGCCATGTCCTTAATGGTTACCAAGGGTCAGCAGGCGTCATGCCGGCCAAAGGCGGTCGAACTGATCTTTCTGATGAGGAAATACTCGCAGCGCTTGATTACATGCTTGAGCAAATCTAGTTAAAACTGGACCGTATAATTTACCTTTAAGCTTGACGTCGAGTTATAGGATTTAAATCGATTATCAAGATCCCAATCCTGGAGATTGTGATTAATCACCAGGAACACTTCGCGTCCGGCTTGGGGAATCCAATGCAGTCTGCTATTGATTCCTGCTGTTTCAGAAACATTGTCATACTGAATAAGATTAGTCCAAGAAAGGGTGGAGGAAAAAATTGTGTCCACCTTAAATCTTGCGAGCCGAACTTTAAAGCTTCCTTCAGGCAGCTCAATATCATCGACGGTATAACCTGATGACGCGCGAAAATGCCTTGATGGCGTCCAGAGCACTCCTGCGCCAACTCGCGTTCTACTGCCCGTATAAAAGTCTCCATTGGTAATAGAGATATCTCCAGAAAAGAGTCTTTGAGGGCCTGTGGCAAAGCTCAATGAGTGATCGCTAAATGTGTATTGCCCTTCATCAATTGTTACCCCATCAGAGATTTCAAATGGAGTTATCAGGTTTTCAGTCCATTCATTATGCCTGATCGTTAATCTGTCTCTAAAATTAGTCTCCACATCAAGAGAGGTGAAAGTAAAAACTTTTGATTGAACAGGGCCAGAGAGGTATGAAATATCTTGTCCTAACAGGCCTACGAAATAGCTTCTTATGATTGGGTGGTCAAAGCGTAATGTATACCCTAGCTCAAGAGTATTATCCCTAACGTTGGTTCTGTTGGTATAGCCCAATGCAGGGTTAAAATTTTCCTCAAGAGTTTTAGATCCCAAGCTTCCACGCAAGCCTGAGTTGGCAGGCATTTGCAATCGATATCCAAATGCTTGCTGATCCTCATTCAATCCTTCGGTATTGCTCTCCTGCCACCAAACCTCGGCAAGAATTGGTTTTTGAAAAGGCGTCATTGAATTTAGGTATCTAAAATCAACCCCCATCAGAGAGTTATCGACTTCAGAGCCAGGATTCCCATGGGTAGCAATTACCCCAATGCTTGACTCACGCAATACATTATAAGAAAGACGAGTTACCATGAGATCTTGCTCGAGCCCATTGCCGGTATCAGTTTGATTAATAAACAAGCTTCCGATATTAAAGTTACCTGAGCGCCCACTAAGCTTGGCACCGTAATTAATGTCTGCCGGACTCCCATCTGAATTCAGACCAATGCTCCGAGAGAAGAATGGTTTGCCATTCTCTAGGCTTGGGCGCGAGATGCTTGATGCCCGAAAACCTCCACCGGCGAGCCTACCAAATTCAAATACATCGGAATCTCTCAAAAAAAATGTTCTTTTTTCTGGGAAAAATAGACTAAACCTAGAGAGGTCAACCTGTCGATCATCAACCTCTGTGGCTGAAAAATCAGTATTTAGGGTCGCAGATATATTAAGCGAGGGCGTGATTCGGTATGAGAGGTCCAGAGATGGTTGTAGCTCGCTCGACTCTAGCTCCATTTCGGGAATGTAAACTTCAGCCATATTTCTTTCATTGCTTGCAGAGAAAGAGGGAACGACCTCAATTCCCATGCCGGAGTTTAGTCCTGTTAAGCCTGACATGCTTCCCACGACGCTCGGATTTTGTGTTTGGTTTCTAGAAACCCAACCGATATCTTCATTATTACGACCGACTGTTCTTCTAAAGTTAATCCCCCACTGATCAGCATTTTCATCAAAAGGAATCGATTTAAAGGGGATTCTTATTTCGCTGTACCAGCCACGCTCGTCTATCGAAGCATTCGTCTCCCAAATGCCCATCCAATTCCATTGCTGTCGGGTTGTATCCTCGTAAGATGCTTCAAGCCTCAGGCCATTTGGATTGGTGATAAATCGGTAGCCTGTTCTTCGGTCATTAAAAGGATCAATAATTACACTAAAAAAATCATCACTCCAGATGACCTCACCCTGCCTTAACACCTGACTGTTAATACTTTCTGCACTTTGATCAAGCATAATGGCTGCAACATAAAGCGCGTCCTCATCAAACATGACCCTAACCTCAGTTATTTTAGACGGCTCAGAAAACTCAATTGGAAGAATCTGGTGAAAATCGCTGATAACGGTGGCATTTGACCATTCATCTTCATTTATTACGCCATCGATAATAGGTGCATTATTGGTTTTATAAGCCTCAAAAAGCTTTAATGAGTTCGATTCCTGTGCCGATACAGAGACCATGAATATTAGGGCAAATAGGGGGCAGGAGTATTTCATTGATGTGAATTATACCAGAGAGAAATCACACTTATGATAAATGAATAAGAGACTAAAGAGAGCTATACTATATGGCCCTTATGAACGACAACAAAAAAACGCATTTTGGCTACAAGTCTGTTGATCCAGAGGACAAGACTGATCTAGTAGGAGAAGTTTTTACTTCGGTGGCACATAAATATGACTTGATGAATGATCTCATGTCATTAGGGATGCATCGATTATGGAAAAAAGTTGCGATTGATATTTTGAACCTAAAAAAAGGTCAAAAGGTTTTAGACTTGGCTACGGGTAGTGCCGATCTTGCCAGGCTGATGGCAAAGAAAGTTGGCGCACAAGGGTCGGTGGTTGCTACAGACATTAACCCGTCAATGCTGCAACAAGGAATTGATAAAAGCCTTAATCAAGGAATGGCTGAGAATTTACAGTTTCAGCTCGCTAATGCCGAAGCATTAGACTTTGAGGATAATAGCTTTGATGCGGTTACCATTGGTTTTGGATTAAGAAATGTAACTCACAAAGAAAAGGCGCTTCAAGAAATACACCGAGTATTAAAAATTACGGGCAAACTGTTAATCCTTGAGTTTTCAGAGGTAAAGGCCCCTCTAGCCAAAAAATTATATGATGCTTATTCATTTCAAGTCATTCCAAAAATAGGAAAATGGGTAGCCAATGACGAGGCAAGCTATCAGTATTTAGCCGAATCCATAAGAGTGCACCCCAATCAGGATTTGCTCAAGCAGATGCTTGAGGATGCCGGCTTCTCAAACTGCTATTTTCATAATATGTCTTTAGGCGTCGTTGCCATTCATGTTGGTTATAAATTGTAATAATGATGAATGCAGTCTTAACATCTTTGAGCGATCTATTAAATTATTTTCTGATAAGATCCGAGACAGCTAAATACAAAGCAGGCCTTCTAGAGGGAAAGATTTTTATTTTTTCGCTCTTAGGTATTAACCTAAAACTTAAGCTTATATTTGAAGAAGCAAAAATAAAAATCTCGACGGCGCATGATGAGGACAAATCCAATGTTTTTGTCGAAGCCTTCCCAAGCGAGTTCATATTTGTTCTCATGCAGGGCATGGAATATATCTCCTCTGAGAATATCCTTTTTAAAGGAGAGGTATCGCTGCTTAACGATTTAGTAGTTATCATGAAATCTTTAAGGCCTGAGATCTATAACATTGTAGAGCCCATCTTTGGCAGAGTCATTGCAACCGAGGTTGCTAACTTGGCAGAACATGCATCCCGCTATCAGGGTAATTTTAGGCGAACCTTTAAGAGAAGCTTAGAAGAGTACCTCAAGGAGGAAGCTCAAATTATTCCTACTGATTTTGAGCTAGAGGAATTTTACAATGCAGTTAATCAACTTAGAGATAAAACAGAAGTATTGTCCTCCAAGATCGTCTCCATGAAGAGCTAGGCATTATGGGCTTAAAAGTTTTAATGCGTTTAATTTATATATATTGGGTAGTTTTGCGTTATCGCCTAAGGTCATTGATCAATCCTAAGACGCATAAATCCTTAGCCAGGAATCAAAACAAAAGAATAAAATCTGCAGCTCAACTAAGACAAGCCCTTGAATTGTTGGGACCTATATTTATCAAGTTTGGCCAGGTGCTCTCAACTCGAAGAGACTTAATTCCCCATGAATTTGCTGATGAACTTGCTAAGCTTCAAGATAGAGTTAAGCCTTTCCCTTCGGCATTAGCCAAAGCCCTTATAGAGGCTTCTCTTGGAAGATCAATTAATGAGGTTTTTGCGTCATTTGATGATAAGCCTCTTGCTGCTGCGTCCATTGCTCAGGTGCATGCGGCAACGCTCAAGGATGGAGCCGAAGTGGTAGTAAAAGTTTTAAGGCCTAATGTTGACGAGATGATAGCTCGAGATTTAGAGGTGTTGGACTTCTTAGCAAACACAGCAGCAAAGAGATTTCCTGACGCTACTCGATTAAAGCCAAAAGAAATAGTAAACGAATTAAGAATGATTCTTTCGAAAGAATTAGATTTGATTAGAGAGGCATCGAACGCAAGCCAGCTTAAAAAAAATTTTGAGGGATCTGATAAATTATATGTACCTGAGGTGTACTGGGACTACTGCAGGCCTAATGTTATGGTGCTAGAGCGTATACATGGCGTTCAAATCAGTAATATCAAAAAATTAAGAGAGGCAGGCGCTGACCTTGAATGGCTGGCTCATAATGGAGTTGAGATTTTTTTTACTCAGGTGTTCAGGCATAATTTTTTTCATGCCGATATGCACCCGGGTAATGTTTTTGTAGATATTACTAATCCTAAGAAACCTAGGTATATGGCTATAGATTTTGGCGTCATGGGAACTCTAACCTTAAGAGACAAGCATTATCTAGCTGAAAATTTTTATGCCTTTTTTAATAGAGACTATAGAAGGGTAGCTGACCTCCACATTGAGTCGGGCTGGGTACCCCCTGATACCTCTGCAGAAGATCTTGAAGCATCGGTTCGATCTGTATGCGAGCCAATGTTTAATAAACCGCTTAAAGAAATTTCCTTTGGTATTGTGTTGCTAAGATTATTTGATATTGCAAGAAAATATAAAATGGAGATACAGCCCCAGTTGATACTTTTGCAAAAAACTTTAGTTAATGTTGAGGGGCTAGGAAGAGAGCTTTACCCAGACTTAGATATTTGGAAAACTGCAAAGCCAGTCTTAGAAAAATGGCTGATGGAGCAATCAAGCCCTGTCAATGCAATTAAAAGAATAATAAAACAGTGGCCTCAAATCATGAGAGATCTAAGCCTATTGCCCGAGAGGATCAGTGCCTTCCTAAAAACGATTAGTCAGGAATAATGGATTGAAAAGCATCTGTAATTTTTTTGAGACAGACTTCCAATGCTGTTGCATTCGTACCCCTTAAAACAATAGTAGCTCCATATTTTCCATTTTTTGAAAACGGATAACTTCCGATGCTGATGTTTTTTTCTTCTGTAGCAATCTTTGTCAATGTTTCTGCAAAGTCGCCCTCTTTCATATAAAAGTCTTTTGCCAGAGATAGTATCGGACTCCCTTTATTAATAAACCTTAGTGCAGAGTAGAACATGCATTCGGCAATTTTTGGGATTCCCGCTAATACGAAAACATTTTCTAATTTAAACCCAGGAGCAAAACTGATGGGGTTCTCAAGTAGCTCGGCACCACTTGGAATATAAGCCATTTTTTTTCTTGCCTCAGTTAGCTCATTTCCATAAGAAGCGATTCTGCCCAGAGCCTCTTGATTAAGCTCCAGCTCAGTTTGGAATGCCTTTGCTACTGACGCAGACGTAATGTCATCATGGGTTGGCCCAATGCCACCGGTTGTAAAAACATAATCATATTTAGATCTTAGTTGATTAATAGTTTCAATAATAACTTCCTCTGAATCAGGAATGACTCGTGCTTCAGACATCATAATTCCAAGATTATTAAGTTCTGTTGCAATAAAACTTAAGTTGGCGTCTTTGGTCTTTCCAGATAATACCTCGTCTCCAATTATGACTAGCGCGGCCTGCTCTTGTTTGCTCATTTTTCTCTCTCAGTATCGCAATTCCAGCAGATTTCAAATTGAGAGCTGTTTGCCTCATGGCATGAAGAGCAATTCCAATCTGGACCATCAATGTCTGGCTTGATCGCTCCTAAAATATTTTCTGCATATTGCTTATCTTGTTCAAAAATAATCCATATCTCAGGATCGCAGTCAAAAACAGGAATCTCACCAAGACCGCCTGAAAGGTGGTCATTTTTGATAATGCACTCAATGCCTTTTTCTGAAAGAATAGATTTTGCTAGCCTAGCTTCTAGAATGTTCCCATCAAAACTTAATTTAATCATGCCTAATGTTTTCTAAAAACTTAATTACATTCCCGCCTTGCTCAATGGTATCTATGATCACAGAGCCCAGAATAACGCCATCAATATGTGGTGCTAATTGATCTACCTGATCTTTTCCACGAATACCAAACCCAGCACATACTGGCACAGAAGAATTTTTTTTCACTTTTTGTAAATATTCAATGACATCATCCGGGAGGGCATCATCGCCACCTGTGACCCCCTTTTTTGTCACGGCATAGACAAAACCTTGGCTTTCTTTGCAGAGTCTTCCTAAACGATCCTCTGGAGTAGCAGGAGAGACAAGATTTATTAAATTAATATTCTGAGCATTAATGGCTTCTTTAAAAGAAAATGATTCCTCAATGGGAAGGTCAGGCACTATAAAGCCTTGGATGCCTGCGTCTTTGCTTACAGATGCAAGTTTCTCAAAACCAAAAGCCAGAAGGGGGTTTAAGTAGCTCATTAAAATAAGAGGACACTCGATTTCATCTCTATTTTCTTTGATGGCATCCAAGGTCCAGACTAAAGAAGTTCCAGACTGAAGTGCCTTTAAACTTGAGTTTTGAATAGACAGCCCATCTGCCAAAGGGTCAGTAAAAGGAATGCCAATTTCAATCACATCGGCAATTTTAGAGATAGCCTTGAGATTTTTTATGAATTCATCAAGAGTGGGATGTCCAGCTGTGATGAATGCAACTAAAGCAGGCTTCTTTGCAGTCTGAATTGACTCTTCGATATTAAACCTTTCTATCATGATTTTTTAAATGTAGAAATAATCGGCATATCTTTATCTCCTCTTCCTGATAAACCGATAAGCACTGTCTTGCCACCATTTTCTGCTAACCATTTTTTTGCTCCAGCAAATGCATGAGCTGTTTCTAATGCTGGAAGAATACCTTCAACCTCACTGCATTCCTCAAGCGTATCGAATGCATCGTTATCACTTATAAAGGAATACTTAGCACGACCTGATTGAGCAAGATAAGAATGCTCTGGGCCAACTCCAGGATAGTCTAGCCCCGCAGAGACTGAATGCGTTTCTTGAATTTGACCATCATCGTTGTACAAAAGCATTGAGTATGAGCCATGTAGCACGCCAGGCTTACCTAAGCTCATAGGTGCTGAGTGTTCACCAAGCTTTTGGCCCCTACCTCCGGCCTCAATCCCATGAAGTTCAACATGTTTGTCATCGATAAAGTCATGAAAAAGACCGATAGCATTTGAGCCACCTCCAACGCAAGCAAAAACAGCATCGGGAAAAACATCTAGGTCTTTCATTTGCTGTTTAGCTTCTTTTCCAATGACCGATTGGAGTTCTCTTACCAATAAAGGGTAGGGATGTGGGCCTACTGCAGAGCCCAGTAAATAGTATGTATTTTCTGGGTCAGTTACCCAGTGCCGCATGGCTTCATCTATGGCTGCTCTGAGTGTTTTATCGCCTGAGGTCACAGGCACGACTTTAGCACCAAGCTTTAACATTCTATCAACGTTTGGTGACTGCCTTGCTACATCGAGCTCACCCATATAAACGGTACATGGCATTCCAACTCTTGCGCAAGCAGCAGCTGTCGCAACACCATGCTGACCAGCGCCAGTTTCAGCAACAATTCTTTTTACTCCCAATTCCTTGGCGAGCAATGCCTGTCCAATGGCATTATTAATTTTATGTGCGCCCGTGTGCGCCAGGTCTTCTCTTTTAAGCCAAATCTTTCCATTCCACTTTTCTGATAGGCCATGTGCAAATGTTAGAGCGGTAGGACGTCCTACCCAAGTATTAAGCTCATAAGACCATGCCTCAAGAAAATTCTTTGAAGGTAAGATCTCCTTCACTCCTTGTGTTAAGCGATTAATGGCGGGCATAAGGGTTTCTGGTACATACTGCCCTCCAAAAATGCCAAATCGTCCTCGTTCGTCAGGCATATCCTGATTTAAACCCTTTAAATCAATATGATATTTCATTAAATACTCTCAAAAGCCTTTCTTGCATTAATCACAAATTGCTCCATCTTAGTCAGGTCCTTTTCACCCTTGATGGATTCAACTCCACTTGACACGTCTACGCCCCAGGGAGACACATATCGAATAGCTTCGATCACATTGTCCGGGGAAAGCCCACCCGCAAGAATGGTTTTATGTGATTTTGCAACATGTTTTGCTTCTTGCCAGTTTGCTAACTCACCAACCCCACTCATGCTTCCTTCAAACAGTATTAATGAATAATCAGTTTTTATGGGAGAGCTTGTAGACCTGTATACAGGAAGAGTGATTATATCAGAATTAAATTCCATACCCTCAAAACTATCAAAGTCTGCCTGAATACAGTCTGGCTGAGCGAACCGGAGAACTTTTTCTACTAATTTTTCTTTAGCACTCTTGAATACCGCAACTTTCTGTATACCTTGAGGGATAAGCTCAAATAATTCCTTTGCTCTGATGGGATCTAATTGTCTTGGGGAGGGAGAAAAGACGAAGCCAATTGAGTCTACTTTGAGCTCAATTGCTTTTTTTACTGATGCTTCTGTAGTTAAACCGCAAATTTTTATGAAAGACATGTCAGTTTAATTCATCAAATAATTGATTTGAGGTCATAAGGGCAGATCCAATTAATCCATAACTGTAACCGCTTGCAACAAGTTCATTGATAAACTCTTTCGATTCAATACCACTCTCAGCAACCCAGTCAAATCCCTCAAATTTGAGATTTGCAAAAGCATGAAATCTTTCAGGTTCAATTTGTAAATTTAAAAGATTTCTACAATTAATGCCCATTAAAATTTTTTCAGAGAAATCTTGTAAGCTTAATTGTTTGATCAATAAATTATGTGCCCTAGCAATATCAGCTTCATCAAAGCATTCGATGAGCATGAATAAATTAAGACTTAGAGATAATTCGATGAATGCTTTTAGCTTATCTGTGTCTAAAGACTTTACTATAAGCAGAACTCCGCTGGCACCATATGATGCGGCTTCGTAGATTTGATATTCGTCTACAATAAAATCTTTCCTCATACAGGGAATCTTTTTTTCATTGCTTATCGCTACAACCTTTTGAAGGTCATCCAAAGACCCATTAAAGGCGACGGGCTCTGTGAGGACACTAATGGCTGCAACTGAATTTTCTTGTGTGTAATTTTTTGCTTGCAGATCAATATCAAAAGAATCATTAACAAGGCTTCCAACAGCAGGCGATGTTTTTTTTATTTCAGCAATAATATTAAAGTTTTTATTTTTCCTAAGAGGTAGCGGTTTAAAATTTTCAATATTTTGTTTTAACTGGCTAAGAGGTATTCTTTTTTTTGCTTCTTCTACTCGCTTGCTAGAAGAAAGATTCATTTTTTTTAGAAAATCAGACATTTTTATTTTGAATCTTCTCTATCAGATTGCTAGCTTTTCCAGAATCAATGGTTGCCTTAGAAAGCTCAATGCCCTCTTTAATTGATTTGCACTCATCGGTGATAAAAAGCGCCAATCCTGACCCAAGGCATAATGCATTACGATGTGCTGAGCTGTCATTTCCATGAAGGGCTTCAATAAGCCTTTTTGCATTTTCTTCAGCGTCGCCTCCTTTTAATTCTTCCTCGGAGCATGGCTCTAGCCCAAGAGACGAAGGATCAATGATTTCTGAGTGTATTGGTTTCTCAGGGGACACATAAAAAATATGAAATGAGCTGGCAGGAGTCGCTTCATCCCATCCATTCGCTCCGTGGATGACAACAGCTTTCTTTACAGATAAATTTTTTAGTGCTTTAGCCATAAGCTCGGCAGCACTCAAGCTAAAGGCTCCCATAACATAGTGTGAAACCGGATATGGATTTACCAACGGCCCCAACATATTAAAAATTGTTCTAATGCCTAATGCCTTTCTAATCGGTGCTATATATTTCATAGCAGGATGATAGTTGGGTGCGAAGAGAAAGGTGAAGCCTAAATCATTTAGCATATCCTCATTTTGATTAGATTCTAATTCAATAGGAAAGCCAATTTTTGCAAGTACATCGGCACTTCCAGATTTGCTAGAAATAGATCTGTTTCCATGCTTGATTACCTTTAGGCCGCTTGCTGCAGCCAATAGCGCTGATCCAGTAGACAGATTTAAGCTATGCGAACCATCTCCTCCAGTACCCACAATATCAACAGTTTTTTCAAAGTTTGATATCTTTGAATCCAGCGAAAGTTCTCGCATTCCCTCTGAAAATCCGGCTAGCTCCTCAGCAGATTCGCCCTTTGATCTTAACGCCAACAAGAATGCAGTAGAAACGATCGGATCTAGTTCATTACGACCGATCTTAAGTATTAATGTCTTTGCATCTTCAACTGATAAGTCATTTTTTTGAAGAAGAGACTCAAGGCCAGTATTAATTTCCATAGCTTTGTTCAATAAAGTTTTGCATTAATTTTAAACCATCTGGAGTTAAAACACTTTCTGGATGGAATTGCACTCCCTCGGTTAGGTGGTCTTTATGCCTCACGCCCATTATTTCTTTGTCATTTGTTGTAGCCGTAATTTTAAGGACGCTTGGCATATTTTTTTCTGATCCTGCCAAGGAGTGATAACGTCCTGCTTCCATTGGGCTATTAATGCCTTTAAATACTCCTTGTTTATCATGAATTACTCTTGAGCTCTTGCCATGCACGAGTGCTTTAGCATTAATGATATCTCCGCCAAAGTGCTCAATAATGCATTGGTGGCCTAGGCAAACCCCTAAAACAGGTATCTTGCCAGAATAATATCCAATGAATTCATTTGAGATACCCGCATCTTTTGGCGATCCTGGTCCTGGCGATATAACCAGATGAGTAGGATTAGTTTCGATTGCCTCAGCAATTGAGATTTTATCATTTCTATGGGTATCAACTTTTGCACCAAGAGATAAAAAACCTTGTACCAAGTTATAGGTAAAAGAGTCATAGTTATCAATAATAAGAATTTTTTTAAGCATTTTCACCCTGAAGCACTTTAATTGCATTTCTTAATATATTGCTCTTTGCAATGATCTCTTTATGTTCTCCCTTGGGGATGCTATCGGCGACTATTCCTGCACCGGCCTGATAGCTAATTTGATCGCCTTCAATGACTATTGTCCTGATCGTGATAGCTTGGTCCATATTTCCACATTTAGAAAAGTAGCCAATCGTGCCACCATAAAAACCTCTAGGCTGCGGTTCAAGCTGTGAAATTATTTCCATGGCTTTAATTTTTGGTGCTCCAACAAGAGTTCCTGCAGGAAATGCTGCTAGGAATAGATCAAATGCATCTTTATCTTCTTCAATTTCGCCTACGACCCCACTTACTATATGCATGACATGACTGTATCTTTCTATTTGCATAAATGGCGATACCTCAATAGTTCCATTTTTAGCTACCCTCCCAAGGTCATTTCGAGCTAGATCAATTAGCATAATATGCTCTGCCTTTTCTTTTGGGTCATTAATTAAAATTTCCTCAAGCTTAAGATCTTCATCTTTAGTTATACCTCTTGGGCGCGTGCCAGCGATTGGTCTTAAAGAAGCTTTTTTATCTTCAAGCCTCACTAATGCCTCGGGTGAAGATCCAATGATTGATAGCTCATTATTTAAAAATAAATAATGATAAGGGGACGGATTAATTTTTCTGAGAAGCTCATAACAATCGATTGGCTTTAAGTTTCCAGAGGAACTAAAGCTTATGGATAAAACAATTTGAAAAATATCCCCTTCAAAAATAGATTTTTTTGCTTGATCAACAATTGTTAAAAATTCTTCTTTTTCAATACTTGCAAGCTCATCAGTAAGTTTAGTTTGAGCGATTTGATCAGATCTAGGAGATTTTTTTAAGGCTTCATTTACCGTATCCATAACTTTTAAGCTCTCAGAGCTTCCATCGCTTAAAAAGGTCATTATTTTTTCATAATGATCAAATACCAGCATGCATGATGGGGCTACATAACTTGCTTTTGCAAGATTTGTTTGGCTTTGTTCAAATGATAAATGATCAAAGCTATAGGCGCACTCATAGCCTGTAGCACCAATAAAACCTCCTTTAAACGGTTGATTTTCCAATACAGGATAAAGTTCGGGAGCATCTTTTAAAAACTTTCTAAACAAACTTTTCCATTCCTCTGGGCCATGAGGTATTTGAAAGATTTCTCCATTCACAAAAGCTTTGCTATCGCGAATTTCTAATGTTTTGGATGCTTTCAAACCTATAAATGAATACCTTGCGTTTTCTCCTTCGCCCTCAACACTTTCTAATAGAAAAATTGGGTTTATTGATTCTAACGCCTTAAAGATTTCAATCGGCTTGAGGTCATATGTAGGTATTTGAAAAGAGCTATTCATAGGGAATTATAGATAAATTACGCT
>JAYPDM010000011.1:0-37074 GCA_038125265.1 Gammaproteobacteria bacterium
TTTCCCTAAGCTGATTTCAGTACGCTTCTTGGTAATAGGTTTGATGTAATTAAAAATCCAGTACTTTGAACCGTTAGGATTCACTTTGAGGTGTAATCCTTTGCCATCAGATAACTTATATGGCTTATTTTTGGGTTTAGCTGACTTAATTTGGGTGTGGGAGAGGGGTAATACTTGCTTTGGCATATCCTATTTTTACTACATCCTTTACTACATAAAATAGCATTTTATGCAAGAATAGCCAAGAACTCTCAAGAATAAGTTGTCATCATTTATGTTTATAATCAATGACTTAACTTAATAACCAAGAATAGCCAATAATATACTTGGTGGAGGCGGCGGGAATTGAACCCGCGTCCGCAAGACTTCATCAACAAGGTCTACATGCTTATACTGTTTTTAATCTCATCAAGAGCTACCCAACAGTCAGGGAAGACACTTGACCAGCCTTGTAAAAGTTTAATGTTCAGACCCAAAGCAAATCGTCCCACGATCTTGTGTTAGCGACTCCAGGATCTGGGAGCACAAGCACCACCCAGGCTGAAGGCATTACACTGGTTATTAAGCAGCTAATGCGTAGTTGTCGTTTTCGGCAACTATAAGTTTTACAGTTTTTTTTGCGAGGTAGCTGTCCCTCGGCATGCACTTGAGGAATCATGACCCACGTCGAAGCCAGTCGCCCCCAGAACGGGTCATTTTATACGAAAGTAGTAAATGAGGGTAGAAGTAGTTGAAATCTATAGGATTATTAGTTTTTCTTAAGCATTCGCTCTTGATCGCGTTTCCATTCACGATCTTTGATGGTGGCTCGCTTATCATGTAATTTTTTACCCTTACCAAGACCAATCTTTACCTTTGCCTTACCTTTGGACCAATATAGACCCAGGGCAATAAGGGTGTATCCTTTTCGATCAAGTAAGCCTTGAAACTTTATAATTTCTTTTTTATGCATCAATAACTTACGAGTTCTATCTGATACAGGACTTGAAGACTTTGATGTGGTAGATAATGGGCTGATTACACAGCCGAGTAAAAACGCTTCACCGTTTTTAATAAGCACATAGCTATCCACCAGCTGGGCTTTTCCTTCTCTAAGGCTTTTGACTTCCCAGCCCTCTAAAGCAATGCCAGACTCGACTTCTTCCTCAATAAAATAGTCAAATTTGGCCTTTTTATTTATAGCTATTTGAGCGCTCATGATATTTGTTTAAGTTAATATTTCATTATACGCTATACCCTTAAAAGATATGTCAGAACAAAATCAATCAATTCATGGTCAGTGGTCCAGTCGTTTAGCCTTTATCCTGGCTGTTTCCGGTTCTGCTGTAGGTCTTGGTAACATCTGGAAATTTCCTTATATCACCGGTGTCAATGGCGGCGGCGCCTTTGTGCTGGTATACCTTCTATGCATATTAGCCATTGGCCTGCCTATTTTAATGTCAGAGATCATGCTTGGAAGATTGGGTCACAAGAACCCTATCGCCACCATGAAAATACTAGGCCAGAGAGAATCGGGTACGACAAAGTGGTCAGTCATTGGAATTTTAGGAGTATTTACAGGGGCCTTAATTCTCTCTTATTACAGCGTCGTTGCTGGCTGGGCGATGAACTATGTGCTCTTATCGTTACAGGGTGCACTGGCATCGGTTGACTCGGATTCGGCGGGTCAATTATTTGGGGGTATGGTCTCAAATCCAATCAATGTATTTTTTTGGCATAGCTTATTCATGCTATTAACCGTCTTTATTGTGGCTAAGGGTCTGATTTCAGGTATCGAGAAAAGCATAAGGATACTCATGCCACTATTGATCTTCCTTTTACTAGTGCTTTTAGTTTTTAGTGTGATCAATGGTGAGGCATTAGCTGCCCTAAGCTTCTTGTTCTCATTTAATGTTGATGCTCTTACGGGTGATGGGGTCTTAGTTGCTCTTGGCCATGCCTTTTTCACTTTGAGTTTAGGGATGGGAGCGGTCATGGCATATGGGGCATATTTGCCTAAAGACTTCTCCTTATCAAAGACTGCAGGGGCGATTGTATTTTTTGATACTGCCATTGCACTGGTTGCAGGTATCGTCATCTTCTCGGTGGTCTTTGCTAATGACCTAGACCCAACACAAGGACCGGGATTGATCTTTCAAACATTGCCGATTGCCTTTTCTTCTTTACCGCTAACCTCTGTGGTTGCTTTTCTCTTTTTTATTCTTCTAGTCGCGGCAGCTTGGACATCATCGATTAGCTTGATTGAGCCTGGGGTGGCTTGGCTGATTGAGGACTTTGGATTCTCAAGAAAAACGGCAACCTATACACTGGGCGGATTAATTTGGCTGCTTGGTCTGCTCTCAGTATTTTCTTTTAATCACCTTGCTGATTTTACTTTTTGGCAGGGAACCTGGTTTGATAATTTTGACTTTTTAACGGCCAACCTTCTGCTACCGTTCGGCGGACTTTTAATCACTGTTTTTGCAGGATGGATCTTGTCTCCTAATATCTCTAAGGAGGAGATTGATTTGGGCGGTAAGCTCGGCTATCGAATTTGGCTATTTCTCTCAAGATATATCGCGCCCGCAGGAATCATCATCATATTTCTAGATGGCCTTGGCGTTATTTAGCGGTGTACTCTGTCAATAAACAGGCTGTAGTCCCTTACTCTAAAGAGCAGATGTATCGGCTTGTGAATGATGTGCACTTATACCCTGAATTTTTAGACTGGATAAAATCAACGCACATTATCAAAAAAGAGAGCACCTTCATGGAGGCAAGCATGGAGATAGGGATTGGTCCTTTTTCAAAATCTTTTACCACGCATAACTACTTAAGTGAAAATTCTTGTATTGAACTTAATCTCATTGATGGACCCTTCAAGAGCTTTAAAGGTTGTTGGAAATTTTTAGATTCCGAGGAGGGGACATTAGTGGTGCTTGAAATTGATTTTGCGATGCAGGTCTCTCCACTGGCTAAAGTTTTTGGGGTGATGTTTCATGAAGCCTCCGAGCGTCAATTACAACTATTTATTAAGAGAGCCGATCGCCTTTATGGAAAACAATAAAATTATTCAGATCGTACTTATAGCCGATACGCAATGGGTATTTAGTGTCAATGCAGAGAGCCCTTTATCGCTTGAAGATTTATTAAAGCAGTCTCATGAGCTCAGTGCTCTACTGGCTGAACTAAAAAATATAGAATACGCATGCCGTGGCAAGAAATTAACCATGCACGATCTGATCGAGCCAGGCTCTAGAGTAGAAATTTGTCAGCCATTAGTCATACATCCCAGAGACGCAAGACGACTGGCCTTTGCTAAAGGGGAAGCGATCGGTAAGTCAGTTCGTGATATTTGAGCGAACAATTTCAGTGACAATGCCGTCCTCAAAGGTGACCGATAACCTTTGCGGCACAATATCATTGGCCTCGATATCATCTACGTAATAAACGTAATGCCACTGGTTCTGGTTCTGTTGGTTTTCTAAAATAGGATTGCCCAATAAAAAGATGACTTGTCTTGTTGTCATCCCAACGGCGAGTCTTTCAATGGAATCAGCCTCAATAATATTGCCTTGTTGAACCTCTAGTTTATAGAGACAACCACCGAGAAGGGCACAACAAACCAAACCATAAATTTTTACTTTTAACGACATGATCAATGAGTTACGATAAGTTCAGTTATTATAGAAGAACTTAAAACGAATAGTAATATCGAACTTAGATTATGCAAGAAAAAGAACTAAGAGAAGCTGGACTAAAAGTCACCTCACCAAGGCTCAAGATATTAGAGATTCTCGAGAACAGCGACAAAAAGCATTTAAGCGCTGAGGGCATTTATCAGATTCTGCATGCGGATGGCAGTGATATTGGGCTGGCTACGGTCTATCGCGTACTTGCTCAATTTGAACAGGCCTCATTAATCACAAGGCATAACTTTGAGGGAAATACCTCAGTCTATGAAATGAAAGATCAGGACCATCATGATCATATGGTATGCCTTGAGACTGGCAAGGTAATCGAGTTTTCTAATGAAGAGATTGAAGTTATTCAGAAGAAGGTCGCTGAGGAGCATGGCTATGAGCTTTCTGATCACAGCCTTGTGCTCTATGTAACGCCAAAAAAATAATCAACCTGCAAGCATCTCGCTCGCATTTTTCTTCATCGCCTCAGTGATTTTTGCCCCACCAAGCATTCTTGCAATCTCATCAATACGCTCACTTTCAGTAAGGAGTTTTAATTGCGTCGTCGTGGTTTTGCTTGTTTGATTTTTTTCGATTTGAAAATGATGATGCGCTTGCGAGGCTACTTGGGGCAGGTGAGTAATACAAAAGACCTGATGCGTTTTAGAAAGCTTTCGCAGTAATTTACCGATAGTCTCAGCTACCGCACCGCCGACGCCTGTATCGACTTCATCAAAGATCACCGTTCCAGAGACTGATGAATCAAGCTCCATCATTTCAAGGGCAAGACAGATTCGTGACATCTCACCACCGGATGCAATTTCCTCGAGCGGCCCCAAGGACATGCCTGGATTCGCACTGATATAGAAGCGCACGCTCTCAATACCCCGCTGATTAAAGTTTGATTCCTCAAGGTCTTCGATCAGTACTTTAAATTCAATAAATTTAAATCCTAAACTTTTGAGCTGATGCTTAATCGAATCCTCAAATTGAGCGGTATTTTTCTTTCTGTAGGAAGAGAGCTTTTTAGCCTGATCCATAAATTTTTTTTCAGCATCTGCAAGATCTTTCTGCAGCGCCTCAAGATCATCATCGGCCGCTTCAATTAATTTTAATTGATCATTGAGCTCGCAATAGACCTTCTCCAAACCATTGATATCGGTATGATGCTTTCTTGCGACGTTATGGAGTGTTTGAATTTCATTCTCTACTTGATCAAGTTTTTCCGGCGACAAATCAAGTTTATCAAGATGATGTCGTAATGCAGAGGAGATATCCTCAAGCTCCAGTGACATAGATTCTAAACGCGAGCCTTGTTCTTTATAGAATATATCAATTGCTTCAACATGCTGCAGCTCGCTTAATGATCTATTAATCAGATCTTGGGCGTTGATCTCACCACCCTCCAGTAACTCCAAAGCATTACCTAAAGATTTTTGAATCGAATCCAGGTGGTGCAGAGACTTATGCTGAGCTTGTAAAGCATCAATATATTCTTGCTTCAGGTTTAAGTGTCTCATCTCATCAAGTTGAAACCGTAAAAAATCTCGTTCTTTCTCATCAAAGCCCTTTAATTTAGTAATTTGATTGATCCGGTCTCTGATCTCGGTCATAGCCACAAAGCCGCTCGAAGTGCGCTCTAGCTCTTGTTGTGCATTGATGCATAGGTCAAATAGATCATGCTGAAAATCCAGATCTCTTAGTTTTTCATTGGATCCTTGACCATGAATATTTAAAAGCTCTCTGCCAAATCTTTTTAATTCTGACAACGAGCAGGCATGGCCATTTACAGAGGATTTAGAAGGTTTTGAATCGTAGATGACCTTCTTTATAGTAAGCAGATTAGGCTCGTTATCATTAAAGCCATTCTCATCGAGCCAAGCAATGATGTTAGGATGATCGCTAATCAAAAATTCAGCAGTAATCTCAGCATGGTCGTGACCTTTTCTAATTAATCCTGGCTCCGCACGATTGCCAATGACTTGAGAGAGGGCATCGAGTAACAATGATTTGCCAGCACCTGTCTCACCGGTGAAGGTAGCAAGACCCTTACTAAACTCACAGTTAATCGACTCAATAACAGCAAAGTTTTTTACATCGAGCCTTAGTAGCATACTAGCTAGGACTGATTGCTTTGATTAGCACCGTAACTTAGCTTGGACCTCAAAGAAGCATAAAAATCATGCTCAGGTGAGTGCAAAAGATTTATTGCTAATTTTGATGTTTCAATGATCAGTTCATTATCAGCGTTGAGCGCACCTATGGTGTTGCCGTCACATGAAATATCCGCTTCGTCATCAAATCTTGGTTGAAGTTTAATTTTAATTTGTGAATCAGACTTTACGACAATCGGACGATCACTTAATGAATGCGGGCAAATAGGCACCACTGCTAAAGCCTGAACGCTCGGCTCGATGATTGGACCCCCGCAGGAGAGCGCGTAGGCTGTTGAGCCTGTTGGCGAGGTAACTATGACACCATCTCCAGCATGATGATTAACAAACTGATCATTGATGTAAGTGGCAAAATCTTGCATACGACCGCCGGTATTGACCTTTACGGTAATGTCATTTAAAGCGGCTCCCTCAGCAACGCATTCACCGTTATGCATCAAGCGAGCAGAGAGTAGATCTCTTTTTTCCTCAAGATAGTTACCCTGGAGAATGTCAGTGAGCGTTTTTTCGAACTCATCCGGTGCAATATCAGTCAGAAAGCCAATTCTCCCAAGATTGATTCCAAGGAGCGGGATTCCTTGCCTGGCACAATTTTGCGCAGCAGACAATAGGGTACCGTCACCACCTAACGTCACAATCAAATCATAGCCCGATAATTTAATCGTCTGATTGCTATTACCGAAACTCTTATAATGAAGCTTTTCATATGCGATCGAGAGATTCTCGAGCAGCCCTATAGCTTGATCGGCCAAAGAACTAATTTTAGCAATATCAAAATCTGCCCAGATGCCGATTTTATTAAAACTAATTTTTTGTTTTGAATTCATGCTGTTAGCGTCTAGTTCTTTTCATTAATGAATCATCTTATTATAATCCTAAGGCACTATTGAATTCAGGAGTTTTTGTTTTTGACAAGCACTAAAGAAACCACACCCTCAGCAAGAGCCCAAAAACTCTTGAAGGTTTTAATTGAGCGCTACATCCATGAAGGAATCCCCGTTGCGTCGAAAGCGCTTGCACTAGACTCAGGGATGGACTTAAGTCCTGCAACGATCCGTAATATTCTCGCTGATTTAGAAGAGCAGGGCCTCATCTCGTCGATTCATACCTCATCAGGAAGGGTTCCCACTGACAAGGGTTACCGCTTCTTTGTCGACGCTCTGGTTAATTTTGATGCCTCCAGCAAGACCCTTGACTCGCTCACAGAAATTGAACATTCGACGCAATCAAAGCAAGGCCTTATTAAAAGTGCCAGCGACGCACTCTCAGGCATTACCAAGTTAGCTAGCTTAATTTCAATTCCCAAACAAAAGCAGTCGTATTTTACAAAAATTGAATTTTTGCGCCTGTCGACAGATAGAGTGCTCGCAGTATTGATACTTGATAATTACGAAGTACAGAACAGAGTGCTTTATGTTAATAAGGAATTCAGTACCGAGGAGTTGTCCTTGTGTGCGAGTTATTTAAATGAGCGCTTATCGGGAAGGCTACTCTCTGAGATAAGGAAAGACTTATTTGCTGATCTTACCTCCATGCGCACCTCAATCTCAGAGCTTATGATGAAAGCCTTACAAATTACTGAAGACAGTCACTCCAGCAAGGGCACAGAAATTTTAATCTCAGGTGAGACTAACCTTATGGATATTAAAGAATTGGCTGATGTTCAAAAATTAAAACAAATGTTTGATGCGTTTTCGCAAAAAAGAGACTTAATTCACCTCCTTGACAAAACCATCGCCAGCCCCGGTGTAAAAATTTATATTGGGAAAGAATCCGGCTATGAGATTTTCGATGAATGTTCTGTCGTGACTGCACCCTATAAAACGGCTGATGATTCAATCGGCGTACTCGGTGTCGTAGGCCCCACAAGGATGCCTTATGATAAGGTCGTACCCATTGTTGATCTTACTGCAAAATTTATATCCAGTGCCTTGAAATCTGATAATTGACCCTATATTAGTGACTATGAGTGAAGATAAAGATTTAGCTAAAGAAAGCGAGAAGCAAGAAGAGCCAGCCCTAGACCCTGTCGATGCGCCTGAGGAACAACAGGAGCCGACAGCCGAAGAGGTTATTGCTGAGCTGAACGATAAGATTTTAAGAGCTGCAGCAGAGCTTGAAAATTTACGTAAAAGACATCAAAAAGATTTAGAAAACGCACGTAAGTATGGCTCAGAGGGTATACTTGGTTCGCTGGTACCGGTTAGAGATAGCCTGGATCTTGCCATGCAAGCATCAGAAAAGGAAATGCCCGATTCTCTCAAGGAGGGATTGGAAGCAACACTAAAGCTATTTGATGGCTGCTTAGAAAATTTTGGAGTAGAGTCGATTAACCCAAAAGGAAGAATCTTTGATCCCAATCTTCATGAAGCCATGGTCATGCAAGTGGATGACTCAAAAGAAGAGGGAACCATCATTGAGGTCATTCAAAAGGGATTCAAACTGCATGATAGGGTGCTCCGAGCAGCAAGAGTGATTGTCTCAAAAAAATCCTAATTTCTTCTTGAAATAGCCAAATTTAATCCCATATTGAAAACATAAATAACTGAATTGGAGAAGATTCAATGAGCAGAGTAATTGGAATTGATTTAGGAACCACAAACTCATGTGTAGCCATCATGGATGGCGATAAATCAAAGGTTATAGAGAACAGCGAGGGAGATCGAACGACTCCTTCTATCGTAGCTTTCACTAAAGATGGTTCTGAGGTTCTTGTAGGACAGACGGCAAAAAGACAAGCCGTGACAAATCCAGAAAATACTTTATTTGCAACCAAACGTTTGATTGGAAGGAAATTTAAGGATGAGACAGTGCAAAAGGAGACCAAAACTGTACCATTTAAGATTGTCGAGGCTGATAACGGCGACGCATGGGTTGAAGCCAATGGAAAGAAAATGGCTCCCCCTGAGGTTGCTGCGAGAATATTGACTAAGATGAAACAAACCGCCGAGGAGTACCTCGGTGAGAAGGTGACCGAGGCTGTTATAACAGTACCCGCCTATTTTAATGACTCACAAAGGCAAGCCACTAAAGACGCAGGTAAGATTGCAGGCCTTGAGGTAAAAAGAATCATTAATGAGCCAACCGCTGCTGCGCTTGCCTACGGTATTGATAAAGGCAAGGGCGAGCGAAAAGTTGCGGTCTATGATCTAGGCGGCGGTACTTTTGACATATCGATTATTGAGATTGTCGATGTAGACGGTGAGAAGCAATTTGAAGTTCTTGCTACCAATGGGGATACCTTTTTGGGCGGTGAAGATTTTGATAACAGAATCATTAATTTTTTAATTAAAGAATTTAAGAGTGAATCCGGTATAGATTTATCTGCTGATACGTTGGCCAAACAGCGCCTCAAGGATGCTGCTGAGAAGGCTAAAATTGAGCTCTCTTCAAAACAGCAAACAGAAATAAATCTTCCCTATGTGACTGCTGATGCAAGCGGCCCCAAGCACTTAAATATTAGTTTGACACGAGCTAAATTAGAGGCACTTGTTGAGGATTTAATTGTACGAACGATTGAGCCATGCAAGATTGCATTAAAAGATGCAGGCCTCACCACCAGTGATATTCATGATGTCATTCTAGTGGGTGGCCAGACAAGAATGCCTAAGGTTCAGGAGGAAGTAAAATTATACTTTGGCAAAGATCCTAAGAAGGATGTTAATCCAGACGAGGCAGTTGCTGTAGGTGCCGCAATTCAAGCGGGTGTTCTATCTGGAAACGTAAAGGATGTGCTTTTGCTTGATGTGACGCCATTGTCGCTTGGCATAGAGACGCTAGGTGGTGTGATGACAAAACTGATTGAAAAGAACACAACGATTCCTACCAAGAAGGAGCAGGTCTTTTCAACAGCCGAAGACAATCAGACAGCGGTTACGATTCATGTATTGCAAGGTGAACGCGAACGAGCTTCTGATAACAAGAGCTTAGGTCGTTTTGACTTGACAGAGCTACCTGCAGCACCAAGAGGCATGCCTCAAATTGAAGTCGCCTTTGATATTGATGCAAACGGAATACTTAACGTGACTGCTAAGGATAAGGCAACGGGCAAAGAGCAAAAAATTGTCATTAAAGCGTCATCAGGTTTGAGTGATGAGGAAATTGAAAAAATGATAGCTGATGCCGAGGCACATGCCGAAGAAGATAAAAAGTTTAAAGAGCTGGCTGATACAAAAAACCAAGGCGACGCGCTAGTTCACGCAACCGAAAAAACCTTATCCGATCTTGGAGAAAAGGTTGATCAGGAAGAACGAGCAAAAATTGAAACAGCGACCGCGGAACTCAAGGAAGCCCTCAAAGGGGATAATAAAGATACCATCGATACTAAGGTGAAAGCTTTATCTGAGGTTTCTGCGCCTCTTGCACAAAAGCTGTATGAGGAAAAAGCCCAAGAAGCCGCAAACGAATCAAATGACAGCGATAAAAAAGAGGACAAGGATGTCGTTGATGGTGAGTTTGAAGAGGTGGATGATACTAAGTCAGCTGACAAGGATGCATAAGTTTGTCTAAGCGGGATTATTATGAGGTCCTAGGTTGTCAAAAAAATTCCTCTGAACAGGAGCTTAAAAGGGCATACAGGAAACTCGCAATGAAGCATCATCCGGATAGAAATCCTGATGATGATACTGCTTCAGATAAATTTAAAGAAATTCAAGAGGCCTATGATGTCCTCTCTGATCCAAAGAAGAAACAACTTTATGATCAGTTTGGTCATGATGGGGTTAACGCCCAAGGAATGGGGGGCGGATTTTCTGGTGCCGATGCCTTCTCAGATATCTTTGGCGATGTGTTTGGAGATATCTTTGGGGGTGCAAGTAGGACAAGAAAGGCGAGAGTTTACCGAGGTTCGGACTTAAGGTATGAGCTAGAGCTAACCTTGGAACAAGCGGTATTTGGCTCCAGTATAGAGATTGAGGTACCCACACAGGTTGCTTGCAATAGATGTACAGGGACAGGCTCTGAGCCAGGAACCTCTCCGGTAGATTGCGGTACATGCCATGGCGAGGGTCAGGTTCGTGTTTCTCAGGGTTTCTTCTCTGTGCAACAGACTTGCCCTAAATGTAAAGGCGAGGGCAAGGTCATATCATCCCCCTGTGGTGAGTGTACAGGAGCAGGAAGAGTCAAAAAGAGAAAGAAACTAACTGTTAAGATTCCTGCAGGTGTCGATGAGGCAGATCGTATAAGACTATCAGGAGAGGGTGAAGCCGGTCGTAATGGTGGGCCATCAGGTGACTTGTTCGTCGATATTGTTCTCCAAGATCATCCAATTTTTACCAGAGAGTCTCAGGATTTGCATTGCAATATACCCATAAGTTTTGCCACTGCAGTACTTGGAGATCAAATACAAGTACCGACACTTGAGGGCCATCTATCTCTTAAAATTCCACCCGAAACCCAATCGGGAAAAATTTTTAGACTTCGAGGCAAAGGAGTGAAGTCGTTAAGGTCAAGTGCTGTAGGTGACATTTATTGCCATGTTCATGTTGAAACACCCGTTAATCTCACAGAAACTCAAAAAGAAATGCTGAAAAAATTTGATCAAAGCCTAGATGTTAAGGAGAATACTCATAGCCCTCGTTCAACAAGTTGGTTAGATAGGGCTAAAGACTTTTTAGATAAGCTAGGAAAGTAATGATCAAGATAAGCTTGTTGGGATCCACAGGCAGGATGGGACAATCCATTCTTTCTCTTATAACTTCAGATAAAGAAGTCGTATGCACGGGTGCGTATTGTAGAAGTTCTAGCCCTTTGTTACACAAGACTGCCTATCAAGATAGCACCATCAACACAACATATTCTGATCAATTAGAAGAGGTGTTGCAAGACAGTGATGTGTGTATTGATTTCTCACTGCAAGATAGCCTAACTGATCACTTAGACTGTATTTTGAAAACAAATATACCCTATGTGATCGGAGTCACAGGGATGAATTCAGAGCAGCACGCACTGCTTCATAAGGCGTCTGAGCGTATCCCAGTATTCTATGATCAAAATATGAGCGTAGGTATGAATAAGTTTAAAAACCTTATCGAGCAAACCGCAAGAAACTTTTCTTCAGAAACAAGAGTCACGATTCATGATGTGCATCATGCAAGTAAGCTCGATGCCCCATCAGGAACGGCAATTGCCATCTCTGAGCTTCTATCTCATTATCAGAATAATATTGAGATAACCTCTGAGAGAGTAGGTGATGTTATTGGCACACATACCGTTACTTTTCATGATGAAAAGGAGGATCTCATTTTCACACATAATGCAAAGAGCCGTGATGTTTTTGCGCTTGGAGCGATTGAGGCCGCCAAGTGGATTACTACAAAGGGAAGCGGTTTTTTTAAAATGAAGGATTTAATTTTAGATAAAGCTTGATCATCAAGTTACCTAACATATAAAATACACTCCTAAGACTCCATGATGTAGTTCTTGCTAAATTTTTGAATGTGTCGTCAGATTTAGCTCTATTTTGACACCTTGAATAAGGAGCTTAGATTCAGTGATACCAGCCGTCTTAGCCTTAGAAGATGGAACGATTTTTAAAGGTATCTCTATTGGTTTTGAAGGCTCTACCACAGGCGAGGTGGTGTTTAATACTTCTCCCACGGGCTACCAAGAAATAATTACTGACCCCTCTTACTGCAAACAGATTGTCACATTAACCTATCCTCACATTGGCAATGTGGGCGTTAACCCAGACGATGATGAATCATCAGACCCTCATGTGTCAGGGCTAATCATCAAAGAATTAAGCCCCATCGCTTCAAACTATAGAGCTGTTGAGTCATTAGACGTATTTTTAAAGAGAAAAAAAATTGTTGGTATCGCAGGCATTGATACGAGAAAGTTAACACGCATCATAAGAGAGAAGGGCGCTCAAAGAGGCTCTATCATTACAAATACATCAGATGCGAATGAGGCATTAGAGCTAACTAAGGACATTCCACCGCTTAAAGGGTTGGACTTGGCTCAGGTTGTTTCTACGAAAGAGAGTTATGCTTGGGAAAACGCTGAAATTGTTGAATTTACAGAATTAACTGATTCAAAACCAGGCGATGGCAAACATGTGGTTGTTATGGACTACGGAGTGAAGCGTAACATACTAAATATACTCGTATCGCTTGGGCTTAAGATTACTGTCGTGAATGCAAAAACGGACTATGAGGATGTCATGCGCTTGAGGCCTGACGGTATCTTCTTATCAAATGGACCTGGCGACCCAGAGCCTTGCGACTATGCCATCAAATTAATACGATCAGCACTAGATCATAATGTACCCATCTTTGGTATATGCCTTGGGCATCAATTATTAGGCATCAGTGCTGGAGCTAAAACTGAAAAAATGAAATTTGGACATCATGGGGCAAATCATCCGGTCATTGATTTGAAAAGCAAACAAGTCTTTATCACGAGCCAAAATCATGGCTTTGCAATCAGCGAAGATTCTGACTTTAGTAATATAGAGGTCACACATCGATCACTCTTTGATAATTCCATTCAGGGAATCAAGGTCAAAGATAAGCCTGCCTATTCATTTCAAGGGCATCCAGAGGCAAGCCCTGGACCCCATGACATTAAAAACATATTTATTAAATTTATAAAAGATATAAAAAACAATAGCTTAAGTAGTTAAATTAAAGTTATGCCTAAAAGAACAGACATCAATAAAATACTTATTCTTGGGGCGGGTCCTATAGTCATTGGCCAGGCTTGCGAGTTTGATTATTCTGGTGTTCAGGCATGTAAGGCGCTCAAACAAGAGGGTTTCTCTGTGGTTTTGGTGAATTCAAACCCAGCGACTATTATGACCGACCCTCAAACGGCTGATGCAATTTACATTGAGCCTATTACCTGGGAGGTAATTGCTAAGATCATTGAGGTAGAGAGACCTGACGCTTTACTACCAACGATGGGCGGACAGACTGCTCTTAACTGTGCATTAGATCTAGCAAGTCAAGGTGTGCTTGATAAATATTCTGTCGAAATGATCGGTGCGACCAAAGATGCTATTGATATGGCTGAGGATCGAGAGCTTTTCCGAAATGCAATGACAGAAATAGGCCTTGCGGTACCAAAATCTTCTATCGCAAAAACTCTAGAGCAGGCAAAAAATCTTCAAAAAGACTTTGGATATCCTGTCATTATCAGACCCTCATTCACGTTGGGTGGAACTGGAGGTGGGATTGCCTATAACTCAGATGAGTTTGAGACCATTGTCAAGAGAGGTCTTTATGAATCACCTACCGATGAAGTACTGATCGAAGAATCAATTATTGGTTGGAAAGAATTCGAGATGGAAGTTGTTCGAGACAAAAAGGATAACTGCATTATTATTTGCTCTATTGAGAATCTTGACCCAATGGGTGTTCATACAGGAGATTCAATCACAGTGGCTCCAGCGCAGACTCTAACTGATAAAGAGTATCAACGTATGAGGAATGCATCGATTGCCGTTTTAAGAAAAATCGGTGTTGAAACCGGAGGCTCTAACGTTCAGTTTGCAGTTAATCCAAAAGATGGAAAATTGATTGTAATTGAGATGAATCCAAGGGTTTCTAGATCATCAGCGCTAGCGTCTAAAGCGACAGGATTTCCAATAGCTAAGGTAGCTGCAAAGCTTGCGGTTGGGTTCACCTTAGATGAATTAAAAAATGAGATCACGGGTGGACTAACGCCAAGCTCTTTTGAGCCAACGATTGACTATGTGGTTACCAAGATACCTCGTTTTGCATTTGAAAAGTTTAAAGGCGCAGATCCACATCTTACAACGCAGATGAAATCTGTCGGTGAGGTGATGGCGATTGGTAGAAACTTTCAGGAGTCGTTACAAAAAGCCCTTCGTGGACTTGAGATTGGTATCGATGGCTTTAATTCAGTAATCAGTAAAGATGATCCTGATTTTGATGAAGTCATTACCCATGAACTCTCTCACCCAAAAGCGAATCGCATTCTTTATGTTGCAGATGCATATCGTGCAGGCTATAGCAGCGAGGAAATTTTTAATATGACAGGTATTGATCCCTGGTTTTTGAAATATATTGAAGAGATCATAACTATTGAAAAGAGTATTTCTGCTCTTGATATTAAGTCGATTGATACTGCCATGTTATTTGCTTTTAAATCAAAAGGCTTTAGCGATAAGACGTTAGCGAGGCTATTGGGGACAACGGAGAGAGAGTTTTCAAATCATAGAAAAGCATTAGGAGTCAGGCCCGTATTTAAAAGAGTAGACACCTGCTCAGCAGAGTTTGCTACCAATACAGCTTATATGTATTCCACCTATGACCAAGAATGCGAATCTGAACCCACAAATAACAAAAAAATTGCAATTCTAGGTGGTGGTCCGAATCGGATTGGTCAAGGTATTGAATTTGATTATTGTTGCGTGCACGCCTCTTATGCCCTAAGGGAGGCGGGCTATGAGTCGATAATGATTAACTGCAATCCCGAGACCGTTTCAACTGATTTTGATACTTCAGATAGGTTGTATTTTGAGCCTTTAACGGTTGAAGATGTTATAGAAATTCTTGAAATTGAAAAACCAGAGGGAGTCATTGTGCAATACGGTGGCCAGACGCCTCTAAAATTAGCCCGGGCTCTCGAAGAAAATGGTATTCATATCATTGGTACTTCACCGGATTCAATTGATCTAGCAGAGGACAGAGATAGATTTCAAAAGCTGGTTGATAAGCTCAAACTATTACAACCCCCAAATGCTACTGTGTTAACCATTGATGACGCTATCCAATCAGCAAAATCTATTGGTTATCCCCTGGTAGTAAGACCATCTTATGTGCTGGGTGGTCGAGCCATGGAGATTGTGTTTGAAGAGGAAGAGCTTGAAGAGTATATGGAGAGGGCGATTCCCGAATCAAACGATGCCCCGATTCTTTTAGATCGCTATTTAGATGATGCCATAGAGGTTGATGTAGATGCCGTTTGTGACGGAACTGATGTTTTAGTATGCGGTGTTATGGAGCATATCGAACAGGCGGGTGTGCATTCAGGTGATTCAACATGCTCTCTTCCAAGCATTTCGTTATCAAAAAAAGTGTTACAGCTTATCAATGAGCAAACTACAAGCTTGGCACTAGCCCTTAAAGTTAAGGGGCTGATGAATATTCAATACGCAGTCAAAGAAGAACAACTGTACCTTCTTGAGGTTAATCCACGGGCCTCAAGAACTGTTCCTTTCGTTTCAAAAGCTATTGGTGTTCCGTTAGCAAAACTTGGAACAAATTTGATGATAGGGTCATCAATTAAAGAAGAAAATGTCTCAATACCTAAGCAATTAGATCACATTGCCGTCAAGGAGGCAGTCTTCCCATTCACTAAATTTCCAGACTCTGATCCAATCTTAGGTCCAGAAATGAGATCAACAGGTGAGGTGATGGGGGTAGCTAAGGAATTTGGTGAAGCCTATGCAAAAGCGCAATTGGCGTCTGGAGTGATTTTACCAAGATCAGGAACCGCTTTTTTAAGCGTTCGCGACAAGGATAAGAGTAAGGCCGTAAAGCTTGCTCAAAAGCTTCGAGAAAAGAATTTTAAACTTATAGCTACCAAAGGAACTGCTGATTATTTAAAGGGTCATGGCGTTGAGTGCTTATACGTTAACAAGGTGCGGGAAGGAAGACCGCATATTGTTGATATGATAAAAAACGAGGAGGTTCAGCTCATTGTTAATACCACGGAAGGTAAATTTTCAGTTAGGGAGTCAGAATCCATCAGAAGGGAGGCGGTCATTAGAAAGGTGACCTACTACACAACTGTGGCAGCAGCACTCGCGACTTGCGAGGCCATGAATTATCTTGATAATCTAAATGTCTATAAATTAACTGATTTACATGAAGCAATAAAATGAGCGCTCAATACCCCATGACATTAAAAGGTGCTGAAAAGATAAAAAAGCAACTTGAAATGCTAAAAAAACAAAGACCAGAAATTGTAACGGCAATTGCTGAAGCCAGAGCCCATGGAGATCTAAAAGAAAATGCAGAGTATCATGCTGCAAAGGATCAACAGGGTATGGTTGAGGCAAAGATAAGAGATCTCGAGGCAAAAATAACCAATGCAAGAATCGTTGATGTAACAAAAATTCCAAATGAAGGTAAAGTAATATTTGGCTCTACGGTCACGTTACTTGATGAGAACGATAAAGAAGTCACTTACCAAATAGTTGGTGAGGACGAAGCTGATATCAAAATAAATCTTCTCTCAGTGATGTCTCCACTTGCAAGATCCCTTATAGGTAAAAATGAAGGTGACGAGATTGCCTTTGATGCTCCCAGCGGCACTCTTAATTATTTTATAAGCAGAGTTGAATATATTTAATTCTGTGGAATGATCATTCTAGGATTTTTAGGGTCTGGCTTATAAAGAATAAAAATATTACCAATATTACCAACCTGTAAAGCATCAGTTTGTGTATATATAGATTCTTGTATCATCTTTTTGATGACAGAATTCGAGCATTTTATTTTTATGAGCTCATGAATCTCAAGCTGGTATTTAATCTCGCTGATTGTCTTTTCTGTTAAACCATTATCACCAATCCATGCAACAGGCTTTAAGTGATGCGCTTTAGATTTGAGAAATTTTCTTTGTTTAGACGATAGCATTTTATAATATTCCCTATGCACTGGCGAAAAAAGCAGACTGGAGACGTATATTATCAGAAAGCCAAAGAAGATGGATACAGGTCGCGTGCAATTTATAAGCTTATTGAAATTGATGATAAATACAAATTAGTAAAGTCTAATTCAATGATATTAGATATTGGTGCGGCTCCAGGCAGCTGGTCCCAATTAGTGAGTAAGCGTCTCAAATCTGGAAATTGTGTCGCAGTAGACATCCAGCCTATGACCGATATCGCTAATGTACATTTTATTTGCGGTGATATTTTCGATGAGAAGGTTTTAGAAAAGGCCTTAGAGCTTAACCAAAAACAGAAGTTTACCCTTGTAATCTCAGATATTGCCCCAACAGTTACAGGTATAAAAGATGCCGATGTCCTGAGATCTGTCGGTATGGCAGAGGAGCTGTGTGAAATGTGCAATGAACTTCTTGCGATAAACGGTTCGTTTCTTACTAAAGTGTTTCAGGGAGCAGGCTTTGATGATTTTCTTAAATTAATGAGAAGATCCTTTAAAACGGTTAGAATTATTAAACCATCAGCTTCAAGGCCTGAAAGTCGAGAAGTTTATGTGCTAGGGCAACTTAAGAGATAAATTATGAGTGAAATTATTAAAAACTTGATCATGTGGGCTATTGTGGCTTTTGTTTTGCTGTCTGTCTTTCAAAACTTTTCACCCAACACCCAAACCAGTTCAGAGGTTCCGTATTCCCAGTTTCTTCAGCTAGCTGAATCTGGAACCATCCAAACTGTTGTCTTTGAGGGAAATATCATTGAATGGACGCGTAATGGTGAGCAATTTGTAACCTACAATCCTGAAACTGATAACACTGCCCTAATTGGGCTTTTAGACAGGACGGGAGTTTTAATTGAAGCCAGACCCCCTGAGCAGCAATCTTTTATGATGCAGCTATTCATCTCTTCATTCCCAATTCTTCTGCTGATTGGTGTATGGGTTTATTTCATGCGTCAGATGCAGGGCGGAGGGCGTGGTGGAGCCATGTCATTTGGAAGGAGTAAAGCAAAACTCTTGGGAGAGGATCAAGTTAAAGTAACCTTTGCCGATGTTGCTGGTGTTGAAGAGGCAAAAGAGGAGGTTGTTGAGGTCGTCGAATATCTAAGGGATCCCAGTAAATTCCAAAAATTAGGCGGCAAGATTCCTAAAGGGGTTTTGATGGTAGGTTCACCAGGTACTGGAAAGACACTTCTTGCACGTGCCATAGCGGGCGAAGCGAAAGTACCTTTTTTCACCATTTCAGGTTCTGACTTTGTTGAGATGTTTGTCGGTGTAGGTGCGAGCCGAGTGAGAGATCTATTTGAGCAATCCAAAAAAAGAGCGCCATGTATTATATTCATCGATGAGATTGATGCCGTAGGACGCCATCGGGGCGCAGGATTGGGTGGTGGTCACGATGAGAGAGAGCAGACACTGAATCAACTCTTAGTTGAGATGGATGGTTTTGAGGGCAATGAGGGCGTTATTGTTATTGCTGCCACAAACCGACCGGATGTATTGGATCCAGCGCTGTTAAGACCTGGAAGATTTGACAGGCAGGTCGTCGTTCCGCTTCCTGATGTGAAAGGAAGAGAGCAAATATTAAAGGTCCACATGAAGAAAACTCCACTCGCTAATGACGTGAAACCAAGTTTAATTGCAAGAGGGACACCAGGATTCTCAGGAGCTGATTTAGCCAACCTTGTTAATGAAAGCGCTTTAATGGCTGCTCGTGCCAATAAGAAAAAAGTCTCTATGATTGAATTCGAGAGCGCAAAAGACAAGATCCTCATGGGTGCAGAGAGAAAATCAATGGTAATGAGCGAGGATGAAAAAAAGCTTACGGCATACCATGAGTCCGGTCATGCCATCGTCGGTTTGACGGTTAAGGATCACGATCCTGTTTATAAAGTAACCATAATCCCAAGAGGAAGGGCGCTTGGGGTGACGATGTTCCTACCAGAGGCGGATCGATACTCTTACTCAAAAAATAGACTACTCTCTCAGATTAAATCTCTTTTTGGAGGACGAATTGCCGAAGAGATGATATTTGGAAAAGATCATGTCACAACAGGTGCCTCAAATGATATCGAGCGCGCCACTGAGATTGCAAGAAATATGGTTACCAAGTGGGGCCTCTCAGAAAAGCTGGGTCCTTTAAGTTACAGCGAGGATGACGGCGAAGTGTTTTTAGGTCGAAGCGTTACAAAACAGAAAACCGTATCAGACGTAACCGTTAAAAAGATTGACGATGAGATTAGGAGCATTGTAGACAAGTGCTATAAAGATGCAGAGAGCATTCTGCAAAAAAATATTGATAAGCTTCATATTATGTCTGACGCCCTGATGAAGTTTGAAACCATTGGTGAGTCACAAATTGCTGAGATTATGGAGGGCAAAGACCCAAGCCCACCAGAGGACTGGGACGATAACGCGGATGACTCTCAACCCAAAAAGAAAGCTAAATCCTTAAAACCAAAAATTGGCGGGCCAGCCAGCCAAACATAATAAGCATGAGTGATTTAATTTTTGGTACAGACGGTATTAGAGGGCCGGTAGGTCAGTACCCCCTTGACCCAGCCTCTCTATTGAAAATTGGTGCGGCCGCTGCAAGGGTCCTAGGCAAAAAAGGCGGGAAAGTCATAATCGCCAAAGACACCAGAGTATCGGGTTACATTTTTGAGAGTATTTTAGAGGGAGCCTTATTGTCAAAGGGTTTGGACGTTTATCTAACCGGACCAATTACCACACCAGCACTCTCGTATTACACAAAAAGATATCAGTTTGATTTTGGAGTGATGATAAGTGCCTCCCATAATAGTTATCATGATAACGGCATCAAGTTTTTTAATTCTGAAGGTCATAAGCTTGATGGTGAAATTGAAAAGGCTATCTCAGACGCTTTTTACAAAAACGAATTTCAATTTTTAGATGCAGACTCTGTGGGAAAAGCAAAAAGACTCCCTCTTGGCGTCAATAACTATATTGATTATTGCATATCTAGATTTCCTGGGCATTTTTTGAGCGGTTTTAAGCTCGTGTTAGATGCCTCGCATGGGGGAGGCTTTAAGTCAGCGCCAAGGATTTTTGCTGGATTAGGTGCTGATATTTTACCCGTAGGATGCTCCCCAAATGGCTATAACATCAATGACCGATGCGGCTCAACCTCTCCTGGGCTGGTATCTCAATTAGTAAAAAGTGGGGATTATCAGGTCGGGGTAGCTATTGACGGTGACGGAGATAGGGTTGTCCTTACTGACGAAGACGGCAGTGTCATTGATGGAGATAAGATAATTTATATCTTAGCTAAATACTATAAAGAAAAAGATATCCTGAACACTCCGGTTGCTATTACTGTCACATCAAATTTAGGGCTGAAGAAATCTCTACAAAAACTTGGTATTACTGTCATTGAAACAGATGTGGGTGATAAAAATGTGAGTTCAGCACTTAGAAACTCGGGTGGATTTTTAGGCGGTGAGACCTCAGGGCATATCATTAATTTAAATTATAATGAGACCGGTGATGGTACATTGGCCGCCCTACAAGTTCTTTTGGTGATGTGTGAAACTAACAAAACACTCAAAGAGCTAGCAAGTGAACTAATGCTTCTTCCTAGTAAATCCTTAAATATAGAAATTGATTTAGCAAAGAGACAGAGCATTGGAAATTTCTGTCATGAGTTTACTCAGAATAAAAATAATGAATTACATGGTGAGGGTAGAGTGCTAGCTCGATTATCTGGCACAGAGCCCAAAGTAAGACTATTGATAGAATGTGAAGACCTAGAGACTCAAGATCGTTATGCTGATGAATTTATTGGGCAATTAGGAAAATTAAAGTGAGTAAAAATTTAATCGCTGGCAACTGGAAAATGAATGGCAGTATTGATTCTGCTATTTCTTTTTTTCAGAAATTAATAGATCAGACCCAAAATGCCAATTCAGAAATATTGGTATGCTTACCGCATGTATTGCTTCACACCGGGTTGGAATTAACTGCCAATACCCCTATACAGATCGGCGCGCAAGACTGCTCAAAGTTTTCAGGGTACGGCGCCTATACCGGAGAGATTTCAGCCAATATGCTTAAAGAATTAGGATGTCATTATGCTGTCATTGGTCATTCAGAGCGAAGAGAATACTTTGGTGAGACCAATGAAGTGGTAGCAGAAAAAATAGCAAAGCTAAACGATGCTGACATAACGCCCATAGTATGTGTAGGAGAGTCCTTGGAGCACCGAAAAAGCGAACAGCATTTTGATGTTATCGCATCGCAGGTAGATTCTATTTTAGCTTCAGTCGATAGCAATAAAGATTTTGTGATTGCCTACGAGCCCATTTGGGCAATCGGTACCGGAGAAACAGCAACTCCTGAAGAGGCAAATAGTATGCATCAGTTTATTCATGATATGATTGGTCGCAAATTTAGTATTGATTATGCAAATACAAAGAGAGTTCTCTATGGAGGAAGCATGAACGCACAGAACGCAAAAGACCTCTTGGCACAAGAATTTATCGCTGGTGGCTTGATCGGTGGCGCTTCCTTAAAGCATGAAGATTTCTCTTTGATCGCAAACATTTAGGTGGAGCTATGACAACTTTAATTCTAACCGTTCATTTATTGGCAGGCATATTTCTGGTTCTATTGGTGTTATTGCAAAAGGGCAAAGGAGCTGACGCTGGGGCTGGTTTTGGTGCTGGTGCTTCTGGAACCGTTTTTGGTGCAAGAGGGGCCTCTAGTTTTCTCTCCAGAGCGACGGCAATTTTAGCAACCGTATTTTTTATTACTAGCCTGACACTTGGCTTTTTTGCCAATCAAACTCCCACGGGCCCAAGTTCAATTATGAACACGCCTAGCTTGATGGAACAAGCAACTTTGGAGAATCAGCCTCCAGCAGCCCCTGAGAATTCTGAATTACCTCCCTTAAATTAAAGATGCCGATGTGGTGGAACTGGTAGACACGCTGTCTTGAGGGGGCAGTGACGCAAGTCGTGCCGGTTCGAGTCCGGCCATCGGCACCATTTACCTGATTTATTGTTACAATTTGCGCCCTTAGATTGGTACAATATGACCAATTTTTTAAGAGCCGTATGTTAGAGAATTATTTTCCAATTTTAGCCCTGCTATTAATCATGATAGCTCTGGGTGTCTTTCTTTTAGCCTTGGGCTTTATTTTTGGAAAAGGCGATCAAAATAAGGCCAAACTGTCCCCCTACGAATGTGGCTTCGAAGCATTTGAAGACGCTAGAATTGAATTTGATGTTCGCTACTATCTAGTGGCCATTCTTTTTATTATTTTTGATTTAGAAATAGCATTTTTATTTCCATGGGCAGTGGCTCTGGGTGGTTTTGCTTTGGCTGGTGTAGTCGCCATGGGTATTTTTCTTTTAATACTTGTGGTTGGCTTTATCTATGAATGGAAAAATGGTGCCCTTGATTGGGATTAATTGAATGAAAGAAAATAATTTAGAATTGGTAGCTAATCGTGGCTTTGTTACTGGAAAGCTTGAGGACCTTGTCAACTGGGCAAGGACTGGTTCCATGTGGCCTATGACATTTGGTTTGGCGTGTTGTGCAGTTGAAATGATGCATGCCGGTGCATCCCGATACGACCTTGATCGTTTTGGTATTGTGTTTAGACCAAGCCCAAGACAATCTGATGTAATGATTGTAGCTGGAACGCTTATAAATAAAATGGCACCAGCACTTCGTAAAGTTTACGATCAAATGCCAGATCCTAAGTGGGTTATTTCAATGGGTTCATGCGCTAACGGAGGTGGATATTATCATTACTCCTATTCAGTGGTAAGAGGCTGCGATCGAATTATTCCGGTCGATGTTTATGTACCTGGATGTCCTCCTACGGCAGAAGCCTTAATCTATGGCATTACTCAGCTACAGAAAAAAATTAAACAATCCAGAACTTTTGTAAGGTAGTGATGAGCTCTGAACTTCAAAGTTATATTGAAAAAAATTATGGAAGTTTATTTACTCCCATTCCAACGGGAAAAGGGCAGCCTACCTATGAATGCCAAATCAAAAATTATTTAGAAGTTTGTGAGCTATTAAAAAATGATCCCAAATTAGACTTTGATACATTAATAGACTTATGTGGAATTGATTACCTTCACTACGGACTTGATGAATGGTCCTCAGAGCAAGCATCCAAAGAGGGCTTCAGTCGTGGTGCTTCTCGTTTAGATATGAATATAAATCTAGAGCGAAACACTAAGCTTCAGCCACGATCAAGATTTGCTGTGCAATTACAGCTTTTGTCAGTTACCAGAAATCATCGACTCTCACTCAAGGTTTATCTCAATGACGATGAATCGATCCCGACGATTAAACATATATGGAGCAGTGTTGACTGGTTTGAGCGTGAAGCATTTGATCTATTTGGAATAATTTTTATCGGTCATGAGGATTTAAGGCGAATACTTACTGATTACGGTTTCTCAGGGCATCCTTTCCGTAAAGACTATCCAGTTTCTGGTTACTCTGAGGTGAGGTATGACCCACAGCAGGGAAGGGTTGTCTATGAGCCAGTCTCAATAGAGCCAAGGGTGCAGATTCCTAAGTCCATAAGAGACGACTCAAGATATGCAAACGGTAGCGAGGAAGATTAAAGTGCCTGAAATACAAAACTTTACACTCAATTTTGGCCCTCAGCATCCAGCTGCACACGGTGTGCTTCGACTCATTTTAGAGATGGATGGAGAGGTAATCTTGAGAGCTGACCCTCACATTGGGCTATTGCATAGAGCCACAGAAAAATTGGCTGAGACAAAACCCTATAATCATTCAATTGGATATATGGATCGCCTAGACTACGTCTCCATGATGTGCAATGAGCATGGCTATGTCTTAGCCATTGAGAAACTTCTTGGTATCAACCCCCCACTTCGTGCTCAGTACATACGTGTCATGTTTGATGAAATTACAAGAATTCTCAATCATTTGATGTGGCTTGGTGCGCATGGCTTAGATGTAGGCGCTATGTCAATGTTCCTCTATTGTTTTAGAGAGCGTGAGGATTTGATGGATTGCTACGAAGCTGTCTCTGGAACAAGAATGCATGCAACCTATTACCGGCCCGGAGGCGTCTACAGGGATCTACCAGACGAGATGCCCAAATATTTAAAATCAAATTATCGAAGTGATAAGGACTTAAAAAAACTAAATTATAATCGTGAAGGATCTTTGTTGGATTTCATTGAATCATTTACTGAAAAATTCCCCTCTTGTATTGATGAATATGAGACCTTGCTCACCGACAACAGAATTTGGAAACAGAGAACGGTGAATATTGGAATCGTGACTCCTGAACGCGCAAAAAATCTTGGTTTTACAGGACCCATGCTGCGGGGGTCAGGTATCGCCTGGGATTTGAGAAAATCGCAACCGTACGAAGTATATGATCGCATCGATTTTGATATCCCCATTGGAACCAACGGTGACTGCTATGATCGCTATTTGGTCAGAGTTGAAGAGCTCAGACAATCAAATAAGATTATCAAACAGTGTGTTGCCTGGCTCAAAGATAATCCAGGTCCAGTTATTTCTGATAATAGGAAAGTTGCGCCACCGCAAAGAGGTGAGATGAAGGATGACATGGAATCGCTTATTCATCACTTTAAGGTATTTACTGAAGGTTACTCAGTCCCTGAAGGTGAGACCTACGCAGCTATAGAGCATCCTAAGGGTGAGTTCGGTGTATATATTATTTCTGATGGAGCCAATAAGCCCTATCGTGTAAAGATTAGAGCCCCAGGGTTTTCTCATCTTGCTGCCATGAATGAGATGGTACAAGGCCATATGCTCAGTGATGTCGTTGCCGTCATTGGAACGCAGGATATTGTTTTTGGAGAAATTGATCGATGAGCTATCAATTGAGCCAAGATGCTAAAGACCATATCGATGCGTGGACCCAAAAGTTCCCAACAGATAAGCAAAGATCTGCGATCATTGCTTCGCTCCAATTTTTACAACATGAAAACCATGGTTATATCAATGAAGATCAGGTAAAGACCTTGGCTACTTATTTGGATATCCCTGTAATTCAAATTTGGGAAGTCGCTACCTTTTACTCCATGTTTCAAACGAAACCGGTTGGAAAAACTTGCATTGCTGTCTGTACCAATATCAGCTGTATGTTAAGAGGCTCAGATCAAATCTTAAGTCATATTGAAAAAAGACTTGGCATTAAGGTTGGAGAAAGTACTCAGGATGGAAAATTCTTTTTAAAGAAAGAGGAAGAGTGCTTGGCTGCATGTTGTGGGGCACCTATGTTGATGGTTGATCATGATTATCATGAAAATCTTGATACTGAAAAAGTGGATCAAATTTTAGATTCATTAGGAGCTAAAATTTAATGAATTATCTATTTAATCAAGTATGCTTTAACAGCTTTGATGCACCGCTCGATGATCGTGCATCGTTAGCTACTTATCAAGGATTAGGTGGTTATAAAGCGCTTGAAAAAATATTAAACGGTTCGATAACACCAGAAGACGTCATCGAGCAAGTTAAAGCTTCAGGTCTTCGTGGTCGTGGTGGTGCAGGCTTTCCAACAGGACTTAAGTGGAGCTTTATGCCAAAGGACGATGGTAAGCAGCACTACATTGTATGTAATTCTGATGAATCTGAACCCGGCACCTGTCACGACCGAGAAATACTACGATATAACCCTCACTTAATCATTGAAGGGATGATCATTGCAGGATATGCCATTCGAGCATCGATAGGTTACAACTACATTAGGGGCGAATTCCTTGGGGAGCCCGTACATGCTTTTGAAAAGGCTGTTGCAGAAGCCTATGAGAATAACTACCTGGGTGAGAATATTCTTGGCAAGGATTTTAGTTTTGACTTGCATACTTTCGTTGGTGCGGGCGCGTATATTTGTGGTGAGGAGACTGCTTTGCTTGAATCCCTTGAAGGAAAACAAGGCAAGCCAAGATTTAAGCCACCCTTTCCTGCTAACTTTGGACTCTATGGGAAGCCCACCACAATTAATAATACGCAAAGTCTGGCCTCTATTCCCGGCATTATTCTAAATGGTTCGCAATGGTTTAAAGATTTAGGTATTGGTGATAACGATGGCACAGCAATCTATTCAGTCTCTGGACATGTGAATAAACCAGGCAACTATGAATTACCTATTGGCATTCCTTTTAAGGACCTCATCGAAATTGCTGGTGGCATAAGAGATGGCAATAAATTAAAGGCAGTTATTCCAGGTGGCTCATCAGTACCTGTTTTAACCGCAGAAGAGATCTATGATCTGAATATGGACTTCAATTCTCTTAAGGCAGCTGGCTCTGCTTTTGGAACTGGCGCAGTCATTGTTATGGATGAAACGACCTGTATGGTTGAAGTATTAAAACGTATAAGTCAATTTTACTATGCTGAGTCATGCGGACAGTGTACACCCTGCAGAGAGGGAACGGGTTGGATGCATCGCCTGATCTGCAAAATGCTTGATGGTAAAGCATCGCTTGAAGACTTAGATCTTCTCCTTGATGTTGCCAATAAAATAGAGGGTCGAACCATATGTGCATTTGGAGATGCTGCAGCATGGCCTGTACAAAGCTTTTTGAAAAGATTTCGACATGAATTTGAGGCAAAAATTACTTCTTACAAAGATCAGTTAAAAGAGGCGGTTTAGGTAAAGTGGAAGAGAAAATACAAATTACAGTAAACGGTAAAGTAGTTGAGGCTAAAAGAGGCCAGATGCTTATTGAAGTGACTGATCAAAATAAGTATCACGTTCCAAGATTTTGCTATCACCCAAAATTGAGCGTTGCAGCAAACTGTCGTATGTGCATGGTCGAAGTGAAAGGTGCTCCTAAGCCTTTGCCTGCCTGTGCCACACCGGTCACAGAAAATATGGAAGTATTTACTAAAAGCCAGACGGCTCTTAATGCGCAAAAAGGAACGATGGAATTTCTTTTAATTAACCATCCTCTCGATTGCCCAATATGTGACCAAGGGGGTGAATGCGAACTTCAAGATCTTGCTATCGGGCATGGTCAAGGTAAGACACGCTATCAATTAAATAAAAGAGTAGTCAAAGACAAAAATATTGGTCCGCTGGTATCGACTGACATGACTCGCTGCATACACTGCACAAGATGTGTAAGATTTGGAGAGGAAGTTATTGGTTCTCCCAATCTAGGAACAGTCGGGAGGGGAGAGTCAACGAAAATTGATACATTTCTAGAAAACTCACTCGATCATGAGCTCTCAGGCAACGTCATTGATTTATGTCCTGTGGGTGCATTAAATAGTAAACCTTATCGCTTTTCCTCAAGGTCATGGGAAATGGTCTCTAAACCATCGATCTCGATGCATGATGGTCTTGGTAGCAATACTTACCTACACGTGCTCAGGAATAAAATTAAAAGAGTTGTCCCACGAACAAATGAGAGTATTAATGAGACATGGATCTCAGATAGAGATCGATTCAGTTATGAATCGCTTTACTCAGACCATAGGGCAACTGAGCTCAGAGGACCATTAATTGATGCTAACCATAAGGATTGGTCACAAAGCATTTCAAAAATGGTAGAGGTTATTATTGAAACGGCTGAGAAGTTTGGACCTGAGTCAATAGGCATTATTGCTTCACCGAATAGATCTGCAGAAGAAATGTATCTATTAAAATTAATTACTGATCACCTAGAGATTAGAAATATTGACTCACGAATTAAGCAAACAAATTTCTCGAATGATCATCAGTCAGTACCTGTGAATCAAGATTTTAACTCTAATGATATTAAGGAAGCTGATTATTATTTATTGATAGGAAGCAATCTTAGGGATGAGTATCCAATAATAGCAAATCAAATTGGTATTCAGGCGCGCAAAGGTAAAACGGTAGATATCATTGGTGGGACTCAGTCTTACTTATTTAATCATAACCATTTGAATTTTAGCGCTACAGTTACACAGGACCTTTTGAGTATTCTTAAGATATTAGATTCAAGTTTCGTGGACGAACATTTTAAAAGTTTTGAATGTCATATTGAGACTTACCACCATGATGTAGTTACTCGCTTAAAATCTAGTGAAAATCCAAAAATTATTCTTGGTCAATTAGCTATCAGCTGCAGAAATTTTATATTAAATAATTTTCTTATTGATAAGATCGTATCACTAACAAATGCAAAATCCCTCAAACTAACATATGGCTCCAATCATAACGCAGCTGTTGATATTGGTTTATTACCCCATACTCGACTATTTGGGTTGAAAAGGGAAAAACCTGGCATGGCGCTACGACCCATGCTCGAGTCACCAAGAAAAATTTATATCTTGTGGGGATTGTCTTTAAAAGATTTAACATTATCAGAGCTCGCTAAAAATGCTTTTCGTGCAGCAGACCATATCTTTCAATTTCATGATTTTAATGATCCGACTATGACAGAGATAGGGGCGAACCAATTTCCACTTTCAAACTATTCTGAGTCCAGAGGCGCTTATAAAAATTTATATGGAATGGTTCAAGATATACCGCCTGCGATAAATCCAGAGGGATTGATTAGAACGGGCGAGCAAATACTTGAATTCATAATTGAACAGCTTGATATAAGTCATAGTATGAATCTAAAGGATCTTAGGGATGCTCTAATCTCAGATAACACTACGATACTAAATGATTCCATTCCAATCATAGAATCTATTGATATTGATAATAAAGAAACATTTACACAAAAGATATACCAGGTTGATGACATGGTTAGATTTTCTGAATCATTACAACAAACAAAATTGGAATTACATATCGCATGATGCAGCCTCTTGAAAATTTATTTCAGTTACTTGGTTTGCCAGTCATGCTGATCGAGCTTCTTTTATTAGTCATTAAAATTCTCATTGTAGTCATTCCGTTAATACTGACTGTTGCTTACTATACCTATGCAGAGCGTAAAGTGATTGGATACATACAAAATAGGGTTGGTCCTAATAGAGTGGGCTGGCTAGGTCTTTTGCAACCCTTTGCAGATGTCCTAAAATTGCTTTTAAAACAAGTCATCATTCCATCAAATGCTAATAAATTTCTCTTTCTTATTGCTCCGCTCATAACATTGGTAACTGCTTTCACTGCTTGGGCGGTGATTCCATTTTCACCAGAATTTGTCCTTGCAGATATTAATGCTGGTTTGCTTTATATTTTGGCCCTTACTTCTCTTGGTATATACGGTGTGATTATTGGGGGTTGGGCATCTAATTCAAAGTATGCTTTATTAGGCGCTATGCGAAGTGCTGCCCAAATGATTGCATATGAATTGGCTATGGGTTTTGCACTTGTGGGTGTGTTAATGGCAAGTAACACCTTGCATATTGGATCGATAGTAGAAAAACAAAGTGGCGGAATTATGACCTGGTACATGTGGCCACTCTTTCCCTTATTTATAATTTATATCATTTCAGGTATAGCAGAAACTAACCGGGCACCTTTCGATGTGGCAGAAGGAGAGTCAGAAATAGTTGCAGGATTTCACGTTGACTATTCTGGTATTACATTTGGATTATTTTTTCTTGCTGAATATGCGAATATGATTCTAGTCAGCATCCTAACTGTCTTGCTATTTCTTGGTGGATGGCTCTCACCTTTTCAAGGAATACCGTACTTTGATGGCATGTGGATCGCAGAATCAAATTTCTTTTGGCTTATTCTTAAGACTTTATTTTTTATGTTTGTTTTTTTGTGGGCCAGAGCAACCTTTCCAAGATATCGCTATGATCAAATCATGAGCCTTGGCTGGAAGGTCTTTATACCTATCACGATTATTTGGTTATATGTTGAGGGCATTATGTTTTATTTACAAATCGGCCCCTGGGCGGTGGTATAGATGTTAAAGCTAATTAAATCACTTACATTGTATGAATTGTTAAAGGGTATGAAGCTTACCTTTAAAAAGTTATTTACAAAGCCTGTGACAATTAATTATCCAGAAGAAAAAGCACCTCAAAGCCCAAGATTTAGAGGTCTTCATGCATTAAGAAGATATCCAAACGGTGAGGAACGCTGTATAGCCTGTAAATTATGTGAAGCTGCGTGTCCAGCAATGGCAATTACTATAGACTCTGATGTTTCAGAGGATGGGACTAGGAGAACCACCCGCTATGATATTGATTTGTTCAAGTGTATCTACTGTGGATTTTGTGAGGAAGCCTGCCCAGTTGATGCAATCGTTGAAACTAGAATTCATGAATATCATATGGAAATGCAAGGTGAAAATATCATGACCAAAGAGAAATTACTCTCAGTAGGTGATCGATACGAAGAAATGATAGCCAACGACAAAGCTTCCGATGCTTCCTATAGGTAGATTATGGTTATTGATTTAGTATTTTTCACCTCTGTAGCCATCTTGATGATAAGTGCCATGGGTGTCATAACTAGCAATAATCCAGTGCACTCAGCATTGTTTCTTGTTTCGTGCTTTTTCCAGTCCTCCGTATTATGGCTTCTATTGGAGGCAGAATTTTTAGCCATAGCACTCATTGTGATCTATGTTGGTGCTGTTATGGTCTTGTTTTTATATGTGGTCATGATGCTTGATATTAGAAAAAATGAACACAAGCAAAGTGTCTCTTCAATACTCCCTATAGGCATTGGTATTTCAATTTTATTTATCGCAGAGCTCATATTTGCGTTATCAGGAACCAATGTGGTGCAGACAAGAGATACAGGTGTTTTGAGTAATCCAAATAACACTGAGGCATTAGGGATTGAGCTTTATACAAATTATTTGGTTGAATTTGAACTTGCCTCTATCATCTTGCTGCTTGGAATCATTGCGGCGATCTCATTAACCTTACATAGAAGACCTGGCCTAAAAAAACAAGATATCAGTCAACAAGTATCTGTCTCAAAGAAGGATCGTCTCAAGGTAGTTCAGGTAAGAAGTGGAGAGGGGGCTTAATGTCTGTTAATGACTATTTCATTATAAGTATTTTTCTTTTTGCTATTGCTGTAGCTGGCATATTTATTAATAGAAAAAACTTAATATTAATATTAATGTGCGTTGAGCTTATACTCTTATCCGTCAACTTCAACTTTATTGCTTTTAGTGAGATTTATCAGGATTTCTCCGGTCAGATTTTCGTATTTTTTATCTTAACGGTTGCTGCTGCTGAAGCTGCAATTGGTTTAGCAATTCTCATAACTCTCTTTAGGCATAAGAAGAGTATTTATATTGACGATTTAAACGAATTAAAAGGCTAAGATGCAGTTACTTTTATCTCTTATCTTTATACCACTTTTGATGTCCATTCTGGTTGGTGTATTTGGTGACTTTATATCCAAGCGCCTGTCTCATGTCCTAACAATTCTAGGTGTGCTTATCTCTTTTATCTGCTCAGTAATGCTTTTGAATGATTTTCTAATCACTCAGCAGACTCAGGATATATTGTTATTTAATTGGAGCATTATTGGTGAGATCGAATTTCAAATTGGCTTTTTAGTTGATTCATTATCATTGGCCATGGCCTCGATGATTACATTTGTGTCCTTGATGGTTCATATCTATACCATTGGTTACATGGAACATGATGAGGGATATAAAAGATTTTTTTCTTACATCTCTTTATTTACCTTTTCTATGCTGATGTTAATCTTTTCAAATAACCTTCTGCAGTTATTTTTTGGATGGGAGGCAGTGGGTTTGGTCTCTTACTTACTGATTGGCTTTTGGTTTAAAAAGCCGTCAGCAATCCATGCGAACATGAAGGCTTTTATCGTCAATAGAGTAGGGGATCTTGGTTTTATTATCGGAATAGCCATTATTGTTTACTACACGGGATCGCTTCATTTGGGTGAAATATTTTCTCAACTCTCAAGCATTGAAGGTCAATTGATCAGTATTCTCCCAAGTTCCTCATGGAACGCAGTTACAGTTGCGTCTATTTGTTTATTTATTGGCGCTATGGGTAAATCTGCACAGATGCCCTTGCATGTTTGGCTACCAGACTCAATGGAGGGCCCAACCCCTATATCAGCTTTGATTCATGCAGCAACCATGGTGACAGCGGGTATTTTTTTGATTGCAAGAATGTCGCCACTTATAGAGCTTTCTTCCATCGCCCTTAGTTTTATTTTAATAATAGGTTCATTGACTGCATTTTTTATGGGTCTGCTGGGATTAGTGCAAAATGACATTAAACGTGTCGTAGCCTATTCCACCTTATCTCAACTGGGTTACATGACAGCTGCACTGGGTGTTTCAGCATATTCCGTGGGGGTTTACCATTTAATTACACATGGTTTTTTTAAGGCTCTTTTATTCCTTGGGGCCGGGTCTGTCATTATTGCACTGCATCATGAACAAGATATCAGACAGATGGGAGGTTTAAGAAAGAAATTACCTATTACTTATATTACTTTTTTAATTGGAACACTTTCGTTAATTGGCTTTCCAGGATTTTCAGGTTTTTTCTCAAAAGATACATTAATAGAAGCGGTACATCTCTCAGAGCAAGGAGGTTCGCATTTATCCTATTATCTACTGCTAATGGGCGTACTGATAACGACATTGTACTCAATGAGATTATTATTTCTTGTTTTTCATGGGAAATATCGTTCAACTCACTACCCGCTCGCAAAAGTTCATGAGACACCTTGGGTGGTTACATTGCCATTATTACTATTGGCGATACCCTCAATTTTTCTAGGAGGATTAATCATTGACCCAATGATTATGGGAGGTTACTTCTCAGGGGCAATATTTGTTAGTCCAGAGAATCAATCTCTTCAAGAGTTTATTGATATTTATCATGGCGTCATCGAGTTCATTATTCATGCCTTTGTAGCTTCACCAGCGATATATTTGATGTTATTGGGAATCCTTATTTCCTGGTTAATTTGGTATAAAAATTTTAGCCTACCAAAACAGTTCGCTAGTCTTATAAAAAAGACTGAGACTGTCTTTAAAAATAAATATTACTTTGATTATCTTTATGAGAATATTTTTTCACAAAATATTATTCGGTTAGGAAAGATGCTTTATAAGTGGGTCGATGCCCATTTAATAGATAGCGTGTTTGTCCTAGGATCCGCCAGAACCGTTCAACAAATATCATCTAAAACCAGGCAATTACATACCGGCGACTTGACCCAAGTGGCTTTAATTTTCTTCGTGTTGCTTGTTATTTTTACTGCTTTTTGGATTTCATGATGTTTTCAAGTAATTTATTAAGCTCTTTAGTTTGGATGCCTATAGGATTTGGCTTTCTTCACATAATTTTTAATAGTTATAAGCTTAGTGAGTCCTTAGCAAAAATATATTCGCTAGCATTTAACATCCCTCTTATTTACTTAGGAATCCTTTTATATCAACAGTTCGATAGCAATAATCCTGCATTTCAACTTACTGAGCGTTTTGCATGGATGCCCTTTTTAAATGCTGACTATTATCTTGGTGTTGATGGCATTTCAATGCCACTTATATTACTTACCTTGTTGCTGACACCAGCGGCTTTATTGGCTGGTTTTAATTCCTCAAAGGGCGAATACTCAAACTATGCGGGCATGCTTTTTTTGCTAGAAGGGATGATGATTGGCGTCTTTTTGAGTCTTGATGCTCTTTTATTTTATTTCTTCTGGGAAGCTTTACTAATTCCAATGTTTCTTATCATTGGTATTTGGGGTGGCCCCCAAAGAATTTATGCAACCTTGAAGTTTTTTCTTTACACCTTCTTTGGCTCAATCTTTATGTTGATTGCTTTGATTTATCTTTATTTTCAGTCAGGCTCTTATGCCATTGAAAGTTTTTATGGTTTACCACTCACAGAATCATCTCAATTTTGGATTTTTTTAGCTTTTTTCATAGCTTTTGCTATAAAGATACCAATGTGGCCAGTACATACTTGGTTGCCAGATGCTCACGTAGAGGCACCGACTGGCGGTAGTGTCATCCTTGCGGCAGTTCTTCTCAAAATGGGGGGCTATGGTTTTTTAAGATTCTCGCTGCCAATCGTACCGCAGGCATCAGCAGATTTATCAATGGTAGTGATCGTCTTATCCCTGATTGCAATTACGTATATTGCTTTTGTTGCACTTGTACAGTCTGATGTAAAAAAACTCATAGCTTATTCCTCCATTGCGCATATGGGCTTTGTGACGTTGGGTATATTTTCAATTTTTCATATAGACTCTTTTGACTTAAGTCTTCTTGCTATGCAGGGTGGCATGTTTCAAATGATTTCACATGGCCTCATTTCAGGCGCCATGTTTTTTGCCATTGGCGTACTCTATGACAGACTTCATTCAAGAAATATTGCTGACTTTGGGGGCATTATTAATGCTATGCCAAAGTTTGCTGCACTTTTTGTATTTTTTGGTTTTGCGAATATAGGCTTGCCCGGTACCTCTGGCTTTGTAGGTGAATTCTTTGTCATACTTGCGACTTTTGCTGTTCATCCCTTAGTATCTATCCTTGCTGGTACAACTCTAGTTTTTGGGGCCAGCTATACGCTATGGATGATTAAGCGTAGTATTTGGGGGGAACCCAGCTCAATTAGAATTGAGAACCTTAAACCAATGGATTTTAGAGAGAGCTTAGTGCTCATATTTTTAGCAATAGGTGTCCTGGCTTTAGGTATCTGGCCGGGTATGCTGACAGATTTAACCAGCGCGTCATTAACTGAATTAATTCAAAGGTTAGGGTTGTAATAATGGACTTATTTTTAAATTATGCCCAAGGAATGATTCCAGAGTTAATTCTAATTAGTGGCTTATGCCTAACCATCATTGGTATTTCATTTAGCACTAAGAATGAGCATTTTGTCAGTTACTCTGCTAGTGTTCTTACTTTTTTAGCTGTAGTCATGAGTTTGCTGATTGGAGACTTTAGTCCTAACGTAAATCTGATCGATACCTTTCAAACTTCAGATTCAATGCTTTCGGTTAAATTCATTGCGGCCCTATTAATGCTTGCATTGACTATGCAATCAAGGTTCTCTCTATCAAATTACAAACACAAGAAAGGCGAATTTTATCTGTTTTTGCAAATATCATTACTAGGTATTTTCATAATGTCATCCTCAGCTAATCTGCTAATTTTTTATCTGGGGCTTGAGCTAGTTGCATTGTCACTCTATACCTTAGTGGGTTTTGATCGATCAAACTCAAAAGCCGCAGAAGCATCTATGAAATTTTACGTCTTAGGAGCTATAGCATCAGGCTTTCTGCTCTACGGCATATCTCTTGTATACGGTGCAACCGGAAGTATTGTTTTTAGTAGGGTGTTTGATATGACTTCTTCGCAAGAGATCAGCATGCTCATGATTATTGGAATGATGTTTATTCTCATTGCCATACTATTTAAATTTGGCGCCTTTCCATTATTCCATTGGGTCCCTGATGCATATGAGGGTGGAATGCTTCCGGTGTCCTTATTATTAGCATCCCTTTCCAAGGTCGCTTCGTTTATTTTCTTTTTTGTCTTGTTGCATACTGTTTTTGGAAATCTCAACGAGTACTGGTCTCCAATTATGATGACATTAGGTGTCCTGTCAGTCATTTATGGTAATGTCGTAGCTCTAAAGCAGTCAAACTTAAGACGATTGATAGGGTACTCAACGATTGGTCATGTTGGATTTATTATAGTTGCGTTATCTTTAGCATCTGGAAACGGTGTCGGTGAGGCATGGCTTTATACCGTTGTTTACGCAATCATGTCGTTTGCATTATTTGGAATATTAATCTCATTAAGCAGCCATGACTATGACATTCATACCTTTGTTGACTTAAAAGGACTTTATCAATCATCTCCATTGCATGCATGGTTAATCCTGATAGTAATTTTTTCTATGGCAGGCATACCCCCATTATTAGGATTTCACGCTAAACTCATGATTTTGCAGGAACTTATTATTAGTGATTATCTATCAGTAGCAATTATTCTTGTGATCGCATCTTTAATTGCGGCTTACTACTACCTTAAAGTCATTTGGTTTGTGTTCTTTGAGGGCTCAAATCATACACTTAAAATTAGACAATCTGCGTCAGATTTTATACCAATTCTAGCTTGTTTAATCCTAGTGTTAATTGGCATTTTCCCGGCTATTTTTATCGATTTAATGCTTCAAATTCTATAATAGTCACAGCAAGATATTTTGCTATACTAAAGCTATATTGCGGGGTGGAGCAGTCAGGCAGCTCGTCGGGCTCATAACCCGAAGGTCGTAGGTTCAAATCCTACCCCCGCTACCAAATTGATTACAGGGGAACAATCAAATGAAAAAAATCAATCAAGAGCTTTTTGATCTTTATGATGAATATTGTCATGGATTTATGTCGCGTCGAGAATTTATTTCACAAGCTTCTGCAATGGCAGTGACATTGGGTTTATCAGCAACTGTAGTTCAAGCGCTATTGCCTAGATATGCTGAAGCACAAACTGTCTCTTTTACAGACCCAAGAATTAGGGCTGAATATATTACTTATAATTCACCTCAAGGTTCTGGCTTGGTGAGAGCATACTTGGTAAGGCCGATGAGCGCTGGAAGCAGGCCCGCTCCAGGAGTCCTTGTCATCCATGAGAACCGTGGATTAAATCCTCATATTGAGGATGTAGCTCGCAGGGCTGCCATTGAAGGTTTTGTTGC
>JAYPDM010000012.1:0-22247 GCA_038125265.1 Gammaproteobacteria bacterium
ATGAATTTAATCGCTCCCATTCCATATCAAAAGCAATATTATCAAATGCAGAACCTAACAAATTTATATTTTCTGTAGACTGAAAACTTAAGCTTCCTGTTACGACACTGCCTTCTCGATAGCCCGCCCATATTGAGGCATCAAAACTGCCTGAAAAAATCTCTTCATTAATATAATCTTCTAATAAGATTGAGATATCATTATCGCTAACGCCTCTTGCCTCAATAAAAAAATCAAGACTATCAAATCCAAAATCCTGTGTCTCTACAAATACCTCAATTTCATCTATCCCAAGGATATTTTCTCCAATAATATTAGCTGCAATTTGTTCCGTTCCGATTTGTAAAAACAGTACGAGATCAGAGAAATGATATTCCTGATTTCCACCATTGATATTGAGATCTAAATCATTAATTAGCAGTGTGCAACTTAATGGGACAAATATTTCACCATTCACTTGATTTGAAGATTGCTGATTTTCTGTTAAAGCTCCATTATCAAGATCAATGACCGCCTGATCTATTGTTATGGCTCCTATTGGACCATTATCATTGAATAGAAAATTCCATAAATTTGGTCTAAAAAATAATTCAGAATTAGTACTAAAGTTAATTCTATTTTGATTAATAATTTGAATGTTTGAAAAGCCTAACTCGGGTCCTCTTAGCTGCCACTGCAAAGTAATATCATCATAAAGAAATTGGTTATTTGAAATATTGCTTATCTGACTTCTTAAATAGTTTTGAAAAGTCACATTTTGCTCAATCAGAAGCTTTAGTGCAGCAAAAGTTATGCCTATAAAAATAACTATGACTCCCATACTAAAGGCAAGAAACTTTGTTACGCGTATAAAGAATTTCATTTATTTATGATATGGATGACCAATCATTAAAGTATAACTTCTATAAATCACTTCAGCCATTATAGGTATCATAATTTGGTGACCAAAAGTTAAGCTTGAGAGGCTTAATCTTTCGTCAAAATAGCTTTTAACGTTATTAGGATGTCCATATGCTGAGCCAATAAAAAAATGTAACTCTGAAAACCCTTGAGATAATGACTGCAAATGGTTGCTAAGCTGCTCGCTATCTAATGCCTTTGAGGGCGAATCAAGTCCAATATAGTAATGTCCCATCGGTTTGGAAAATGGCTTAGCTAAATTGGAATATTTAATAAGATTTTTGTAGAGCAAAGATTTTTCAACTAATACAAGCTCATATGGATATCTAAATTTATCTGCATAATTATCAAAGCCAGCATAAATCCATTTAGGGAATTTGGCCTGATCGATATGCAGGTTAAATTTCATTTAAGAGCTACATAATTGCTTTTGCCTGATGCACCCCAAAGCTTCTCAAGTGCATAGAATTCTCTTACATCTTGAGTCATAAGATTAACAGTCGTTGTGAAAGTATCGATCAATATCCAATCACTTGTTCGCTCACCCTCAATCATTGACTTAATATTAAATTGCTTTTTTACGGCGTCTGAAACCTTATCGGCCAACGAAGAAATATGCCTATTAGATCTTCCTGTGACAATAAACATATAATCGATCATATTTGATAAATTATTGAGATCTAGAAGGATGATATCAGTTGCTTTCCCCTCGTCTAAGATCTCAAAAATCAATTGGTTTAAGTCTTCTGTTTTCATTTGTTTTTTACAATACTAATTATATCTGGATGCAGAACATTTGATAAATTCGTATCCTGTATTAATATTTTTTTTACTTGAGTCGATGAGATGTCAATCATTGGGCCTTCAAAATATGTGATTCCACCTGGTTCTCCAAATGATTCAGGCTCATACGGATATTCATTGAATTCTTGAATAGTAACTCCAGGTCTACCTACAATAAGCACATGTGATTTTCTTAGAATAAAATCAAAGTTTTTCCATTTTGATCTACTCTCCCAGTTATCAGCCCCAATTAAAAAGATAATATTAGAGTTTGCATACAATTCTTTAAAAAATTTTACTGTCTCATAGCTATAGGAGATAGCTTCCTTCTTAATTTCATACGTACTAATCTCCACGTAAGGAAAACGTTTTAATACTTTCTCAATACATAATAATCGATCACTAGGGGTCAATAATACCTTATCTTTTAATGGTGATTGAAAATTAGGAACAAGTATTATTCGATTTAAGTTTAACTCTTTATGAACTGACTTAATGACTTCCTCGTGACCAAGATGGATTGGATCAAAACTTCCTCCGTACAATAAGATATTTTCTTTCTTCATTTTTTCTTAAGAAGCTTTTTTGAGAACAATAGAATTCAAAAACTTAGTAAGCTCATCCCAGCCAGACGAACCCTCGACTCCCTTGATTGACTTTTCTAGAATAAAAATTTTATGAAATATAAGCTCAATGAAGCTTTTATCATAATACTTTAGCGCAAGAAGAAACATTGGTTGTCTTTTCTTCCAAACACCGTATTTAGAAAGATCTAAGTTTCTATTTTTTGCATCAGCTTGATCCAAAATAATATTGTATAGAATCTTAAAATCCCTAAATATTGCAAATAATATTTGAGGCAGAGGGACATTTGCCTTCTTCAGCATATAGTAGATCCTAAATATTTTTTTTTCATTGCATTCAAGAACTGCATCAGCCAATTTATAAGCATCAAAACTTGAGGCATTATCACTTATCCTTATTACATCATTTTCATCAAAGTTAACCTTTAGGGGGTCTAGAGATAATGTATGGATGAGATTATTTGCTGCGTATAGGTTATTTTCTGACAAGCTAGCAAGCGTAATTGCTGCATTTATTGTTAGGGTAATATTTAGTTTTTTGGCTCTACTTTGAATCCAGGAAGGAAAATCCTTATCTTGAATAGGCCAACATTGAACTAATAAGCCATGCTCTATAATATATTTTATCCATCCTTTATTTTCGTGTTGGTAAGTAACAAAGGGGGCATGAATAATTATTGATGTATTTTCTAAACCTGATTCCCTAAACCTATTTAAAATACTGATCAGCTCATCGTCTTTTATAGAAAAACTATTAAGGTGTAGAAAATGAAATTCTGCTGAGGCGAACAGTGAAGGCGAAAAAATACGCTCCGCCCAACTAAGAATATCAAAAGTCCGAGAATGGCTTTCTCTTGTGCCAAATGAATATCCTCTAGAGATGAGTGACTTTGAAATCATATCTTCTGCGTCCTGGGAAAGTAGCAGTTCATTACTTGAAATTAGGTAAAAACTAAATTGAGTATCTAAAAGGTCTTGATTCATCAAATTTAGACTAATCTTCACTTGGAGCGCCTCCCCATGGGTGACAAGTGATTATTCTCTTTAAGCCGATGATAACTCCTTTTAGGGGGCCTTCTTTTTTGATAGCAAAAATCATATATTGTGAGCAAGTGGGTTGATATCTACAGGATGGTGGGAATAAAGGCGAAATTCCATATTGGTAAATTCGTATAATACAAATAAAGATTTTAGCTATCAAAAATCTCACTTTACTTATAAATATTTCCAAATTGTGCCTTCTTTTGTGTCTTCAATACTAATTCCCTGTGAGAGTAAGTCATCTCTGATTCTGTCAGACTCTGCAAAGTCTTTTTTACTCCTTGCTATCTTTCTAAGCTCCAAAAGCTTTAATATTTCTTCTTCGGTTAGCTTCAAATTATTATTTCCCTGAAACCACTGCTTAGGGGAATAGCTGAGAATACCCAGATAATCGCCACATTTTTTTATTGCAGCAATTAATGCAACACGCTCAGCCTCATTGCCTTGAGAATTTAATTGCTTAACGATTGCAAAAACTTCAGCTAAAGCCTTAGGGGTATTTAAGTCATCCTCTAAGGCCTCAAAAAACTTTTTACAAATTTGATTAACCTTTTCTTCATCAGGCTGAGCATCTGTTTCAAATTTAAGTAAGGCATCATATATTCTATCTAGCTTGTCTTTTGACTCCTCTAAAATGCTATCAGTCCAATCTAAAGGTTGACGATAATGTGTTCCGATTAAGGCCATTCTAATGACTTCGCCATTTGCCTCATTTAGTAAGTTACTCACAAGCAGCACATTACCAAGTGACTTGCTCATTTTCTCTGATTTCACATTTATTAAGCCATTATGAAGCCAATAATTAGCAAACCTTTTTATACTTAATCCGCATTCACTTTGAGCAATCTCATTTTCGTGATGAGGAAAAATAAGATCTGAGCCACCGCCATGTATATCAATCGTCTCACCTAGATGTTGATAAGCCATTACAGAGCATTCAATATGCCATCCAGGTCGTCCATACCCCCATGGACTACTCCATCCAACCGTATCTTTATCCGATGGCTTCCAAAGGACAAAATCGCCAGGATTTTTCTTATTCTTTGATACTTCTACTCTTGCACCAGAGATTAGCTCATCGATATTTCTACCTGATAATTTTCCATACTCACCATATTTACTAATATCGAAATAGATATGATTATCTGATTCATATGCAAAATCCTTTAGTTTAAGCTGCTCAATAAAATCAATAATCAACTCAATATGATCTGTAACCTTTGGTTCAATACTAGGGCTTCTTACACCTAATGCGGCCATATCTTTTCTATAAATATCAATGTATTGGGTTGTTAGTTTTTCAATACTTATTCCCCTTCTCTTGGCCTCATCATTTATTTTGTCATCGACATCAGTAATATTTCGAACATAGGTTAAATTAAACTTTCTCTCGAGTAGCCTTGCTAAGATATCAAAGACCACTGGGGGTCTCGCATTACCAATATGTGGATGGTTGTAAACCGTCGGTCCACAAACATACATTTTTACGCTATCCTGAGAGATTGGCTTAAACTCTTCCTTTTTTTTGGTTAGCGTATTAAACAAATGCATCTTAAACCCAATCTTAAATTAATGTTAAAATCAATTACCAATTTTAATGGATATCAATATTGAAAGATAAGTTATTTCAAAAAAGAATCTCAATTGAACAAGTAGAGGAAGGCAATGAGCTAGCTCCAAAATTTGATGAACAAGGGCTAATCCCTGTCATCACTATGGATGTTCATAGTAAAGATATACTCATGCTCGGCTATATGAATAAGGATAGTTTTGAGCTTAGTATTAAAACAGGTGAAGCTCACTACTATAGTAGAAGTCGCAAGGTAATATGGCATAAAGGGAAAACCAGTGGACTGATCCAAAAAATTAGAGAAATGCGAATTGATGATGATCAAGATGCCATTTGGATTCAAGTCGAAGTTGAGGGAAGTGCAAGTTGTCATGTTGGTTATAGGTCATGCTTCTACAGAAAAGTAAGTCAAAATGAAAATGGAAGCATTCATTTAGAATTTACTGAAAAAGAAAAGACCTTTGATCCTAATGAGGTTTATGGTGACTCACCTAATCCTACGATCTTATAACTAAAGCTGTTGAAGAATCCTATCTGCCAAACCTCTGGCTAATTCTCTCTGAATTTGCAGCGATTCTCTTTGTTTTGCAATGAGATTATTCAGATCAAACCCATAGACCCTGCTCAGTGTAATTGTGTCTAATGACCTTATAACCCTACCCTCTAAAAGTACCTCAAAACTTACGGTATAAGTTATTTCATACTCTGTCGGGAGATTATTAAGTGATAGCGTAAAGATCTCTTCATTGAGCGCCTCATCTCTAATATTAATTCTTAACCCCTCTCCAGAGTCATTAGGCATGAATTCTGATAATTCAATAAGTCGCCTCATCTCTTGAGAAAGAAGTGAATTTGGGGCAATGCTTATAAAATCAATACCATAAGAATTAATATACTCGCTACTGTATGCTTGCTCTTCTAGTACAAATCCACAGCTAGAAGTAAATATTACGGTTATAATTACGGAAATTATTTTTTGGTATTGATTCATAAATTTAGCCTAAACAGTATTACATATGTACCCTTTTAAAGACATAGAGAATAAGTGGCAAACTTACTGGGAGAAGAATAAGACTTTTCAAGTACCTAAAGATATTGATAAATCTAAGCCAAAATACTACGTTCTTGATATGTTCCCATATCCAAGTGGTGATGGGCTCCATGTAGGCCATCCAGAGGGATACACTGCCTCAGATATCATTGCTAGGTACAAACGAATGCAAGGCTTTAATGTGCTTCATCCGATGGGGTGGGACGCTTTTGGCCTTCCTGCAGAGCAGTATGCAATAAAAACAGGTACTCACCCAAAAATTACTACTGAAAAAAATATTAATAGATTTAAAAAGCAGCTTAAGTCATTCGGATTTTCATATGACTGGGACCTTGAGATAAATACGACCGATCCAGATTACTACAAATGGACACAATGGATATTTTTACAAATGTTTAAAAAGAATCTTGCATATCAATCCAATATGCCTGTTTGGTGGTGCGAACAACTTGGTACGACGCTCGCAAATGAAGAGGTTATCGATGGGTTATCTGAAGTTGGGGGTTTTCAGTGCGAGCGTAAACCCTTGAAGCAATGGATGTTAAAAATTACCAATTATGCTGAAAAACTCTTAGAGGGACTTGATTCTCTGGATTGGCCTCTAAGCACCATTGAAATGCAAAAGAATTGGATAGGTAAAAGTATTGGCGCAGAGATAAATTTTAAAGTAGAGAAAAGTGACGAGATTATTTCAATTTTTACAACAAGGCCTGATACTATCTTTGGAGCAACATATATTGTTCTGTCACCGGAGCATGAATTAGTAACGCAAATTACAAAGGATGAATTCAAATTAGATATTGAGAAATACATTAATCTCTCGGCGAAAAAATCTGATCTAGAGAGGACCGCCCAAACCAAAGAGAAATCTGGTGCCTTCACTGGTAGCTATGCGATAAATCCGGTTAGTAAAAAATTAATTCCAATTTGGATTGCTGATTATGTACTTGCGCATTATGGAACCGGTGCAATTATGGCTGTCCCCGGGGAAGATCAAAGAGATTGGGAATTTGCTGTTCAGTATGATCTTGAAATTATCAGGACTGTTCAACCCCCATCTGAATTTGATGGTGAAGCATATACCGGAGAGGGTAACTCCATTAATAGCGACTTTCTTGATGGTTTAAATATTGAAGATTCAAAAAAGAAAATTATTGAATATATTGAGTCGAACAATATTGGTAACCAGAAAATTAATTATAAATTAAGAGACTGGCTTTTCTCGAGACAGAGATACTGGGGAGAGCCCTTTCCAATACTCTTTGATAACGACACCATTATTCCTATTGATGAAGGTGAACTTCCCATAACCCTTCCCGAGCTAGAGGACTTTAAGCCTAGCGGTTCACCAGAAGGGCCATTAATTAAGGCTAAGGATTGGCTAAAAGTAAGGAAGGGTAGTAAAGAACTATCTCGTGAAACAAATACTATGCCTCAGTGGGCTGGATCCTGTTGGTATTACCTAAGATATATAGACCCTAATAATCATACCCAATTGATTGATAAAGAATTGGAAGAATATTGGATGCCAGTAGATTTATATGTAGGTGGGTCAGAGCATGCCGTTCTGCATTTACTATATGCAAGATTTTGGCATAAGTTTCTATATGATATTGGCATAACATCAACGCAAGAGCCTTTCAAAAAACTGGTTCATCAGGGGATGATACTTGGTGAAGCTGAGTACTATGCTTATCAAACTGGAGGTAAATTTATATCTTCAAAAAATATTAAAGATACTCAAGAGACTCAAGAATTAAAACAAATAAAGATTAATGAGGCTGATGTAGTTGAGAAAGATGGTTTTTATTTCTTAAGGGATAACTTAAATATTCAGCTTGAACTGAAAAGCTCAAAAATGAGTAAAAGCAGAGGTAATGTTGTCAATCCTGATGAGATCGTGAGTAAATACGGAGCTGATGCTTTTAGACTGTATGAAATGTTTATGGGTCCACTTGAGCAGGTAAAGCCTTGGAGCACCAGTGGCGTAGAAGGTACTTATCGGTTCCTAAATAGGGTTTGGAATCTTTTTATAGATAGTGAAAACTCAAGTATAAAAACTCATATTCATGATAACGAAGGAGAAGAATCTGAAAAAAGAATTTTGGCAAAGGTAACTAAAAAAGTTACCTCAGATATCGAAGCGTTTAGATTTAACACTGCAATCTCAAGCTTAATGGAAGCTCTCAATGCTCTGTATAAACTTGACTCAATTAGCGTCAATACGGTAGAAAACTTTCTGTTGCTCTTATCTCCTCTAGCCCCACATATATCTGAAGAAATATGGAATAGATTAGGCCATGCTCGGACTCTAGCTTATGAATCATGGCCGATAGCTGATTCAAGGTATCTTATTGAAGATGCATATGAACTTCCCATACAAGTAAATGGAAAAGTAAGAGGTAAGCTAACATTTAGTATTGATCAGGATAAGGATACCGTTATAACCCTAGCCAAAGAGGAGCCCTCTATTGCTAAATATATTTCTGGAAGTGAAATTGTAAAAACGATCTATGTTGAAAAAAGGATCCTTAACTTTGTAACTAAAAAGTGAGTGATTGAAATTATTAATATAAATACTAATGTACTAAGTAGACCAAATGCCCCAAAAGGTGTTTTTCCTAGTGTGCCATTGACTTCTCCCCTTAAAATACTTTGAACTTGTGTGGGCAGTTTAGAAGCAATACTTCCATCAGGATTAATATGTCCAGAAATTCCTGTATTTGCAGATCTTAAGAGAGGTTTACCAAATTCTTTAGCTCTAATTTGAGAAAAACTTATATGCTGGCTCAGTGCAGGGGAATCATTAAACCAACCATCATTAGTAACATTAAGAAAAATATTTGCTTCCTGGTTACTAAAAAAAGTCTCATAAAATGCATCCTCAAAACAAATTGATGGGGCAAAGAATATATCTTTTATTTCGATAAAACTTTGAGCATCTACTCCCTTCTCAATGAGAGGAATGGGGACCCTTATGTTGTTAAAAATACCAGCAAAATAGTCACTTAGCGGGATATACTCTCCAAAAGGCACTAGGCGTCTCTTAAAGTAAGTTTGTACTGATTCATCGGACAGTGCAATTAACTCATTGGAGCTATAACCAGGAACTTGTCCTCTATTCACTGCTCCAAAAATAATATCACTATTGCTGCTTGCAAGTTGATTGAATATCGCTTCATCTGGAAGTATAAAGGTCGCCTCAGGAAGAATAATTATTTCTGAAAAACTACTTTCTTGTGTAATTTTATTTAAATTATCCATTTCAATTTGATTGTAATTGGTACCTGATAATCTCACAGATTGATCAATACCAGTCTGAATGATTGAGTAACTTATTGAATTATCGAGGGGATCTGTCCAATCAATGCTAGATAAAGATATACTCATGATAACCAATCCGAACATCCAAATTAACATTGATTTTTTTTGTTTCATTCGAAATAACATCAATATACATGAGCAGAAATAAATTATAAAAAATGTAACTCCGAGCCCCCCAATGATTGGAAATAAAGAGTTAAAAATTGAATACAATTGACTCTGATAAACTGAAAACCATGGAAAGCCTCCAAGAATAATAGATCTTAAATACTCAAAAAAAACAAAAACAATTGGAAAGATGTAAACAAAATTTCCCTCTCTATGCTTTATCCATAGTTTCGTGAATAAAAAACTAAGACCAACAAAAAGAGCCATATAACAAGCCAATAAAATTACAAGAGATATACTTATTCCCATAGGCACTTGTCCGTATTCATGAATACTAATAAATACCCAATGTATACCTGGCAAGAACAATCCCAGACCAAATATAAATCCTATAAAAAATGATTCTAAGTATGCGTCGCTGGGAATTCTAAGAAAAATTACTAGCGGATATATAAATAAAAAAATAGCAAACCAAAGGTTAAAAGGAGGAAATGCAAGGTTAAGCAAAGCCCCGAGAAAAAAGAGAATTACAAAATGCATTTAGCTTTATGAAACTTTTGATACTTCAATAAAGTGTATCCTTCTTCTATCGACACTAATGACTTTAAAACTGAATCCCTCGAAATCTATAGATTCACCCCTCTTTGGCAATCGCTCTAGATGATGGACCACTAAACCACCTAACGTATCATAGTCAGCATCATCAAGGTCAACCTTAAAAAATTCATTAAATTCGTCGATTCTGTATTGGGCTTTAATTTTGTATAAATTTTCAGAAAGCTCAATAATTAAATCTGTTTCCTCAATATCATACTCATCATCTATATCACCAACAATTTGCTCAAGCACATCTTCAATCGTAGCAAGACCTGATACACCACCAAACTCATCAACTACTATTGCTAAATGACTTCTACTTTCTCGAAATTGAGCAAGTAGCTTATCCAGCTTCATCCCCTCAGGAATAAAAATCGCTTGTCTTAAATTATCTGAAATATCAAAAGTCTCTTTCTCAGTAGAGATTGCATATTTAATGAGGTCTTTTGCTAAAAATATACCTAATACCTCATCTTTGTCTTCCCCTATAACCGGAAATCTTGAGTGTCCGGATTCAGAAATAATCTTTATGTATTCATCAATCGTATCGTCTCGATCAAGAACGACCATTTGAGATCTAGGTATCATGATATCTCTGACATTGATATCAACTACCTCCAAAACCCCTAGCATCATTGTTAAAACATCGTTTGAAACTAAATTATCCTGCTCAAGCGAACGCAAAAGATCTTCAGCTTTTTCTTTTTCATTATGCGCTTTCCCAATACCAAGTTTATTAAGAAAGAGCCTAAGAATATTTTTATTTGATTTGCTCATTTAATGTATGTATGGATTAGAATAACCCAACTTTGAGAGTATATTAATTTCTTTTGCTTCCATTGTAAGCGCCTCAGACTCAAATTCATGATCATATCCTAATAAATGCAGAACACCATGGACTATCATATGAACCCAATGCTTATCTATATCTAAATGATTGATTCGAGCCTCTTTATCAATATAGTCAGGACAAAGCACTAAATCACCCAGATGCTCCATCTCTTCTCCTTTTTCTTGAGAATACTTATACCCTTGGAACGATAAAACATTAGTAGGTTTATTCTTTTTTTTATATTCTTGATTGATTTTTTTCATTTCTGAAAGGCTCACATATTTAATGCATATACTGGAATTATGCGTAATATCGAGTGACTTAAGAACTGCTTTAACTACATTATATTTATCTGGAATATTTGCAATCTTCCCATCATTAATTATTTCAATATTTAGTGCCGAACTGCCTGGAGACATTTATTTTTTCTTACTTATCATTTCATAGGCATCAATAATTTTTCTTACTAATGGATGCCTAACTACATCTTTTGAGTCAAAGAAAGTAAATCCAATCTCTTTGATCGATTCTAGTATATCAATTGCATGAATTAAACCTGAGGTCGTGCCATTAGGGAGGTCGGTTTGAGTAATATCACCCGTAACAACAACCTTAGAGTTAAACCCTACTCTGGTTAGAAACATTTTCATTTGAGCTATCGTGGTATTTTGTGCCTCATCAAGAATGATAAATGACTCATTGAGCGTTCTACCTCTCATATAAGCCAAGGGTGCAACTTCGATGATCTGCCTTTCCATCATCCTTGCTACCGTCTCGTAACCAAGTAGTTCATAAAGCACATCAAACATGGGTCTTAAGTATGGATCAACTTTCTGACTTAAATCACCCGGTAGAAATCCAAGTTTTTCACCTGCCTCAACGGCAGGTCTTACAAGAATAATTCTATGAACCTCTTCACTTTCAAGGGCCTGTACAGCAGATGCAACCGCTAGATATGTTTTTCCTGTTCCGGCAGGTCCAATCCCAAAATTGATATTAAATTCTTGGATATTATTAATATATGTAAGTTGATTAGCGCCTCTTACATCAATTTTCCTTCTTCTTGTTTTAATAAGTTTGATGGGTCTAGTATTTGACTCAGGCATACCAAGAGATTGCCTCAACATAAAATTAAATTTTTCTTTACTAATTTCCCCTACTGAGCCGAGTTGATATAACTCTAAAATAAGATTCTTAGCGTTAAGGCTAAACTCTGCCTTGCCATCAATTTCAATCCTATAGCCTCTAATTCTTATTTCAACGTTTAATTCTTTTTCAATCAGCTTTATATTTTGATCAAATTCTCCGCATAGATTCAATATTCCCTTAGGAACCTCGGGAGTGAGATCAAAGTTTAAAGTTGACTCTTCATAATTTTTAAGCATAGATTCGCTCTTGTTCTGGTAATATCATTCTGCCTCGCAATGAATTAGACATAGCTTGGGTAATCTGAACTTCGATTATCTTACCGATAAAATGATGGTCTCCCGGCAAATTAACCCATTTATTATTTTCTGTCCTGCCAGTAATTTCGTTTTTATTTTTCTTAGACATATTTTCTATTAAAACCTTTTCTACCGACCCAACCATACCCTGGCTTATACTTTGGGCATTGCTATTAATTTTTGCTTGTAAAATTTCAAGCCTTCTTTGCTTCACCTCGATAGATACTTCATCAGTTAGTATAGATGCTGGCGTCCCGGGTCTTGGGCTGTATAAAAAACTAAAGCTATGATCAAAACCAACGCGATCAATTACATCGAGAGTTTCCTCAAAGTCACTATCTGTCTCTCCGGGAAAACCTACAATAAAGTCAGAAGACAGTGATAATTTTGGGTTTCCAGATTTTAATTTATCGACAATTTTTAAAAAGTATTCCCTACTATATCCTCTCTTCATAGCTTTCAAGATTTTATTTGATCCACTTTGAATTGGCAGATGAAGATAGCTTCCAAACTTTGAATCTGAAGTCATAACACTGATTAAATCTGCATCAAAATCTATTGGATGCGAGGTTGTAAAACGTATTCTTTTAACTTCATCAATCATAGCTATAAGCTCTAACAGGAAGGCAAATTTTACTTGCTTGCCATTTGCTAATTGACTCTTATAGGCATTCACATTTTGTCCTAAAAGATTAATTTCACTCACGCCTTTTTGAGTAAGATGAACAATCTCATCGAGTATATCCTCAACCGGCCTGCTCAGCTCTTCACCCCTGGTATAGGGTACAACACAAAATGCGCAAAATTTATTACATCCCTCCATAATCGATACAAATGCAGTAGTCTTAATGTCTATCGCATTGGGCAAATGATTAAACTTTTCATTTTTATAAAAGTTGATATCTACCACTCTCTTTTTATGCAGTTTTGACTCGCTAACAAGATGAGGTAATTTATGAAGTGTCTGTGGCCCAAAAACAATATCCACATAGGGTGCCCTTTTAATAATGGCATCTCCCTCCTGAGACGCAACACATCCTCCGACAGCAATTAAAATTTCAGGATTTTTTTGCTTAAGTTTTTTCCATTTACCAAGCAAAGAAAAAACCTTTTCTTGAGCCTTTTCTCTGATAGAGCATGTATTCATAATAAGAATATCAGCTTGATCTGCAGCTAATGTAGCCTCTGCGGCAAAATGATTTTTCAGGAGGTCTATGATTTTTTCAGAATCATATTCATTCATTTGGCAACCAAATGTCTGTATAAACGCCTTGTTGATCATTAAAAACTAAAAAGGTATATCGTCATCAAATGGATCATCGGAAGAAGCCGATGTAATATTTGGGCTTTCGCTTGAGTCTGAGCTACCCCTGGAATCGAGAAATTGAAAATTATCGGCTATGACCTCTGTGGTATACCTATCCTTACCATCTTGATCTTGCCACTTATTGGTTCTTAAGCTTCCCTCTACATAGATCTTGGAGCCTTTTTTTAAATATTGAGACACCGTTTCAGCTCTCTTGCCAAAAAAAACGACTCGATGCCATTCGGTTCTCTCTTTAGATTCGCCTGTAACCCTATCTTTCCATGCGTCACTGGTAGCTATGCTCACTCTTGCTACACTGCCCCCAGTCGGCATTTCACGAATATCTGGATCAGCACCAAGATTTCCCACTAAAATTACTTTGTTTACTCCTGACATAACCAAATTATAGCACCAAGTGCTATACAGATAGCATCAAATTATGAGATTCAGATATAATTAGGAGTTTACTTTTACAAGTGCAATTTTTCCTAGATGACCTCGAAAAACATAATTATTCAGGGTGCAAAAACCCATAATCTAAAAAATATCGATGTTGAAATACCAAGAGATAAATTAGTAGTAATAACAGGCCTATCCGGATCAGGCAAATCATCATTAGCCTTTGATACTCTTTATGCTGAAGGACAAAGGAGATACGTAGAATCACTATCATCCTATGCAAGGCAATTTCTCTCAATGATGGAAAAACCTGAGGTTGATGCTATTGAGGGCTTATCACCAGCAATTTCAATTCAACAAAAATCCTCTTCTCATAATCCTCGATCAACCGTTGGAACAGTCACTGAAATTTATGATTACCTTAGATTGCTTTTTGCGCGTATCGGATCTCCAAAATGTCCTGAACATTTGGTTACATTAGAAGCAAAAGAAATATCTCAAATTGTAGACGAAACAATAAAAAAGTTTTCCGATGAAAAAGTTCAGATTCTGGCGCCTTGTATTCAGCAAAAAAAGGGAGAATACGAAAATCTTTTTAAAGAGCTTTCGCTTTTAGGCTTTATGCGATTTCTGGTAGATGGAAAAATCTATATGGCTGATGAGGTTCCAAAGTTAGATAAAAATATTAAGCACTCCATAGATGTCATTATTGATAGATTAACGATAGAAGAAAAAAATAGAGATAGGATTACAGATTCTATTCAAACCGCTATAAATGTCTCTAAAAGTACTGTCAAGATTTCATCTCAGGAGAAAAAAGAGATCTTTTCAACTTTATTTGCCTGTCCAGACTGTAGCTACAGTCTTGAAGAAGTAGAACCTAGATTATTCTCTTTTAATAGCCCATCAGGCGCATGCAATCATTGCGATGGTTTAGGAACTAAGTATTTCTTTGATGAAGAAAAAGTAATTATAAATTCTGATATTTCAATTAATGCCGGAGCAATTAGAGGCTGGGATAAAAATAACTTACTTTTTATTGAGTCCATGTCCTCGTTGGCTGCTTTTTATGATTTTTCACTTTCAAACCCTTTCAATACTATTGCAAAAGAAAAACAAAAGATCATTCTTTATGGAACCGAAGAAAAAATCCCTTTTTATTTTATTAATAAAAAAGGGGCTAAAGAAAGTCGAATACAAGCTTTTGAGGGAATCATCCCCTCTATGGAGCGACGCTATATTCAAACAGACTCAATGGCTGTCAAAATGTCACTTTCAAGATACAGAAGCCTAAAAAGCTGCCCCAAATGCCTTGGAACGAGGCTAAATGATAATGCTAGAAATGTTTTTATTTCGGATAGAAATATATCTGAAGTATGCAATCTAAATGTTGAAAATTTAATCGATTTTTTCAAAAAACTAAATCTAATTGGCTGGCGTAAAGATGTTGGCACAAAAATTATTAAAGAAATTGAAGATAGGCTAATTTTTCTGCAGGATGTAGGTTTAAGTTATTTAGAAATTAGTCGGAGTGCTGAATCACTTTCAGGAGGTGAGGCACAAAGAATTAGATTAGCCTCACAAATTGGTTCTGGCTTGGTTGGAGTGATGTATATACTTGATGAACCCTCAATTGGACTGCATCAAAGAGATAATCAAAAACTTATTTCCACGCTAAAAAAACTAAAAGAATTAGGAAATACAGTGATCGTAGTTGAGCATGATGAAGAAATGATGCTTGAGGCAGATCATATTATTGATATCGGTCCTGGTGCAGGAAAGCATGGCGGTCTTATAGTTGCTCAAGGTGATGCAAAAAAAATAATTGCCTCAAAAAACTCGATCACTGGGAAATATTTATCAAAAAAACTTACCATCGACCCTCCTAAAAAAATATTACTTAAAAATCCGAATTTTATTTCAATAAAAAATGCTTCCTTAAATAACCTAAAAAACATTAATGTGGACTTTCCTTTGGGCGTTATCACTTCTGTAACCGGAGTCTCTGGCTCAGGAAAATCAACCCTTGTGAATGATATTCTGCTAAAGGTTGCGGAAGATTATTTTCAGGGGAAAACATTCAAACCGGTTGCAGATGTTAAGGGCCTAGAGAAAATAACCAAAATCGTAAATATCAATCAAAGTCCGATTGGAAGAACACCTCGCTCTAATCCAGCTACTTACACGGGAATTTTTACACCCATTAGAGAGCTTTTTTCTATGACGCCAGAATCTAAGTCAAGGGGCTATAAGGTGGGTAGGTTTAGCTTTAATGTAAAAGGAGGAAGGTGTGAAAGCTGCCAGGGAGATGGCATGATAAAAGTTGAGATGCATTTTCTCCCTGATATCTATGTCTCTTGTGATGTGTGCTCAGGGGGCAAATATAATCGAGAGACACTTAGTATCAAATATAAAGGTAAAAATATTAAAGAGGTATTAGACTTAACCGTCTCAGAAGCCTTAGATTTTTTTGAAAACATACCATCAATCAGAGATAAATTATCTACGCTCCAGCAAGTAGGGCTGTCTTATATTCAATTGGGTCAGAGTGCTACTACTCTTTCCGGAGGTGAAGCACAAAGAATAAAGCTTTCCAAAGAGCTTTCAAAGCGCTCGACCGGATCAAGTCTTTATATTTTAGATGAACCAACCACCGGTCTTCATTTTGAAGATATAAAAAAATTAACCAAAGTCCTTACTGAGCTCAGAGATCAAGGAAATACAATCATCATCATTGAGCATAACATTGATGTTATTAGATGCTCTGATTGGATTATTGATCTTGGCTTAGAGGGCGGTGATAAAGGAGGAGAGGTCATTTATCAGGGACCTTACGAGGGCATTAAATCATGCAAATTATCACATACAGCAAAATTTCTTTAATATTACTTAATGCCAATCGCAGATTTTATTTCTTTCAAGTAAGCTGAAGCTTCCTCCCTTGCTTGCTCTCCGCCTAATCTGAGCCGCTTCTCAATAAATGCCTCATCACTTAAGTAGTCCGTATAGGTTGATCTATAGGGGTCAAAAAAATTAAATATTTTCTCAAATAAAATAGACTTCATATCCCCCCAACTAATCCCTTCAGCATATAATTTCTTGATAGACTCAATTTCTTCTGAAGTTGCAAAATAGGCATAAAGAGCAAATAAAGTACAATCTTTATACTCCTTAGGCACACCAGGCTCTAGGGAGTTCGTTTTGATCTTGTTAATTAATTTTCTTAATGGTTTCTCCTCAAGGAAAATTGGGATGATATTGTTGTAGCTTTTTGACATTTTTCTACCATCAAGACCAATGATGGTCTCTTGGCTATGATTAGTGACAACTTCAGGAATGGTTAAGATATTTCCATAATTGTGATTAAATCTTAGTGCAATATCTCTCGTCATTTCTACATGTTGAACTTGATCTTTCCCTACAGGAACCTCATTAGCCTTAAACATTAGTATGTCAGCAGACATAAGGATCGGATAAGAATATAGGCCCATAGTAATTGCCTTATCTACATCATTGCCATCTTCAATATTTAAATCTGCAGCAGCCTTATAAGCATGGGCTCTATTCATCAATCCCTTGGCAGTAAAGCAAGTTAAGATCCAAGTAAGTTCAAAAATTTCTGGTATATCAGACTGCCGATAAAAAGAGGATCGATCGCTCAGGCCTAAAGCTAACCAGGTAGCTGCAATTTTTAACGAAGATTCTCTTATTAATTGCGGATCATGGCTCTTAATAAGGGCATGATAATCTGCAAGAAAAAAATAGCTTTTAATAGCATCATTATTGCTCTCCGCAATAGAGGGTTTTATGGCTCCAATATAATTACCCAAATGCGGTATGCCGGTTGTTGTGATTCCCGTTAAGACTCTTTTCATATTAATAGCCCAAGGCTAATCCATCTTTTCTTGATTCAGAAGCCCCTGAATAAACCAATGAATCAGGATCACGCCAAATTGATTGATACCCTCCAAAGAGACCGTCATTAGAATACTCAATATTATGACCTAATTTTAAAAGGTAATCTAAAGACTCTTTAGGAAGAGAAAATTCACTATATGACTTACCATAGGATATTGAAAATTCTCCCTTTGGATTGCTAGATCCTTCATGTCGCACGCGAGGCATATCTCCACACTGTTGTATGTTTAGGCCAAAATCGATCAGATTAACTAAAATCTGTGTATGGCCTTGCGGTTGCATATCAGCACCCATCACACCAAAACTAAACAAAGGAACATTACCTTTTGTTAGAAAACCCGGAATAATGGTATGAAAAGGTCTTTTAGCTTTCTCAATTCTATTCGCATGATTTTTATTAAGTGAGAAAAGCTCGCCCCTGCTTTGAAGTCCAAAGCCATATTTCTCAACAATAACACCTGAACCAAATCCACGATAATTGCTCTGTATGAGCGAAACCATAAGTCCATCACTATCGGCCACCGTTAAATACACAGTATCGCCTCCATGATTAACATCAGGGGAATGCGGATCTATTTTTAATACTTTGCTGGGATTGATTTTTTTTGCTAGATCTTCCGCATAGCCCTTAGAAATTAAATGCTCAATGGGCAGATCATTGAATTTAGGATCAGAATAATATTTTGCTCTATCCTCAAAGGCTAATCTTTTTGCCTCAATCAGAATATGAAGATATCTTGGGTCGCTTGGTCCATCAAACTTATGAAAATCAAAAAATTCTAAGATATTTAGCATTTGTAGAACCGTTAATCCCTGATTATTTGGTCCAATTTCCCATACATCATAGTCACGATACTTGGTTGATACTGGCTCGATCCAATCGGGCGAAAATCCACTCAAATCATCATCTGTCATATAGCCATTTAATTTTTGAACTGACTTAATAATCTCTTTTGAGATATCAGAATCATAAAATACATGTAACCCTTCAGATGAAATAACCTGATAAAGTTTTGCTAAATTTTCATTCCTATAAATAGCTCCTGACTTGGGTGGACTGCCATTTGGCAAATAGGTATTTGCAAAGGATGGGTATGTTTTGAGTACGTTCGACTCAAGGGCCCACTGCTTTGCAATCGTCTCAGAAACTGGGAATCCATCTAATGCATAATTGATCGAAGGCTTAAATATCTCTTTTAAATCTAATTTTCCAAATTTTTGGTGTAAATATTCCCATCCTTTTACACACCCAGGTACTGTTACAGTGATTCCGCCTCTCTGAGGTAAAATTTTATACTCCTTAGTGATACGGTCTATGTCTATTGAATTTGAACTAGGTCCGCTCGCATTTATAGCCTCTAATTTCTTAGACTTTGGATTCCATATGATTGCAAATAGATCACCGCCAACACCACAACTGCAAGGCTCAACCAACCCAAGCATAGCATTGGCAGCAATAGCAGCATCTATAGCAGTGCCTCCCTCTTTTAATACATTGAGTCCTGCGCTCGTTGCCAAAGGTTCACTGGTTGCAACCATTCCGTTTGTGCCGAACGCAACAGAACGCGATGAAAATATATTTGTGTAAGGTCTTTGCATTATTTCAGTATCAAAGTAGTTATTTTATCTAACATGACTTAAAGTATAAATGTAGAATTCTTATAAGTATTGATATGAAACATCGCGTAAATACCCATCAAAATAGCAGTGAGCCTAATTTCATTAAATTATTGCAGAATCATGAAGCTTCGAGGCAAATTCTTGCCTTTATATTTATTGCACTCATGTCACTGGCGGCTAATGCAAACCCACAGTTTATTAACTTAGCTCTTATACTTATCGTCTTTGGTGCAATATTTAGACTCATTGCTAGCGGTGTCATCGTAAAAAATAAAGAGCTTTGTACAATTGGAATTTATTCCTTAGTGAGACATCCTTTATATACCGGCAATCTTTTAATTCTTATTGGTTTTTCGTTTTTAGCAAATATGATTGCTTGGTATATCTTACTGACTGCATTTATTATCTTTTACTATCCTCCTGCAATAAAGTATGAAGATGAAAAACTAAAGAATATTTTCAATGATCAATGGAAGGAATGGGCTCAAAATACACCTGCCTTAATACCAAAGAGATTAGCTCTAGATTTATTTTCAAATTGGTCATTGAGAAATTCAGTCAAGCTTAATGGCGAGCCAATCATATTGTTATATGTCTTTATTTGGGCTTATGTGGCGACCTAATGACTGAACATGAAGAAGCTCTAAACCGGTTTCGGCATAATAAACTAAATCTCAATTCAACTATTCCCTTCAGGGAAGGCAATCAGTCTAAAATTTATAAAATTCATTCTGAATTTGACACTTTTATATATAAAGTACCAGCTGGAAGTAATTTCATTGTAAAAACGATTAATGCGTTTCTCATTAAAAGAGAGTACAAAGTTTTAAAACAAATACAGCATATCAAAGGTGTTCCAGAGGTTTTTTCCTACAATAAAGGAATTTTTATGAAGTTCTATGAGGGAGTAAATATACGTGACTTCATGAATTCCCATACGAAGATTAAGAATGAATTTCATGTCCAACTTCTACAAACTATTCAAGATTTACACAGTGAGGGAATTGCTCATTGTGATCTTAAGCGAAAAGAAAATATCTTAATATTAAATGATCAATCTTTTGTGATTCTTGATTTTGGTATAAGTTACAGGTACAGAAATCGCTTATTCAAACCTTTATTCAACCTACTAAAACAAACCGACTTAAATGCCTATATCAAAATAAAATATGACAAAAATTACAATAATCTTAGCGATGATGACAAAAAGATTTATAAGCTCACTCGAATCGAAAAGATTCTAAAAAAATATTTCTCTTAAATATAGGCTATTCTTGGGTTGGATGATTTTCTGATGCTTGCTCTACTAACTGCACAATTGCCTTAGGGGCACAGTCTCCAGGTCTAAAGCCTGCTTTAACAATCCTCAGATATCCACCAGGTCTCTCTTTAAACCTAGGACCAAGATCTTGGAATAATTTACCTACGGCTTCTTTGCTTCTTAACTTATCAAATGCCTGTCTTCTTTTGGCAACACTATCCTCTTTGCTTAGAGTAATGAGTGGCTCAACAAATCTTCTTAATTCTTTCGCTTTTGGCAGTGTGGTAGTTATGACCTCATGCTCAATAAGAGAAGATGCCATATTTCTATACATAGCTTTCCTGTGTGAGCTATTACGTCCAAGTTTTCTGCCAGACTTTCTATGTCTCATATTTTTTACCGTTTCTTATTAATCTTTAGGCATAATTGAGGCAGGTGGCCAATTCTCTAAGTGCATCCCAAGAGTGAATCCATGCTGCTCAAGCACTTGCTTAATTTCTGTTAGTGACTTTTTGCCTAGATTGGGTGTTCTTAATAATTCCATCTCTGTCTTCAAAACTAAATCACCAATATAGTTAATATTTTTAGCTTTTAAGCAATTAGCAGATCTTACTGTAAGCTCTAATTCATCTATCGCTTTGAGGAGATTTGGATCAACCTCAATTTCTGCTTCTTTAGCCAAAACTTCGCTTTCATCCTCTAAGTCTATGAAGATATCAAGTTGGTTTTTAATAATACTTCCAGCGCGTCTAACTGCTTCTTCATGATCAATCGTTCCATTGGTCTCTAGGTCAATAATCAGCTTATCTAAATCAGTTCGTTGTTCAACCCTGGCGCTTTCAACTGAATAGGTAACTTTTCTAACAGGGCTGAAGCTCGCATCTAAGAATAATTTTCCAATGGTTTGTGACTCCTCATCAAATTTTGATTGAGTTTTTGCAGGACGATAACCTCTTCCAATCTCTGCCTTCAATGTCGCTACAAATTTGCCATTCTTATTTAAATTTGCGATCACGTGATCTGGATTGATTACCTCAACATCAAGCTCACCAGTAATATCTCCTGCAGTTACCACTCCAGGGCCTTCCTTATTAATTGTTAATTGTGAAGCCTTTGTGCCATGCAATCTGATCGCAACGCCTTTGAGATTAAGTAGGATTTCAATAATATCCTCCTGCACACCCTCAACGCTTGTGTACTCATGAAGAACTCCTTCAATTTCAACTTCAGTAATTGCAGCTCCTGGGATCGATGAAAGCAATACCCTTCTCATTGCATTCCCAAGAGTATGTCCAAATCCCCTCTCAAAAGGTTCAATTGAAATTTTTCCACTAAAATCGCTTTCAGAATTAACCTTGACGCTTCTAGGCTTTAAAAAATCTGATACAAACTCTGACATGATATTTCCTCTAACTTATTACTTTGAATATAACTCAACAACCAGATTCTCATTTATATCTGGAAGAATTTCATCTCTCTCTGGGAGCGCTTTTAGGGTTCCTTGAAGC
>JAYPDM010000012.1:22347-33905 GCA_038125265.1 Gammaproteobacteria bacterium
CCTTTTTTCTGTGCTGCCTTTTTATAGTAACGTCTGAATTGACGTTCAAGAACACCATACATTCTTCTTAGTTTTTGTTTCTCTCTTAGCTGCAAGCCATAATCAGAAAGGCGACCTCTTCCCTGCTTCTGCCCTCCAGGTGTAACATTAAATTTACACTTAGACTCAATAGATTTAGCTTTACTTTTTAGAAAAAGATCAGTGCCTTCTCTTCTTGCTAACTTACATGATGGTCCTGTATATCGTGCCATTATATTATCCTTAAATTAAACTCTTCTCTTTTTAGTAGGTCTACAACCATTGTGAGGAATTGGTGTGACGTCATGTATTTCATTGATCTTGAACCCTACAGCGTTCAAGGCTCTAATTGCTGACTCTCTGCCTGGACCAGGCCCTCTAACCTTAACCTCAAGATTTAGCATACCCATCTCTCTTGCGGTTTGTCCTGCTCGTTCTGCTGCAACCTGGGCAGCAAAAGGTGTACTCTTTCTTGAGCCCCTAAAACCTGATCCTCCTGAAGTCGCCCAAGCCAATGTATTGCCCTGTCGATCAGAAATAGTGACAATGGTATTGTTAAAAGATGCGTGTATATGTGCAACACCATCAGTTACTTGTTTTTTTATTTTCTTTTTTGTTTTTTTATCAGCTTGAGCCATAAATTTACCTTATCTCTTAATTGGCCTTCTCGGGCCTTTTCTGGTTCTTGCATTGGTTCTTGTTCTTTGACCATTTAGAGGTAGTCCTCGTCGATGTCTTATTCCTCTGTAGCAGCCAAGATCTTGAAGTCGCTTAATATTCATAGCAACTTCTCTTCTGAGATCTCCCTCAGTTAAATGTTGTGCTAGAAAAGATCTTAGTTGCTCTAACTGATCCTCCGTTAGATCTTTAACCTTCATGGATGGGCTTATGGAGGTAGCCTCGCACGCTAAACTTGCCATTGTTTTGCCTACTCCATAAATATGAGTCAAAGCAATAAGAACATGCTTCTGATCTGGTATATTAATTCCTGCTATTCTAGCCATAATTATCCCTGTCTTTGCTTGTGTCTTGGGTCAGTGCAAATTACTCTAAGTACCCCATGACGTCTAATAATTCGACAATTTCTACATATTTTTTTAACTGATGCTCTTACTTTCATTGCAATCCTACCTAAGCTTTACTGTAGCCCTTTAAATTTGCTTTCTTCATGAGTCCTTCATATTGATGGCTCATCATGTGAGCTTGCAGCTGTGACATAAAATCCATTGAAACAACCACAATAATTAGTAACGAAGTACCTCCAAAATAAAAGGGAACGCTAAATCGATAAATCATAAACTCGGGGAGTAAACATACAAAAGTAATATAAAATGCACCCCAAAGTGTCAATCTTGTAAGGACTTTATCAATGTATTCTGCAGTTTGCTGACCCGGTCTAATACCTGGAATAAATGCACCTGATCTTCTTAAATTCTCTGAGGTATCTTTAGCGTTAAAAACTAAGGATGTATAAAAGAAACAGAAAAACATAATTAAAAGTGCATACAAAAGAATATACAAAGGCTGACCTGGAGCTAGTGTTGCTGCAATTCTTTGTAGCGTATTTGCAGACTGTCCAGCAGCAAAACCTCCACCAAACCATCCAGCAATGGTTGCGGGAAACAATATAATGGAACTAGCAAAAATCGGTGGAATGACACCGGACATGTTAATCTTGAAAGGTAGGTGAGATGTTTGGCCAGCAAACATTCTTCTGCCTTGTTGTCTTTTTGCATAATTAACAGTAATTCTTCTTTGTGCACGCTCCATAAATACAACGAATACAGTAATTACTACAATTAAAATACCCAATATAAGAGGCATGGCTTGATTCATACCTCCTGTACTTACAAGCTCTAACGTCCCACCAATTGCAGAAGGAAGGCCAGAAATGATGCTCGCAAGAATAATCATTGAAATTCCATTTCCAATGCCTCTTTCAGTAATTTGTTCTCCCAGCCACATGAGAAACATAGTTCCAGTAACCAGTGTGATAGTAGCGACAATTACAAACGAGGTCCCAGGATTGATAACAACATTTTGGCTTTGTAATGCTGATGCTGCGGCCATAGCCTGAAAAGCACATAAAAGCACAGTACTGTACCTGGTGTATTGAATTATTTTTCGCCTTCCTGATTCGCCTTCTTTTCTTAACTGAGTTAGGCCAGGAACAATGTGCGTTGCCATTTGGATGATAATTGACGCAGAAATATACGGCATAATTCCGAGCGCAAAAATTGACAAACGGGATAGAGCGCCGCCAGAGAACATGTTAAACATGCTTAAAATAGTTCCTGATTGAGCCTGAAAAAATTGTTCCAGCGCAACTGGGTCAATGCCTGGCACTGGAATAAATGTACCAACTCGGTAAACCACTAATGCTCCAATCAAAAATAAGAACCTTTGCCTGAGCTCAGTAAGCTTAGATGCTTGCTCAAGAAGTCCTTGTGGATTGGATTGAGGGATTCTAGCCATTGTCGGTAATTGATCCTCCAAGCTCTTCAATTTTGACTCTTGCGCCCTTTGTTGCCTTGATGCCAGATCCAAGCTGAACCTTTTTAGTCAGCTCACCTGATAAAAATACCTTAACCTTTGTAGTAGATTGAGGAACAAGATGCTTTTTAATTAAGAGATTAATGTCAATAATCTCCTCAGATAATAAATTTAACTCCGATAATCTTAATTCTGCATTCTCACTAGAAACCCTGGAGGTGAAGCCAACTTTTGGGAGTCTTCTTTGAATAGGCATTTGACCGCCCTCAAATCCTACCTTATGGTATCCACCTGATCTGGAGGTTTGTCCTTTTACACCTCGGCCACAGGTTTTGCCTTGACCGGCTGAAATCCCTCTGCCGACTCTCTTAGCCTTCTTTCTTGAGCCCGGAGCAGAACTTAGTGAATTCAATTTCATGATAAATCCTCTACTTTTAATAGATATGACACCTTATTAATCATGCCTCTATTCTCTGGTGTATCCATTACTGTTACTGTTTGATGAATTTTCTTTAATCCAAGCCCTAATACACACTCATTGTGATTTGGAGATCTTCCAAATCTACTCTTAACCAGCGTAACTTTAATTTTTTTATCTGCCATGTTCTAACCTAAAATTTGGTTTACCTGCTTTCCTCTTTTCTTAGCCATATGCTCTGGGGACTTTATGTTCTCTAATGCATTCATAGTAGCCCTGACAATATTGATTGGATTACTAGAGCCAAAGCTTTTAGCTGTCACATTTGAAACGCCTACACATTCGAAGACTGCCCGCATGGCCCCACCGGCGATAATGCCTGTTCCATCAGGAGCAGGTTGCATATAAACCTTGGAAGCACCATGCCTACCCTTGATTGGATAATAAATAGTATTTTTATTAAGCGAGATTTGTTTCATTTCTTTTTTTGCTGACTGCATAGCTTTTTGAATAGCTATAGGAAGTTCTTTAGCCTTTCCATAACCAAAACCAACCGAACCATTTCCGTCCCCAACTACCGTTAGTGCAGTAAATCCAAAAACTCTTCCGCCTTTTACCACTTTAGCTACTCTGTTTACAGAAACTAATTTTTCAACTAACTCTTCGCTTTTAAGTACTTCAACTTCCATTTAAAACTCCATACCTGCTTCACGAGCAGCATTTGCAAGAGCTAAAACTCTTCCATGATATTTAAAGCCAGAGCGATCGAAGGCAATTTTTTTTATGCCAAGCTCTTGGGCTTTTAATGAAAATAACTTACCGACCTCGGCTGCAGTTTCACAGTTACCGGTGTATTTCACCTTATCTCGGATATCTTTAGATTGAGAAGATACTGAGGTGATTACACGATCATCCTTATCAACCAAATATGCATAAATATGCTTTGGTGTTTTATGAATCATCAGTCTATCAACTTTTTGAATTCTGATTCGACTTCTCGTCTTTTTTGATCGTCTAATTCTGGAAATTTTTTTACTCATTAGTTTTTCTTAGCTTCTTTTAAAACTATCCTTTCATTTGTAAAACGAATGCCTTTGCCTTTATAAGGCTCGGGTGGTCTAAACTTTCTTATGTTGGCTGCCACTTGTCCAACTTTTTGCTTATCAATACCTTTGATTAGTAATTCAGTTTGGCTTGGCGTTTCAATGGTGATTCCTTCAGGAATGTCAAATTCGACTGGATGAGAAAATCCAAGGGTTAAGTTAAGTTTGTTTCCTTGTGCTTGAGCTCTGTATCCAACCCCAACAAGCGTCATGCTTTTTTGGAATCCATTTGAAACTCCTTCAATCACATTACTTACAAGCGCCCTAAATGTACCTGATAAGGCTTTTGCTTCTACTGATTCATCTTTGGCTTTGACAAGCAAAGATGATTCCTCTTGGATAATGTCAACCAAAGGATGAATTTCGAGTACGAGCTCACCTAATTTTCCCTTAGCTGCTAACACCCCTTCAGATATCGTAACTGAAGTGTCTTTGTTAAGCTCAACTGGTCTTTTTGCTACCCTTGACATCTTATTTTCCTATGAAATTACGCACAAAACTTCTCCACCAATGCCCTTCTGTCTGGCTTCCCTATCTGTCATCACACCTTGAGATGTTGAGACAATAGCGCATCCCAGACCACCAAGAACATTCGGCAGATCATTTTTTGGTTTATATGCTCTAAGGCCAGGTCTACTTACTCTATCAATAAAGTCAATAACTGGCTTTCCTTCAAAATATTTAAGCTCGATAGCAATCATTTTCTTTGTTCCTTCGCCTTTGCTATCAACACTTTTTATATAACCCTCACTCAAAAGCACTTCTGAAATTGAAGCCTTTAGTTTTGAATGCGGTATTTCAACAGTAAACTTTCTCGCAGATTGAGCATTTCTTATTCTTGTTAACATATCTGCAACTGGATCATTAAAAGACATAAAAACTCCTTACCAACTTGCCTTCGACAAACCAGGAAGATCACCCCTCATGGTTGCTTCTCTTAGCTTGGTTCTCGCAAGACCAAATTTTCGATAAACGCCTCGCGAACGACCCGTCAAGGCACAACGATTTCTTCCTCTAATTGGACTGGAGTCTCTAGGGAGCGATTGCAATTTCATTTGAGCATCATACTTTTCCTCAGAGCTAGCATTTGGACTGCTTATGATCTCTTTTAGCAATGCTCTTTTCTCTTTATATTTTTCTACAAGCTTTGCACGCTTTATTTCTCTGTTAATCATTGATTTTTTTGCCATAATCCTTAACCTCTTAGCGGGAGACCAAATTCCTCAAGAAGCGCTCTGGCTTCTTTGTCAGTCTTTGCTGTAGTTGTAATTGCAATATCGAGACCTCTGATCGAATCTATTTGGTCATAATCTATCTCTGGAAAAACTATTTGCTCTCTAATACCTAGATTGTAGTTACCGCTTCCATCAAAACTTTTTGCATTTAAGCCTCTAAAATCTCGCACCCTTGGAAGAGCAATAGAGATTAAGCGGTCAAGAAATTCATACATTTTATTTCTTCTCAGAGTCACTTTGCATCCGATGGGGAATCCTTCTCTAAGTTTAAAGCTAGCGACAGAGATTCTCGCATTACATACAACCGGCTGCTGACCAGCAATTTTTCTCAAATCTTCGACTGCCTTTTCAATAACTTTCTTATCGGTTACAGCCTCGCCTAAGCCCATATTGATCGTAATCTTAGTAATCTTAGGGATAGCCATATCATTAGTAATGCCAAGCTTATCTTTTAGCGAAGGCTTGATTTTGTCTAGGTAAGTTTTTGCTAAACGCGACATATTATGACTCCAATACCTCTCCATTAGACTTAAAGAAACGAACTTTTCTTCCATCTTCTAATTTTTTGATTCCAATCCTATCGCCCTTATTTGTTGCAGGATTTAATACCATGAGGTTTGATATATTAATTGGCATTTCAATGTCTACAATGCCACCAGCAATACCTAAGTTAGGATTGGGTCTTTGATGCTTCTTGGCAACATTAATGCCTTCAACAACTGCCTTACCATCATTAATACTTGTTACTGTGCCTTGCTTATCTTTATCTTTACCAGCAATGACAACAACAGTATCTCCTTGTTTAATCTTGTTCATCTTTTAAATAACCTCGGGTGCAAGTGAGATGATTTTCATAAATTTATTGTTTCTAAGTTCTCTGGTTACCGGGCCAAAAATTCTGGTTCCGATTGGCTGTAGTTGGGCATTTAATAATACTGCTGCATTGCCATCAAATCTTATGAGTGACCCATCAGCTCGTCTAACACCTTTAGCAGTTCTTACAATGACTGCATTATAAACTTCACCTTTCTTAACTCTGCCTCTTGGAATAGCGTCCTTAACGGTGACTTTAATGACATCACCAATAGAAGCATATCGTCTCTTTGACCCACCAAGGACTTTAATACACATCACCTCTCTAGCTCCGCTATTATCGGCCGCGCTCAATCTTGATTGCATTTGTATCATTTTAGTTTTCTTCCTCTGAGCCTTTAGTAATCTCTACAAGCTCCCAAGTTTTATTTTTAGATTTTGGGGTGCATGATTGAATGATAACTTCATCATTCAATTTGCAACTATTGCTTTCATCGTGAATTAAATACTTTGAACTTTTAATAATAGTCTTGCCAAGAGTTGGATGCGATACCCTTCTCTCTACGACTACTCTGGCAGTTTTATCTCTTGCTTCGGAAATAACTCTTGCGCTGATGGTTCTGACTATTTTTGTATCAATTGAGCTCATAATTCTTATCTCAACCCCTTTCAATTTCGCTAATGACAGTTTTGACCCTAGCAATGTTTTTTTTCACAGACTTAACTTCATGAGGCTTAACAATTTCACCTGTAGATTTTTTTATATTCATCTCAAATAATTCTTTATTAAGCTTAAAAAGCTCATCGCTCAATTCGTTTAATTTCATTGCACGTAATTTTTGTATTTCCATCATGCTACCTGCCTGGTTACAAATGTAGTTGCAATAGGAAGTTTCGCAGCTGCAAGTTTAAAAGCCTCTCTTGCTACCTCTTCTTCAACTCCTGCCATTTCATAAAGTACTTTTCCGGGCTGAATTTGAGCGACCCAATATTCAACATTACCCTTACCTTTACCCTGCCTTACTTCAAGTGGTTTTTTGGTAATAGGCTTATCAGGAAATACTCGAATCCAAATTTTTCCACCCCGCTTTATAGATCTAGTCATCGCACGTCTAGCTGCCTCGATTTGTCTAGCAGTAAGGCGTCCACGTCCAACGGCCTTAAGAGCAAATTCACCAAAGCTCACCTGGCTTCCTCTTTGAGCAAGACCACGGTTGCGCCCCTTAAATTGCTTTCGAAACTTTGTTCTCTTTGGTTGTAACATTATTTATATTCCTATACTAAGCTCAGTGCCTAATCTTCCTTTTCAGAAGTAGTTTTATTATCTTTGTCAAAAACTTCTCCTTTGGATATCCATACTTTTATCCCAATAATTCCATAAGTAGTTTTTGCTTCTGCCACACCGTAATCAATGTCAGCTCTATAAGTATGCAGTGGGACTCTTCCTTCTCTGTACCATTCGGATCGTGCAATTTCAGCTCCATTCAATCGACCACTTACTTTCACCTTAATACCCTCTGCCCCAAGTCTCATCGTATTGGTTACGGCTCTCTTCATGGCACGCCTAAACATAATGCGTCTCTCAAGCTGCTGAGCGATACCATCAGCAACCAAATGAGCATCGAGCTCAGGCTTTCTAATTTCAGCAATATTAAGCCTTACATCCTGCAATTTCATCTCAAGAATATTGGCAACCTCTAGACGAAGACTCTCGATGTCTTCTCCTTTTCTACCAATGACTACTCCAGGTCTGGCTGTATGAATCGTAATAATGGCTTTGGTAGCAGGTCGCTCTATTTGTATCTTGCTCACAGATGCATCTTTAAGCTTATCTCTAAGAAAAACTCTTACAGCATGGTCTTGCATAATAAAGGTTGCGTAGTCCTTTGAGGATGCATACCAAGTAGAGTTCCAATCTTTGGTGATGCCTAAACGAATTCCATTTGGATGTACCTTTTGTCCCATAAATTATGTCTCTTTATTTGTATCCACAACGACTTTAATGTGGCTGTTTCTTTTTAAAATTCTATCTCCTCTACCCTTTGCTCGTGCTTTAAACCTTTTATAAGTTGGGGCAGTGCTAACAATAACTTCAGAAACCTTTAAGTCATCGATATCTAAACCATCATTATTTTCAGCGTTAGCAATTGCAGACTCCAAAACCTTTTTTAATAACCGAGCTGCCTTCTTATTGCTAAATTCAAGCAAATCAATAGCAGAAGAAACATCCTTTCCCCTAATTTGATTTGCTACCAATCTACACTTCTGTGGTGAGATTCTAGCGTATCTATGTGAAGCTTTAGTTGCCATAACTACCTACTTAGTTTTCCTGTCACCGGAGTGACCTTTAAAGGTTCTTGTCACTGCAAATTCACCAAGCTTATGTCCAACCATATTTTCACTGATCAGGACCGGAACGTGTTGACGCCCATTATGAACAGAGATTGTTAGCCCAACCATATTTGGAAGTATCATTGATCTTCTTGACCAAGTTTTAATCGGCTTTCTATTATTTTCAGCAACAGCTTTATCAATTTTTTGAGAAAGATGTTTATCAACAAATGGTCCTTTTTTTACTGATCTTGGCATCTTATAAATTCCTTACTATTTACCTTTTCTTCCTCTGACGATCATCGTGTCAGTTCTCTTATTAGATCTTGTTTTATATCCTTTGGTTGGCCTTCCCCAAGGAGTCACGGGATGACCTCCACCTGAGGTTCGACCTTCACCACCACCGTGTGGGTGATCAACAGGGTTCATAGCAACACCTCTCACAGTTGGTCGAACGCCTCTCCATCTTTTTGCACCCGCTTTACCAAGCTTTACAAGATTATGGTCAGAGTTACTAACTTCACCGACAACCGCTTTACAATTCTGAAGAACCTTTCTCATTTCTCCAGATTTAAGCCTTAAAGTGACATAACCACTCTCACGTGCAACGATTTGCGCTGAGGTACCTGCACTTCTACACATTTGGGCACCCTTCTCAGGTTTTAGCTCAATACAATGTACTACAGTACCCACAGGGATATTTTTTAGAGGTAATGAATTACCGACAGAAATAGGAGCAGATTCTCCAGACTGCACCTGATCATCAACTTTCAGCCCTTTAGGCGCAATGATATAGCGTCTTTCCCCGTCACCGTACAACACAAGTGCAATTTCTGCAGTTCTATTTGGATCGTACTCGATCCTCTCGACTTTTGCAGGAATACCATCTTTGTTTCTCTTAAAGTCTATTAACCTATATAGCTGTTTATGGCCACCGCCTTGATGCCTAACAGTAATCCTTCCGTAGTTATTTCTTCCGCCTGATTTAGGCTTAGGAGTTGTCAGTGGCTTGTGAGGTCCTTCACTTGAAAGATGTTTACGAACGTTTTTAACGACGAATCTTCTGCCGGCTGAAGTGGGTTTTTGTTTTTGCATTGCCATAATTCGTCCGTCCTATTCAGTAGCACTAAATTGACTTATATCGGTACCTGGAGCAAATTTAACGAAAGCTTTTTTCCATGACTTTTGTCGTCCTGAGGTTTGACCGTGCCTTTTAATTTTTCCTTGAACATTGGCTGTTCGAACACTCAATGGTTGAACACCCATAAACTTATTAATCTCATTTTTGATTTGAAGCTTAGTTGCCTCTTTTCTTACCTTTAATATGATGGCGTTTGATGACTCAAAATTCATATTTGATTTCTCAGAAATGACGACACCTAACACGACATTTTTATGAGTATTCATGACAAACGCTCCTCAATGATTTTAAGTGCATTGGAAGTAACAATTACATTTTCAAACTCTATGAGGGAGATTGGATTAATTTGATTGGTTAAACAAACCTCAAAGCCATGAAGGTTGCGTGCTGAAAGCCAAAGATTTTCATCAAATGACTCAACAATAACAAGAGCATTTGAAATACCCATAGATTTAACCTTCTCAACAAACTTCTTTGTTTTTGGAGCTTCTAGCTGAAAATCATCAACTACAACTAATCTTTCCTGTCTATGCAGCTCAGAGAATATTGATCTCATAGCAGCCAGATACATTTTTTTATTAATTTTTTTTGAGTGATCTCGTGGTTGTGCAGCAAATGCCCTACCGCCACCGACCCAAATATTTGATCTTGTAGTCCCGGCTCTTGCTCTGCCTGTCCCTTTTTGTCTCCAAGGCTTCTTGCCGCCACCTGAGACTGCAGATCTATTTTTTTGGGCTTTAGTTCCAGAGCGTCTATTAGAGAACTCAGACACGATAACCTGATGAACCAAGGATTCATTATAGTCTACAGCAAAAGCCTTATCGGTAACCTCAATTTCTTTAGCTGTGTTTGATTTAATTATCATTAAGATTTCCTTTTAACCGATGGCGTAATAATTACCTCAGTTCCAGGAGCTCCAGGAACTGAACCTTTAACTAATAAAAGGTTTTTTTCTAAATCAATCTTATGTACCTCAAGATTAGGTGATGTTCTATTTACATTACCCATATGACCTGACATTTTTTTTCCTTTAAAGACTCTACCAGGTGTCTGATTTTGCCCAATGGAACCAGGAACTCTATGGCTGATTGAGTTTCCATGCGTAGCGTCCTGCATTCTAAAATTATGTCTTTTTACGGTGCCCGCAAATCCTTTACCCCTAGTTTTACCGGAAATATCAACAGCGAGGGTAGATTCAAAAAGAGACAGATTAATTTCATCACCAAGATTGAGTTCTTCAAGGTTTTCTACTCTAAATTCATGCATCGAGGTGCAAGATTGAAGGTTTGCTTTAGTGATATGTCCTGAAACAGATTTATTGAGGTTTTTTGCTTTACCAGATTCATAACTAACCTGGACAGCATTGTAGCCATCATTTTCATGAGTTCTGAGTTGAGTGATTTTATTTGGGATCACATGCAAAACTGTAACAGGTACAGAATTACCGTCTTCTAAGAAAACTCTTGTCATACCGCATTTGCGGCCAACTAAACCTAAACTCATTTTTATCCTCTATTTATCCGCTCTTACTTCGTTGGGTAAGTGCTTCAGCCCTTTATTAATATAAAAGGCAACTTAATATCACATCTGAATACTCAGAAAGTGGCACAGTTTATCAACTAAACTGCAATAATCAAACTAATTTAATTTAATTTGAGCGTCTACACCTGCAGGCAACTCAAGCTTCATAAGGGCGTCAACCGTTTTATCGGTCGGTTGTACAATGTCCATTAGCCTCTTATGTGTAAGTATTTCATACTGATCTCGCGCATCTTTATCGACATGTGGAGAAATTAGTACAGTAAATCTCTCTATTTTTGTAGGTAGTGGAATAGGACCTCTAACAGTAGCGCCTGTTCTTTTAGCTGTATCGACAATTTCCTTAGCCGATTTATCAATCAAACCATGATCAAAGGCTTTAAGTCTAATTCTAATTTTTTGATTATCTGCCATGTTTTCCCGCTTACTCTATAATTTTTGAGACCACACCTGCGCCTACGGTTCTA
>JAYPDM010000013.1:0-1185 GCA_038125265.1 Gammaproteobacteria bacterium
TGCTTGATATTGAGGAAGGATATAGCTTGATGGAATTAGCTAAGCTAAACGATATTGAGGGAATTGAGGCTATATGTGGAGGGGCTTGCTCTTGTGCCACATGCCATGTTCATATTGATGAGAAATGGCAAGCGCAATTACCAAAGATTGACGCCCTCGAAGATGCAATGCTTGATACGAATGGTTCTCGTGACAAAAATTCAAGACTGTCATGCCAAATCAGATTAAGCAAAGAGTTAGATGGGCTCACCGTCAAAGTGGGCGAGGCCTACTGAATTACATTAACCCCAAAGCTCTTGGTAGCGCGAGCGAGAACCAAGGGATATAGGTAATTAGAACTAGCACAAAGAGCAGAACCAATAACCAAGGCAATGAGGATTTTATGACCTTTTCAAGTGATAGTCCTGAGACACTGGAGGTCACAAAAAGGTTTAAGCCCACAGGTGGTGACACCAGTCCAATTTGCATATTCAGCACCATAACTACACCTAGATGAATAGGATCAATCCCAAGCTCTAAGGCGATCGGAAAAAGCAGGGGGGTTAATACTAAAACCACAGAGGTTGGCTCCATAAAATTTCCAGCAATCAAAAGTAGAATGTTCATTGCAATTAAAAAGCCCCAAGCGGGGAGACCAAGATTTACGATCCATTCAGCAGCCTCTTGAGGAATGCTTTCGTAAGTAATCACTGTCTTGAATAGGTAGGCTCCTGCAATAATAAACATTAACATCGCTGTAATTCTAGCGCTGTCGACCAAGACGCCCTTGACTTGATTGAGCTTCATATCCTTATAGTAGAAGACAGAAATGATGAAAGCATACACAGCAGCGAAGGCGGCGGCCTCAGTAGGAGAAAAGATGCCCGCATAAATACCCCCAAGGATAATAACCAGCGTAAATAATCCCGGGAAAGCATCAAATATTAGATAGATCGTCTCTTTTAATGGGACCGCTTCTTGTCTTGGTAGGTCTTGGATTTTTGCAATAACAGCAATGACAATCATAAGGGCAATGGTAAGAACAATACCCGGCACAATACCTGCCATAAACAAATTACCGATCGAGGTCTCGGTGACTGCTCCATAAATGACCATCACCAATGATGGAGGAATCAATATGCCTAATGTTCCAGCATTGCAAACTACACCTGCTGCGAATTCTCTCTTATAGCCTGATGTCACCAT
>JAYPDM010000013.1:1285-6887 GCA_038125265.1 Gammaproteobacteria bacterium
GTATTGAATCAGTTTAAGGATTGAGCGATCGCAATGTTTTCTCGTCCAATGCCATCAGCAAATATTTCCCAAACGGGCCTCATAGATTCTTGCCAAATAGCAAGCTCATCCGACGTGAAGCTAATGATCTCTGAATCTCCAGAGGCGAGAATTTCAGCTCGGTCCCTGAGGTTAATTTCCTCAGCCCTCTGGTTGCCCCACTGCGTCACCTCATCCATTACCTCTTCAAGACCTGTTCTTACATCCTCTGGAAGTGATTGCCAAAAATCAGGATTTACAGCCACCAAGTATCCAATGTAGCCATGATTGGTCTCCATGATATAGGGTTGGACTTCATAGTATTTTGCTGAGTAAATATTTGACCAAGTGTTCTCTTGGGCATCAATGACCCCAGTTTGTAAGGCTTGATAAACCTCGCCCAGCGCCATTTTTTGTGGGCTTCCACCCATATTTAAAATTTGCTCTTCAAGGACATCAGATTCCATAATTCTGAACTTTAAGCCATCTGCATCTTCAGGCACCCTTAAAGGGATTGGCGCAGTAAATTCTTTCATACCGTTATGCCAAAAGGCTAAGCCTTGGAAGCCTCTATTATTTAATGTACCAAGTAATTCTTGTCCGGTATCGCTATTCTGAAAGCGTTCTACTGCCTCAATATTTGGAAATAGAAAAGGTAAATCAAAAATCTGAAACGCTTGTGTCATTCGGTCAAATTTAGATAGCGAAATTGCAATCATTTGAATCTCTCCCGCAAATAGCGCAGGGAGACTATCATCATCTGTCATGAGCTGACTTGAGGGGTAAACATCTACATTAACCCTTCCAGGAAAACGTGCCTCAGCAAGCTCCTCAAAAAGTGCTGCTGCTTGACCTTTTGGTGTGCTCGGGGCAGTAACATGCGGGAACCTTATGGTGCATGGATCATCCAAACTGCAAGCTAATTGAGCAGATTCATTTGTTCCATTTGAACAACCAGCGAGGAGTAAAAGTATTATGCTTTTGAGGGTGATAATTTTTAACAGTATTGATTTTTTTATCATACTTAAGTGACCTATTGTTTTGAATATCATTACTATATCTTATCTTTTCATAAAAAGTCACAAAATTGGATCTATAATTGCTTCATGTTCGAACTGGTAATTATTATCTTTGCACTAGCTATAGGTGGATTTACAAAGGGATTAACTGGATTAGGATTGCCCATGATTTCGATTCCAATCATGGCAAATTTTATTGGTGCTGAGAGGGCCATCATGATTATGATTATGCCTACGATCATACTTAACATCTGGCTTGCTTTCACAAACAGAGCAGAGTACAAAAGCATCCCAGAGTTACCATGGCTATTGATGTTTGGTGTTCCTGGGGCATTTTTAGGGGCCACCTTTTTATACCTTGCACCAGGCTATATACTTGATACCGTCCTTGCTATTTGGGTTCTGATCTATCTATTAATAAGGTTTATAAATAAGAATTTTAAGCTTTCAAGCAAGGCAAGAAGGTTCCTGCCTTATCCGGTAGGGTTTGTCGCTGGGGCACTGCAAGCCAGCACTGGAATATCTGCACCCGTGATCGCAGCTTATATTGATGCTTTGCAGTTAAATAAAAGTGGCTATGTATTTGCTGTTGCTTCAGCTTTTGCAACTCTATCTTTTGTACATTTTCTTAGTCTCTTGTTCTATTCTGCGATTTCGATGCAACAGATATATATCAGTATGATCGCAGTTTTACCGGCCATCATTTTTGTTCAACCAGGGGTGTATCTAAGAAATATTCTGTCGCAAAGTTTATTTGATAGTGTAATCAAATTGATACTATTGATCATGGCCGTACAGTTGATCTATAAAACTTGGATATAGCTTAGTTATTAATCCAAAATAATGTAAAATAATCCCCTTAATTATGCCAACTTATACCTATAAAAACCTATCTTCAGGCACTGAACCAGTGGAGTATTTTGAATTCTTTCAAAGCATGAAAGATAAGCCCTTCACACATCATCCTGAGACGGGAGTTCCTATTCAAAGGATTGTCTCTGGAGGCTTAGGTATTCTTGGTAAGCCGCTTAAAAGAAGCACTGTGGTCAATAAGAGCCTTGCCGCGGCAACACCCTGTGGCTGCAGCAAAACAGCACTCAAAAATATCATGAGCCCAAGAGGAAGCATTAAGACCGTATCATCCAAGTCTTCTTGTAGCCACTCTGGGCATAAACACTAAATATAGCGAGAAAAAAATGACTGAGAATAAAATCATTGATCCCACCTCACCAAATTGGAACTGGAAGAGACCAATAGCATCTCCTGGCCGAATGGCTGTAGATTTTGAGGAGAGAGTTAATTTTGACAGATTAAGAGAGTACAGGGTTGCCAGAGCGAGACAAGCAGTAAAAAACTCCGGTTTAGGCGCAGTATTGTGTTTTGATAATAACAACATTAGGTATCTGACCGGGAGTGTTATTGGTGAGTGGGCAAGAGATAAAGTTTGTCGGTATGCTTTATATACTCCAAATGCTGAACCCTACCTCTGGGATTTTGGATCAGCCGCCACACACCACAGATTATTTTCTCCTTGGTTAGAGCAAGATCGATGCAAAGCAGGAATGCTTGGGCTTCGAGGTGCTGTTGCGCCTGAGGCTGGTTTATTCAAGCAAGCTGCAAAGGAAATTGCAAGACTGCTCAAGCTTGAAGGTGTTGCAAATATGCCTCTAGGTGTAGATATTTGTGAGCCCCCGATGTTATTCGCCCTTCAAGAAGAGGGCCTTGAGGTTAGGGATGCTCAGCAAGTTATGCTTGATGCCAGACAAATCAAGAGTATGGATGAAATCATGCTACTAAATACGGCAGCCTCAATGGTGGATGGAACTTACCAGTGTATTGCTGAGGCATTGAAACCAGGTGCGAGAGAGAATGAAATGGTAGCTCTGGCTAATAAGCAATTATACGAAGCTGGTTCAGATGATGTTGAAGCGATAAATGCTGTGTCTGGAGAGAGATGTAGCCCGCACCCGCATAACTTTACCGACAGAATGTATCGTCCCGGAGATCAAGCTTTTTTTGATGTCATACAGTCCTATATGGGTTACAGAACTTGTTATTACCGTACATTAAATGTCTGTTCTGCTACGCCAGCTCAACGTGATGCATACACCAGAGCTCGGGAATGGATTGATGCAGCGATAAATATGATCAGACCAGGCGTGACAACAGATAAAATTGCAGCTAAGTGGCCTGAGGCTAAAGAGTTTGGGTTTGAGAATGAGATGGAGGCATTTGGTTTGCAGTTCGGTCATGGTTTAGGACTGGCACTGCATGAAAGACCCATTATCTCTAGGTTAGTTTCTTTAGATAATCCTTTTGAGATAAAAGAGGGGATGGTATTTGCCCTTGAGACTTACTGCCCTGCAGCGGACGGAAATGGTGCCGCTAGAATTGAGGAGGAGGTAGTCGTTACCAATGATGGTTGTAAAGTTATTACCTTGTTCCCTGCGCAAGAATTATTCATTGCAAACGAATACTAAAATTAGGAATTTATTATGAAAACATCTTTATACATTGGTGGTCAGTGGAAGGATGCATCAGACGGTTCGAGTTTTCCAGTAATAGATCCGTCTAATGAGCAAGTTTTGGCAGAAGTTGCCAGTGCTACTTCTGTGGATGTGAATGAGGCCATTGACGTTGCATACAAAGCTGGTCAGGAATGGGCTAAAACCTCTCCGAGAGAGAGGGCCGATATCCTTATGCGTTCTTGGGAGCTTCTCAATCAACGTAAACAGGAGATTGCTGAATATATAGTCAAAGAAAACGGTAAAGCCATGCCTGATGCACTCAGTGAGGCCGGCTATGCAATAGAATTTTATCGTTGGTATGCAGAGGAGACGGTAAGAAATTATGGAGAAATCCTAAACTCTCCCTCAGGTGATAAGAAAATTATGGCAATCAGACAGCCCATTGGGCTGTCAGTGTTAGTAACTCCATGGAACTATCCTGCGGCCATGGCTACAAGAAAAATTGCACCCGCAATAGGTGCCGGTTGTTCAGTAATACTCAAGCCAGCCTCTGACACCCCATTAACCGCATTGCTCATTGCAGATATTATGGAACAGGCAGGAGTCCCAGCCGGTGTTGTCAATGTGCTGCCTTCCAGGAGCAGCGGTGCGGTAGTCTCACAGATGCTTCATGACAGTAGGGTAAGAAAACTCTCGTTCACGGGCTCTACCGAGGTTGGAAGAATACTGCTTCGAGAGGCATCTGACTGTATCGTGAACTGTTCTATGGAGCTTGGAGGTAATGCCCCATTTCTAGTTTTTGATGATGCAGATATTGATGATGCAGTTGCAGGGGCAATGATTGCTAAGATGAGAAATGGTGGGGAGGCTTGTACCGCTGCGAATCGATTCTATGTTCATAAAAAAGTGGCTGATGAGTTTAGCGAGAAATTTGCCGCTGCCATGCAAGCACTTAAAGTCGGGCCTGGTCTTGACCCAACTGTCCAGCTTGGACCGATGGTAAATGCTCAGGCAATTGAAGATATCAGTCGATTGGTGAATGATGCAAAAGATAAAGGCGCTGAGCCTTTGTGCGGCGGCGAGCCAATTGACTCAGTTGGATTTTATTATCCACCCACAGTGCTTGCAAAGGTTAATAAAGATTGCAACATTTTAAAAGAGGAAATATTTGGACCTGTGGCACCGATTGTAACCTTTGAGGATGATGACGAGGCAATTCATGCTGCAAACGATACTGAATATGGTCTTATCTCATATCTTTATACATCTAATTTAGCGAGAGGTCTTAAGGTTTCTGAAAAGTTAGATGCTGGAATGATTGGGCTTAATCGTGGAATGGTCTCTGATCCTGCTGCACCATTTGGCGGAGTAAAGCAGAGTGGTTTAGGTCGTGAGGGTTCGCATGATGGACTTCATGAATACATGGAAAAAAAATACATTAGTTTAAATTGGTAATTTTAGGAGAATACAGTGACAGATAATTTAGGATCAATAGGATTGACAATAGGCTGGATAGGCGCAGGAAGAATGGGGTATCCCATGGCAAAAAGACTTCTTGATGCTGGTTGTGATGTTTCAATATTTAATAGAACCAAATCTAAGGCTGAGCCATTAGCTGAGTATGGTGGAAAAATTGTTGATGTCCCTCTTGATCTATCTGACAGAGATATTATTTTTACGATGGTTTCAACATCAGATGATCTAAAGCAAGTGACATTTGGTGAGAATGGTGTACTGACTGGAGATAAGCTTCCTAAAATACTGATAGATTGTTCAAGTGTGTCTGAGGAGGCTTCTGCGGAAGTCAGGGCTCGAGCTCTCGAGCTTGGTGTTCAGATGTTGGCTTCACCTGTGAGTGGTAATGGCAAGGTCGTTAAATCAGGCAAACTAACCATCGTTTCATCTGGGCCTAAAGACACTTTTGACACTGCTGAACCCTTCTTAAATGCTCTCGGAAGAGGAGTGACTTATGTCGGTGAAGGAGAGCTCGCTAGAATGGTTAAAATTTGTCATAACCTGCTTTTAGGAGTTGTTACGCAGTGCCTAGCAGAAATTGTAGTATTGGCTGAAAAAGGCGGAGTACCAAGGCATGCAACC
>JAYPDM010000013.1:6987-32960 GCA_038125265.1 Gammaproteobacteria bacterium
GGCTATAAAATTTTCGATAAGTTAATGAAATTTTTTATTTTCTTAATGTTTTTTACCGTGCTGATAACAGCATTTATGCTTTGGCCTAGTACTGATCAGGTCCTCAGAGGAATATTTATACCTAGAGTTCCAAATGTTGAAGGAGGAATTGCATGGACTGTGGCATTGATTGGTGGCATTGGTGGTACCGTGACAGTGCTCGGGTACGGCTATTGGATCAAAGAAGAGAATAGAGAGTCAACTGGTGACCTTAGTGACTGCAGGCTTGATTTAAGATTTGGATATTTGGTTACCGCTATTTTTGGCATGGCAATGATCATCATTGGTAATCAAATCACCATAGAGGGCCAAGGCGCTACACTTTTGGTACAGCTCTCATACGAATTAGAAAATCTTTTTGGGATTATAGGAAAATATATATTTCTCATAGGTGCTTGGGGGGCAGTATTTACGTCTTTGTTAGGCGTTTGGCAGTCAGTCCCTTATATTTTTGCAGATTGTATTGATCTGATTACTTCGCCCAAAAATGAAAAGAATGAGAATCGAACCATAAGCACAAAATCATCCATGTACAAGCTTTATCTTGTCTTTATTAGCATCATTCCAATGTATGGATTATTCGTTGGCTTTACCCAAGTTCAGAGGCTTTATACCATTACAGGAGCTTTATTTTTTCCGTTACTCGCCTTGGTCTTATTGTTCTTTAATAATGCGAACTGGGTTGGAAAATTAAAAAATAATTTAGCTCATCAGTTCATGCTCATTATTAATTTAGCCTTTTTTGGGTGGATATTTTTTAATACTTTTTAGAGAATATTGAATGTTTTATGAAGTTAAAAATGGTCATCCACTTCCACATAACCCAATATATGCTTGTGTGGTTCCAAGACCGATTGGATGGATTTCCTCGATTGACGAAAAGGGGACCCATAATTTAGCTCCCTATAGTTTTTTTAATGCTGTAAGCGTTGACCCTCCAATGATCATGTTCTGTCCTTGTGGATTTCATGCTGAGGGCGGTGAAAAAGACAGTGGAATTAATGCTATTGATAGGGGTGAGTTTGTCTATAGTATGGCAACCTATGAAATGAAAGATGCTATGAACTTATCATCTATTTCTGCACCTAGAGATCAAGACGAATTTGAGATTGCTGGTGTTGAAAAGGCTGATTCAATACTTATTGATCCTCCTCGCGTGAAGTCATCGCCTATCAGCTTTGAATGTAAAACATGGAAGGTTATTGATTTACCCCTTGCAAAGAATGGATCAAAGAATACCATTGTGATTGGATCGGTGATTGGCGTTCATATCGATGATTCATGTCTCGTTGATGGCAAGATAGATTTACTAAAGATACGTCCAATTTCTAGACTCGGTTATAAGGATTATGCAGTGATTGATGAACTTTTTTCTTTGCAAAGACCAGATTAATGACTGTTGATCGAGTGAGTATCAATTCTTATGCATTGAAGGGAAACTTTCTAAAGGACCCCTCTGAGCGAGAAATTCTTATCTGGACTCCTTCAGACTACAGCCAGAATTCTAAGCAAAAATTGCCAGTGATCTATGCCCTTGCTGGGTTCATGGGCACGAATTATTCTTTTGAGAACTGGAGCCCTTTCAAGGAATCGCTATCAAATCGTCTTGATAGGCTCTACCAAAAAAAACTTATTGGCCCTTGCATGGTTGTAATGCCCGATTGTTTTACCTCTCTGGGTGGCAATCAATATATTAATTCAACTGCCGTAGGTCATTATGGTGATTTTATAAATAAAGACCTAGTGCCTTTTATAGATAAAGAATTTAATACCTTGCCTCACAAACAGCATCGCGGTTGCTTTGGTAAGTCTTCAGGTGGTTATGGCTCTATGATGATGGCAGTGAACTATCCACATAATTGGGGTTCAATAGTTTCACATTCAGGTGATTCGTATTTTGACTTCTTGTATCGCTTAGATTGGCCAAACACTCTAAATGAGCTATCACGATTTAGAATTAATAATGCCAATCAAAGCCAAATAGATGGATTAAAAGAGGGTAAAGACGATGGCAGGATAGATGCTTTTTTAAAAAAAATTAAGAATAAAAATAAACTCTCTCACGGGGAATCACATGCTCTGATGAATATAGCCATGGCTGCATTTTATGACCCTGATCCCGATACCGAATTAGGTTTTAGAGTCCCCTTTAATCTTGACACTGGAGAACTGATTGAAGGGCGCTGGAAAAATTGGCTTAGTTTTGATCCTATTCACTTAGTTGCGAGCCATAAACATAACTTTGATAAGTTAAAACTATTCTTTTTTGATTGTGGAAGCCGAGATCAGTATCAGATACATTTTGGTGCAAGAAGACTTCATGAGATATGTAATGAGAATAATATAGCCCATGAGTATCAGGAATTTGATGATACACATTCTGGAATCGATTACAGGTTAGATGTCAGCTTACCTAAACTCTATGAGGCTATCCGGTAACTTTACTTTTCTCGATATATTAATTTCTCTGGCGTTCCAATGTGAATAAATCCAAGGACGATGTCTTCATTTTTCAATTGAAAGAAATCTAAAAAAGATTTACTTCTTGAGGGCCACCCCGTAACCCATTTAGCGCCAAATCCAAGCTGATTAAATGCTAATAGTAAATTCTGACATAATGCTCCACCAGAGAGATACTGTTCGATAATGGGAATTTTTGGATTATCAATTACTACTTTCGAGGTTACCACTAATAAAAGAGGTGTCCTTTGAAACTTAAGAAACTCAGCTTCTATCTGACTATCCGTTGATTGTGGATTGTTTTCTATAAAAATTGCTCTTCTTAATTTAGAGAGATTAATTTGTTCAGTCTTCTTATAAATCGCAATGTTCCATGGCTTAAGATTCCCATGATCTGGAACGTCCTTACTTATGCTAATAGCATGTTCTATTTCATCATCATTTGGACCAGGGTCAACCAGGAGGTTGATTGGTGTTGATAATCTTTTAAAAAAGCTTTTTGATAGTTGCTTGCTCATCAGAATAATTATAAAGTCAAATGGATAATTTTTTTCAGGGGGATTCATGGCATTTAATTTGATTGGAAAAAATTTTACGCCACCAGATATATATTCAAAGGTAACAGGTAAAGCAAAGTACGCTGAAGATTTTAAAGTTGAAGGTATGGTGTTTTGCAGATTACTGACAAGCACAATTCCACATGCCCGTGTCTCAAATATAAATTTAAATGAAGCATTAAGTACGCCTGGCGTGCTCGGGGTGCTGACTGCGGATGAGGTTACAGCTACAGATATTATGGATAACCCTATCTTGACCAATCATCCAAAATTTATTGGTCAGCCAATATTAGCAGTGGCTGCAGAGTCTGAGCAAATTGCCCAGGATGCTATTGAGAAAATATCTTTTGAAATTGAAGCACTTCCATTCACAGTCGACCCCCTAGAAAGTTTATTCCCTGGTGGGCCAAATGCCAGAATGGAGGGAAATGTTGCTAATCCAGGTATAGAACCTGAGGAGGTAAAATGGCAAGTGAGCGACTTTGTTGCTGCGGGTGAAAGCCATTTACCTATGGGCTCTCCATCAAGAGAGTGGAGCTATGGAGATTTAGATAGTGCTTTTGCAAGTTCGGTATATGTACTTGAAGAGTCGTTTGTCACACAGGGATTGTCGCACAACTCAATGGAGCCTCGTACAGCACTTGCATACTGGGATGGAGATAAATGCATTCTTCATGCCTCATCGCAATCACAGAGCTTTCCTCATCCCGGAGTTGCATCTTACATAGGCATTGCCCCTGAAAATCTTGTATTTATTGCAGAATTCTGTGGTGGTGGATTTGGTTCTAAGGGTGGAGCTTATCCTTATGTCGCTATACCTGCATTAATGTCAAAAAAGATTAATCGCCCTGTGATGATGCGTATCAGCAGGAATGAAGAGGCTTTAATTGGCTCTGCCAGACCTGGATTCCAAGGAAGGGCAAGATTAGGATTTGATCAGAATGGAAAAATGCTAGCTGCAGATCTTTATATTGTGCAAGATAACGGACCTACCAATGGTTTCAATGACTGGCTCTCTGCAGGAGATGCACTATCCCTCGTTTACACTCCTAATGCCATGCGTTTTAGAGGGGTTCCAGTGTTAACAAACACACCTCATAGAGGACCGCAAAGAGGCCCCGGGCAAAACCAAATTGCAAATGCCATTGAGCCTATGATCGATAAAGCTGCAAGAGAGTTAAATATCGATCCGCTTGCAATAAGAAAAATTAATGCACCTAATAACCAATCGAAATACGGTGGCTCGCAAACAAGCGTGACTAGTGCCTATCTTAGTGAGGCATTAGATCAGGGTGCCGAGATGTTTAATTGGAATGAACGCAGGCAACGAAGCGGGCAACGTAATGGTACCAAGGTCACGGGTATTGGTATTGGAACTGCCTATCATTCCGCTGGCTCAAATGGATTCGATGGGTTATTAAGAATTGATACAGATGGAATTTTGCATATTCATACGGGTGTAGGGAATCTAGGAACTTATTCCCATACTGCAACATCGAGAGTGGCGGCAGAGGTATTAGGATATTCTTGGGATCGCTGCGTGGTCGAAAGAGGCGATAGCAGTAAAGGGCTCCCATGGAATTTAGGACAATTTGGGAGTAATACCTCATTTACAATGACGCGCACCAACTATGCTGCTGCGCAGGATGCTGTGATTAAAATTAAGCAAATTGCTGCATTAAGATTAGGTGGGAGCGAAGAAGACTATGAGTTACATAATGAGAGGGTGCAGCATTCCAATGATCCAAATGTCTCATTGAGCTTTGCCGAAGTTGCTCAAATTGCAATAGTGGAGGGTGGAAGCTATTCTGGATTAACATATCCAGATGAAATTAATCCCATGACAAAAAGAGCGGTTGACCATCTAGCTGGCTCTGGATTAATTGGTGTTGGTAGGGACAATCTTGCTAGAAGCGGGAGTGTTGCAGCCCTTGCGGCAGGTTTTATTGAAATTGAACTGGACCTTGAAACAGGCGATTGGGAGATTAAAGATTATGTGGGAATTGCTGATTGTGGCACAGTGCTCCATCCACTAGGGCTTAGTCATCAGGTAAAAGGAGGGGCGGTTATGGGGATAGGATTAGCAGGTTATGAGCGACATATCTATGATCCTCAGAATGGCTTACCTGCTCATTTGGGACTTTGTCATTCTAAACTACCAACCTATCTTGATGTACCCTCTGAAATGCGTTGGGGTGCTGTAGCGCTTGAAGATCCTGAGAATCCAGTTGGAGCAAAGGGTATCGGTGAGCCAGTGCAGGGGTGTGCATCAGCTGCTCTATTATGTGCTATCTCTGATGCATTGGGCGGTCATCTGTTTAATCGAACCCCGGTTGTAAAAGATATGATTATTAATTTTACAGCTGGACAAAATCAGTCTTATGGACCATTACAAATAAGTAGTGCATAGACATAAAGTAGATTTAATAATTTCATAACTTATGGTAAAAATAAGATAGGAAAAAAATGATTACACAGCCAAAAACATCGAGAAGAAATTTTATTAAAGGAGTGATCGCTTCTGGAGCTGCTGCCTCATCATCAGCCTATATGTTCGGTGTGTCTGGCTGTTCTAATCAGCAGGTGTCACCGGGGGGAGTCGAGAGATTGATTTCTCTGAATGTAAATGGCATGACTCGAAATGTTGACGTCCTTCCTAACGAGACGTTAGCCATGACATTACGATATAAACTTGGACTTACAGGTACCAAACTAGGCTGCGATCGAGGAGAGTGTGGAGCTTGCACTGTTTTAGTGGATGGTGTCAATCTTTATGCCTGTTCACTGCTTACCCATACCGCAAGAAATAAACAAATTATTACAATCGAGGGCCTAGAGTCCTCAGATGGGATGTTACATCCTGTTCAGCAGGCAATGATTGATGAGCTTGGACCTCAGTGTGGTTTTTGTACACCTGGACAAATTATGAGTGCAGTAGCATTGTTATCGAATAACCCAAATCCTACCAGAGATGAGGTCAGAAGGGCGCTCTCAGGTAACTTATGCCGTTGCGGTGCTTATGATCATTATATAAATGCAGTAATGTTGGCTGCTGAGAGGGGGGTATAGTTATGGCTAAAGACATGATGCCCGCTTTTGAGTTATATCAGCCCGATAGCCTAGACAACGCATTAGAGTTATTGAGTAGATTTGGAGACCAGTCATGGATTGTTGCTGGTGGGCATGACTCTTTTGATTGGTTCAAAGATAGAACAAAGTATGCTCAATATGTGATTGATCTTAACAATGTCAATGAGCTCAAAGGTATTACTGAAACGTCAGAAGGAATTGAAATCGGTGCGATGACATCTTTAACTGAAATCGAACTCAATGATGTGATCAGGCAACGTTATTCTTTACTATCTGATGCAGTTTCAAGGGTGGCAAGCCCTCAAATTCGACATATTGGCACGATCGGTGGGAATCTTAATCAAGATGCGCGATGCTGGTATTACAGATACGGTGTAGATTGTTATCGAGCAGGCGGCAATAGCTGTTATGCTGACACTCCTGAGGGTCAGAATAGAGAGCATTGCCTATGGGGTGCCTCCAGATGCGTAGCGGTATCTCCATCTGATGTTGCTCCGGCCATGGTAGTGCTCGAGGCTACAATGGTTATTGCAAGTGCAAATGGCCTAAGAGAGGTCCCTGCAGAAGACTATTTTATAGGTCCCAATATTGATATTGAGAGAATGACGGTAATTGAGCCAGGTGAGGTGTTAGTCTCAATTAAAATCCCAAATACTTGGGCCAATGCGATGTTTTATTTTGAGAAGGTTGCTGATAGAAATACATGGGATTTCCCATTGGTAAATATTTCTCGCGCCATGTTTATTGAAAATGGTTTAGTCAGCAGAATTCGAATGGCTGCTGGGGCCGTAGAATGCATACCAAGACGATTATCAGTTGTTGAGCAAGTTGTTACTGGCAGTGAAATTAATGATGAGACTGCAGAGCTTGCATCCCAAGCAGCAACCAGAGGCGCAACACCCCTTAATTTTAACCATTTTAAAATTCCACTATTGCAAAATTTGGTTAAGCGAGCGCTTAGGGCCTAGTCGGAGGCGCCTACAATATCCAAAGCCCTTTTGTAGACAGGGATATCAATAACTTTATTGTTTAAAGAGGTCGATCCTCTCCCTTCTTTTGCAGCGCTTTCAAAATGCCTGATTACCTCTTTGGCATTTTCAACTTCCTCTGTGGATGGCCTGAAGTGGTTATTGATGATGTCAATTTGATTGGGATGAATCGCAAATTTTCCTTTAAAGCCAAGCTGCTTTACAAACTCAATATTTTTTATTAACCCTTGGTCGTTTTTAAAATTAAAGTAGGGAGTGTCGAGTGCATAGATGCCATTAGCTCTTGCAGCAATGGCTATACTTTGTCTTGCATAGCTTAGGTCATTCTCATCATCACTTCTCTTGATGCCAAGATCCTGCGCAAAATCTTCCCCACCGAATGCTGCAGCAATGATATTAGGGCTCATATCAAGAATGTTTGGCGCACGAGTAATTGCCTCTGCTGACTCAAGCCATGGAATAATTTTTATTTGATTAACTTCATCCTTTTTATATTTTTCTAATAATTTGATTAATTGCACTAAATCCTCAGGATTGCGAATTTTTCCGATGGAGATTCCATAAATATTAAATTTGGTGAGTTCTTGTATTTCGTATTCTATAAATTCACTTTGAATATTATTAACCCTGGGGATAACAGGAACGCCAGAAGATATAAGTATAGGTAAGTACTTTAAGATGCAGTTCAGTGCATTTATTTTTTCTGATTCTGTAACAGAGTCCTCTAAATCAGGAATGTAAGCACTTGGCTTCAAGCTTAATGCTTTCTCCAGCATATTCTCTTTATTTCCAGGAATAAAAAGTAGGCTCTTAAAAATTTTCATTATTTATTTATTAAATTAAATTTCATATTAAAGATAAATTACAATATATAACGTCATTTATTAAATTTATTTTCATTGAACTTAAAAATAAAAAAACTACTTGTAGCAAATCGAAGCGAGATAGCTATTCGAATAATGCGAGCAGCAAACGAGCTCGGTATCCAGACGGTTGCTATTTATGCTGCAGAGGATAAATTAGCGCTTCATAGGTTTAAGGCAGACGAGAGTTACTGCCTTGGGCGAGAGGGAAGACCAGTCGCCTCATATCTAGACATTGAAAAAATTATTGAGATAGCGATAGAAGCACAGGTAGATGCTATCCATCCAGGTTATGGCTTTCTCTCGGAGAATCCAGATTTTGTTAAGGCTTGTAAAAAGAATAATATAAAATTTATCGGGCCTTCAGAGGATACAATGAGGTCCTTAGGCAATAAAATTGAGGCCAAGAAAATTGCTAAAAGAGCGCAAGTTCCCACCATACCGGCCTCAGAAAAACTTCCTTCATCCGTTAAACTATCGCAAAATATTGCCGATAAATTAGGCTATCCATTGATGCTTAAAGCTAGTTGGGGTGGTGGTGGCAGAGGTATGCGTAGAATACATGACTCCGATGAATTGAGAGAGTTTTTACCTATTGCACGTAGAGAGGCACTGAATGCTTTCGGAAATGATGAGGTTTATTTAGAGAAATTAATCACAAGTGCACGGCATGTCGAAGTACAAATCTTAGGAGATTCTAAGGGTAATCTAGTTCATCTCTTTGAGCGTGACTGTACCGTACAAAGAAGAAACCAAAAGATCATTGAACGCGCTCCTGCCGCTTTTTTAAGCGATGAAGAAAGAGATAAGATATGTACATTTGCCATTAATATTGGTGAAAAGTCTAATTATGAGGGCGCTGGAACAGTTGAGTTTTTATATGACTGCAACTCAAAGGAGATGTATTTTATCGAGGTAAACCCGAGGATACAGGTAGAGCATACCGTTACCGAGGAAATTACTGGCATTGACATTGTTAAGGCGCAAATCAAGATAGCAGAGGGTGAAATCATATCTGAAGACAATATATACCTTCCCTCACAGAATAAAATTAGCTATCGAGGATATGCGCTTCAGTGCAGGATAACCACTGAAAATCCAGAAAATAACTTCATACCAGATTATGGGTCTATAACAAATTATAGGAGTCCCGCAGGTTTTGGGGTCAGGCTTGATGGTGGTACTGCATACTCGGGAGCTGTAATCAGTCCATTTTATGACTCACTTTTGGCGAAATTAACCACATGGGCACAAACTGCAGATGAGGCAATCGCCAGAATGCAAAGGGCTTTAAGAGAGTTTAGGGTCAGAGGGGTATCTACAAATTTACTTTTTCTAGAACAGCTGATTAATCATAAAGATTTCAAGGAATCTAATTACACGACTAATTTTATTGACACGAAACCTGAGCTATTTCATTTTCCTAGAAGAAGAGATCGAGCGACAAGACTGCTTACCTATCTCGCAGATATATCCGTTAATCAAAAAAATGAGCTTCAAGATAGGGAAAAACCAAATAATTTTTCTGATCCTCAGATTCCAAAGGTTGAGAAGCACAAAGACGAGCCTACTGGAAAAATTCTTGAAAGATTGGGACCGGATGAGTTCTGTCGATGGCTTTATAAACAAAAGAAAGTATTAATTACAGACACAACGATGCGGGATGGTCACCAATCTCTATTGGCTACTCGATTTCGGTCTTATGACTTATATCGTATTGCGGAAACCTATAATACTGGACTATCCAATTTACTGTCCCTCGAGTGCTGGGGCGGTGCAACTTTTGATGTAGCGATGCGATTTTTAGATGAAGACCCGTGGGAGAGACTTGACGCAATTAAGCAAAAAGCCCCGGATATACCATTGCAAATGCTCCTGAGGGCTTCAAACGCGGTCGGTTATACAAGTTATCCTGATAATTTAATTAAAAGTTTTGTGAGTGAATCGGCTAATGCAGGCATAAATATTTTTAGGGTATTCGACTCGCTAAACGGGTTAACAAATATGAAAGTTGCAATGAGTGCAGTTCTAGATGCTGGTGGTATCTGCGAGGGCACAATCTGTTATACGGGTGATATGACGTCTAAAAATGAGTCTAAGTATACTCTCCAATATTACCTTGACATGGCCATCGGATTGAAAAAACTTGGGGCACAAATAATAGGTGTTAAAGATATGGCAGGTGTCTGTAAACCTCAGGCTATATCAGTACTGGTAAAGGCTATTAAAAATGAAACCCATTTACCCGTACACTTTCATACTCATGATACCGGCGGGATTAGTGCTTCGAGCGTACTGAGTGCCGTAAATGCAGGCGTGGATGCTGTTGATTTGGCTATGGACTCAATGAGTGGGATGACCTCCCAGCCAAGCTTAGGTTCAGTTGTAGAGACGCTTCAAGATACAAAGCGAGATCCGAGGTTAAATCTTAAAAATATAAGAAAAATATCTCATTACTGGGAGCAAGTCAGGGAAAATTATAAAGCTTTTGAGAGCGAGGTTAGAGCCTCTACCTCTGATGTATACATGCATGCCATGCCAGGTGGTCAGTACACGAATCTGCGTGAGCAGGCAAGATCAATGGGGCTCGCAAATCGATGGCCTGAGGTCGCGGAAAAATACGCAGTCGTAAATGAAATGTTTGGCAATATTGTAAAAGTGACCCCCTCGTCAAAAGTGGTTGGAGATATGGCATTAGCCATGGTTGCTGGCAATCTCAGCCAACAGGATGTGCTTAATCCAAAAAAAGAAATATCTTTTCCAGAATCAGTCATTTCTATGTTCCAAGGAGAGCTAGGTCAGCCAAAAGGTGGATTCCCACGGGCTTTATCTAAAAAAATACTCAAAGGAAGAAAAGTGATCCAAGGAAGAGCCGGTGCAAAGATGAAGCCTGCAAATATCGAGAAATCACTAAAAGAAATTGAAAAAAATTTTGGCAGAAAATTTAAAGAGCGAGATGCAATCTCTAGCATTCTCTATCCCAAAGTTTTCCATGACTACCAGACAAATAGAAAAAAGTATTCAGATCTAAGCATCTTAACAACTCCAATCTATTTTTATGGTCTTGATATTATGCAAGAGGTTTCAATTGAGATTGAAAAGGGGAAAGATCTGGTTGTGAGAATGTTAGGAATTAATAAGGACTTCTCAACTGGCACTTGTCAGGTCTTTTTTGAGCTAAATGGACAACCTCGTACGATAACAACAAAGTTAAAGCTCGAGAATCATATTCAGGTCCAAAGCGCTGTACCTAAATTTGATAAAACTAATAAAAAACATCTTGCAACACCCATACCTGGGAAATTGGTTGAGTTGCATGTAGAGCAAGGGTCAAAAATTAGTTCAGGTGATCCGATTGCCTCCATTGAAGCGATGAAAATGGAGACAGTCATTAGATCTGACCAGGCAGGTACAATTAAAAAGATTTATGCTTCTATTGGTGATACATTAAGTCCACAAGAACTCATGATGGAATTAGAGTAGGTGTCTTTTGTTTGAGAATCTAAAGCAAATTGAGAAGGATGCGATTATCGGGATCATGGCCTTATTCCGAGAGGATCAGTCTGAGGATAAGGTTGATCTAAGCGTTGGAGTCTATCAGGATGATACAGGCGTCACACCGATTATGTCTGCCATTAAAAAGGCTGAGAGCGACTTATTAGAGCGGGAGAAAACTAAATCTTACGTTGGCATCGCGGGGCTACCAAAGTTCAATGATGCTATATCCGAATTAGTCTTTGGTAGTTTTTACCATAAAGAAAGCAATCGAATTGCAACCATTCAAACACCCGGCGGCAGTGGTGGATTATGCGTTGCAGGTCATCTTATTAATAGGGGTAAGCAAGGAGCTACCGTTTGGGCATCTACCCCAACGTGGCCAAATCATATTCCTCTTTTAAGTACCTCTGGGCTAACTATTAAGTCCTATGACTATTATGATCGTGAAAATAATGAAATAAACTTTTCAAGAATGATGAGCTCACTCGATTCATCGGCTCCTGGGGATGTCTTGCTATTACATGGATGCTGCCATAATCCATGTGGCGCAGATTTAAATATGGAGCAGTGGCAATCCGTACTTGAGCTGATCAATAAAAAAGGCTTATTGCCTCTTGTTGATCTTGCCTACCTTGGCCTAGGTGATGGAGTGGATGAGGATGCCTCAGGACTAAGATTGCTTGCAAACAATTGCAAAGAAATGATTGTCGTCACTTCCTGCTCAAAAAATCTAGGTCTCTATAAGGAAAGGGTAGGCGCAGTGAGTGCAATTTCTGCAAATGCAGGAGAATCAGAGAGAACTCTCTCTAATCTTGCAAATATTGCTCGCTCCATTTACTCAATGCCACCTGACCATGGAGCCGCGCTAGCAGCTAAAGTATTAACAGACACTCAGCTAAGGGAAAACTGGCTTGAGGAGCTTACTCAATTAAGAAATAGAATAAAACAAGTAAGAACAGAATTATCTGATGGCCTTAATACTCGACAAAATAAGATTGACTTCTCGTTTATTAAGAAAGAAAAAGGAATGTTTTCTTTTTTAGGTATAAGTAGAGATCATATTATTGAGCTGCGTGAGCGTTTTCATATCTATATGGTTGAATCAAGTAGGATTAACATTGCAGGTATAAATCAAAAAAATATTTCATATATTATTGAATCTATTTGTCATGTAATTGACTAAGTGATGAGCGTAGCTCAGTCACATAAAAATCTTTTTTTCCCGATCTATACGCCCTCACTGTTCATGGGCTTAAGCAATCAGGGAATGTCTATTCTCTATCCACTTTACGCTTTGTATTTAACAGGTGACCCAGCATTTGCAGCATTGGTTGCTGGATTAAGGGCGTTTGGGGTAATGATTTTTGAGATACCTGCAGGGTATTTAGCCAGCAAATTTGGCAATAAGAAAATGCTCCTCTTCGCTTTATTTTTAAGTGCAGGCACGATGTTTGGGCTCGCTTTGATTGATACTCTAATATTTATTGCTTTACTCGCCATTCCTCAAGGAGCGGCATCAGCAATCTGGTTTTTAAGTAGACAGTCCTATATCAGTGATGTCGCAAAAAGAAGCCATTGGGGAAGAACAATCGCTCTTATGGCGGGCATTAATCGTGCCGGTGCATTATTCGGTCCTTTTTTGGGAGGCTTAGGAGCAACTTTTTTTGGCTACCAGATAACTTTTTTGATTGGAGGACTGCTCATCATCATAGGTTTAATATTTTTAGCAATTTACGCAGAGAATATTTATCCAAAAGATTCCTTAGTTGTTGATAAAAAATTACCACTCAAAGTTATATTAGCTGAAAATAAAAAAACTTTATCGTATGCAAGCTTTATTGCTCTCTCCATTCAGCTGCTTAGAGCTGCTAGGCAATTATTAGTACCAATATTTGGTAATGCCCTAGGGTTGAGTGCCGGAACGATTGGATCGGTATACGCTTTAGCATCATTGATTGATATGTCATTGTTTTATCCGGTTGGCATTATCGTTGATAAGTATGGTCGAAAATGGTCTGCGGCACCATCGATCCTAGTTTTTATAATAGGTATTCTGTTACTACCATTTGCTGACAATCTTATGTTATTTATCTTGGTGACTTGTTTACTTGGCCTTGCTAATGGTTTGGGAACCGGAATAGTCATGCTAATAGGGATGGATCTAGCACCGCCTAATAATAAAAACTCCTTCTTAGCCCTTTGGCGATTTATTGGTGACTTAGGGGGATTTACTGGACCCGTGATTGCCAGTTTTTTTGCAAACAGTATGGGACTATTATTTGTCAGCACTACTGTGGCATCATTTGGATTTATAGCGCTCATCTTTACAATTTTTTTAATGCCAGAGACATTGCATGCAGAGTAAACCAACAATCATTACAGTTGCCATTACAGGATCAGTTCCAATGAAATCAGACAATCCTGCCGTTCCCATCACGGTGAATGAGCAGATTGAATCGACGCAAGAGTCATATGAGTCTGGGGCCTCTATTGTTCATATTCATGTTCGCGATGAGAACGGAAAACCTTCGTCTAATGTAGAGACTTTTGCCGAAGTGATTGAGGGTATAAAAAAATTCTGCCCTGGCATGGTTATACAAACCAGTACTGGAGGAAGAGGCAGGGATCACAGAGAGAGGGGTTCGTCCTTATGCTTAAAACCTGATATGGCATCTTTGGCGACAGGATCAGTAAACTTTCCAAATATCATTTACGAGAATGCACCTGAACTTATTAGAGAGCTGGCCTCTATGATGAAAGCTCAAAGGATCAAGCCTGAAATAGAAGTCTTTGATCTTTCGATGATCTATAGGGCAGCTGAGTTAGTGGAAGCAGGCCTCATTGATGCTCCTATTCATGCTCAATTTATTTTTGGGATAAAGAATGGTTTACCACCAAGAGAGGAGGTTTTAAATTTTTTTATATCTGAATTGTTAAGCTTTATACCTGGATCAACCTGGACTGCCTCGGGCATTGGTAGGTACCAAGAGCTTATGATTGATTATTCAATCAGTAAGGGTGGTCACGCTCGCACTGGTTTGGAGGATAATATAAGAATTAATAGAGAGACGTTAGCTCCAAGTAATGCAGCTCTGGTTAGGATTGCAGCTCAAATTTCAGAGAAATATGAAAGACCTATTGCCTCGGTCAAGGAAGCAAGGAGCATCCTTAATCTGGATTAACTTCTCTCCCGATAATATTTAAAAATTCCATACGGGTACTTGAGTCTGTTCTAAAATCGCCAAGAAGCTGGCTTGTAATCATTGAGACCCCTGACTTTCTCACGCCACGCGTTGTCATGCATTGATGCGTTCCCTCAACAATTACACCGACGCCCTTTGGTTTAAGTGTATTTTGAATACAATTTGCAATTTGTGCTGTCATTCTCTCCTGCACTTGCAGTCTTTTTGCATAGGCTTCAACGACTCTGGCGAGCTTGCTGATACCGATAACCTTTCTATTAGGAAGATAGCCAACGTGAACCCTTCCAATGATAGGCGCCATATGATGCTCACAATGCGACTCATATCTAATATCTTTAAGCACAACCATCTCGTCATACCCATCAACCTCAGAGAATGTTTTATTGAGAAAATCCTCTGGATCATCTTGATAACCTTTAAACCAGTCCTCATAGGCAGCGGCAACTCTTTTAGGCGTTTTGCGTAAACCCTCTCTGGAGGGATCCTCGCCAATCCATCCAAGTAGAGTTTCAATTGCTTTTTCTGCCTCTTCTCTAGTAACTTTGCTCACATCTATCCTTCAAATTATGTAATTAACGTATAATTGTAACAAAACTAAATTGATTCACTAAAGTATCTTATTGTGTTAAATCTCAAGCAGTATCGACTAGCAAAAAAATGGCATCAGGAGGGAAAGTCATTCGCCTTAGGTATCGTTTTTTCTACTGAGGGCTCAACCTACAGCAAGCACGGTACAGCCATTATCATTTCAAACGAAGGAGAATTTTGTGGATTGGTCAGTGGAGGTTGCCTTGAGGATGATATCATCATACATGCAAGACAAGCGCTCCAAACAAATACACCAAACGTTGTAAATTATGACCTGCGAAGCGAGGAAAGCGAAATTTGGGGCCTGGGCGCTGGATGCCGAGGACTGATCAATCTTTTAATTTTACCGGTCACTGGATATTACCTAGATTTTTTCCAACGAATCTTTGCTTTGATTGAGTCAGGTCAAGCAGGAAGTGCGATAGTTTTTTTTGAGCTTAACGAAGCAAAATATTTGGCAAAGGGAATAATCTTGAAATCTGAATTGAACAAGATTGAATCCTTCGGGATGGAGGATAAGATTTTGCGCTCAATCGATGTCGATGGGTATACCAAGTCAAAAGTCATGAGCAAAAAAGACAAGTCTCTTGGTATTAGCTTTGAAATAAACAAAATACCAAATATTTTAATATTAGGCGCAGGGATTGATGCGGTTCCTGTTGCTAATTTGATCACAGAGATTGGATGGAAATTAACCTTAGCAGATCATAGAAGTTCTTATTTTGAGAGAAAAGATTTATCAGAAATCTCAACGCATTTTATAAAAGATAAGGAAAATCTAAATACTGAATTGAACTTAAGAGAATTTGATGTTGTCCTAGTTATGACGCATAACCTTGAGGCTGATCGTATTTATCTTTCTCAAATGGCGGAATTTAATTTTGCTTACCTCGGATTGTTAGGGCCAGAGTCAAGAAAAAAAATGATACTTGAAAAATTAGAGGATGAAGGAAGGGTACTAGAAAAAAAATTAATCGGGCCGGTCGGCTTAGATATAGGAGCAGATGGTCCAGAATCGATTGCGTTGGCAGTCGTGGCTGAGATACATGCTAAATTAAAAGGGATTAACTAATGCTTACCTTTATCCCAATTTTGAATTAAATGCGTAGCTGACTGCAATGCTTGCTCCTCGATTGGTGTTGCCATGACATCATTCCATCGATTTAAAAAACCAAATAAAGCAATGACACTGGTTATTTCAATAATTTCAATTTCATTCCAGTATTTTTTAAGTTCATCTGTAGTCTCTTTTGTTAGGCTCACTGGACTTGTTGAAGACTCCTGAGCAAATTTGAGCGCAGACTTTTCCTTAGGAGTGAAGCTATCTGAGGACTCAAAACATGCAATATTTTTTAAGCGTTCTTCATTAGCACCGTACCTTTCAGCAGCCCTTATTGTATGTGCCTGACAGTAGGCACAACCCGAAGCAGAGCTAGAGATAAATGCAATTAATCTTTTGAATTCTGAGGACATCTGAGCCTCATTCTGCATAACGGCCATATTTAGATTAATGAAAGCTTCTGCGAGCCTTGGCTTTATTTGCATTGTTAGGATTGAATTAGGACAGAATCCAAGTGTTTCATTAAAAAACTTAGCTAGTTCATTAATTGTTTTATCTTTAGGTATAGGCTTTGGATCTATTAATGCCATGGCTACCAATACCAAAAGGTAAATTGTTTTTTAGTAAGATCATCCTCTGGATTGATTTCAATAAATCCATCAGTATCGATAATACTGATATAGTCTCCAGAGGTATTAGTTGGTCGGGGAGCTACAAATTTTAAATTTGAATCAGGAATTATTTTTACTGGTAAGAAATAAGTTAAGTTATTTGGTACCAGGGTTGATTGGCTTAAATTGACTTTAATAGAGCGCAGTGTTCGATCTTGGTTATATATTCTCTCAATGATTTTTAGTACATAACGATAGGTACATATGAGGGAAGACATTGGATTTCCAGGTAAGCCAAAAATAAATTTACCAGTACTATTTTTTGCAAGTAACAGCGGCAGTCCAGGCTTCTGTTTTATTTTATGAAATAGCACCTCGCAATTCTCATTGATCAGTTGTTGTACTAGATCAGCCTTTCCCATCGAGACACCACCCGTAAAAATATAGATATCAAAATTTGAAGATTGGATATCTAAACTTTGTAACTGTGCTTTATCATCTTTTAAATAGATCGTTTCAATATTAGCCTTAAAATACTTTTTGATGGCATCCCTAATGGCAAATTCACTGGTTGACCTAATAGTTTCTGAGCCTAGATGCTCTGTGTTCGTTATGATCTCATCACCAGTCACTATAAGCTTAATCCTTAACGGGCTGAATACTTTTATTTCTTTTTTACCTGAAGATACCAGGGCCATCATATGATTGATATCCAGACAATGACCCTTGGATAGGAGGACGCTATCTTTTTTTGTATCGCTTCCTCTTGGGTGAATATATTGTCCTACCTCTGGATTAAAATTAGGATTTAAGTAAGCTTTATTTTCTTTAATCGTCATTCTTTCTACAGGAATGATGCAGTTAATGCACTCTCCGGAGTTGGATCCAGTCATGATTTCTACGCACTCATCATCCCCAAGCGAAATAACAGGTGAATCACCTGCCAATTGCCTTTGCTTAATAGTGAATTCTTTTTTAAAGCTATTCTTATCGGAGAGATGTATACCAAATCCATCCATCATCGCCCTATTAAATGGAGGTAAATCACGCTCAGGAAAGATGTCTTCTGCCAATATAGATCCCAGGCACTCCTCTAAAGGAAGGCTTATGATGTTTGGTGCAAAAAATTCACTTGCGGATATAATTGCATCGGCTTCAGAAACAGTAATCATCAGTTAAATTGCTTTATTCAAATCTACCTTTAATTTAACATAAGTTTAATCATGTCAGATTTTAGAATATTTAAGAAAATGACCACAAAGTGGCTATTAGTCTTTTTATTTTTTTTATCAAAAGGACTATATTCACAGTCTGATAATAATTCTTATGTTATAGGAGCTGGAAATGCCTTTTTATCTGCCGGATCATTTGCCATTAGCATTGGCCAGTATGATGAGGGGATCCGACTCACTGAGTTGGGACTGGTTGAAGGGTCTATGAATATGACAGACAGAGATCGGGCGGCTGCGCTATCCAACTTATGTGCTGCATATGCCGCCAAGGGTGACTCACGAGGAGCTATCGAAAAATGTGATGCATCTCTCGAATTGGTTGACAATAATTGGAGAGCGTATCTAAACAGGGCGTATGCTTATTTTATGCTTAATCAATTATCAGATTCCCGTTTAGATTTAGATGCAGCCTCCTCTTTAAATCCAAATGCACGACAAGTATTGCAGCTAAGGGGCATGATTAATGAGCAGGCTTACAGGCCAAGAGTGATCATGGAGGATCATCAGTAAACTTTGCAGTTGCTCAAGCTAATATCTCTCATCTTCCTCATTTATGCACTTACAGGTAACAAAGTATTTGCACAAAGCAATGATCGTATCTTAAGTCCAATTGGTCAGTGGAATTGTGTCATTTATGGAAATCCGCTGCTTGGAGATGAGAGGGCTTATTTGTCTTTCAGGGCTGATGGAATTTTATTAATGACTCGAGAGGCTCGAGATAATAAAAGATCTAACTCCTTACAGCTTGAATATATCATTGAAGGCAATCGCCTCTCGTTTTCAGATATTCAGACTGGAAGAAATTTTAATGCTCAGTTGGGCGGCTTTACTTTAAGCGGTGAATGGAGGTCAAGAATACAGCTGGGAGGCTGGTGGTGTTCTCCCGATGAATTTGAAGAAGGAATATTTTCTAATTCCTTAGAAAATCAATTTGTTGGTAGATTGGATCCAGAGATAATGGCAAGCCCATCCTATCCCTTGCAAGCAATACGCGAGGTCTTACAAGGTAGAGTGGTGATTTGTTTTGAGGTCACGACGATGGGAGAGGTTATTAACCCTACTTTTATTGAGGTATCCGATGAGGTATTTAGAGCCCCAAGTCTTGATGCTTTAATGCGATCTCGATACAAGCCGTGGCTTCCAAATAACCAAAGTGAATTAGCCAGACCCGCTTGCAGAAGCTTTATCTATAGACTGGATTATGTGTATAACTCGTTTGACTAGTAGAGCGAATGCGCATCCCCAGAAATTTTCATCCATGCATCTAATCCATTAGCAAAGGCCATATACGAACTGTATATCTTCTCTACCAACGGATCCTGATTAGACATTTCATTCATAATAATTGAACTTTGAGCTTTCAGGGTTTGTAAAACATCTTCTGGAAATGCCTTAAGCTCAACTCCGTGGTCATTAATCAGGGCATTGAGCGCTTGAAAGTTTCTTGCATTAAACTCCGCCAGAACATAGTCAGCTTCAGCAATGCATGCAGTTTGAACTATAAATTTTAAATCCTCAGGAAGCTGTTCATAAGCTTCCCTAGAGATAATGCACTCAAGGGCACCGGAAGGTTCTTGCCATCCTGGGTAGTAGTAATATCTCGCAGCTTGATAAAGACCAAACGCGAGGTCATTATAAGGCCCAACCCACTCAGCGGCATCGATGGTGCCAGTCTGAAGAGCAGTAAAGATTTCACCAGCTGGAAGCGTTACGGGAAGCACTCCAGCTCTATTCATGACATCTCCCCCAAGTCCTGGAATCCTCATTTTTAGTCCATCAAGATCCCCTAAGGAATTGATTTCTCGATTGAACCAGCCCCCCATCTGAGGGCCTGTATTTCCGGCAAGGAAAGGAATGACGTTGATGGGCTCATAGGCTTCGCGCCATAGATCCATTCCTCCACCATGATAGATCCACGCATTAAATTCATCAGCCTGCATACCAAAAGGAATACTTCCAAATATTTGTGCTGCAGGTATCTTACCTCTCCAGTAAATTGGTCCGGTATGCCCCATTTCAATGGCACCGCTTGATACTGCATCAAGCACCTCAAGAGCAGGCACTAGTTCGCCGGCAGCGAAAACCTCCACTTGAAGCCTTCCTCCAGAGAGCTCGGAGAATCTTCTGGCTAGCCTGGCTGCAGAAACACCGTGACCTGGAAAGTTTGGGGGCCATGAAGTAACCATACGCCACCTAAAGCTGGCAGAAGTATTCGCTACATTAGTGGGATTTGTCTCTGTAGCACATGCAGCTACAGCAAGTGGGGCAAGCCCGAGAAATCTTCTTCTTTCCATAAGAACTTAATTTTTTGAGATAATTACCTAATCAATTATTTATCATTGTGCCAGACATGATAAATCAAGGAAAATATTTATATGGAAAATATAGAATTACAAGCTACGAATTTTATTAAAGAGATCATACTTGAAGATAAATCTAGGCTTGGAAATGACTTTCGTTTACAAACAAGATTTCCGCCTGAGCCAAATGGATTTTTGCATATCGGTCATGCAAAAGCGATTTGCATTTCATTCGATCTTGCAAAAGAATTGGGCGGTAAATGTTATCTAAGAATGGATGACACCAATCCTGAAAAGGAATCGTCAGAATATGTAGAACAAATTAAGCATGATGTAAGTTGGCTTGGATATAAGTGGGATGAGCTTACACATGCTTCTGATTATTTCCCTTCGCTCTACGATTATGCAATTGAATTAATAAAGAATGGTAAAGCCTACGTAGATCACTTATCGCCCGATGAAATTAGATCTTATAGAGGAACATTGAAAGAACCTGGCAGGGAAAGTCCCTTCAGAGACCGATCTTTGGATGAGAATCTTAAGCTTTTTGATGAAATGAAAAGTGGAAAGTTTGCAGATGGAGAATGCGTTCTTCGAGCTAAGATTAACATGCAGTCCCCAAATTTAAATCTCAGAGATCCAACAATATATAGGATCAAACATATGGATCATCAACAGACAGGATCCACGTGGTGTATATATCCAATGTATGATTTTGCACATTCACTCTCTGATGCGATTGAGGGAACCACACACTCCTTGTGCTCATTGGAATTTGAAGATCACCGTCCACTATATGATTGGTTCGTAAATAATTGCTCAGTCATCAATAAGCCAAGACAGATAGAGTTTTCAAGGCTCAACTTGGAATACACAGCAATGAGCAAAAGGAAATTGAGACAGCTTATTGAAGAGAATTATGTTAATGGGTGGGATGACCCTAGAATGCCAACACTCTCAGCCCTTAGAAATCGGGGATATCTTCCTGAAAGTATAAAGAGATTTATCAAAAAAACTGGAGTAACCAAAAAATTCCATACTGTGGAGATTTCTCTTTTAGAGAGTTGTATTCGTGATGACTTAAATGAAAAGTGTGAGAGAAGGATGGCAGTGATAGATCCATTAAAAATTATTATTGAAAATTATCCTGAAGATAAAGTTGAGCTACTAGAAACTTCCAACCATCCTCAAGATGATTCATTGGGCAAGCGACAAATAAGTTTTTCAAGAGAGATATATATTGAGCGGTCAGATTTTATGGAAGAGCCCTCAAAGAAATTCTTTAGACTATCAGTTGATAAAGAGGTGAGATTAAGGTCGGCATACATTATCCATTGTCATAAAGCGATAAAGGATGACCAAGGGAATGTCATTGAGCTTCGCTGCACTTTTGATCCATTGACAAAAAGCGGTAGCGATACCTCGGGGAAAAAAGTTAAGGGTACCATTCATTGGGTAGATGCAAACAATGCAGCGAATGCTGAAATACACCTCTATGATAGGCTTTTCAAGGAACCTCAACTTAGCTCGAGTGAAGTTGATCAGGATACGATTAATCCTACGTCGCTGGTGATAATGCATAATGCTAAATTAGAAAATAGTTTAGATAAGGCACCTTCAGATTCAGTTTTTCAGTTTGAACGGATGGGTTATTTTATTAAAAAGACCAATAAGAAATCTTCAGGGGATTTGCTTTTTTTCAGGACATCAACATTGAGAGATACCTGGGAAAAATTAAATAAAAATTAATGCATCGAGAAAGTGTAACGGATCAATTAAATAGACCTATTAGAGATCTTAGAATCTCAGTTATTGATAGATGTAATTTTAGATGTCCTTATTGTATGCCTGAAGAAATTTATGGAGATCAATTTGAATTTATTAAAAAAGATCAATGGCTTACCCCAGATCAAATACTCAAGCTTGGGCGCGCATTTAACAGCCTGGGTGTAAAAAAATTTAGAATTACCGGTGGCGAGCCATTGCTTAGAAAGGATGTCTTTGAGATTATCCAAAAACTTAAGTCCATTGATGGTATTGAGGATATTGCATTAACTACAAACGGTATGTATTTATCTAGGTCTTTGGATAAGCTTAAGGCATCTGGACTGGATAGGATTACGGTCAGTCTAGATAGTATCAATGAAGATACATTCAAATATATGTCTGGTGGTAAAGGTGACCTTACTCAAGTTCTTGAGGGAATCTATGATGCCATTGATCATGGCTTTTTACCAATTAAGCTAAACGTAGTTATTAAAAAAAATATTAATGATATGGAGGTCTTAAATTTTATTGATCGTTTTAAGGGGGCACCCATAATCCTTAGGTTTATTGAATATATGGATGTGGGCAATCTTAATCAGTGGAATCATTCAGAGGTTGTTACATCAAAAATTATTCTTGATACCCTAAAAAAGCATTGGCAAGTCATACCCCTTGAAAGTAATTATATCGGGGAAGTTGCGTCGAGGTATCTGGTCGAGGATATAAATATGGAAATTGGATTCATTTCCTCAATTTCAAATCCGTTTTGCGGCGATTGTCACAGAGCAAGAATTACCGCTGATGGAATGTTCTATACTTGTTTATTTGCTAATCGGGGACATAATTTGGCAGACTTGATTAAGAGTGATGTTGATGAAAGAGAACTCATTAATCATATTTCATCCTTATGGAAAGCACGTAATGACAGGTATAGTGAGACAAGAGATATAAAAATTAAGTTTCCTGCTGAAAAAGTTGAAATGTTTCATATGGGGGGATAATGCTTTCACACTTAGATAAAAAAAATAGACCGCAAATGGTGAATGTTGGGAGTAAAAACTCTACAGAGAGAATGGCTCGAGCATCTGCAATCATTGTTCTTCCTCCTGAGGTGGCTAATCTTTTTAATGAAAAAGATTTTAAAACTAAGAAGGGGCCTGTCATTGATACTGCAATTATAGCTGGAACAATGGGAGCGAAAAAAACCTCAGATCTTATTCCTTTTTGTCATCAAATCAATCTTGAAAATTGTTCGATTGAGGTAGATTGGTCAGGTGAGAATACATTGGAAATTATATGCACAGCGGTGACTACGGGCAAAACGGGAGTAGAAATGGAAGCATTAACGGGCGCCAGTATTGCTGCTTTAACCATTTATGATATGTGTAAGGCCTTATCTCATCACATCAAGATCCAAGAAATAAAATTGATTGCTAAGTCAGGTGGCAAGAGCGAATTTAAAGGCACAGATGAAGATTAAGGTCACTTATTTTGCAGTTTTTAGAGAAAAAGCAGGACTGAAGAGTGAGGAAATTGATTTTCATGGTATCAGTTGCTCTGATCTTTTTAATCAACTTTCGATAGTGCATGCTTTTTTAGAAAAGCAATCTGGATGTAAAGTAGCTGTGAATGATAATTTAGTAGACTGGGATTTTAAGCTTAGTGATGGAGATGATATTTTATTATTCCCTCCTGTTGCTGGAGGCTAATGTTTCAATTACAAGAAAACAGAATCAATAGGATTGATCTCCTGGATCAATTCTCAAATCCTAGGGCAGGTGCGTTTATTACCTTTGAAGGAATTGTTCGTAATCATCATGAGGGAAGGGATGTTGCTTACTTAGAATACGAAGCACACCAGAAGATCGCTGAATCCGAAGGAAAAAAGATATTAGAGGAAGCGAGAGAAAGTTTTGATATTCTCGAATGTTATGCGGTTCATCGAACGGGTAAACTTGAAATTGGCGATATTGCAGTATGGATTGGCTGTCTTGCCTCTCATAGAGACGCATGCTACCAAGCTAATAGATTTATTATTGAGGAACTCAAGACTCGACTTACTATTTGGAAGAAAGAATTTTATTCAGACGGAGCCAGTGACTGGGTTAATTGTAAAACAAAGATTAGTTAGTCAATCGAGCTAGATCTTTCCTCGTATCTATATCAAAGAGAGCGTTTTTTAATTCAACAGACCTAATAGATTGAATGTTTGAAAAAATAATTTTTGCGCCGGTATCACCTCGCTGACCCTTCAAATATTTCTTAAAGGCATAATTTACAATAGCTGGTGTTCCCAAGCCATCTGGATATTTTGTTGCTGCCTGATTACTGTTATTTTTTTGAGAAGTTGATATTAGTTTTTCTATATCAAATCTATTTAATAAAACTTGATCCACTAGCATTAATAAAATTAGATCATTGCTTTTTTTCCTTAAATTTAGAATACAGCGTAATGAACTTGAGAGTCCAGAGCTCCAATTTTTATTTAATATAATTTTTACATTCTTTGATGTTTTTAAATTATTCCTAATGCGTAAATGATGGGCACCTAAAACAACGTATACATCTTTAATATTTAATTGGTGTAGAAGATCAATTTTTCTTAGTATGAGTGACTTAGCTTTATATTTGATCAGCTGCTTTGGGAAGCCGAGCCTTGTGGATGCTCCAGCCGCGAGTATTACAGCAGAAATTCCATGACGCTTAATCAATTAATTCTCTCCATTTTTTTATTCTTCTCGGCGCGCTCCGAGAGAGATAGTGAGATACTCTAGGCTTCTCGTCCTTCATATGAAGCGCATTAACCTTGATGAGAGGATCATTTCTATCGACAGATTCTCGTTGATGCCTTCTTAAGTGCTCAACCCAACTTTCATCAATAAAGTGCTCTACGTATCGATGTTCTACCTCAAGATCTTTGTACAAGCCCCAAGCGATCGCACCATTTCTTAACCTTAATCTTCTTACATCACGCATTAATTTTTCAAATTCAGTGGCATCCTCTTCCTTGATCATATACTCAACATTTATCATGACCTGTTCCGAGGAGCTATGAGGAAGCAAAGATAGATGGTCTGCTTCTTGTGTATCACTATCAAAGGATTCTAAAGGCTGAGGCAGGTTTCGTTTTCTAAAAATATATAGACTAAAAACACCAAAAGTGAGTGCAATATTTAAAGCGGTTGTGATCGAACTATTGTTTGCTATCAATCCCCAACCAATACCCCCTAAAGCCATGGATCCCATGAACGTTGCATAGAACATGGATAATCCTCTTGCACGAATCCAACTTGTTAAAGCAAGTTGAAGTGCTACTTGCATGGTCGAGATCATACTAATCCATGCTATACCCACCAAGGCCATGCTCGCTAATAGCAATGGCAATATTCTTGTGTAGTTGACCGACAAAATACAGAGCAATCCAATAAGAAATGAGATGCTTGCAATACTTTTTGGATCATAGCGCTCTCTAATTTTAGGTAAAAAGATTCCTGTTATCACTGCGCCCAAACCCATGCTGGTGACAACCAAGCCGTAAGACTCTGGACCTAAGCCCATTTCTTGTCTAATGATAAGTGGCATGAATGAAAAAATAGAACTTATCGATAAGAAGAAACTACCTGCAATGAGTAAGATTGATTTGATTTCAGGAGTTTGTTTCACATAAGCAAAGCCATTTTTAATTGCGCCAAAAAACCTTTCGCTTGGTAAGCTGC
>JAYPDM010000014.1:0-1149 GCA_038125265.1 Gammaproteobacteria bacterium
ATCCCTTTTATGTTTACGAGAAACTATGAGGTCTTAGATAGCTCCAGTGCTGATTTCATCTCAGACTCAGAGAGAGAGCTAGGACTGGATGCTAAATTTGTATTCAACGATAGTCTGGTCTTAGATGCGACCTATAACCCTGACTTTAGTCAGGTAGAATCTGATAACCCACAAGTCACTGTTAATCAGCGATTTGAAGTACGTTATCCTGAGCGCAGACCTTTCTTCCAAGAAAATGTTGACTTTTTTGCAACCGAAGCAGCCCTGATAAACACAAGAAGGATTGTTGATCCTCAAAGAGGTCTAAAGTTTACAGGAAGACAGGGCGACTGGGGGATCGGCACTATGCTTATTGATGACGAGGCGCCTGGACAGGGTTTAGATTCTTCTGACCCAATGTATGGGCAAGCCGCGAATGTCTCCATATTTAGAGGCTTTAGGGACTTTGGTGATCAATCACGTGTTGGCGTGTTATTTTCTAATAGAAATTTTGGTGACATTGATAATACGGTTTTGAGTTTTGATACACGGTTAAAACTGACCGAAAACTGGTCTTCAGATCTTCAGTTAGTAACAACTGAAAAAATCAAAAAGAGCGGAGAGACAATTACCGGACAACAAAGGAACCTGCGCTTCGATCACAGTGGGCGTAATGTCAACATCCATGCTCACTACCTTGCCACAACCGAGGGATTTGTTACCGACCTAGGTTACATGAACAGAAACTACTCACCAGATACCAACGGCGGTCACATCAGATCTTCATATACCTTTTGGCCTGAAGGCGAAGGCAGCAGTCTAAATAATTGGGGCGTCACCTCTATGATGGTTCATATTAAGGATCAAAGTGGACAAAGACTCTACAATCAATTTAGCCCATCTGTCTATTGGGAGTGGGATGGCCAGCAAGAGCTCAATCTTGGTGCCTCATTTATCGATGAGTTGCTCAGACCGCAGGACTTTTCAGGCTTAGATGAAAACAGAGACTACAATCGTAAAACTTGGAATATTGGATTTGAAAGTGATGCCTCGCAGGTATGGGGCTACGAAATAGCGTTTCAGCAGGGCACCGATATCAACCTCAAGCCACCTGTAGGGAGCGAACCAGAACTTGCAGATATTTATGAGATCGAGTTTGAGATAGATTGG
>JAYPDM010000014.1:1249-22012 GCA_038125265.1 Gammaproteobacteria bacterium
TTAAAAAAGCTTGAAGCACTTGTCGATGAGGATTTAGCTGAAAAGCTTGAGGTTAAAGAGAATTTAAAGCTTGATACCTACTCACAAGAATGTGATGTCATCGTCTACGGTGAGTTTATCTCCCAAGATCAACTTGACAAGTTTAAAGACCATAGTATCTACCAAGATTGCATAAAAGTGGTCAGACCGATTAGAGATCTTCGCATTGTAGCCGATTTCTAATGAGTTAATTTGGGTTAGCAATATAATCTTCTAGAAATGTAATGACATTTTCTGGGGGATTTGCCATAAGATCAACAATGCGTCTTCCCTCTGATGGCTCAATCAAGGGCATGTTGAAACTAAATAAGTTTAATTCTTCTTGTCGGTAATCATCGTCAAGCGTAGTTGCTACAAAACTATTTTGCAACGTCTCAACGATTTCAGTATTTGTTCCGGGCGGTAGAAATGCAGCATGCCCAAATGTATTGATGGTTGGTTGGAGCCATTTATAAATCTCATACAATTCCCCCTCAGGATAATGACCAAAATTTTGAAAATAAAAATCTTCAAAGGCTGGAATCTCACTCATCGAGGGATCAGGAATATAATTATTATCCATTCCAATTCTGGGGTTATGCCATAAGGGAGTAGCAAAACCAGTATTTACTAATAAGTCTTCAGCTGAAAATCGATATAAACTTACACCAATTGTCATCGCATCAATTTCACTTCTCCTAAATGCATTTAGGACATCATTGGCACTGTTAAATCCATATATGTATCGATATTTAATACCCAAAATATCTAATGCGAGCCTACCAACGATATCGTAGTGGTGAGATGCATTTTGACCGCCAAAAATTATCTCCTCGTTTTGATTATTTGAACGAAGAGGAGAAGTCGATAAAAATAAATTTGGACTTCTTAATCCTCCTATTAATGGCATTGCTTCAAAATTTGCTCTTAGGCCATCCATTCCAACCATAAATGCCGGCCCTGAAAATGGCGAAAACAGAATACTTAGACCGTCATTATCTGCGATTTCATAGCCATAGTTCCAGACTCGAGTGCCACCACCGCCAGGAATATTTCTTACGATGATATTTGGATTACCAGGAATGTGATTTTGCCAATATTCTGCAAATATCCTTACGATTAAATCTGTTCCTGAACCAGCAGATCGACCAATGTAAATAGTTATTGTTTTATCTTCAAATGAAAATGATTCATTATCTTGAGCCATGGAAGGACTCAGGTTAAACAAGTAAAATATAAGAAATATAAAAAAGTTTTTAATCATGGCTATTATTGTTTCAGAAAAAAATGTTAAAAAAAATCAGATTAGTGACAAAAGCTTTAAGAAGATTTTATTTGATCAGTTAAATCTTCCGACTACAGATATTATTTTCGAAAAATATGTGATGACTGGCGATGATTTAATAAATCTTAAAGCTGAAGCAGACCAGTGTGTATGGTTAATGCTATTAGAGGGTAGCGCTGAGAGCTCAATTGGTATTATCAAAGGCGGCAGCACACTTTTTCTCCCTCCTCAAAAAGTATTGGATTTACAGCCAAACGATCACTGTATTTTTTTGAAATTGACGGTCAATAATTTTAAGAAACATAATAAGAATAAAGGAACGAATCTTGAAATGGTTCATTATGATTACTTAAAAGAACCAGTACTTAACTCTGAGCATGACAAGAGAACGCGAGTATATTTGGCATCGAAAGAGCTAATCAAAAATAGTGCTTTTGTATCTGAAGTTGTGTCTTTCCCATCTCAAGTTAAAAGCTCGAACCATTGTCACTATGATGTTGAGCATTTTCAATTTTTGCTTCAAGGCGAAGGCATAGTCTTTTTAGATGACACACCTGTTAAGATTGCAAAGGGAGATTTTGTTTATAAATTAGATGGGGAGTATCATCACGTTCATAATACCGGAGAGGAACCTTTGATATTTGTAGAATTTTTTATTCCTGGTATCTGGGAAACTATTTGGTCAGATGAATCAAAACGGTGTGCATGGAATCCCACAGGTCAAAACAGTCTAGGTACAGAACCGACAAGAGACATAAAATCTCATATCAGTGATGGAAAGATTGTAGAGGGCGTTTAGCTACTCTTGAAGTTCTGATAATTTATCTTTGATGTCTTTCCAGTCGTCTGCATCATCCGGAGGGCTTTTAGCCTGAGTAAGTACTGGCCATTTTGCGGAAAGATCTTTATTGAGCTGTAAAAATTTTTTTTGATCTTCCGAAAGATCATCTTCAGACATAATCGCCTCTACGGGGCATTCGGGTTCACACAAAGTACAGTCAATGCATTCCTCGGGATCTATGACAAGCATGTTAGGGCCTTCATGGAAGCAATCTACAGGGCAAACTTCGACGCAATCAGTATATTTGCATCGAATGCAACTTTCAGTAACCACAAAAGTCATATAATACCCCCAAACAATGTTAATTAAATTCTTAGCAAATTTTGAAAATAAATTGTAATACAATAATACAATAATTTTTTATGGTTTGTGTCATTTTAATATGTCTAGTGATCAAGAAAAATCAGTAATTATAAGGTTTGCAGGCGATTCAGGCGATGGAGTTCAATTATTGGGAAGTCAATTCCTAAAAACTTCAGCTGAATCAAAAGAAAACTTTTTAACCTTTCCAGATTTTCCTGCTGAGATTAGAGCTCCGGCAGGTACTACTTTTGGAGTATCAGCCTATCAACTTCAGATTGGGGGAATTCATATCGCATCTCCAGGTGACAAAGCTGATGTTCTGGTTGCCTTTAATCCAGCGGCATTAATTACAAACCTTCAGTACGTGAAAGAGTCCGGCCTGATTTTGGTCAATGAAGATGCATTTACAGAGCGAAATTTATCTAAGGCAGGCTATGATAAAAACCCACTGGAAGATGGTAGCTTGGGGTTATTTCAAATGATAAGCCTGCCAATCTCTAGCCAGGTTGGTGAAGCTCTAAAAGATTCGGAATTATCAAAATCTGAAATTGACCGTACCAAAAACTTTTGGGCACTTGGTCTTATTTCTTGGATGTTTGATCGTAATATCGAGTCAATTTCTGATTGGATAAAAAATAAATTTAAAAATATCAAAATATCAGATGCAAACATTAAAATTCTTGAAGCTGGCTTTTCCTACGGAGATATTCATGAGATCGAGCAGAAGATCCCAAAACTTTATACCGACAAGGGAACATTTGATGCCGGCACGTATACCGCGATCAAGGGAAGCGATGCAATGGCATATGGCTTGGCAGCCGCTGTTGAGATATCGGACATCCCAATTCTTTTTTGCTCATATCCCATTACCCCTGCATCACCAGTATTGCACAGCCTCGCAAAGCTCTCAGGATTAGGAGTCGAGACTTTTCAGGCTGAGGATGAAATTGCTGCAATTTGTTCTGCCATAGGGGCATCTTATGCAGGAATACTAGGAGTGACATCTAGCTCAGGACCAGGAATTGCGCTTAAAACTGAGGCAATGGGCTTGGCTTTGAGCGCAGAACTTCCTTTGGTTATTATCAATTCTCAAAGGGGTGGCCCCTCAACTGGATTACCCACGAAAACAGAGCAGTCTGACTTAAATCAGGCTATTTATGGACGGAATGGGGATGCGCCCATTCCGGTTATTGCAAGCTCATCTCCCGTAGATAATTTTTATACTGCAATTGAGGCAGTGCAAATTGCCATTAAGTATATGACGCCGGTTCTTCTGTTGACAGATGGTTATATTGCTAATGCATCTGAGCCATGGATGATACCGAGCATAAATGATATCCCTAAGCTTGATCTTGATAACAAAACTTCACTTGATAAGACCTTTCAAGCAAAAGCATTTGAGCGAAACTCTAAAACGTTAGCAAGAGCATGGGTTAAACCAGGAACACCAAATGAAATGTATAGAACGGGTGGTCTAGAAAAGGATATTGTAACCGGTAATATCTCTTATGATCCTGCTAACCATCAGGCAATGACTGACCTTCGGTTCAAAAAAATAGCCTGCTTACAGCAAGACCTTCCAGAGCAAAAACTATCTAGAGATAATGGATCTAAAAATCTAATTTTAAGTTGGGGATCTACTTACGGTGTTATTCAGGAGACATTAAACACTTGTGAAAATATCAATGCTGATCACTTGCATTTAAGGCATATCTATCCACTCCCAGCAAACTTTACTGAACTGGTTAAAGATTATGAAAAAATATTAGTACCTGAGTTAAATCAAGGTCAACTTGCAAAATACATTCAGGCAGAGATCTCACGAGAGGTTATAAGTTTTAGTAAAGTTACCGGACAACCCTTTACGGTTGATGAGATCAAAGAGAGGATTGTTGGATTGGAAGACACAAAATGAACAACCAGGAAAAAACTAATTTATCGCCTAAAGATTATGCTTCCTCCCAGGAAGTAAGATGGTGTCCGGGCTGTGGCGATTATGCGATATTGAAAACCATGACTCAAACATTAAGCAAGCTTCAACTAAAGAAAGAGGATACCGTTTTTGTCTCTGGAATTGGTTGTGCTTCAAGATTTCCCTATTATCTTGATACATATGGATTCCATACTATTCATGGAAGAGCACCGGCCGTTGCGACGGGGGTTAAACTTGCAAATCCTAACCTCTCTGTTTGGGTTATTACCGGTGATGGTGATGGATTATCTATTGGTGGGAATCACCTCATGCATGCCTTGAGGAGAAATATAGATATCAATATCTTGCTCTTCAATAATGAGATTTATGGTTTAACGAAAGGCCAATTTTCACCAACCTCAAGATTAAATACCAGAAGCCCCTCTAGTCCTGAAGGGTCTCTAGACAGTCCCGTGCCACCTTGTAAGTTTGCCCTTGGCTCTGGTGCAAGTTTCGTTGCAAGAGCCATTGATAAAGATAAGAAAGGACTAGGCATGGTATTAGAGCGTTCATACCAGCATTCAGGAGCAACCTTCACAGAAATTTTACAAAACTGTATTGTTTATAATGATGGAGTATTTAATGATCATACAGGTAAAGAAGCAGGCTTAGATAAACAACTTCATTTAGAGCATGGTCAACCCATGCTTTTTGGTGAAGATAAGCAGTTTGGATTAGCGCTTGATTTGAATTTGTCTCCTATCATTGTCGATGCTAAAAAGGAATTGAGTAAAGTTTTAATTCATGACGAAACCAACGAGATGCTTGCCCTTATGTTAATGAATTTAAATACGAATCAATTTCCAATGGCATTTGGAGTGCTTTATGCGAATTCTAAAAATACCTATGAGAAGAATTTTCATCAAAAACAAAATAGATTCAAAAGAGATAAATCTGTATTAGATATTTTAAAAAATGGTACTACCTGGAAAGTGGATTAAGACAGACGCCACTGATCATTTTCTTCTTTAACCTTTCCTTCAGACTTTAGTTTTAAGAGATGCGCTAATAGGGTTCTTTTTGCAATTGGATAAATACTTTGATTTCTATCTTGGTAGGTTAGCTTTGTTAAATCATCAATATTAATCAAGCTGTCTTTGCTCAAGTGATTTAAAATTTTTGTTTCTCTACTTAAGCGATGATTTAATATTTTATTAATTTCTAAGTTGGCATTCTCGATAGGCATTCCATGACCAGGATAGAGCATCTTAATTTCTACTTTGAGAAGTTTTTTAAGTGATTCTAAATAGCAATTTAAATCTCCATCAGGAGGATTAATCACAACGGTTGAACCTTGCATTAAATGATCTCCAGTAAATAATGCTTGATCTTCAACTGCTAGGAAACAATAGTGACTTTGCGCATGGCCAGGTGTATGAATAGCCTTGAGGTAAGTGCCATCAATATCAAATATCATGCCATCTTTAAGCATAATATCGATATGAATATCCGTGCGATCAAATGGACCAGGCATGCAAGCAATGATTGGAATGTTAAGTTTTGAAGCCAATAGACTTGCCAAATCTGCATGATCTTTATGAAAATGCGTTAATAGTATTCCTTGTGTGTTTTGTGCGTACTTCATTAGAGCATTGAGATGATCGTCATCCAAGGGACCCGGATCAATAATATACTGATGATGTTCACCTAAAAAATATGTATTGGTTCCTGATCCTGTCATTACTCCAGGATTATTTGCTCTGAATGTTTGTATTTTTAGTTTCACTATCTAAATCTTTGCGCTATTTCTTTACCAATGCTTAATGAGGCGCTTAAACCAGGAGATTCGATACCTAAGAGATGAATCGCAAGGCTGTTATGCTCGTCAGGCTGAAGAATTAAAAAATCTTTATACAATTCATCATTAATATGTAGCTTCGGCCTAAATCCAGCAAAACCCGATGAGATTGAATCTTTTTTAATATTTTTCCAAAGTCCATATAAGTCATGATAGAAATCCTCAATAATTTTATTATTAAGTCCTTTGTCTTCATTTTCGGCCCATGAGAAATTTGGACCCAGTTTAGTATCTGAATCAAGGCTTTTGGTTATATGTATTCCTAATCCATGTTCCTCAGGTACAGGATAAATCAGCGAATTAAATGGAACTTCATCGTTATAAAAGCAGTAACTCCCCATACCTAGCCTGGTTGAATAATTTTTTTCTAATTTTGGCATTAAACTTAGAATTTGTGTTGCATTTGTGCCTGTGGCATTCACGAGTAAATCACCCTCTAGCCTTAGTTGGTTTTGACAGTAAACAGTGACTTTGCATTGATCTAATTTAATTTCTTTGCATTCAGTTTCTGTTAATAACCTACCTCCAAAGCTTTGAATCTGATCGAGAAGTTTTTTTGTATAGCTTTTAACAGAGATAACGCCTGCAGAGGGAACCCAAATCGCATTGATCCCTGATGTATTTCTAAGCTCAGTTTTCTTTAATTCGTCTTCTGATAACCACCGAATCTCCTCAAGCCCAACAGAGAGCCCGTTTTCATATAGAGATTCTAATTTTTTGATTTGCCTATCATCTCTCGCAACAATGTATTTACCACAAAGTTCGAAGGGAACATTGCTCTGCTCTGCAAATTGGATTAAAAGTTTTTTCCCCTGTATGCAATGTTTAGATTTAAGGGAACTCTTAGGGTAATAGATACCAGAATGAATTACTCCGGAATTGCTAAAGGAATTTTTTGAGGCAATATGTGCCTCTTTTTCAATGATAGTGACATTATGTCCTGCTTCAATGAGGTATAACGCCGAGGCCAAGCCTGCAACACCGGCTCCAATAACAATGCAGTGCTTTTTATCTTGAACCAAATTAGACTTGAATTTTTGGACCGCTATCTTGACCAGGCACTACAATGGAGGAGGCTTGTTCTCTCCTCATCTCCTCGATTCTTTTCATCGTATCTTCAATACCAGTTTTTGCAGCTTCTCCAAAACCTAAGACAGCCTCATCAATTGACTTAGCTTGAATAGGAAATGAAATTGGCAAGGGGCCAGCCTGCGTCATAATTTGAGTTTGACCAAAATACAACGTTTCTCTGTCTGGATCATTGCTACCGTCTTGCTTTACTGGTGTAAGACGCTGAATGGTGCCTACTTGTCTATCCGTATAAGATTCTTCTTTATAGAGGTTTACAGCATTCATCGTAATTGTGTTTTGCGAATCATTATTGGACATTGTTTCTCCTCATTTATGTATCTATCGTGTAAAAAAGATAAAATGCTTTACTTATGAGAAAGATACTTGTATTTCAGCACGTTCAGCATAAGACCTTAGGCATTCTAGATGATTTAATGACTCATTATAACCTAAGGAGAAGGTACATTAATTTTTCTCGTTCTTACGATAGGCAGATTAATTATAAAAAATATCATGGCTTAATTATTTTGGGTGGCCCCATGGGTGTATATGAGTATGAACAATACCCTCAAATTACTGAAGAACTTGAATTAATACGTCGTATGATCGATTATTCCATTCCTATCCTGGGTATCTGTCTAGGAGCTCAGTTACTCGCAAATGCATTAGGTGGCGAGGTCTTTAGGCATAAACATAGTGAGATTGGGTGGCATGCAGTCCAAAAAACAAATGCCGGTAATGAAGATACACTCTTTAGTCAATGGCAAGAGAAAGAGCACATCTTTCAGTGGCATGGTGATACCTTTAAATTGCCAAATAATGCTAAATTACTTTTAGAAGGAACAGGATGCAAGAACCAAGCATTTTGCTATCAGGATCAATGCTATGGCTTTCAGTTTCATCTTGAATCTGATGAAAAAATGATAAATCGATGGATGAAAACGGATCAATTCCTGCTTGACACTTCATCTGACCCATTCATTGCCAATAAAGTTAAGCATGATACGTCTCTATATATCGAGAGAAGCCATAAACTTGCTCAATCTACCTTTAGTCAATTCTTTGAAAACTTTTTCAATTCAACATCAAAGATTGCTACATTAGGTTCTAAAGGAATTTAGTTTATGCGCCTAACTCTCACACATACGATATTGATAGCAATGCTGATAGCTATATTATTTGGATCAATCAGTAATTTATATTTTAGTGATACTTCTTTTGTTTTATTTTCCATTGATTTAAGTGATGCCATAGGGCGAATCTTTTTGGCATGCTTACAGCTTGTAGTAGTACCCCTCGTCCTGGTTTCAATTCTAAATGCAGTGATTAATACACATGCAGGTAGCTCTCTTGGAGTGATCGGATTTCGATCTATTTTTGGTTATTTGCTGACTACGGTTTTTGCGATTTCTATTGGATTATTGATTGCCAACATTTTTCAACCAGGATTTGGTTCAAACCTTGCCATGGATATACCTACAATTGAAGTAGCTGATACTCCAAATGTGATCGATGTTGTGGTTGGGTTTTTTCCAACAAATCCTTTTCGAGCATTGATAGATGGCAATATGATTCAAGTAATTATCCTTGCGTTGATTTTCGGTTTAGCGATTCGCAGTATAGCTGTCAAGGTTGATACGTGGATTCGTTATATTGATCAAGGCAATATGATCATGTTTGAAATTGTTGATCGCATCATAAGAATTTCACCTATCGGAGTATTTGCTTTAATTTTTGAGACGTTTGCGACCGAGGGGTTCGGGATATTTTTACCTTTAATTGATTATTTTCTTATAGTGATCTTAGCTTTGCTCATTCAAGCATCCGTAACGTATAGCTTGCTTTTAATGTTATTTGGAATCTCGCCCATTAAATACTTTAAGAATATGCAAGAACCAATCTTTTTTGCATTTTCAACAGCTTCCTCTGCCGCAACCATTCCCGTTACGCTAAAAGCTCTTAATGAAAAATGCGGGATTGACCGATCAATCACTTCGTTTGTCATACCTATTGGAGCTACGATAAATATGGATGGAACGGCTATTATGCAGGGAGTCGCCGCTGTATTCATAAGTAATCTTTACGGCATTGATTTAGTTTTGATGGACTATGTCATGATTGTATTTACAGCAACTCTTGCATCCATTGGAACAGCCTCAGTTCCAAGCGCAGGATTAATCATGCTTACCATTGTATTGAATCAAGTTGGTTTGCCTATTGAGGGAATTGGGCTAATCATAGGAGTAGATCGCATTTTAGATATGGTTAGAACTTCAATAAATATTTCAGGCGATGGAGTGATTTCATGTATTATCGCTAAACTTGATGGCTCATTTAATAGAGAGCGGTTTTTGGAAAATAATTAATGAAAAATACAATTTTATTATGTGGATACGGAAATATGGGCTCTGCCATGGTCAATGGTTGGCTGAAAGGGGGTATGAATCCTCAGCTTATTCACATCCTTGATATTAAAGAGAGGGTAGCAGGACTTGATCCTAATATCACTTGGACGCAAGCGTTAGATGAAAATTTTCACCCAGATATTATTGTTATTTCAGTAAAACCTAATCAGTGCAAGGATTTATTACTGCAGATTAAACCAATCATAAAAATCGAGACACTATTAATTTCAGTTGTCGCAGGCAAGGAGAGTGAAACTTTTAATGTAGCTAATAATCCTGTAGTAAGGATAATGCCAAATACTCCAGCGGCTATCGGACTGGGAAATATGTTCCTATATGCAAGCTTATCCGTTTCAGATATTCACAAAAGGGTTGCCGTAAGCTTAGTAGAGGCCTTAGGTGAAATTTTTTGGTTGCAAGATGAGGACTTAATGCATGCCGTCACTGCAATATCGGGTAGCGGACCCGCTTATATTTTTTACTTAATTAAATTATTCAGAGATAAGTTGATCGAATATGGGATTAGTGAAAGTGATGCGGATAGAGCAAGCAAGCAATTATTTTTTGGTGCTACAAAATATGGAGCTGAGAATATTCATGATTTATCAAAACTAATCAAAGACGTGACTAGTCCAGGAGGTACGACAGAAGCTGCATTAAAGGTCCTAAAAGAAGATCAATCTCTTGATAAGTTATTCGGTAATGCCTTTGCAGAAGCTATTAAGCAATCCATAGAATTATCAAAATGAAAAATTTAATTATCGATAGCAAAGCAATAAAATAGACCAACTCCGCCATGACTTTCAAAATTAGCTTGACTACAGCCGGTTGTAGTTCCTGCAGAATTCCAAGAAGTATTTCCATTCCCAGTTCGATCTGTATGTCCATACTGTGCATGACCTTCTGAATTGCTCGTCCAATTATTGCAAGTTCTATCCTCTTCAATATTCATAGCATTTCCATCAGTATGTGTGCCTGTCAGGACTGCATGTATTGTAGGCAATGGATCACCAATGCCATTTATAATCTGACCAAACTCATTTAAAGCAAATTCCTTACTCATATTACTTCCCCTTTGTGCTTCCAGAAGGGTATCCCCATGAATTTGAGACTTTATAAGTGGTCGACTTAGCCTTCTATCAAGGTAGTCTAATATTCTTTCCTTTGGGTAGTACCAAGGTCCATCACCAATTCGATCTCTAGCATTAATCGCAGGTTGGCCTGGGCGCGCTTGAGTGCTTAAATAGGCAACCCAAGTTTTATGGCCTTGACCTACATTGGCAGCAAGTCTCTGGCAATGAGCATCGGCACCGTCTAGGCCCCCTAAATCACCACCATTTCCAATGGGCTCACTGGTAACAAAGAAAGTCATTAAGCTTGAGGGTAGATTTTCTGAATCCGGTATTTGATTATTTTGAGGATAAGCGCACAAATAAAAGAGAGCAAAGAAAATGAAAGTTAAATGTTTTATCTGAATCATCTTAATTTATTGCAAAACAATAAAACATACCTATTCCATGAGTCCGAACTAAAGAATGTTGACTGCAGCCTCTTGTCCCATGCGATGAATTCCATGAGCCATTACCGCCACCATTACGATCGGTAAAACCAATCTGAACATTAGGTTTGTTTTCTGCAGCTCCCATAGGGCCATAATCTCTCGGATCTTCATTACTAGTCCAGTTGTTACAAGTATAATCAAGTTCACTCATATAAGCTGTCCCATCAGGCTGTGATCCGGTAAGTACTTCATGTCTATTTGAGTTAGGAGTATTTTTGACATAATCCCAGTCCAGATCATTATGACCATTTTCTTGAAAATCATTGAGACCAGGAACAATTTGTCCTTTTTCAGTCAGCACAGATTGTTTGGTCATATTATTGCCAAGTCGAGCGAGCTCCAAAGTGTCTCCATGAAGATGCTCTAAATTTCTAGCTATCATTTCACCATTAAAATTAAACCATGGTCCTTCACCAATTCGATCTCTTGCATTTATAGCAGGCATACCATCTCGAGGTTGAGTACTAAGATAAGCAGCCCAAGCTTTATGTCCATAACCTACCTCTGTTGCTAATAGTTGACAGTGAGCATCAGCTCCTGCAAGGCCACCAAGATTTCCACCGTCACCAATTGGCCTGCTAGTCACAAAAAAAGACATTGGATAATCTATTGAAAATGGCGCTGCATTAACAGCAAAGCTTATGAAAAGAATAAAAATTTGAAATAAGAGCTTCATCTATATCTTTTTAAAATTATAGTGCTAATATCGCAAAAATAATATCAATGATTTAGTTGCACAAATTATATTTAGAGCTATAGAGGCTTGATGTCGCAAATAAAAACTATTTATGTCTATGACAATGAATGCCCAGTTGATTCATCCTCTTCAAATTTTATTAGCTTCCAAGACTATCTGGAAGAATACCCAAAAATTAATGAGAGCAGATTAAAGGTAGTCAATCTATGTGACACCTCTCAGTATCTAAGTATTGGGTATTATTGCTCATTACTTGCAGAGGCGAGGGGACATCAAGTCATGCCTAGCGTTAAGTTAATCAATGATTTATCGGGTGAGGGCGTTAATAGGCTTTTAGGAGATTATAAAAATCATAAACTAAATGTTCTTGAGCATACTGAGAAAAGTTTTGTGATCTGTTTGGGAAAAACCAGAGAGGATCAATTTAATTTTATAGCTAATAAAATTTTCATAGAATTTAATGCTCCCATATTAGAAATAAAATTTAATGTTATTCAAAAAAATACTTGGATAAATATTAAGAAAAAATATCTCAATGAATTAGACAAAGAAGATTTACATTTTTGTCAGAAAGTTTTTGATGAGAGCGTTCATAAAAAATGGAGACATAGTCAGCAAAAGGTTAATTACAGATGGGACTTAGCCATATTGGTAAATCCAAATGAGACATCGCCCCCAAGCAATAAACTAGCACTTAAAAAATTTATTAAGGCTGCCAATCAGCATGGGATGAATGCTACTTTCATTACGGATCAGGATATCAATATAATTTCTCAATTTGATGCACTCTTCATAAGGGAAACGACCTTTATCAATCACCATACCTATTTATTTTCTAATCAGGGACAAAAAAGGGGGCTGGTTGTAATTGATGACCCAGATTCTATTCTTAAATGCTGTAATAAAGTCTATTTGACAGACCTATTCAACTACAAAAAAGTTCCTACTCTTAAATCTAAAATCATATCCTCGATAGACACACAGAGTATTTTAGATATTGAGTCCGAGTTTAAGTATCCAATGGTTTTAAAAACACCTGAGAGTTCATTTTCAAAGGGAGTATTTAAAGTTAATACTAAAAATGAATTAAAGACTATGCTAAGAGGAATTTTCAAGGAATCTGCCCTAGCACTTTGTCAAGAATACCTCTATACATCCTATGATTGGAGGGTTGGTATTTTAAATAATAAGCCTATTTATGGATGTAAGTATTTTATGGCAAAAGATCATTGGCAAATATACAACAATCATACAAAGAAAAATATTTCTGGCTTACATGAAACCGTTCCTACCTATGAAATTCCTCCCTCAGTTATAGAGGTAGCAATGAAAGCAGCAAGTCTTATTGGAAATGGACTCTATGGTATAGATATCAAAGAGTGCGATGGTAAAGCCTATGTCATTGAAGTGAACGATAATCCAAATATTGATTCAGGAGTTGAGGATCAGATTTCTGGTATAGAGCTTTATATGCAAATAATGGGTGAATTTTCACGCAGACTCGAGCTCAGAGGTAGATAAATTTTTAGAATAATTAAAGCTTCGGAAAGGCATTGTTCTTCAATTTTAGAAATTGAAGAAAATTCATTTAATTTTGATCAGCTGACCGAAAAACAATTACATATGATATTCAAATCTGGTACCTACAGGATTTGGGTTTGTTCTTTCAGGGGTAAGTTGGTAGGTTATTCAATTATTTCTTTTCCAAAAAAAATTAAGAAAGCGAGAATCTATTCTATTGCCGTACTTAAGAAATTTCATGGAAAAGGAATTGGAAGAAGATTGCTTATGAAGATGGTTAAGGAAGCCCAAAAAGGTAATTATGAAAAAATCTCCCTAGAAGTTGCAGTTGATAACTTAAAAGCTATTACGCTTTATGAAAAGTTAAATTTTTTAAAAACTGGTCTTAAAAAGGGTTACTACAGTGATGGAAAAGCAGCGATGACCATGCTACTACATTTATGATTTTGCACCGGACCATTTTAGTGGATTCTTAATCTTAATATCCTCATAATTTAGAATTTCAATGCCATAGTCATTTCGAATAAAGGATATTGGTAATTGAAGATACTTCTCATCAAATCTATATAACCATTTATTTTTCATTTTCCTAGCACGATGAAAAATTTTAAATACTTTGGGTAGCAAACGAACATACAAAAGTATTAAACGGATGAGGCCAATTTCTTTGAAAAGTCTTATCTGTAATTCTTTGATATCGTCCAATTGAAAATACCCCTTAATGTAGGACCAGTGCCAGTTACAAGCCAAAAGGACCCAAGTATCATTTAAGATCTCTTGCTCTATAGATGCATCCAGACCAAAAATGACATGTATTGCATCATGCTCAAGAATCATTCTTGAATTAGGCCCATCATTCATGATTTTGTATTGCTTGATTTTAAGATATTCTCGGTATTCACTTATGCCCTGAGCTAAAGTTAAGTCAGAGGATTGATTTTGAAAGGCAAGCATTTTTAAATAATGATTAAGCTAAAATCGATTGCTTTTATATTTTTTGTAATAGAACCCATGCTTATATAATCTATGCCACTTATCGCAAACTTAGCTAAATTAGTCTCGTCAATATTGCCTGAGACCTCTAATTTTGAATCATAGGATTGATCTCTTAACTTTACCGCTTCATTGACCATTGGGGGGCTAAAGTTATCCAGAAGAATTTGATTTGCATTTGCATCTAAGGCCTCTTTGAGCTCAATGATATTTTCTACTTCAATCTCGATAAAGATGTTCTCCCCATGAAGATTTCTTGCTCTATTGATGCTGTTTGAAATTCCACCACAAGCTTTAATATGGTTTTCTTTAATTAAAATTTGATCAAATAATCCAATTCTATGGTTTAAAGCCCCGCCACAGGTAACAGCATATTTTTGTGCATATCTAAGTCCTGGGATTGTTTTTCTTGTATCAAGAATTTTTGTATTTGATCCAGTTTCTTCGATTAATTTTTGAAAATAATTTGCTTGAGTAGCAACTGCAGATAGAGTCTGTAAGAAATTAATTGCAGTTCTCTCACCTGAGAGAATAAGACCTGCAGGTCCTTGTATTGTACAAACTTGAGTATCTTTTTTTAAGAACTCTCCATCATGAAAAAACCACACTAAATCGATATTATTAGATAGCTGTGTAAAAGTTTCCGTAAACCAAACTTCACCACAAAGTATGGCTTCCTGTTTCAGGTATAAATGTGCCTCGGTAAATCTATCTTCAGCAATGATTGCTGCAGTAATGTCACCTTTATCGCCAAGATCTTCTGCCAATGCAACAGAGACTTGTTTCTCAATTTGACTTTTATCTAGTTTCATAAAAAAAATACCCGAGGGTCTCTCGGGTATTTTATTTAATTTACAAATGAATTGCTAAGCTTTAGAGAGGCAAATGATGTGAACCTATCATGCATAACAGCATTGGTATTGATAGCAAAGTATTGGTTCTTGAGGCAAGACCTGCAACTTTCTTTGCCTGCGCTTTTTCTTCATCACTTGCAGCAGTTATGCCTAATACTTTTTTCTGGTTCGGCCATATTAGCACCCAAACATTAAAAAGCATGATGGTTCCTAACCATGCACCAACACCAATAACTTGGACTGGAGCTTGAAGTGTAAAAGCAGGTATCAATGCATTACTCGCTTGTAAATAAGCCGCTCCTGAAAGCCAGGTTACCACAGCTCCCCATCGGAACCAGAGCAATGCCCGAGGAGCTGCATATTTTAAAATACCTGCTCCTCCAGGACCGCTGGCATCATTGCCAGCTTCAGCAAGTGCGGGTACTTGAACAAAGTTAAAGTAATAGAGCAATCCAATCCAAGTCACGCCAGCTAGCACATGTAGCCAAATAACATAAGTTCCATGATTACCCCAGCCAATGACGAATTGCATAATTAATGCTGCCAATATAAGACCGCTAATGATTGTGCCTTTAATAGAATTTAGTGGATTCATTAAAACTCCCCTTGAGTAAAAAAGTTATCTCTTATGATAATTTATTAAATTGAAAAGTGCTAATTAGTCTATAATGTTCTATCAAATTAATTAATCAAAAGTCACTCCATGGAAATTAATCAAAAAATTGAAAGCCTAATAGGATCAGCGCCAATTGTACTATTTATGAAGGGTTCGCCAGATTTTCCTCAGTGCGGGTTCTCTGCTCAAACCGTTGCTATACTTAAATCATTAGGTAAAGAATTTGATTCTTATAATATTCTTGAGGATCAAGAGCTAAGGGAAGGTCTAAAGGTATTCTCTAGTTGGCCGACATTCCCTCAATTGTATGTCAATAAAGAGCTCATAGGTGGATGTGATATTGTTACAGAGCTTTTTGAGTCTGGCGAATTAAAAGAAATTTTAGAGTCTTAAATTAACTTAATTTTCTCTAGAAATTTATATCCAAAATTAATGCCAAATCCTGTCACTCGGGTGGGAATGTGACCCAAACCACTTTTAGTAAATCCTGATGATAAATCCGTGTGCACCCATTTAATATTTTTTCCAACGAACTTTTCTAAAAACTTCGAAGCTAGGATATGATCACCACCTCCTGACTCAGAGCACTGTTTAATATCAGCAACATCGCTATCAATCAACTCAAGATAATCATTGTCCATGGGGAAGGGCCATACTCTCTCACCAGACTCTCTCCCGGCTTCAATGAGAAGGGAATGTAAATTTTCATCATTAGTAAACACGCCTGAGTATTTATCAGTCAAGGCACTCTCACAGGCTCCTGTGAGTGTTGCAAAATCAAGCATAAGCTTTGGTTTAGATTTACTGGCTAAATTTAATGTATCCGCCAAGACCATTCTTCCCTCGGCATCGGTATGGATAGTTTGAATGGTCACTCCATTTGAAGCGGTAATGATGTCCTGAGACTTATAGGCGGTTGATGATAATCTATTTTCTGTAATGGCAAGCCAAAGCTCGACATTTATTTTTTCCTTATTTTTATGAATTGCATGCAAAAGGCCTAGTGCTACTGCACTTCCTTCCATATCAGTATGCATATCAAGCATATACTGGAATGGCTTTAGGTTATTTCCTCCGGTATCAAAAATAATTCCTTTTCCGATAAGCCCTAAATCAATATTTTTATTGTCAGGATTTCCTTTATAAGTAATCTTTACAATACCAGCATCTCGATCTTTATTACCCTGAGAGACAGCTAAAAATGCACCTGCGTTTAAAGCATGTAATTTTTTCTCGGAATAAAAATCAAAAGCAAGGCCCTCATTTATCGAGTAGGACTTAAGGAAAGTTATATAGTTTTTTGCATCAAGCTTATTTGGCGGTAGTGCGGTGAGCCACCGTGCTAAATTATTTCCTTCAATCTGGGCACTTAATTTGCTATGTAATCGAGGATCAAGCGCATTTAAGAACTTAAGCCTTTTTAATTTAATTGGTTTAGTCGATTTTTTAGACTTAAAATTTTCTAATTCAAAACTTTGTGCCGATGCTGCCATCCAGAGCGATCTACTTACGACATCTTGATTGATTGACTCGTCAAGCAGGATGCAAACCTCAGGAGTCAATTGAGTGTGATACTTAGAGAGTAGCGTTCTCGCCCAAACCAGCCCATTAAACTGATCTTTATCTTCATAGTGTGTAACAACAACTGTTGTCAGATTCGAGTTATCAAGGGTAAAAACAAGATCCTGATTCTTTTTCTGGCCCTGTATTTTTTTTATATAAACAGCTGATAATGGCAAATCTTTAAAAAACTCTGAATCCCCCTTGCTGTTTTTCACAACAATAAGTGTCGATGTTTTAGATAAAAAAGTCTTTGAAATTTTATTTTTTTCAATTTGAAAAAAGACTGGATTTAATTTTGAATTTTTGAGCATTGCAGTTACCTATTTCTATAATATAATCAATAACTTAGATATTATTTGCTAATTATTCTCATTACTATATCGGAAGTTTTACTGAAAGTGTAAAATATACGCATGAAAAATGGCGGTAGCAACATAAATCCAAATATTCCTGCCCCTGATATTGATCCTGAAGAAACAAAGGATTGGCTTGATTCCTTGGATTCGGTACTTAGAGTCCATGGTCCCGATAGAGCACACCAGCTTTTAAGTAGAATGGTTGATCATGCCAGGAGGTCGGGTGCTTATTTGCCCTATACACCTAATACTGCCTATACCAATTCAATTCCTGTTCATTTACAGCCTGAGTATCCAGGAGATAAGACGATAGAGCGAAGAATAGAGGCATTCATAAGATGGAATGCTATGGTCATGGTCGTTAAGGCTAACAAGATTTCTTCAGAGTATGGGGGTCATATTGCTAGTTATGCCTCCTCTGCAACACTATATGAGGTTGGTTTTAATCACTTTTGGAGAGCACAAACTAAAGATTTTGGAGGTGACCTTATCTTTATGCAAGGTCATTCATCGCCTGGTATTTATGCGAGAGCTTTCTTGGAAGGAAGGTTAAATGAGGGGCATCTTGATCGCTTTAGACAGGAAGTGAATGGAGGCGGATTAAGTTCCTATCCACATCCATGGCTGATGCCAGACTTTTGGCAGTTTCCAACTGTTTCGATGGGCTTGGGTCCGATGATGGCCATTTATCAGGCAAGATTTATGCGTTATATGCAAAATCGTGACCTCTTAACAGATCAAGATAGAAAAGTGTGGTGTTTTTTAGGAGATGGAGAAACAGATGAGCCCGAATCCATGGGTGCGCTTACATTAGGGCCTAGAGAGGGGCTTGATAATCTAATTTTTGTAATCAATTGTAATCTTCAAAGGCTCGATGGCCCCGTAAGAGGGAATGGGAAGATTGTTCAGGAGCTTGAGGCGGCATTTCTTGGGGCTGGTTGGAATGTCTTAAAAGTTCTTTGGGGTTCTCGTTGGGATCCCTTAATCGCAAATGATCATGAGGGAATATTGCAACACGTCATGACGGATTGTGTAGACGGTGAATATCAAAATTTTAAAGCTAAAGGCGGAGCCTATACGCGAGAACATTTTTTTGGAAGACATCCAAAGCTATTAGAAATGGTATCTCATTTAAGTGATGATGAGATTTGGAGGCTCAATCGAGGGGGCCATGATCCTTACAAAGTTCATGCTGCATACCAAGCTGCGACCACTCATGAGGGAAGGCCTACAGTGATTCTTGCAAAAACTGTAAAAGGATTCGGTATGGGTGATGCCGGCGAAGGTCAAAATACCACTCACCAAAAGAAAAAGCTTGATGAGGATGATCTTAAGGCGTTTCGCGATCGTTTTGATATACCTATTTCGGATAAAAATCTCAATGACTTACCTTATTACAAGCCTCCAAAGAACTCACAAGAAATAGAGTATCTTCAGGAGAGGCGAAAAGCTTTGGGAGGTTACCTACCCAAACGCACAATTACTAAAGAGAAAATCAAACCGACTGATGATTCAGTATTTAAACCAGTCTTAGAGGGTTCGGGAGGAAGAGAGATATCTACAACTATGGTACTTGTTCGAATTCTTTCAGGATTAGTGAAGGATAAAAATATCGGCTCTCGCATTGTACCTATCGTGCCAGATGAGGCTAGAACTTTTGGCATGGAGGGAATGTTTAGACAAATTGGAATCTATTCATCTAAAGGCCAACTTTATACCCCTCAAGATGCAGATCAATTAATGTATTACCGCGAGGATAAGAAAGGGCAAATTTTAGAGGAAGGTATTAACGAAGCAGGAGCTTTTTGCTCATGGTTAGCAGCGGCTACCTCTTATGCGAACCATGATCTTCAGATGATTCCTTTTTATATTTATTACTCTATGTTTGGGTTTCAGAGAATTGGCGATTTTGCTTGGGCTGGCGGTGACCTACAAGCAAGAGGATTCCTCATTGGTGGGACTGCGGGTCGGACTACTCTAGCAGGAGAGGGTCTGCAGCACCAAGATGGTCACAGCTTACTCATTGCAACTACAATTCCTAATTGTAGGCCTTATGATCCTTGCTACGGTTATGAATTAGCAGTGATTGTTCAGGATGGTATCAACCGTATGAATAACTCAGATGAGAATATCTTTTACTACATTGCATGCATGAATGAAAATTATGCCCATCCTCCAATGCCTAAAGACGCTGAGGAGGGCATTATTAAGGGTATGTATCCGCTCATGAAAGTTGGAGATGCTGAGCCAATGGTTCAATTATTCGGCTCTGGGACCATACTCAATGAAGTGATCAAAGCGGCTCAATTACTTAAGGAAGATTTTAATATTTCAAGCCAGGTCTGGAGTGTAACAAGTTACGCTGAGCTGAGAAGAGATGCCCTTGATTGCGATCGAGCTAATCTCATAGATCATTCCAAAACTAAAAAGGAAAGCTATCTCGAGTCTCAAATTAAAAATCTTGAGGGCCCTTTTATTGCTGCCAGTGATTACATGAGGTCTGTTGCTGATCAAATAAGAAAATGGATTCCAGGAACGTATATCACTCTAGGAACTGATGGTTTTGGGCGCAGTGACGGTAGGCAGGCATTAAGACATTTTTTTGAGGTCAATGCTTCACATATTGCATACACAACTATGAAATCATTAAGCGATGAAGGTAAAATTGATAGCAGTCTAGTCGCACAAGCATACAAAAAGTATGAGATCGACTCAAAAAAACCAAATCCAGTTGAGGTATAGAATTGAGTAATTTTGAAATTAAAATCCCAGAGCTAGGAGACTTCAAGGATGTAGAAGTCATTGAGATCTTAGTTAAGGCAGGAGATCAAATTGAGAAGGATCAATCTCTTGTCATGCTTGAGACAGACAAGGCGACCATGGAGGTTCCTGCCACGCAAGCAGGCGAG
>JAYPDM010000014.1:22112-27359 GCA_038125265.1 Gammaproteobacteria bacterium
CTCAGGAAACAACAACGATTATTACACCAACATCCATTCCAGTAAGCTCTAATAATTATATATCTCACGCTACTCCCTCAATAAGAAAGCTTGCTCGAGAATTAGGGGTAGATCTAACGCATGTGAGCGGAAGCGGTGTGAAAGGTCGTATCACAGATCGAGATTTAAAGGGCTTTGTTAAATCGATCTTACAAAATGACGGTATTAAAAATGCACTGCCTGAAATTGCTCATGATGATTATTCAAGCTATGGCGATACCGAGGAGCGTGCGCTCAGCAGAATTCAAAAAATATCTGGGCCCAGGCTTCATGCAAGTTGGGTAAATATTCCTCATGTGACACAGTTTGATGAGGCTGAAATGACAACGATCAATCGCTTAAGAGAAGAGTATAAAGATAAAGGAAATAAAATTACTCCCGTAGCATTTATCATCAAAGCTGTGACCAGGGTGCTAAAAGATTATCCAGCGTTTAGATCAACTCTTCTGGAGGACGATAAAAAGCTAATCATTAAGAAGTATTTCAATATTGGTTTTGCAGTGGACACGCCTAATGGCTTAATGGTCCCGGTGATTAAGGCAACCGATAAGCTATCTTTGGTTGAAATATCCTCTGAAATTATTAGGCTAAGTGATTTAGCACGCCAGGGTGAACTGAAAAAGGATGATATGTCTGGCTCAGTTTTTACCATTTCCAGCTTAGGAGGTATTGGTGGTACGGCTTTTACTCCAATTATAAATGCCCCAGAGGTAGCAATCATTGGTCTTTCAAGATCTTATGTGAAGCCAGTTTTTGATGGAAAATCTGATTGGATTCCAACCGAGACAATCCCGTATTCACTCTCATATGACCATAGAGTTATTGATGGAGCTGAGGGTGCTAGATTTATTGTTTCTTTATCTGAAGCGATTAAAGATGATGCCACTTACAAATAAGGAATAAATATGAGCGAACCAATTAATACAGATCTTGTAGTTCTAGGTGCTGGACCAGGAGGATACACTGCAGCTTTTAGAGCAGCAGATTTAGGACTGAGTGTTACTTTAATAGATAAAGAAAAAAGTTTAGGCGGCGTATGTTTAAATGTTGGTTGTATTCCATCGAAAACACTTCTTCATGTTGCCAAAGTCATTGATGAAGCGAAAGATCTTGGCAACCATGGCGTCAATTTTGGGCAACCAAAAATTGAATTAGATCAGTTACGCTCATGGAAGGACAAGGTCATTAATAATCTAACCGGAGGACTCGCTGGATTAGCTAAAAAAAGGAACGTCAGAGTTTTGCAGGGTAATGGATCATTTATCGATGCTAATACGATTAAGGTTGAGTCTGAGGGGCAGGTAACCGAAGTAAGTTTCAAATCATGCATCATTGCTGTCGGCTCCGAGCCTATTGACTTAGGCTATGAGGTTGGACCACGACTGATGGACTCTACAGGAGCTCTTGAGCTCAAGGATTTGCCTGACCGCTTGCTTGTGATTGGTGGAGGAATTATTGGCTTGGAAATGGCTACGGTTTACAGTGCGCTTGGTGTCAAAGTTTCTATTGTTGAATTGACTAAAACATTAATACCCACAGCAGATAGAGACTTAATTAAACCATTAGAGACTAGACTTAAAAACCAATGCGAAGAGATTATGCTTGGCGTCAAGGTGACAAATATTACAGAAGACCAAAATGGTTTAAAGGTTACTTTTGAGGGTGATGGTCTGGATAAATCTGAGCAGCTCTATGGCCGCGTATTAGCAGCAGTTGGAAGAAGGGCGAATGGTTTAAAAATTAATGCAAATAACGCAGGAGTTCAGGTTACCGAGAGAGGAGTCATTCCTGTCGATAAGCAAATGCGAACTAATGTTGGTCATATTTATGCTATTGGTGATGTTGTAGGTGAGCCCATGCTCGCGCATAAAGCAAGTTATGAGGCAAAAATTGCTGCTGAGGTTATAGCGGGTCATAAAAGTTCTTTTGATGCTTCAGTTATCCCGTCAGTTGCTTATACGGACCCTGAGGTTGCTTGGGTTGGTATAACAGAACAGCAAGCTAATGAGGAAAATATCGATATTGAAAAATCTGTTTTCCCATGGGCGGCAAGTGGCAGATCTTTATCCAATGGTAGGTCTGAGGGATTTACCAAGTTAATCTTTGATAAAGAAACAGGAAGAATTATAGGTGCAGGTATAGTTGGTACCAGTGCTGGCGATCTAATTGCTGAAACTGCACTGGCTATTGAAATGGGATGTGATGCCTCAGATATCGGTTTAACAATTCATCCACATCCAACCTTGGCAGAGACTGTCGCATTTGCCTCTGAGGTCGCTGAGGGAACGATTACTGACCTTTATATGCCGAAAAGATAACTTTAGCCTTCATTAACTGATGGACACATCTTTGCAAGATAACAGTCATTACATTTAGGTTTTCTTGCAATGCAAATATACCTACCATGGTATATCAGCAAATGATGTATATCATGAAGATATTGTTTCGGGATGATATTCATTAGGTCATTTTCTACCTTTAGTGGGGTATTACCATTAGACAATCCTATTCTCCTTGATACGCGGTAAACATGCGTATCAACAGCAACAGTAGGCTCACCAAACGCAACATTAAGGACCACATTTGCTGTTTTTCTGCCTACTCCAGGAAGAGACTCCAGGTCCTCTCTGTTTTTTGGTACCTTATTGTTAAAATCTGCAATAATCTTTTTGCAGCATGCAATTATATTTTTAGATTTAGCATTATAAAGACCGATCGTCTTTATGTATTTTTTTAAACCAAGCTCACCTAACTCAATAATTTTTTTTGGGGTATTAGCAATTTTAAATAGCTCTTTGGTTGCCTTATTAACGCTAACATCTGTTGCTTGCGCTGACAAAATTACACTTATCAGTAATTCAAAGTTAGTACGATAGCTTAATTCAGTTTTCTTATTACTTTGATGCTTTTCTAATAAAGCACATATTTGATTAATATGATTACGATTCCTCATATTTCTTTTTGGCTTTGTTAATTAATTCAAGCATCAATATATGATTATCTTCAGAAACTGTATTTTTAAAATTATCTTTTGACTTAGGCCTTTGTATTTGCGCGAGCACATAACTAATTTGTTTAGGATGAAACTGAGTATGGGTAGATTCTACTTCAATTAGTGAAATGCAATTGGTTGGGCAAGGATCGATGCATAATTCACAGCCAGTACATAAATCATTGATCACCTGATGTAAAGTTTCATTGGCGCCTAAGATTGCATCAAAAGGACATTCGCGCACACAGACATGACAGCCAATACAATTTTCTGCATCGATGATTGCTAACTTTTTGGTTTCTTTAGGCAAATTATGAAATTTTCATTCCTGCTTTAGCACCATCATCAGCAGTTAAGAGAAAAACTCCTTCATCTGAGGGGCTAGATGCAGCCAATAGCATTCCCTCGGAGGTGCCAAAACTCATCTCTCTTGGCTCAAGATTCGCAACCATGATAACTTTTTTCCCAATCAATAAGCTAGCGTCATAGTATTGTTTGATACCAGCAAATACGGTTCTATTTTTCTCTTCACCGGCATCTACTTCGAATTTAATTAATTTTTTGGAATCCTCAACAGGCTCTGCACTTATAATAGTTGCAACAACTAGCTTAACTTTCATTAGATCTTCAATATTTATCATTTAATTTCCTTTAAGAGTATTTAATTGATCCATTTCAATGCGTGACATAATTGGCGAGAAATCTCGAATATGCTCTCCATTAATGAGTTTCTTATGGTCGCTCCAGAAGAGACTTTCAGTATTAAGAAATAATTCAGATTTTTTTGCAATATCGGGAATTATAGGTTTTAAAAAAATAATTAATATTCTAAATAATTGAATTCCATCAGAACAAATTTGTATAGCTTTATCTTTTTGATCTTCAGATTTCGCTAAAAGCCAGGGTTTCTCATCATCTATGTATTTATTGGCCTCATCACATAAAGACATAATTTTGCGAATAACTTTTGCATACTTTCTGTCTTGATAGTCAGACATTAACTCTAAAGATTGATTTTGAAAATGCGTAATTAAGTCTTTGTTATAGATTTCATCAGATAATTTCTTATCATTTAGTTTTGAAATAAAGCCAGAGCATCGGCTAGCAAGGTTAATAAGCTTTCCGACTAAATCTGAGTTAATTTTATTAACTAGATCACTATAATTTAGATCAATATCCTCAATAGTATCGCTCAATTTGCTCGCATAATAATACCTTAATATGTCTGGCTCAAAGTTTTGAGAGAACTCTTCAGCGAGGATAAAGGTCCCTTTTGATTTAGACATCTTCTCTCCATTTACTGTGACAAATCCATGTGCAAAGACAGAAGTAGGCGTCCTAAAATCAGCGCCTTCAAGCACTGCCGGCCAAAAGAGACAATGAAAATAGGTAATATCCTTTCCAATAAAATGATAAACCTCATATTTACTATCTTTTGACCAATAATCATCAAAGTTAATTCCATGATTACCGCAATAATTTTTAAAACTTGCCATATAGCCTATGGTGGCATCAAACCAAACATAAAAATATTTACCCTGATAGCCTGGAATTTCAATTCCAAAATAGGGCTCATCTCTACTAATTGTCCAATCCTGGAGTTCGTCTGAAAACCATTCAAATAATTTATTTTTAAGATTTTCATTTAAATTATTGTTCACCCAGTCTTCAAGGTAATCCTTAAATGTATTCAGCTTAAAAAATAAATGATTTGATTTTTTTATGCTGGGCGTTGAATTTGACAATGTAGACTTTGGGTCTATAAGTTCCAATGGTGAGTAGGTTGCACCGCAAGCATCGCAAGAGTCTCCATTTTGATTTATAGATTTACACCTTGGGCAAGTACCTTTTACAAAACGATCTGGTAAGAACATTTGTTTTTCATCATCAAAGGCTTGATCCACAACTTTTTCGATCACAAGGTTTTTTTCTAAAAGTCTCTCAAAAATAAGCTTAGTTATTTCATGATTCTCAATACAATCCGTTGTCACATAGTTATCAAGACTAATTCTATAAGTCATTAAAACTTTTTTATGCTGTTCTGCTGAATTTTCTACAAGGGCTTTTGGAGATATATCGAGCTTTTCAGCAGCAAGCATGGTCGGAGTTCCATGTGCGTCAGTAGCACCGACAAATATACAATTATTACCAATATGCCTTTGAAATTTAACCCAGATGTCTGTTTGGATCCACTCGAGCATATGACCTAAATGGAG
>JAYPDM010000014.1:27459-32770 GCA_038125265.1 Gammaproteobacteria bacterium
TTTTGAAATTAAATTTAAAATAAGCGCTTATGGGAACACCAACAGTCAACCAATTTCTGGCGTTAAAAATATTATTGCTATTGCTTCAGGAAAAGGTGGGGTAGGTAAGTCAACCATTGCAAATGGTATCGCACGAACACTCGTTAATTTTGGCGTTAAAGTAGCCCTTTTAGATGCTGACATCTATGGCCCTAGCCAACCATTAATGCAGTCAATATCAGGAGAAAAGGCAACCAGCGATGACGGTAAATTTATTAACCCTATCATTAGAGATGGTTTACAAGTAATGTCTATTGGTTTTTTAGTGGATGAAAAATCAGCAGTTGCATGGCGCGGACCTATGGCAACCTCTGCGCTTTTACAGCTTTTAAATCAGACAAAATGGGATGACGCTGATTTTCTTATTATAGATTTGCCCCCTGGAACTGGAGATATTCAGTTAACGCTGGGACAAAAAATTCCAGTCAATGGCTCAGTCATAGTAACAACTCCACAGGAGATAGCTTTGCTTGATGTTAGAAGAGGAATAGAGATGTTTAAGAAGGTAAATATTCCACTTCTTGGAATAATTGAAAATTTAAATTTATATACTTGCCCAAAATGCGGCCATGAAGAGCCTTTATTTGGTTGTGATGGCGGAAAATCTTTAGCTGAAAATGAACAAATACAGTTATGCGGCAGTATCCCAATTGATAGAGAATTGCAGGAATCTGTTGATAAAGGCGATTATAATTATTTCTCAAGGGAATCGAAGACCCAGGAAATATTTAAAGAAATTACTTCTAATATTACTGCAAAATTGTGTTCACTAGGCAAAAATCCAAAATCTATTTTTCCAGAAATCAAGGTTGAAAAAGTATGAGCATAAAGTCCGATAAGTGGATTAGAAGGATGGCTTCAGATGGAATGATATCTCCATTTGAAAGCAACCAAATAAGAACTCTTAATGATCAAAAAATTATTTCATATGGTACCTCTAGTTATGGTTACGATGTTCGATGTTCTGATGAGTTTAAGGTATTTACTAATATAAATTCAGCAATCGTTGATCCCAAAAAATTTGATGATACTAGTTTTGTAGATATGAAAGGGGATATTTGTATTATTCCACCGAACTCATTTGCTCTAGCAAGGACTGTGGAGTTTTTTAAAATACCAAGAAGTGTTCTCACAATTTGCCTTGGCAAGTCGACTTATGCGAGGTGCGGAATTATTGTCAATGTTACGCCTTTAGAGCCAGAATGGGAGGGTCATGTTACGCTGGAATTTAGTAACACAACACCGCTTCCAGCAAAGATTTACGCTAATGAGGGAGTTGCTCAAATGTTGTTTTTTGAGTCAGATGAAATATGTGATGTAAGCTATAAGGATCGGGGTGGCAAATATCAAGGGCAAACTGGCGTCACCTTACCCAAGGCATAATCATGCTACTTATCAAAGATTGATATTGATTGGAATTTGAAGATCTTTACTTTTATGAATTACTTTTGGCTGATTATTAGTAATTGAGATGCTCTCATTACAAATATACTCAATTATTAATGGATAGAGAATATGCTCTGCATTATGAACCTTTTCCTTTAATGTCGCCTCGGTATCATCTTTGCTAATTAGTAATTGACACTGCCCTAAAATAGGACCTGCATCCAATTCTTTTGTGACACAATGTACAGTTGCACCATGATATTTATCTTGAGCCTCTAGAGCTTTTCGATGCGTATGAAGCCCTTTGTATTTTGGCAACAATGAGGGATGGATATTTATGATTTTTCCATTAAATGCATTTACTACATCTTCATTCAGTATTTTCATAAATCCGGCCAAGACTATGAGATCTGGATTGAGATCAATCAAAATATCTAAAAGAAGGGCGTCAAATTCTTTTTTTGAAAATTTATTTGATGAGATAGTCTGGGTTGGAATATTTGCTATTTTAGCTCTACTTAAACCATAGGCTTTCTCTTGATCGCTTACAACACAAGTAATTTTATAATTACGAGCTTTATAATCCATTATGGCTTGTAAGTTAGAGCCATTACCGCTTATCAAAACTACAATGTTTTTACTGGTCACTCTATGTAGATAGTTTCTTTAGAGTTGCCCTCATCAATAAAGCCGATAGAGCAACATTGATATCCAATTTTATTTAAGCAATTGAGCGCTAATTCTTCCTCAGACTTATCAACGCATATTACAAGACCAATTCCACAATTAAAGGTTCTTAGCATTTCATGCCGCTCAACTCCCATTGATTGAATCCACCGAAATAAATCAGGTATTGGGAGTGCATTTAATTGCAGAATGGGTGACAACCCCTGGGGTAACATTCTAGGTATATTTTCTGTTAAGCCACCACCGGTAATATGTGCAATACCCTTAATACTTAACTTTTTGATTGCATCTAAGACCAGCTCAGAATAAATGGATGTAGGTTTTAGCAAAGAGTCAATAAGATTTTCCTCTCCAATATTAATAGCCAGTGGATTTTGTCCATCTAATAACTTATGAATAAGTGAAAAGCCATTTGAATGGACACCCGATGATGCAACGCCTATCAGAACATCGCCTTTTGTGATTTGTGTTCCATCGATAATAGATTTTTTATCGACTATGCCGACACAAAATCCAGCTAGATCAAATTCACCTTTTGCTGCAGAAGTTGGATGCTCAGCAGTCTCACCACCAAGCAAATCCATTTTAGCTATTTCACAACCTCTCGCGATACTGGTAATGACCATTTCAGCTTGATCAATATCAAGTTTTTGTGTTGAGTAATAATCGAGAAAAAATAGCGGTCTTGCGCCTAGGACTGCAATATCATTGACACACATTGCAACCAGATCAATTCCAATTCCATCATATTTTTGATATTTTCTAGCTAAATCTATTTTTGTACCCACCCCGTCGGTTCCTGATACAAGTACTGGCTCATCATATCCATTAAGATCAAGCTGGAAGAGTCCACCAAAGCCACCGATTGAATTTAATTTATTTTTTGATGGAATTTGAGCGGCAATTTTTTTTATTCTTGAGACAAGTTCATTGCCTGCAGCTATATCCACGCCTGCATCCTTATAGGTAAATTGATTATTTGCCATGAAAAAACTTATTCTAAATAAGATGTAATGACATAATTATAATATGAATAAAGTTACCAGTTTCATTAAATGCCATAGTTTCCTGGTTTTTATGTTTTTTTTAAGTCATGCCTATGCCGAAACCTTTGCTGATCTTTTTGAGGTTACCATCAGCACAGATAACGAGGCTTATTTAAATCTTGATGAAAATGCATTTATTGAGATTGCACTTGATACATTACTTCTTCGTATTACTGGAAGAGACGATCTTCATCTGGTTGCTGATTATGATTCATTAAGACCCTACCAAAACCTAGTGTTGCAAAGAGGTTATATAGAAGATGAAAGATATTTGGTAGTTTTTATCGAGGAGAGTATTCGTACTTTTTTGAGAGTTAATAATATTAATTTTTGGGGCGAGGAAAGACCACAAATTGGATTAATTGCAGTTTCCTCTGAAGGTCGAACATTGCAAGAAGCAAACTTTCTTGCTCCATCCTCTGAATACTTTATAGACCTCAATTCAATGATTGAGGCAGATGCGTATCAAAGGGGAATTTTTATAAATTACATACATACCGATGATTATTCCGTTATAGCAAACGATATTATATTTTTTAATTTCAATGCTTTGCAGGATATTATGGAGAGTCAAGGTTTAGACTATCTTGTACTTTTAAACATCCAGAGTCTTTATTTTGAGGATAGATTTTTTTGGTATTTACTTGATAAAAATTCTGGCGTTAGAAAGATTGAGGCGAACGCTTTGTCTGATGGTATTCCAAATATAGCAAGTTATCTTGCATCCAATTATGCCTTTCCAGATTATACTGAAAATATCGAGATTACCGTTGCGGGTATTCATTCAATGGAGGACTATAATCGCTTGAGACAAAGACTTCGTGACTTAAGCATCATTGAAAATATTCAATTTAGGTCTCTTATCAATGATAATTTAAATTTAAGATTAGATGTAACTGGTGGCGCAGAAGCCTTCTCAAAAATTATCTCAATTGAAAACTTATTTGTATTTAGTGGAGATACCTTAATCTTTCAAAATATTCCATGATGTCTTTTGCTCGATATATCCCCAATGCAATAAGCATTATTAGGCTTATTTCTATTATACCGACGCTATGGCTGTTTTTGAGAGGCGAGTTTTTCTGGACACTCATATTAATGATGGTATCGACAATTTCTGATGGTCTTGACGGTTACTTGGCTAGGAAATTTAATTTAGCCTCTAGGATTGGATCTCTGTTAGATCCTATTGCAGATAAAGTACTGATTTCAACTTTCTTTATTGTTTATGCCTTCTATAATTTTATTCCGTTAGAGTTAATGATAATTGTCATTGGTAGGGATTTGCTAATTTTGACAGGTTACATTAATTTGAGATTGATTGAAGGACCTTTTGATGCAAAACCTGACCCTCTTAGCAAGGTGAATACATTTGTAGAATTTATTTTTATATTATTGATCGTGGTAAATCTATTGCTCGATTTAAATCCTTTAGTTGTAGAAACATTTGCAGGACTTGTTATAGCCTTGTCACTGTTAAGCTTAATCAAATATGTATTAATTTGGAGCGAAAGAGTACTAAAGGCTTTGCGTTTAGTTAATTAGCACGAGTTTTCTCGAAAGAATCAAGCCGATAAAATAAGTAATCAATATTATGAGAGCAAAATATGATTGCTCCGGATAAATAAATAGATCAGTCAAAAAATACCCTGTAGCGCCAATATAAAAAACTGCATTAATGACTAACTTAATCTGAGTCATTTTGATTAGGATAAAAGGTGCATAAAGTATATAGAAGAAAATCAACTGCAAGAAAAACGAATCGGTTAAATATAAATAAGTTATAACAAGAGCTAGATTAGATAAAAAAATAAACCTAAAAAGAAATTTTAGAGTCATCAATTTTTAAGCTTTATTGCTATCTGAGCAACTCTCTGGCCAAGCTCATTGGCAAATATCTTCTCTTCTTTAGAAAGGGTTTGATTCCAATCAGTATGAACATGAGTTGCCCCATAATAACTTCCACCTGTTTTAGTGTTTTTAAAGGCCGGTATTGTTGCTGGCAAGCCAACCCATAACATGCCATGATGGATTAGAGGGAGTGCCATGGAAAGTAATGTAGTTTCTTGCCCCCCATGAAGCGTTGAAGTTGAAGTAAAGAGCCCAAATGGCTTCCCTGATAATTTTCCACTGAGCCAAATATCAGATGTTGA
>JAYPDM010000015.1:0-31388 GCA_038125265.1 Gammaproteobacteria bacterium
TGATGACTTGACGTCGTCCCCACCTTCCTCCGGTTTGTCACCGGCAGTCTCCCTAAAGTGCCCAACTAAATGATGGCAACTAAGGACAAGGGTTGCGCTCGTTACGGGACTTAACCCAACATCTCACGACACGAGCTGACGACAGCCATGCAACACCTGTCTCAGAGTTCCCGAAGGCACCAAACCATCTCTGGTAAGTTCTCTGGATGTCAAGGCCTGGTAAGGTTTTTCGCGTTGCATCGAATTAAACCACATGCTCCACCGCTTGTGCGGGTCCCCGTCAATTCCTTTGAGTTTCAACCTTGCGGTCGTACTCCCCAGGCGGAGAACTTAATGCGTTAGCTGCGACACCGAAAGGCGAACCTCCCGACATCTAGTTCTCATCGTTTACGGCGTGGACTACCAGGGTATCTAATCCTGTTTGCTACCCACGCTTTCGCACCTTAGTGTCAGTATTGGTCCAGAAAGCCGCCTTCGCCTCTGATGTTCCTCCAGATATCTACGCATTTCACCGCTACACCTGGAATTCCGCTTTCCTCTCCCATACTCTAGTGATGCAGTATCGAATGCAGTTCCCAGGTTAAGCCCGGGGATTTCACATCCGACTTACAAAACCACCTACGCGCGCTTTACGCCCAGTAATTCCGATTAACGCTTGCACCCTCCGTATTACCGCGGCTGCTGGCACGGAGTTAGCCGGTGCTTCTTCTGAAGTTAACGTCAAGACTCGCAGTTATTAACTACAAGCTTTTCTTCACAACTGAAAGTGCTTTACAACCCGAAGGCCTTCTTCACACACGCGGCATTGCTGGATCAGGCTTGCGCCCATTGTCCAATATTCCCTACTGCTGCCTCCCGTAGGAGTCTGGGCCGTGTCTCAGTCCCAGTGTGGCTGATCATCCTCTCAGACCAGCTACAGATCGTAGCCTTGGTAGGCCTTTACCCTACCAACAAGCTAATCTGACGTGGGCTCATCCAATAGCACGAGGTCCGAAGATCCCCCGCTTTGCTCCATAGAGATTATGCGGTATTAGCCCGAGTTTCCCCGGGTTGTCCCCCACTATAGGGCAGATTCCCACGCGTTACTCACCCGTCCGCTACTCGTCAGCACCAAGTTCACCCCGAAGGGATCACAGCGGTCTGTTACCGTTCAACTTGCATGTATAAAGCATGCCGCCAGCGTTCAATCTGAGCCAGGATCAAACTCTTTGATTAATTTTAAAGGGTTAAATCCTAAGCGTTGACTAAAAAAATTCAGTGAGACGCTTAGTACTAAATCAGCATAAGCGCCCACACAAGTCGTATGAGCCAAATTGTCAAAGAGCAATCTTCAAGCACACAAAAAAATTTCCGCCTAGATCTAGGCAACAACAAATTTGAATTGTGGCGAAGTTGAGGTAGCGATTATACGCTCAATAGGGCTTCGTGCAAGTAATTTTTAGCTAATTTTAGTTTTTTTTCAGCTGGACCTTGCAGACCTTTTTTTTACCAACTTGAATAATATATTCACCGGGGAAATCTAAAGCCAAATTAATGTCAGTGACTCTCTCTTGACCCACGGATACCGCTCCTTGCGAAATCAGCCTTCTTCCTTCAGAAGTGCTAGAAGCAAAACCAATATGTTTAATTAGAAAGCATATTAGATTTAGTTGATTTTTTTCATCGACACTTAGCTTATAGGTTTCAAGATTTTCAGGGATTATGCCCTTTTGAAATTGTTGTATGAAATTCTCATGTTGCAATTTAGCTTCACCAACATCATAGAATCGAGTAACGATTTCTTTTGCAAGCTCGAACTTAATATCTCTTGGATTCTTTCCTTTTTGGACTTCGGCCTTAAGTTGACTGATTTCATTTATAGTTTTTGCACTTAATAACTCAAAATATCTCCACATCAATTCATCCGAGATAGACATAACCTTGCCAAACATATCTTTAGGGTGCTCATCAATGCCGATGTAATTATCTAAAGATTTTGACATTTTATTTACTCCATCTAGACCTTCAAGAAGCGGTAAGGTCATGGCAATTTGAGGGTCTTGCCCGTAAGCTTGTTGCAGATGCCTCCCTACCAGCAAGTTAAACTTTTGATCAGTTCCACCGAGCTCTACATCTGCATTCAGAGCTACAGAGTCATAGCCCTGTACAAGTGGATATAATATTTCATGCAAATGAATGGTCTGTTCTTCTCGCATCCTTTTTGAGAAGTCATCTCTTTCAATCATCCGAGCAAGGGTATATTTTGCAGTAAGTTTGATAAAATCATGCGGAGTCAACTTTGACATCCATGAATTATTAAACTCAATTCTTGTTAATTTTGGATCTAAAATTTTAAATACTTGCTCAGTATAAGTTTTTGCATTTGCATTTATTTCATTTTCGTTCAGTGGCTTTCTTGTAATATTTTTGCCTGTTGGATCACCAATCAGTCCAGTAAAATCGCCAATAAGAAAAATGACCTCATGACCAAGATCCTGAAATTGTCTTAACTTCTGAATAAGCACAGTATGGCCTAAATGAAGATCTGGAGCGGTTGGATCAAACCCTGCCTTAACTCTCAGCGGTCTACCTAGCTTTAATTTCTGCGCAAGACCATCCTCAGGTAAGATCTCTTCAACGCCTCTTTTTAGTTCTTCTAACTGGTTCATAATTAAATACTTAAGAATAAAGAGTATTATAAGTCTTCAGTTTGCATAAGCCTATAATGAAAGATATGGAAAATAAACTCTTCATCGGAGTAATGTCAGGCACCAGTCTTGATGGTATTGACTGTGTACTGGTTCGCTTTGAAAAAAGTGAGATTGAGATTATTGATAAAAAATTTATCCCCTATGAGGAAAAACTCCGTCATGCACTCATAGATCTAACCCAAAATGATCGTTTTTTTCTCTCTCGCTTGGTTAGGTTGAGCAATGAAGTGGGTACTGCTTATGGAAATGCAATCAATGAAATTATTGTTGAAAACCAAATTAGCAAGAAAAAAATTGAAGCTGTTGGTATCTCAGGTCAAACCCTACTCCACCAACCAACTTTAGATAGGCCATATACATTTCAAATTGGAAACATATCAAAAGTACATGCATTGACCTCATTAAATCTGATCTATGATTTTAGGGTAACTGATATGAATAATGGCGGTCATGGAGCTCCATTATTACCTGCTTTTTTTGATCATATAAAAAGTAAAAATTTTATTTATCTAAATATTGGGGGAATTGCCAATATCTCTTTTAAATTGGATAAAAATTATGTTGGCTACGACTGTGGGCCGGGTAATACATTAATTGATCTATGTGCTCAAAAATTTTTAAACCTGCCTTATGATCCAGACGGAGCACATGCTAAACAAGGAGAAGTTGACAAAGTTATATTAGATAAAATGCTAGATGATGCTTACTTTAAGTTACCTTCTCCTAAGTCGACAGGGACAGACTACTTTAATCAGAACTGGGTTTCGGAATTTTTTCAGAAAGAAATATCTAATTTAGATTTTTTGGCGACCGTTACGGAGCTTACTGCTAAAAGTATTGCTGGCGAGATCAATGCTATTAATTCGGAACATGAAAAGGTTATTGTTTATGGTGGGGGCTCTCACAACACATTTTTGATCAACCGTATTAAGGAAAATTTAAAAAATTATGATGTAGTCAGTTCAGAGCTTATAGGACTAGACCCAGACTATGTTGAGGCTATTGCATTTGCATGGCTTGCTAAAGAGCGTGTTCAAAATAAGACTATCGATCTCACTCAGATTACAGGATCAAGAAGCATTGCATTGCTTGGAGAATGCTACTTATAAATTAGGCTGCAAATGAGGAACCACAACCGCAAGTCGTCGAGGCATTAGGATTTCTAATGACAAATTGTGCACCAGAAAGGTCTTCTTTAAAGTCAATCTCGGCTCCTTTCAAGTATTGAACGCTCATTGGATCGACCAATAAAGAAACTCCATCAGTAATAATTTCTGAATCTCCATCTTGGGCTGATTCATCAAACGTAAAGCCATACTGGAAACCCGAACATCCTCCGCCTTGAATATATACTCTTAGTTTAAGGTCGGTATTACCTTCTTTATCAATGAGCTCTCTTACCTTTCCAGCTGCAGAGCTTGTAAAATTTATCACGGGTTGCATGTTGCTAATTAATAATCTTCAGTTGATTCAAAATTTTCATAGAGGTCGGTACTGTCGTCTTCATTAGAATCATAAGATTCTTCATGATGATCGCCCGCAGAACGGATTAAGTTACCGGTGACTTCTGCACCTAATGCAAGTTGAATGTTGTTGTATTCAATATTGCCCAAAACTCTCGCAGATGATCCACATTCAACGATATTTTTTGCCACTATGTTCCCTTTTACAACACCATTGATGATAACTTTTGTACCAATGATATTTCCCTCAACATATCCCTGCTCAGAGATTCTTATGCTGCTGTCACCCTTCATATTTTTTAAGTCACCGACTAAGGAGCCCTCAATCGTGATTTCTGAATCAGTTTCGATATCTCCAAAAATCTTAGTCGTCTGACTGATAACTGTAGCTGTTCCTGATTTCATAGGCTTTACCTGTGTTTCAACTGTCTCTTTTTTTCCGAACATAATTAACTAAATAATGCTAAATATAACAATAATCAATGACTTATCCTAGATATTAGTGAGACGAAATACGATTTAAATGCTTCAATGCATGCTTATATACATTCTGTTTAAAGCTTATGACACGATTTGCTGGCTCCCAATAATCAATCCATTCGTATCGATCAAATTCAGGCACATCTGCAATCGCTAAATCTGGGGTAGCTTTTTGATTTGATAGTTCCAATAGATACCATTTCTGTTTTTGACCTAAACAAAGTGGCTTTTTTCTGTAATTAATCAAATCTTTTGGTAATTTGTAAAAGAATAACCTTGAAGAAGAGGCTATTATTTTTACGTCATCTTTTGTCAGGCCAATCTCTTCATAAAGCTCCCGATACATGGCCTCCTTATAGGTCTCACCCGAATGGACCCCACCCTGAGGGAATTGCCAGCCCTGATCATTAATACGTCGCCCAATCAGCACTTTAAGCTCATTATTTCTCAAAACAATACAGACATTCTTTCTAAAACCTCGTCTATCGATACAGTCTCTCATTTTCTTTTGAGTCCCTCAGCTTCTTTTCTGGCGTTAAGCATTAGATTTATAAATTCAGGCTCCTTTCCCTTTGAGATAATCTCCCTAACATCCTCTAAGGTTTCTATAAAATTACTTAAGGGTTCTGCCCCAAAATTATTTAATTTTTGAATTTCATAATAAAGCTTTGGACTCTCCGATATAACTTTTGTGGCGACTTCTAGCTGAGCATCAAAAGTAGTTGAAGAAATATTATTGAGTCTAGGGAGATTTTCATTACTTCTAACCAAGGTCTCCAAAAAGGCAATATTGATTATGTGCGACAGACCTAAAATATATCCCATTAATTTGTCATGCTCATCAAGACTGAGATGAACTGTATTGACCATCGTTGAGGCAAACAAGTCTTGAGCACAATTCGCAGCCTCAGAATTGCCAACATCAATGATCACGATATGTTTCTGGGACAACATCTTTGTGTCCGGTCCAAACATTGGGTGGACTGAGGCAACTTTATAACCCTTTTTAGCCAGAGAAGTTAGCGATTCTTTAACTGGGCTTTTCAATGAAGCAATGTCAATAATAAGAGCATCAGTTTTTACATGACTAATTTTTTCAATAACAGTTTTTGTTGAAGACAGTGGAGTACAAATACATATGAGATCAAAATTTAAATTACTTTGATCAAGATCTAAAAACTTATCGCCCTCAGTTTGATTGCTGTCCGAGATAAGGACTTTATATCCCTGAGAAGACAGAAAATCATCCATCCATTGACCCATCTTACCAAGCCCTCCAATAACCAAAGCGGACTTGCCTCTTCCAGCATCTAAACTGTTTAACTTAATTTTTTCTTGCTTGCTAAGAGAGCTTTCTATAAGCAAATACATAACTTTCTCAATCATGTCAGGATTGATTTTCGTACTCTTTGCAGATTCTCTCGCCCTTTCTATTACCCTTTTCTCACGACTAAAGTCACGAATAGGTAACCCCTTAGAAAGCTTATAATTGACAACCTCCTCAACTATTTTTTCTCTTTCAGCAATCAGTGAAATTAACTCATCATCAAGTTCAGAGATTCTTATTCTTATTTTTTCTAGGTCCATAAACGACATTTAAAGGTAATAAAGATCGGAATTCAATAACTTAATCTTTATGTATAATAATTATCACAATCATCATGTTAATTAATGCTCAATCTAATCCTTTAATTATTATTAAAGCTTGGCTTTTAGACGCTGCAAATAGTAGCGATATGCGGTATCCAAATGCATTTTGTTTATCCACATCGACGGATTCTCTTCCAGACTCAAGAATTGTACTTTACAAATTATTCAATGATGAGCATGGATATCTCTCCTTTTTCACTAATTATGAGTCTAAAAAGGGTTTAGATTTAGAGGTGAATAATGCAGCAGCAGCTGTTTTTTACTGGGATAAATTAGGTCGTCAATTAAGATTAAAAGGTAAATGCGTTAAATCGCCGGGATCTGAAAGTGACGATTATTTTGCCTCAAGGCCAATCTTGAACCAATTGAATGCAAAGCTAAGCCAGCAGAGTCAACCCATTGAATCGCTCAAGATCTTAAACGACAAGTTAATTGCTGAACAAGATGCAATCCAAAAAAATGATATCTCTTTAGTTCAAAGACCTAACCACTGGGGAGGATTTAGGTTATACTTCTCGTCAGTTGAATTTTGGGAAGAAGGCGAAGGACGCTTCCACGAAAGATACATATTCCAAAGAGCTATAAGTTTTGATTCGAAAGATAATTTAGAGTCAACGAATTGGAAATTTTCTATACTTCAACCTTAAAAAATGGCGAGATTAACTAAAATATATACAAGAACTGGCGATGCGGGGACTACCTCACTAGGCAATGGAGAGCGAGTCTCAAAAAATGATCCTAGAATCAATCTCTGCGGGGATCTTGACGAGTGTAATTCTTCTATTGGGATTCTTATTGAGAATGTTCAATCAAAGGATGTTTTGACTTTTCTATCTCAGGTACAAAATGATCTATTTGATATTGGGGCACAAGTGACCTTTCCAGATTATCAAGCAATCAGTCAAGATAAAATTGATTATTTGGAGTCCTACTTGGATGGCTTGAATGCTGAACTCAAGCCTTTGGAGGAGTTTGTAAAACCTCGTGGCCCAAATGGAGCCGCCTACTGTCATTTAAGCAGAAGCATTGCAAGGAGATGCGAGAGAACTGCTTGGGAATTAAAATCTACTCAAGAGCTCGATAAGAATATTTTAATTTATTTAAATCGCCTTTCAGATTGTTTGTTCGTTCTAGCTAGATCACTTTGTGAAAGGGACAGCGCTCCTGAAATGTGGACCAAGAATTAGATTGTCCATCCAAAAAGCGTCATTAAGCTAATTATCACTAACCACAAAAAGATGCCTCTCTTACATACTTGCTGTAAGCGTATGCGACGTTGTATTTCTGTAGCGCTCTCTTCACTATAAATAATCTCTTCAAGTAAGCTGGGGTCGAATTTATCAAGCAAAGAAATCTCAGATTGACTTATATTTTTATGTATCAGGCTGAGCCCTTTATCAAAATTAGCAACTAATGATAATGAGAGCAAAACTACAACTTTGACAGGAAAATTTAGATAACGAAAAAGATTAATCTCCAATTGATCCGGATCATTTTTTAGCAAAAATTGATTGGTAAGAAAATAAAAGATAGCTAAAAGTGGTCCAAATAATACAAACCAAAAAATGGGTCCAAAAAAACCAGAAATAATTTTATTAAAATCATGTGAGGTATCAGTCAGCTCATCGTTATCTTCTAAATTTTTTAAAAAAAAGGTAGCAATATCTGGGTTAATTATTGCTATACATATCAGCAATGAGAATAAGAAAAAAAGCAATGACCAATTGACGGAAAAAAGCACCAAAAGAGCATTAGTCGTTCCTGTACTGGATATAACTATGAGAAATAAAAAAATTGCAACAAAAGGAAAAATCAATTGAAACCAAATTTTAGATAATGAAGAACTTTGTTTAGGTAATATTTTTTCAAGCTTTCTTAGATACCAATCATAGGCTAGAACACCTATGTAATTATTAGGAATGAGTCTGCTTAAATAGATCAAAATGAGCAAAGTGATAATAATGAGTTTCATTTATATTTCTGAATAAGTTTCTTTAAATAATCCCATTTGAAGTATTTGCCTGGGTCTTTTTTTCTTTTTGGAGCAATATCTGAATGTCCAATTATATCAGTCTCGGTGAGTGAGGAATAATATCTTGATAGGCAAATAATAACTTTAGCCAATGTATGATATTGTCGATCCTCAAAAGCATCAGTATCAATTCCCTCAAGCTCAATGCCAATAGAAAAATCATTACAATTTTCACGCCCAAGATAATTGGATTCTCCGGCATGCCAGGCACGTTTATCCAAGGGAACAAACTGATAAAGCTCACCTTTTCTATTAATGAAAAGGTGACTTGAGACTCTCAAATGGATGATTTCTGAAAAATAAGGATGATCATTTTCGTTGAGATTATTTTGAAAGAAATCAATCACCTCATGACCCCCATAGATGGCGGGAGGAAGGCTGATGCAATGGATAACGACTAACTCTATTTCAGTATTTGTAGGCCTATCATCATAGTTAGGCGATGGCATAAACTGACTTGGAATAATTAATCCCTTTTCAATATCTACCTTATAATTAGTTATCACATTATGAGAATATCACGAATTTTTTTTGAGCATGAGCTATCAAATCAGTTGATTATTACTGATAGTGATAGAGTTAACTATATGCGAAATGCACTTAGGCTTAAGAAAGAGAGCCAATGCATTCTATTTAATGGCAAAGGTAACGAGAATCTCTATATCATAAGCCAGGTTGATAAAAAAAATTTGTCTTTACAGAAGATAGATGAGCTAGTAATTTCTGATTCATTAAGGTTAAAGATCAAACTGTATCCCAGCCTCATAAAAAATAAATCTATGGATTGGCTAATCCAAAAAGCAACTGAGGTTGGCGTCTACCAAATTCAACCCCTGATAACTGAGTATTCAAAATCTAATTCGGAAGCAAAAAATTATTCAAGCGATAAATTGTTGCATTGGGAAAAAATTATTATCAGTGCCTGCGAGCAGTCAGGAAGACATTACATTCCGAAGATATTTCCACCCATCCATGCGAAGGAAATAAATATTAATAATGGATTATTTCTTGATGTTTATGCAGAGAATCATCTTGATTCAGCAGAAATCCAGAACGATCAGATCTTAAACCTAATCATTGGCCCAGAGGGAGGATTTTCTAAAGACGAGAGTGAATTTTTCAAAAATCTAGGCCTTAAAAGCTATCACCTAGCTTTGCCAATTCTTAGGTCAGAGACTGCTGCTGTGGTAGCATCATCACTATTACTGACTAGAAAACAATGAATCAAAAAATTGGCATAATTATTGACCCTCTTGATTCCCTTCATCCGGAGAAAGATTCAAGCTTAGCGATGATTTGGGAGGCCATGAACCGTGGATATGATGTCATAGCCTTTTACCCTGAAAATATTTTCGTTAAAAATGGTGTGCCCTCGGCCACTGGTATCCTTCTAAAGAAAAATTTAAAAAGCCTGATCAAGATTTCTGAAAGATCCCTTTGGGAGGGCTCCCTGAAAGAACTTGACTTACTTTTTATGCGAAAAGATCCGCCATTTGATATGGAGTACATCTATTTAACCTATTTTATGGATGCTCTAGAAAATTTAGGCGTAAGATGTATTAACCCAGGAAGCTCTCTAAGAAACGTAAATGAAAAATATTACATCTCAAACTTTCCCAACTGCATACCACCTACTCTGATATCAAGCTCTGTTGAGCAAATAAATAAATTTATAGCGCAATACAAAAAAGTTGTTCTTAAGCCCTTGGATGGCATGGGAGGCAAATCGATTTTTGTTATTAATAAAGATGATCCTAATAGGAATGTCATTCTTGAGACTCTTTTAGGTAACAAAAGAACGATCATGGCACAAAAGTATTTACCTGAGATAAAAAATGGAGATAAAAGAATCCTTATAATCAATGGGAACCCGATTGATTTCATGCTAAAGAGAATTCCTTCTAAAGATGACTTTCGTGGCAACCTAGTGCGAGGTGCTAAGGCAAAAATTGTACGAATCGGTAATGAGGAGAGGAGACTTTGCGAAAAAATAAGGCCTCATATCATTAAAAATCAGCTAATGTTTGTCGGCCTCGATGTGATAGGAAATTTTATTACCGAAATTAATGTCACCAGCCCAACAGGAATCCGAGAGATCGAAAAAGCAAAAAATATTAACATTACAAAAATACTTTTTGATGAAATTGAGAGTTCTTAATATTCTTAAAGTTCTGCTGTTTCCTTGTATCGCTGTAATTTCTATAAGTTGCAGTAACACTACTCCCCTTGAGCTTTATCGATTTTATGCAATGGGTACTTGGATTGAAATTACGTTACAACCCAATGAAGAAAGCCAATTAGCCTTAAGGGAAATAGAAGATTTTCTGTATCAATACGAAAAAGATTTTTACCCTTGGGCAGAAGGTGAGCTAAAAGAGCTTAACACTTCAATCACTAACTCAGAGTCAATTTTTATCAGTCCTCTTATGCTAGAACTATTAGAGAAGTCTCGATTTATGTTTAATGCTTCAGAGGGTAGATTTGACCCCTCAATTGGACCTCTGGTTGAGTTGTGGGGCTTTAATAATATGATAAGTCAAATGACTGTACCCGAAGATGATGATATACAGAACCTCTTATCTGAAAGATTAACCCTCAATGATATCGCTGTTAATAAAATTATTGATGCTCCCTCTGTTCAGCCCATAAGAAGGGGCACTTTATTGCTTGATTTTGGTGGCATTGCAAAGGGTCAATCTATCAATGAAATTAGAAAAATTTTATTAAATTTTGAACATGAAAATTTTGTTATCAATGCAGGGGGCGATTTACTTGTTGGAACTACTGATTCAAAGGATCTTCAAAATTACTCAATTGGTATTCGAAGTCCGAGAGAAGAATCCATTGCATTTAATCTCGAAATCTACTCCAATGAGTCAGTTTTTACTTCAGGAGACTACGAGAGATTCTTTGAGGAAGGTAATAACCGATTGCACCATCTAATTAATCCCATCAATGGATATCCATGGACAGAGACCGCAAGCGTGACAGTGATCCATGATGATCCCATCATAGCCGATGCTGCGGCGACAGCCCTCTTTTTCACAACCCAAGAAAATTGGTTAGCAGTTACAGAAATTCTTGATATCGCTATGGCAATGAGAATTGATGCTGATGGTTCCATTGATATCACAGAAAATATGCGAGGAAGAATCGTACCAAATATTGAATAAATTATGCCGACTCCGTCAAAAATAATAATTGCAATTGATTTCGGGCATAAAAAAATAGGTATCGCAGTTGGAAACATGATCAGCCACACTGCAACTCCGGTTGGAAAATTCAATCTAGATATATTTATTAAACAAGAATTAATAAGGCAGCTCGTCAATGATTGGAACCCATCAAAGATAATCATAGGCTATCCAGTAAGCGCAACTGAAAATAAGATTCATCGATTAATATTAAAGTTTAAAAGCCATATTGAATCACTCACCGAACTTGCCGTAATACTAACTGATGAGTCATTCAGTACGGAGGAAGCAAAAAGTATGGTAAATCCAAAAAAAGCGCCAATTGATGCCCTTGCGGCGTGTATAATTGCAGAACAATGGATGCGCAATCAGTAAATTTAACAGCTGCTTCTTAAAATGAGTCACCTCATCAGGATCAGCGATCTAGATAAAGAATTTATAAGTACAATCATTTCTGAAGCGAGTCACTTTCTTCAAAATAATAAAATTAAAGCTGGCTCCCATAAAGAGCTTGAAGGCCTTACTGTCGCAAACCTTTTCTTTGAGCCAAGTACTCGAACTCGCGCCTCATTTGAATTGGCTGCAAAAAAAATGGGCGCTCATACCATCAATCTTGATATTAATACGTCCTCCAGAAAAAAAGGAGAGTCGATTAAAGATACCATTCAAACGCTTGAGGCAATGAATGTAAATCTATTTGTCGTCAGAGATGCAAATCAGGGAATATGCGATGAAATAGCCACTTACTTACGAGGCGGCTTAGTAATTAATGCTGGTGAATCCACAGTCTCACACCCAACGCAAGCTATGTTAGATCTCTTCACAATCCTTCAAGTTCACCAAAATTTAAATAATCTTCAAATTGCTATCGTTGGAGATATTTCTCATTCACGTGTCGCTGCGTCTGATATTGAGATTTTTAATATGTTTGGTGCAAAAGATATTAGACTTATTTGCCCTAAACATCTTCAACCAAAAGAAGTCTTACCTAATACAAAAATTTTCTATAACTTAGCAGAGGGAGCCAGCAAAGCTGACGTTATCATTGCTCTTAGAATTCAAAAGGAGCGATTTATGAGCAATGAAGAAATCCCTGATGAAAAAAGTTATTTCGAACAATTTGGAATTACTGAGTCAACCCTAGCATTAGCTAGCCCTCAAGTCATGATCATGCATCCTGGCCCCATGAATCGAGGAGTCGAAATAAGTGATTCGGTTGCAGATGGTTCGCACTCACACATCGTTAGACAGGTAACATACGGCATGGCTATCAGAATGGCTATCCTAAAAAAATTATCATCATTTTTATGACACCACAAAGAAATACTATTTATGTCGAAGATGCTTTAGTTGAAAATCAAGTGAGATTTGATAACGGTCTTTTTGTAATAAGCCTTGCTGCACCTAAAACGGCCATTCATGCTAAGCCTGGCCAATTTATCCATCTTCAGTGCGATGAGAGTTTACCGATGAGACGACCCCTCTCCATAATGAATACAGATGGGGATTGCATACATATTATGTATAAAGTAATCGGCGAGGGGCTTGAAAAGCTTACTCAAAAAAAGAAAGGAGATACCTTAAACTTACTTGGCCCAATTGGAAATGGTTTCGAAGATATAGAGGATAAATTGATTATTGGAATTGGTGGAGGGGTCGGAATACCACCAGTTTACTTCAATTGTTTCAGTGCAAAAAATGCTGGTCATGAAAGTGTACTCTTTATGGGATCTGAGATTGGTTGGCCCTTTGATGTCTCTATAGATCAACAAAAACTCTACCCGAGTGAACCAGAAAATATGCTCTGTGTATCCTCACTAAAAAAGCTTAACCTATCGACTAGACTAGCTAGCATGCGCAATGAAGAGGGTATCTACCGTGGCTATGTTACAGACTTAGCTAAAGAATGGCTCAATCTTGCTGATATAGATACAGCAAAGTGTCATGTTGTTGCTTGCGGTCCCGAACCCATGCTCAAATCGGTTGCAGCATTAGCAAAAGAAATGAATCTTTCTTGTGATATTGCAATTGAAGAATATATGGCTTGCGGTATTGGAGGGTGTGCCGGATGCGCTGTGAAGGTATATGGTGCAGATGGGAGTCATACCATGCAAAGAGTATGTGTCGATGGTCCCGTTTTTAAGGCAGAATCCATTTACCCCTAGATAAAGTGGCAGAGTCTCTCCACAATATCTCAGAGAACCTCAATAAAATTCATAGCATCATCAAAGAATATCGATCTAGCGATAGCATAAAAATAATAGCAGTTAGTAAAGGGCAATCCTTAGAAAAAATTCAGCAAGCGCTTGACCAAGATATAACAAACTTCGGCGAAAACTATCTGCAAGAGGCGAAAGAAAAAATAATTAAATTTCAGGAAGAGAAAAATATTCAATGGCACTTTATAGGAAAAATACAATCAAATAAATTAAAGGAAATAGCTCAATATTTTGATTGGATTCAAAGCGTTAGTAAATTAGAGCATATTGATAAGCTAGATTATTATGCAAATAAAAACTCACGGAGATTAAATATACTATTACAGCTCAGCCAGTCAAAAGATAGATTAGGATTTAGCCCTGAGGAAATTTTTAATATTCTAAAATCAAATACTTATCAACATATTAATATTCGAGGCATGATGTTTTTACCTTCTGCAGGACTCAATCATGATCAACTAGATAATGAATTTCAAAATGCCTCAAGCGTCTTTTATCAAGTAAAATCAATGAATCATTTTTTTGATACACTCTCAATGGGTATGTCGTCCGATTTTGAACTTGCAATTCGACATGGATCAAATATGTTACGACTTGGAACAATAATTTTTGGGGATAGAAATTATGACAAATAGCCTTGTTTTTCTTGTTAGAACCTTGTTTGATCTCTATCTCTTTGTGCTTCTACTAAGATTCTTATTCCAGTTTTTTAGGGTTGATTTTTATAATCCATTTTCTCAATTTGTCTATAAAGCAACAGCTCCGGTAACAATGTCGGTTCAGAAAATACTCCGTTTCTTGCCAATTGAAATGATTTGTTTATTAGTTTTAGTAGCCTTTCAAATGATCTATGTAACTATGATGCATAATCTTGTTCAATCGATGGGCATAGGCTTGCAGGACTTAAGTTTATTTGAAACCCTTAGACTTTCGCTCACCAGAATATTTAGCGAGGTAATATGGCTATACACTCTAAGTATCTTTATCCATGCACTGCTATCTTGGTTTGGGGCGGCTTACTATTCACCTATTGGAAGATTACTCTCTGATCTAAACGAACCAATACTAAAACCGATTAGAAAAATCTTGCCCCTCTCATCTGGATTGGATTTTTCTCCCCTTATTGCATTGATCATTCTAAATGCCATAAGAGTGGGTATAAGTCTACCTAGCTACCTGCTCTAAAGATCCCTAAACTCGCTTCTAATTTTCATCAGTCTTGATCTCTCTATGTACAAAAGATCTGCCAGTTTAGAAATTAAATGATCTTCAAATTTATCGACGATCCCATCTGCAATAGCGACTTCCCACATGCATCTTAATATAGATTCTTTTTCTTCCTGATCACAATTCTCATGCAAAGTTCTTGTAAATCCTTGCAGCGAAACTGCATCCTCTATCATTCTATGAGAATCATCGATAATTTGATTAGTAGCTGAATCATCAAGGTCATAAAGACTTTTTGTAATCTCAAATATTTTTTTTTGTTCATCCTCAGAAGCGTCATAGTCAGATTGCATGATCTCAATAAGCAAGGCAACAGCAGCACATTTGATTTGATGATCATTGTTATCAAGCTCTTCAGCTTTTCTAAATTTTGAGAATACATTCTTTAACATCGAACTTGATACTACCACATGAGACTCATTCTTTTTTGTTATATATGCATAAAATAACAGAATCAAGTTATAGAAAAACCCACATTAGAATGAATTTTTTTAATGGAGGTAATATGAGTAAAACTCAAGTTCATCAAGAAGTTATTCAAGCTAATGAAGATTATGCACAATCATTTTCTAAGGGAGAACTTCCTATATTCCCAGGAAGAAAATTTGCAATCCTTACGTGTATGGATGCAAGACTGGATCCAGCAAAATTTGCTGGATTAGAGGAAGGTGATGCGCACATTATTAGAAATGCCGGAGGCAGAGCATCTGATGATGCTATCCGTTCTCTCATAATATCTCATAAGCTTCTCGGAACTAATGAGTGGTTCTTAATTCAACATACAGATTGCGGTATGGAATTATTTACTGACGAGATTATGGGTCAATTGTTAGAAGGAAGCCTTAAAACAGCAGTATTTGATGGTAATCAATGGTCAAATCAGGAGGGCTCATCCTCAGAACATTCTACTGAGGGTCATTATCTGAAATGGTTAACCTTCAAGGGATTAGAAAATAATATAGTAAGAGATGTTAATAGAATTAAAAATCATCCTCTCGTTTCAAGTCACATAAAGGTATATGGATATATCTATGATGTGAGATCTGGAAACTTGATTGCAGTTGCTTAGGATTAAACACTACTGCAGGGGCCCTGCCCCTGCAGTTAATCCTTTTTCTTAAACTCTAAAGAGGCTGAATTGATACAGTATCTCAGTCCCGTAGGGTTGGGGCCATCCTCAAATACATGCCCCAAGTGAGCGTGACAATTAGAGCATGCGACTTCGGTCCTAACTCTTCCATGGCTAGTATCTTCCTTTTCTATAACACTTTCATGTACTAATGGCTGATAAAAACTTGGCCATCCTGAACCAGAATTATATTTAGTCTCTGATGAGAATAATGTACTCTCACATACCACACAAAGGTAAGTCCCCTCCTCAAAATGCTTATCGTATTCACCTGAAAATGGTGCCTCAGTGCCACTGTTTTGTGTAACTTCAAATTGTAGTGGGGTTAATTTATCTTTAGACATGAGCTAGAGCCTCTCCAGTGCCTCAATTCGATCTTCAATGGGAGGGTGTGACATAAATAAACTCATCCAACCTCCTTTTTTCTTTGCCGAAATACCAAAGGCATTTAAAGGCTCAGGAAGTCCTTCCGGTTCATGGGCACGCTGAAGGGCTCGAAGGGCATTAATCATCTTTGATTTACCTGCAAGTTTTGCTCCGCCCTCATCGGCTCTAAACTCTCTCTGTCTTGAAAACCACATTACTATTGTGCTGGCTAGAATTCCAAAAACGATTTGTGCCACGATACTGCTGAGATAGTATCCTAAACCGAGTCCACGCTCATTTTTAAGGATTACCCTATCTACAAAAAATCCTACTACCCTCGATAAGAAAATCACGAAGGTATTCACGATGCCTTGAATCAGAGTAAGCGTGATCATATCTCCATTCGCGACATGGCTTACTTCATGTGCCAAGACTGCCTCTATCTCATCCTTTCCTAATCGATTTAATAGCCCTGTGCTGACTGCTACAAGAGAAGCATCTCTCCTCGCACCTGTAGCAAATGCGTTTATATCATTTGAAGGGTATATTGCTACTTCCGGCATACCAATCCCAACTTGCTTGGATTGAGCAGCAACAGTTTCTATTAACCAAGTCTCAACCTGATTGGAGGGCGAAGAAATTACTTTAGCTCCCGTCCATTGTTTCGCAGACCATTTTGACATTGCTAATGACATAAAAGATCCGATAAAGCCAATCACTGCAGAAAAGATGAGCAGCGCCCTTAAATCTAAGTCTGTGCCTTGGTTCATTAAAATTGAATCAACGCCTAGGATAGAAAGAGTAATTGAGATAACAACGAGAATTGCGATATTTGTTAGCAGGAATAAGAAGATTCTCTTCACTTTATGCTCCGAAATTTAAGATATTACTATTGTATTATTTCTATTAAATGAAATTCAATTCGAAAAGACTTATTAAGTTAAACTAGTTATATGATGATCTTCAGATATCTGATAGTCGGGATTTCAAGAATATTTTTCAAACTCATAAATACCCTACCGCTGGTCATTCAAATGATCATAGGGCACTTTATAGGGCTGCTCTGCTATCTTTTCATACCTAAAAGAAGAAAAATCGCATTCAGTAATATCAATCAATGCCTGAATGAAAATACTACCTCAGAAAAAAAACAAATTACCAAAAATCACTTCATATCCTTAGGTAAAAGCCTTATAGAGATGCATCTAGTGTGGTTTGGTGATCAGAAAAAAATTTATGATAAGCAAAAAATTGTCGGACTTGAGTATCTTACTAACTCCGTTGCTGAAGGAAGAGGTGTCATTCTACTATCCGCTCACTTTGCAACCCTTGAGGGAATTTTTTGCTCATTAAAAGAACATTGCCCAAAATTAGCAGCCATGTATAGAGTTCAAAAAAATATGGCATGGAATAAAATAATGACTGAGGGAAGAAGTCGAAATATAGATTTTCTTTTTGCTCATACAGACATTAAAAGCATGATTAAATCACTTAATGATAACTATGTCGTTTGGTATGCTCCAGATCAACATTACGCCAAAAAAAGATCCCGTGAGGTTAATTTTTTTGGTCAAAAAGTATCATTCAATTCCGCCACTGAAGATCTGGTGAAAATAACTGATTGTGTTGTGCTGACACAATTTTCCAGACGGCTCAAAGATGGTTCATATGAGATTGAAATCGGGAGTCCTTTAAGCAGAGAAAACCTCACGCAAGAATATGTCTCCAGACTTGAAGAATATATTTTAAGAGCGAAAGAACAGTATTATTGGGTACATAAAAGATTTAAATAAGCACTATGTCTAAATTTAACTTTTACCTTCTCCATCCAAAAAATTTTTTTATTTGGATGCTCGTATTGCTTATGTATGTATTAGCAAAATTCCCTTTAAAAGCAAAAAGATTTATTGGGGCTATCATTGGTAATTTATCCTTTTTATTCCTAAAAAAAACCAAAAAAACAATCATTACTAATATCGGCTTATGCCTTCCAGAAATTCCAAAAAAAGATCAAGAAAAGATTACTACAAAAGTACTAAACAATTACGGTCATTCTTTAGTTGAGGTCAGTTCTGCATGGTTTGCAAACGAACAATCGATTAATCAGGCATTCCATATTGAGAATCCTGATTTGCTGCAGCAGGCAATTGATCATCAAAAAGCAATTATTATTGGAACCGCACACTTCACATGCCTTGAATTAGGGCTAGCAAAAGCCTCAATGATTTTTGATCGTTATGCGGGTATGTATAGAAAAGCTAAAAATCCTGTCTTGGAGCATGTTATGTTTCAATCAAGACATAGGAGAGGTTGTGAGATGATAGCTCATGATAATGTCAGGGCACTGATAAAGAAATTGCGCTCAAATTACGCAACCGTTTACTTACCTGATCAGCCTGATTTTGATAGTCCAACTGACTTATTGCCTTTTTTTGGAAATCCTTGTGTGACCAATACTGCAGTATCTAAAATTGCCAAACTCGGTCATGCAATTATCTTGCCCATGTGTATGCGTTTTGATAGGTCATTGTCCAAATACGTATTAACCTTTTATCCTTTTTTTGAGCCCAATAACGATGTGGATGATACTAAAAAACTACTGTCAATTTTTGAGAATTATATTAGTGAGTATCCAGAACAATACATTTGGGGGTATAAAAAGTTTAAACAGAGGCCGCTTTGCTTTAAGCAGGTATACTAGTTACTTTGACCTTCATACCCCTTATAAATATTAAATTTAATTGCCTCAAAATCCTCAAGATTAAGCTTTTGAATGGAGCGGATAAGCCTTAAGACATCTTGATTAAATCTAAAAGTATTTTGCGACTCTTTTGATTTATCAAAGTCAATTAAAAAGACCCTATGACTCGTATCGATAAGAATATTTTTCGTATTAATGTCTGGGTGAGTGACTGAGAGCTCATGAAGGCGTTTGATTTCTTTTCCAATGGCTTGAATGATCTCTATGTCTAAACTACCTCGTAACAAATAGGACTCAAACGTATCAGTGTTTGGAATATACTCGGTAATCAGGCTTGCTTGATAAAAGATCCCGAATCTTCTTACGTGCACTGCAATAGGTCTAGCAATTTGCATGCCACCCTCTAAAAGCTTTAGCATTAATGACCATTCAAGAAGCGGACGCACTCTTGCTAATCCTGTATATAAATAATTTTTCTTAAGTAATGATCTTAATTTTCCGCCACGATAATAATCTTTAATGACATATTTTTTGTTTTCTTTCTCAATTAAGTAGACTTGCGATCTCCCCTCGCCGATAAGTGACGCATTGCTACTTTTTTTCCAAAAATGAATATTACATTCCTCTTCAGAAAACGGTGATTGTTCAGAATTAATGAAAATTGAATTTTTCATAATCAGCTACGTATTAAATTTTGCAAGGAATTTAAAATTACATCCGGTTTAATGCTATTTAAGCATTCATAGTGACCAAAGGCACACTCTCTCTTAAAACATGGGGAGCATTCGATATTAAGCCAATGTATGCTTTTTTGATCGGTCATTGGTGGCGTAAATTCTGGCGACGTTGAGCCATAAATTGCGACTACCGGAACACCCACTGAAGCCCCCAAATGCATCAACCCGGAATCATTTGTCACCATTGATTTTGCAAGAGACAAAATATCTATAGACTCTATAAGGCTGGTTTTACCAGCAAAAGAGAAGCATCGATCATGATTTAAGCCTTTAAGGATCTTTTCAGATAGCACCTGCTCTTTTGGAGAGCCAAAGACGTATATATTGAAATCGTTTTTTTCAATTAATAAGCCTAGCTCATTAAAATACTTTGTAGGCCACATTTTAGACTTTCCGTATTCTGCGCCAGGCGCGAGGGCGATAAATCTCTTGGTTGCATCCAGCCCATGGCTCTCAAGAATTTCCATGCCTCTTTCTTTATTTGCAATGAGCTTGGGCTGAAAAAGATTAAATGCTCCATCAGAATGATTACCCGCAAGTGCATGAAACCTTTTGATAGTCTGATCCAAACGCTTTGGATCAAAAGACCTAATATCATTAAGAATGCCGTATCTTTTTTCACCTAAAAAACCAGTCCTTTTTTTAATTCCAGAAAAAAAAGGGATCAGGGCTGATTTTATTGACCTTGGTAATATATAAGCCTGATCGTAGTTTAATTTTTTTATTTCTTTTGCTTTTTTTAGTATTCCTAAAAGGCCAAGTTTTCCGTGTCTCGTAGGAAGCTCAATGATATTTATGACTTCTGGCATTCTCCTAAAGATATCGCTGGTCCAATAATTCGCACCAACATCAATAATAATTTCTGGATGTTTAATTTTTAAATTCTGAATAAGCGAATGAGATAAAACTGCATCACCTATCCAGGAAGGCGCAATGATAAGAACTTTAAGAGGTCTATTTTCTTTCATTCATAAAATTAAAGTAGTCTTCTAACCCTTGTTCGAGTGTGGTTGGCTTAACCCTATATCCAGCTTGGTGAATTTTTTCTTTCGTTGCACAAGTATAGCTCTGATAGGCATCTAACAGGCTCTCTGGGAACTCTATATAATTTTTTTCTCCCTCTCCCATTAGTTGAATCAATATATTTGCCACATCATTAAAAGATCTTGCCTTACCTGACCCAGCATTAAAAACACCAGAATGATCTGCTTGAAACATCGCCCAAATATTCATGTCTATAATGTCATTAACATAAACAAAATCTCTAAGTTGCTCACCATCGGCAAAGCCATGCGAGCCCTTAAAAAGATTTATGGTTAAATTATTTTTGAGTTGCTCAATAAAATGAAACGCAACGCTAGCCATTTTAGCCTTCTTAAATTCGCCTGGACCATAAACATTAAAGTAACGCAAACCTATCACTTTGGGCATTGGTTGAGCGCTCCCTAGCAAGGCTTGTACATACTCATCAAAAAGTAGTTTTGAAAATCCGTAAACATTTAAAGGCCTAAGATCATTTAAATCTTGGTTATCACAATTGTTATGACTGGCACCATATACAGAGGCGGAAGATGCATAAACAAGAGGAATGGATTTTGTTACACAAACATCCAATAAGGATTTTGAATAAAGGTAATTTTGCTGCATCATAAGCTCGCCATTCCACTCAGTGGTATCTGTGCATGCGCCGTTGTGAAAAATTCCATCGATGCCTTGATTGGTTTGTTTAAACTCACTCAAGAACTCATCAGGACTCAATAGCTCATCAAAAATGAGTCCATCCAGCCAAAAACTCTCTTCTAGCTTTTCCGGATAATCAACATTAACTATATCTTTAATGCCTCTAGCATTGAGTGCCTTGATTAGGTTGCTTCCAATAAAACCCAATCCACCTGTAACCACATACATAGCTATTTTTTAACTTGATACTCGGCACCACAGTACGGACATTTCGCCTTGTCATCCTCGTCAAGAGGTAAGAATACCCGTGGATGTAGATTCCATTTTTCCTGGGACGGCAAAGGGCAATGCAGGGGTAAATCCGACTGATCGATTAATACAATTTTTTCTGAATGATTGGCTGTCATAATGAACTTCTATTATATAAAGAAAAAGCCCTGCAAGCAGGGCTTTCTCGTTTCGTGCTTTAAAGAAAGATTTACATCATTCCCATGCCGCCCATGCCGCCCATGCCGCCCATATCAGGCATACCATGACCAGCTGGCTCATCTTTCTTAGGTTTCTCAGCAATTGCTGCTTCGGTAGTCAAAAGAAGACCTGCAACAGAAGCGGAATTTTGCAGAGCAAGTCTGGTTACTTTAGTTGGGTCAATAATTCCAAACTCAACCATGTCGCCAAACTCACCTTTTGCCGCGTTATAGCCGTAGTTATCTTTTCCTGATGCTACCTCATTAAGAACAACAGCTGCATCCTCGCCAGCATTTGTGACGATCTGTCTTAGAGGCTCCTCAATGGCTCTTCTCAAGATCTGAATACCTTGATCCTGATCAGCGTTGTCACCTTTGACGGCATCCAGTGAGGCTTGTGCACGTACTAATGCAACACCCCCACCCGGTACGACACCTTCCTCAACGGCAGCTCTTGTAGCATGTAACGCATCCTCGACTCTGGCTTTCTTCTCTTTCATCTCCACCTCAGTCGCAGCACCCACTTTAATTACAGCAACGCCTCCGGCTAGTTTTGCAACACGCTCTTGGAGTTTTTCTTTGTCATAGTCTGAGGTTGATTGATCAATCTCTTTGTTGATTTGATCGACTCGTGTCTTAATCTCATCTTTGCTTCCTGATCCATCAATCACGGTAGTGTTTTCTTTGGTGATCTGAATTTTCTTGGCTTGGCCTAGATCTTCAAGGGTTGCTTTTTCAAGTGAAAGTCCAACCTCTTCAGAAATGACCTGACCTTTCGTAAGCACTGCAATATCTTGCAGCATAGCTTTTCTTCTATCGCCGAATCCAGGGGCTTTAACGGCTGCTACCTTGACGATACCTCTGATATTATTCACAACCAATGTCGCTAGCGCTTCGCCCTCAACATCTTCAGCAATAATTAACAAAGGGTTGCCAGACTTAGCTACTGCCTCAAGAACCGGGAGCAGATCTCTAATATTAGAAATTTTCTTATCATGGATAAGAATATAGGGATTTTCTAATTCAACAGACTGACTTTGTTGATCATTAATGAAATAAGGAGATAAGTATCCTCTATCAAACTGCATTCCTTCAACAACATCAAGCTCATTGGCAAGGCCTGATCCTTCCTCAACAGTAATGACACCCTCTTTTCCAACCTTGCTCATAGCGTCAGCAATGATATTTCCGATCTCAGTATCTGAGTTAGCAGAAATAGTACCTACCTGAGCGATGGACTTATCATCTTCGCAGGGCTGTGATAGCTTTTTGAGTTGTTCTACAAGTGTGACAGAAGCTTTATCGATACCTCTCTTAAGATCCATAGGATTAAACCCAGCGGCAACTGCTTTTAAGCCTTCTCTAAAGATAGCTTGCGTCAGTACTGTGGCGGTAGTGGTACCGTCACCAGCAAGGTCTGATGTCTGAGAGGCAACCTCTTTGACCATCTGCACACCCATATTTTCGAACTTATCTTCAAGCTCAATCTCTTTAGCAACTGACACACCATCCTTAGTAACGGTAGGTGCACCAAAACTCTTTTCTAAAACAACGTTCTTACCTTTAGGGCCAAGAGTTACCTTGACAGCATTAGCAAGCACATTCACACCCTTCAACATTTTTTGACGGGCATCATCTGAAAATTTTACTTCTTTAGCCATTATTGACTCCTATAAATTATTAGTTAACCCTCAATGACAGCCATGACATCGTCTTCTCTCATCACAAGAAGCTCTTCGCCATCAACTTTCACTTCGGTTCCAGAATACTTTCCAAAAAGGATCTTATCTCCAACCTTTAGATCTAAAGGTTGTTTCTCCCCTGAGTCTTTGGTCTTACCGTTACCTACGGCAATAACCTCACCCTTAATTGGTTTTTCAGTAGCGCTATCAGGAATCACGATACCGCCGGGAGAAGTTCTCTCTTCCTCGGTTCTCCTGACAACTACTCGATCATGTAAAGGACGTAAATTCATATTTTCCCTCTTACTTTAAGTTGTTGATAAATAAGTATATTATTATTTCGGAACAGTTAGCACTCTTCCCTTTAGACTGCTAATAATAGGGTTTGATAAAAATATTTCAAGTATTTATAGAAAAAAAATGGAAAATGATCTTTTATTAGTCTTAGCAACCTGCCCAAGCGAGGAAGAAGCAAAGCTTGTTGCAAACAAATTATTAACTGAAAGTGTGGCAGCTTGTGTGAATATCCTTCCTAATATTCAATCGCATTATAGCTGGAATGATAATATTGAGCAGACAGCTGAATGTTTACTCTTGATTAAAACACGTAGCGATTATTTTGATCAGGTAAAATTAATAGTAGAAAGGTATATCAGCTATGAAATTCCTGAATGCATAGCGATTAAAATTAACGATGGAAGTACGAAATATTTGAATTGGTTGAAAAATACACTCAAGGGATGAAATTTAAAGTCAAACATATCTTAACAGCGCTCATGCTTTTAAAGGCAATCGGGCTGTATGGACAAACTGTTCTACCTCCCGAACAAGCATTCCCCTATGAAGCAAGAATATCAGGAAACCTTTTAGAGATAAGCTTTTACCTTCCAGAAGGCTATTACCTATACAAAGATAAGTTTGGAATCATTCAATCGGGCAATGACCTTAGTAATAATATTTTATTTCCCGAAGCAGTCATGCATGAGGATGAATTTTTTGGGGTGAGTGAAATATATAGAGATGAATTCTCTTTGCGGGTTAATTTAGATAACTATAATTCATCCGATACCTTACAAATCCTATTACAAGGTTGTGCCGATATCGGTCTTTGCTATCCTCCACAAGATTGGATGATTACAAACATCCAAAATCTTGTTCCATCGAATGCAAGCTCTAGTTTTTTTAGTAATGATGACCCGCTTACTTATGAGGATGCATTCCAGTTAAATATCAGGTTTGATGGGCCAAATCTTATGATTGTAAATTGGCTGATTGAGCCTGGATACTACATGTACAGCCACCTTATCAATATAAATATTGAGGGCCCTATACAAATGGGCGCCCTGGAAATACCAGCAGGGATACCACACTTTGATGAATACTTTGGAAGTGTCGAGATTTATAGAAACTTTTTAGAGGTTGGTGTTCCATTCAGTAGAAGCTCACCCGAGAGTTTTACCATTGATGTAATCACGCAAACGCAAGGGTGTAAAGATGAGAGCATATGCTACCCCCCAACAGAGCAAGTATTTAATATTCAAGTACCCTCCGTCAACAATTTCGACATGGGAGAAATTTCAGAACCTATTTTCGAATCAGAACAAAGCAGGCTGGCCTCACTCATTAATAACGGTGCCCTGGGGTATGTAATTATTTCATTCTTTATAATTGGCATATTATTAGCATTCACGCCCTGCGTACTTCCAATGATACCTATCCTATCGGGACTTATCTTTAAGGGAAAAGAATCAAATTCAAATTTAATTTTTTTAGCAATGAGTTTTGTCTTAGGTATGTCTTTCACATATACAACATTAGGTTTGGTCGCCGGTGTTGCGGGGTCACAAATACAAACTTTATTACAAAATACTTGGTTTGGGATTGGCTTTGCAGCAGTCTACTTTTTGCTCGGCTTATCAATGATCAATGGCGCAAACTTCTTAGTGCCTAATAGTTTAAATAACCTGATAAATAATCAGATGTCTAAACTTAAGGGAGGTAGCTATACCAGCACTATGTTGATGGGTATCCTATCTGGATTGACGGTCACTGCTTGTGTAGTGCCCCCACTAGTAGGGGCATTAATTGCCATCGGAGAGTCAGGCAATATATTAAGAGGCGGGGTTTCTTTGTTTGCTATGAGCCTTGGAATGGGCCTGCCACTTTTACTCATTGGGCTTTCTGCTGATCGCCTTCTCCCTCGCGTAGGGCCTTGGATGGAGAATATCAAAGGATTCATAGGTCTTCTTCTCATAGCCACATCGATATATCTCATTGGGCGCTCAGTAAGCATAGAAATACAACAAATGCTTTGGGCAATCCTAATTCTATTTATTGCATTGGAGCTCAGTTCTTTCACCACCATGATATTTAATTTTCAAAGTAGAATTTTTGCTAGAAGAGTTCTGGCATCATTGGTCGCACTCTATGGAAGTGTGATTATTATTTCGACTTTCAATGGAGGGATTGGAATACTTCCCAATCAACTGAGGATCGCCTCAAATGCAAACAACATAGAACAGCTTAATTTTTATAACGTGGATAGTTTTGACGAATTACAAAACCTGATAAGTGAATCACAAAACTCGCCTAATCCAATAATGATTGAAGTAACCGCGGATTGGTGTGTGTCCTGTCGTGAGCTTGAGCGATATACATTCACCGATCAAAGGGTGATTGATGTTCTTGATAGTTGGACTTTACTAAAAGCTGATGTCACTGAATTTTCTCAAGAGCATAGACTTATACTGGATTATCTAGATTCTTATGGCCCACCCACTATCATTTTCTTTGATAATCAAGGGCAAAGAAGAGATGAGCTAACGCTCATTGGCTTTGTGAATGCAAACGAATTTATCGAGCATATTGATCTTTTGCTTTAGAATAAACCCATGCTTAAGCAATATAAAAAGGCTTTAAATTTAACTCTGGCGTTAATGCTCACCGCTATCCTCATTAATGAGCTAACGGTTAACTACATAAATGATAATGGTCTAAACGATGCTATAAATACTAATCTAGCCCAAAGTTTACCTAGTATTGAATTACCTGACCTAAGCGGAGAGCTAAGAAACCTAGATGAATGGTCTAGTAAGCCAATGGTAATAAATTTTTGGGCTACCTGGTGTGCGCCATGCCTGAGAGAAATACCGCTTCTAAAAAATTTTAGGAATGAGAATAGTAATTTCAATTTAATAGGAATCGCCGTAGATAGAGAGCTACCCGTCATACAATACGCTCAAGAGATGCAAATCGATTATCCCGTTCTAATTGGTCAGATGCAGGCTATGAATGCTGCGCAAGAATTTGGTGTCAATGTGTACGCCCTTCCCTTCACAGTGTTTACTGTCGCTAATGGGGCAACGCTTGGAGTGTTTACAGGCGAACTGCATCAAGAGCAACTTGATGAAATCATTAAAATTATTGAAGATTATGATGCGAATGAAATAACGCTCGTTCAGGCTCAAAATCAATTTTCTAGCATTTAAATTCATATAAAATACGTTAAATGTATTTAATTGTTGTTATTTTCAATTATTTATCTTAAATTAATGGCATGGCAAACATACTTCTATTAAATGGTCCGAATCTCAATTTATTAGGCACCAGAGAGCCCGATAAATACGGAAATGATCACCTAGAAGACATTATAAAAAAATGTAGAAAGATTGCAGATTCGCATGGCCATAAGCTTACTGACTTTCAGAGTAATTCAGAGCACGAACTCGTAGAAAAAATTCATTTAACCAAAAATGATCTGATTGATTTTATCCTTTTTAATCCGGCGGCATTTACCCACACAAGCATTGTACTAAGGGATGCACTCCTGGCTGTAAATGTGCCATTTATCGAGATACATTTGTCAAATATTTCTGCAAGAGAAGAGTATAGGAATAAATCTTATTTTTCCGATATTGCTCAGGGATGTATATTTGGTCTTGGTTCGGTGGGTTACGAGCTCGCAGTAAGTGCTGCATGTAAAATTATAGGTAACTAGAAATGGATGTTAGAAAAGTAAAAAAACTCATAGAACTTCTTGAAGAATCAAATATTGGTGAAATTGAAATCACTGAGGGCGAAGAATCTGTGCGTATCAGTAGATCAGGCTACGTATCGCCATCCGCACAAAACCAACATATGCAAATGCAACACTCGGTCCCAACCGCAACGCCTGCTCCAGCAGTCATTGAGAATAATAATGGAGTTGACTCTAAAGAAAGCAAAAGTACCGAAAATGCTGTGATATCACCAATGGTCGGTACCTTTTATGCAGCCCCTTCACCGGATGCGGATGCATTTGTTAAGGTTGGCGATAAAGTCAGCCAAGGTGATACTTTATGCATCATCGAAGCAATGAAAATGATGAATCAAATAGAGTCAGATAAGGATGGCATAATCAAAGAAATTTTGGTTAAAAATGGGGAGCCCGTCGAATTTGGTCAAGCCCTATTTGTCATAGAGTAGACAATGTTTAATAAGGTTGTCATTGCCAATCGAGGAGAAATAGCTCTCCGTGTTCTAAGGGCTTGTAGAGAATTAGGCATAAAAACTGTAGCAGTCTATTCCGAGGCTGATAAAAGCTTAAAACATGTTCTACTTGCTGATGAAAGCGTTTGTATTGGGCCTGCGCAATCCGCTCAAAGTTACCTTAATATGCCGAGCATTATCTCCGCTGCTGAGGTAACAGATGCAACGGCGATCCATCCAGGATATGGATTTTTATCTGAGAATGCAGATTTTGCTGAACAAGTTGAAGAGAGTGGCTTCACATTTATAGGACCAAAATCTGAAACCATCAAATTAATGGGAGATAAGGTATCAGCGATCAGAGCAATGAAAGAAGCAGGTATCCCCTGCGTGCCAGGGTCTGACGGAAGCATTGGAGATGATAATAAAACCAATGCAGCAATAGCAAAAAAAATTGGCTATCCAGTCATTATCAAAGCTACAGGCGGTGGTGGCGGAAGAGGCATGCGAGTTGTGCATAATGAAGCTGCCCTATTTAGTGCAATATCCATAACCAAAAGTGAGGCTAAAACTGCTTTCGGTAATGATGCGGTCTATATGGAGAAGTTTTTAGAACATCCAAGACATATAGAAATTCAAGTTGTAGCTGATCTTCATGGCAATGTGATTCACCTTGGTGAGAGAGATTGTTCCATGCAAAGACGACACCAAAAAATAATTGAGGAGGCACCGGCTTTTGGAATTTCAGATGAAGAACGAGAAAAAATTGGAAATATTTGCGTCGAAGCCTGTAAAAAAATTAACTATCGAGGTGTCGGTACCTTTGAGTTTCTCTATGAAAATGGTGAGTTTTACTTCATCGAGATGAATACCCGAGTCCAAGTGGAACATCCAGTCACCGAAATGGTTACCGGAATTGATATTGTAAAAACACAAATACTTTTAGCTACAGGACAAAAATTACCTTGGAAGCAAAAAGATATAAAAATTAATGGGCATGCTATTGAATGTAGAATCAATGCAGAGGATCCAAAAACCTTTATGCCCTCACCTGGAACAATAAAATTATGGCATCCTCCCGGCGGTATCGGTGTAAGGTATGACAGCCATATTTATAGTGGTTACCAAGTACCTCCTTACTATGACTCCATGATCGCTAAAATCATTTGTCATGCATCAACGCGTGAAGATGCAATAAAGAAAATGCTCGGGGCACTTGAGGAAACAGTTGTCGACGGCATCAAGACTAATATCCCTCTCCACCAAGAAATTTTTCAACACTTTGCCTTTAAGAAGGGTGGTACCGATATCAATTACCTCGAAAACAGACTTGGCATTAAATAAAAAAGAGTACCCTGTTTGGATCGCCGGGCTCAAAATCGATGCCTTGCATTTAAAATCAATCGAAACTATTTTAACCTTAGCCGGAGCTTATTCTTTTGATATTTGTAGCGCCGACTACGAAAGAGAAATCCTAGAACCTGATTTAAATGAAGAGCCTATTTGGGAGTCTATTGATCTTAAAGCCTTTTTTTTAGCCCCCATCTCAAAAAAGAAATTAGACGACTTATTGAATTCCTTTGGATTTTTAGATGTTCACCCTGAAATTCAAAAAACTAAATACTCTGAAGCAGCACAAAGTATTGAGGCCCAAGAGATTGATAATATACTCACGATTCTTCCTTATGACTCACAATTTAAATCAATGACCCCGTTCTCAATTTACCTCAATCAGGGCCTTGCATTTGGGACAGGCAAGCATCCAACGACTAGGCTTTTGCTATCTCAACTATGCAAAGATTCATTTAAGGGAAAAACAGTTACAGATTTTGGTTGTGGATCTGGAATCTTAGGTATTGCATCCCTTGCTATGGGTGCTAAATTTTGCAGATTTATCGATAACGATCCTCAGGCATTGGCAGTCACAAAAAAAAATCTAGCAGTGAATCAAATATCGGAAAAAGCAGAGGTCAGTCATATAAATAATATTTTACTCAAACCCTCAGATGTTATTTTTATCAATATCATAGCAAATACAATTATTGAACTATCTTCATCGATCATGAAAATCATCAAGCCGAAAGGCGATTTGTATGTCTCTGGCATCTTAGAAGATCAAACCGAGATAATTATAGATACTTTCTTGAGCCTAAAGTTAGAGGAAAGAGTCGACCTTCATGGATGGACTGCCCTAAAATTTAGTTATGTTTAAGATTGGGGTTCATGAATTTAAAAGTGGCGTATTTCTTGCTCCCATGTCGGGCATTACTGATAAACCTTTTAGGTCAATTTGCCAAAAATTCGGTGCAGAATTAGCACCAATGGAAATGGTTATAGGTGACGCTAAATTATGGCAATCAAAAAAAACTTTAAGCCGCTTAAATTTTGATCAACATAATAACAATATTAAGGTAATTCAGCTTGTGGGTCATGATGAGAACTTAATGTCAGAAGCTGCCTATCAAGCTCAGGAAATGGGGGCAAATATTATAGATATCAATTTAGGCTGTCCCGCAAAAAAAGTATGTGGAAATTATGCTGGCTCTGCACTTCTTGCATTTCCCACAAAGATAAAAAAGATCTTTGAGGCGATTCAAAATAAAATTTCAATCCCCCTCACTGTCAAAATACGCACCGGATCCACTCGCGAAGATAATAATGCGTTAGATGTCTTAAAGATTGCAGAAGATTATGGTCTTAGTGCAATGACCATCCATGGAAGGTCCAGGGAATGTAAATTTAAAGGCTCAGCGGAATACCACACCATCCGTAAGGTAAAGCAAGAAGCCAAGATACCAATCATTGCTAATGGCGATATTGATTCACAAGAGAAGGCAAGAAAAGTTAAAGAATTTACTGGTGCAGATGGCATCATGATCGGCAGAGCGGCACTTGGTAATCCATGGATATTCTCAGAAATAAGCTTCAACGGAACAAAAGTAGATAAAAACAGCAATGCTATTTATGATAATATTCGGAGTCATATTAAAGGCATATATGCCCTGTATGGAAAAGATAGAGGTGTCAAAATTTCAAGAAAGCACTTATGCTGGTATATTGATAACGGTTACTTATCACCTCATAAGAAACTCAGCTTACTATCAACTGAATGCCATAAAAAACAACTTGAACTTATTAACCATTAAGTAAAATGAAAAAACGTGCATTAATAAGTGTCTCAGATAAATCAAATCTAGTTGATTT
>JAYPDM010000016.1:0-27584 GCA_038125265.1 Gammaproteobacteria bacterium
CATATGTAGGTATTTGAAAAGAGCTATTCATAGGGAATTATAGATAAATTACGCTCAGAGCAATCGATAGGCCTATCCACATAATAAGAGTTAGCGGGAAACCCATTCTAAAAAAATCTGAAAACTGATATCCGCCAGCAGACATAATGAGTAAGTTTGTTTGATATCCAAAAGGAGTGAGAAAGCTCATGTTTGCACCAAAAAGAACTGCTAGTATAAATGGCTCTGGACTTACGCCCAGGTCTAGTGCAACCTGTAATGCAATGGGAGCGCCAATCACTCCGGCGGTATTATTGGAGACCAGGTTCGTTAGAAGTGTCATTAAAAAAATAAAACCACTTAATATAAATGGTACTGGTAGGCCCTCCATTAAAGAGACAAATCCGCCTGATATTAGATTTGTCGCATAGGTTAATGAAAGCGCAGAACCTAAAGCCAAGCTTGCCACTATAATTAAAATTATTTGCCTATCCAGAGCTTGTCCTATATGTTTCCAAGAAAGAACATTTGAGGCCAACATTAATCCTACCCCTAAAAGCGATGAGTAAGAGATAGGCATCAAGCCTGTTGCTGCAAGCAAAATTACTAGCATCATGATAATTATCGATCTTGGGGCTCTATGACTTGAAGGTATATTGGGAGTTCCGTCTAGAGTGAGGGCAACACCAGAAGTTTTAAACTTAGTTAAGTTATCCTCAGTCCCTTGAATAAGTATGACATCACCTGCTTGTAATTTAAGATTGTTAATGTTTTCTAAAATTTCTGTATTTTCTGATGCGCTCAAAGAGGGTCTATGAAGAGCGAGCGGATACAGCCCGGTTTTGCTGTAAAAATTATTTTGACTAATAATAGTTCCACAAAGATCTGAGTTTCTGCTTACTACGATTTCAGCCAAAAATTCATCAGGTAAATTCTTGTTATAAACCTCATCTTGAATATTGGTCTGAAAAGAAGTCAACTTTGCTCCTAACTGTCTTTCAAATTTTTTTAAGTTTTCAGGAGTATCTCTTAGTATAAATTTATCGTCACTTGTGATAATTGTTGAGGGTAATTTGACTATCTCTAACCCATTTCCTCTCTCGATTTTTTCAACTTTCATTTCATTATTTGTAAGACTTAAGCACTCAGAAAAGGTTTTGCTACAAGCTAAACTAATCTCGTTAATATGAAGTACCGCCCAAAATACTCTTGGCTCGATGCCTTGAAGCGGAGGATTTCGTTTGGGTATTAATTTTGGAGCAATGAGCCATAAGTAAAGGATTGCAAAAATTGATACAGAAACAACAGGAAGGGCAAAATCAAACATTTCAAAGTGATTGACCCCTAGATCCTCAGCAATACTAATCACTAAAAGGTTTGTAGACGTTCCAATTGTTGTGGCCATCCCTCCAACAATTGCAGCAAAGCCAACCGGCATTAGTATTTCTGAAGGAACAATTTTAATTTTAACTGCAACCCCAATGAGAAGAGGAAGTAGCATAACTATTATTGGAGTATTATTTAGAAATGCACTTAAGAATCCACAAAGAATAATTGTGGCTAAGTTAGCAACTGAGGGTGATTTTAACCAAAATCTTGAAAGCCTAACCCCAAGAGGCTGAAGTGCACCTGTGACCTCCATTCCTTTGCCTAAGATAATCAGCGAGCAAATGGTAATCAAAGCTTCATGGCTAAATCCACTCAAAAAAATTATCGGATCAATATCATTAATGCCATTTGAAGAAAAAGGAAACAGAAAAAAGAAGATCATTAATGCCAAGACTATGAACATTGAGATAGCTTCCATACTAAATTTTTGTCTCGTAAAAAGCACGAGAGCTAAAATTGTAAAAAGCAGAATACATATCGAATGAAAATTCAGCGGTTCAATTAGCATATATTTTCACTCAGTAGGTATTGTTCCAGCTCATTTTCGATCATGCTTAATGGTAGGGTGCTTTCTGATACAGCAAAATGTGACACAGATTTCTTTAGCTCACTGATTAGATTTCTATTGCCAGAAATTAAAGGATGCCATTCAGGTAGATCTTTATTTTCGTTTATTAGTCTGTAAGAGCATGTTTTAGGTAACCAGGTGATCTTATCCAGATCTTTTCCATAAAGATTAAGACAGTCCGGAACTATTTTTTCTCTGTTTTGATAGTCATTGCACTTTCTTTCCTTAATAGATAAAAGCTTACAAGCAACTTTTGTATAAAAAACTTTTTGAGAGGCATCATCTTGTAGTTTATGGAGACAGCACTTTCCACAGCCATCACAGAGTGATTCCCATTCCTCTTTTGAAAGTTGATGTAGTTTTTTTTCTTTCCAAAACATTACGAAAGTTCACCATCAACTATATTTACAGTTTTTTTGCATTGTTTTGCTGCGTTTTGATCATGCGTCACAAGAATAATAGACATTCCAAGACGTTCATTAAGATCAAAGATTAAATTTAAAATATTTTCACCGGTTTTTTTATCTAAGTTGCCCGTTGGCTCATCCGCTAAAAGGACTTTAGGTTCATTTGCAATAGCTCTTGCAATGGCAATTCTTTGCTTTTCTCCGCCTGACAAGTGTTTAGGATAATGATGCGCTCTATTTTCTAGTCCCACTAAATTTAGAAGCTCCTCTGATCTATATTTTGCTGATTTATGATTCCTTAACTCTAAGGGCAATAGTACATTTTCAATAGCTGTAAGCGATGGCAAAAGATGAAAAGACTGAAAAACAAAGCTCGTGTATTCATTTCTGAGATGGTTTCTCTCTTTTTCAGATAGCTTTGTAATCTCATTTTCACCCATATAAACACTCCCAGAGGTTGGTAGATCAAGGCCTGCTAAAATTGAAATAAAGGTTGATTTTCCTGAGCCTGAAGGGCCAACTATTGACACGGTATCAGCCTGATCTATAGCAAAATTAATATTTTTTAATATCCTTAAATCTCCGGTGGCACTTGGAACGGTTTTATTTATATTTATGGCTTTAATAACTGACATAGTCTTGGTGTGATAAATTTATAGAATGCGACTTTGTATTTTATCTTTTTTTATTTTTAACTCCTATTCTATCGAATTATATGGCGAAGAGATCTTGATTATTGGGGATTCGATTAGTGCTGGCTATGGCGTGAACTTAACTGAGGCTTGGCCAAGTCTTTTACAAGCTATGCTTGAAGACGATCATTTAGTCATTAATTCTAGTGTTTCTGGGGATACGAGTGCAGGAGGGCTTTTTCGTGCTAATCAATATTTTAGTATTAATAAACCCGACATTGTAGTGATAGAAATTGGTGGAAATGATGGTCTAAGGGCATTGTCTTTAGGAGATCTAAAAAATAACATTCAAGCAATCATTGAACAATCACTTAATATTGGAGCAAATGTTATTCTTTGTGGGATGCAATTGCCACCAAACTATGGACAGAGTTTTGCGGTAGCATTTCAGAATATTTATTCCGATCTAGCATTAGAATTTGATATCACGCTAATTCCTGAGTTTTTGCAGGAAGTTGCTTTAAGCTCAAATATGATGCAGTCTGATGGAATACATCCAAATAGTTTGGGCCAACAAAGTCTGGCCCTTAAGGTGTATCCATATATATTGGGAGAGATCGAAAATGGTTGAACTATATGATGCTAATAAAGATTCTGAATTACTAGAAATCATACAATCTGCTTGTACTGAACACCAAAGCAATAAAGCATTCAAGTTTTTCGATAAATCTATTACTTACAGTGAACTTGATCACCTCAGCAATAATTTTGCAGTCAATCTCATTGAGAAGCTTGGGGTAAAAAAGGGCGACAGAATATCCTTGCTTATGCCAAATGTCATTCAATTTCCGATTGCTTTAATTGGAATTTTTAAGGCGGGTTGTGTTGCGGTACCGTTAAATCCACTTTATACAGAGACAGAAATTGAGAAGTCTATGGAGGATTCAGGGGCTAAGATCATAGTGACCCTAGATCTTTTTGCCCATAAATTTATCAATCTTGAAAAAAAACTTTCTTTAGATGCGGTAATTACTTCCTCGGTGGGTGAGCATTTAGGTGCACTTAAGGGTTTTGTGATGCAATTGGTGCTAAAGCATGTCAAAAAAGCACTACCAAAATACAGCCTTGATACTGAAATAAAGCATTCTTCTCTTATAGAAAATCGAAATGCAGACAAACTAAAAGAAATAAAAATAATTAATAATGATCTGGCTTTTATTCAATATACTGGCGGGACGACGGGGACACCAAGTGGCGTGATGTTAAGTCATGGTAATGTATCTAGCAATATACAGCAGACCTACGAATGGACATCGAATGAATTGACCTCTGAGGATATTATTCTTACTCCTTTGCCCGTGTACCATATTCTCTCTTTAGTGGGGAATCTCTTTTGCTTTATGAGGTATGGCGTTACAAACGTTCTTGTACTCAATGCAAGAGATTTAGAATCGCTGTCTAAGGCTATCTCTAAAGAAAAGCCTACAATCATGACAGGGGTGGATACTCTATTTGCCGCTCTTTTACGTTTACCCTCCTTCAAAAAGATAAAAAAACACTCATTTAGATTTTGCGTGGCTGGCGGAATGGCACTTAGAAGAGAAATTTGTGAACAGTGGCAACAGGTTACTGGGATTCCGATTATTCAAGGGTATGGATTATCAGAGGCTTCGCCGGTAGTTACTCTAAATACCATTAATGTGACAAGTTTTTCTCCTACAGTTGGATCGCCATTGCCTAATACCAAAATTAAAATTATTGATGAAAATTTTAATCAGGTTGCTGTTGGCGAGGTTGGACAAGTATGCGTCTATGGTCCACAGGTCATGCAGGGTTACTGGAAAAATGAGGAGAAAACTAAATTTACAATTGATGAAGAGGGGTGGCTTAGAACGGGAGATTTAGGCTATCTAGATCACAATGGAGAGTTGACTATTGTCGATAGGATGAAGGATTTAATCATTGTTTCGGGCTTTAATGTATTTCCAAGTGAAATTGAAGATACCGTTAACCAAAGGGAAGATATCTTAGAGGCCGCAGCCGTTTCTCATGTGGAGGATGGCATCGAATCCATCAAGCTTTTTTTGGTTCCTAAAAATATTCAAAATCCCCCAAACAAGCAGGAAATTATTGATTATCTCTCTGAGTTTTTAGCACCTTACAAAGTACCAAAGAATATACATTTTATAAATGAGCTCCCAAAAAGCCCGGTCGGTAAGATCCTCAAAAGAGAGCTATAAGGAATTATTGATTATTTCTTGAATTAAATTCGCAGCCATTGCTGGATTTTTAGCTTGAGTGATCGCTCTTCCAACAACCATATGGCTTGCTCCGTTTTTTATTGCTGTTTCTGGCGTCGCCACACGTTTTTGGTCATGGACATTTTTATCTGCCAAACGAATACCGGGCGTCACAATAATAAATTCTTCTCCACATAACTTTCTAATAGATGCTGCTTCATGAACAGAAGATATTGTTCCATCAATGCCAAGCTCAAGAGCAGATTTAGCTCTTTTATTCACCAGATCTTGAATAGATAAGCTATACCCCATATTTTTAATATCATTCTCATCAAGACTGGTGAGAACGGTAACAGCCAATATTTTTAAATTACCTTCTTTGTTTTCATTGGCTGCCTGCATTATTTGTGGCTCACCATGAATCGTGAGATAGTCTGCACCTAGGTTGCTCATTTGGCGAACAGCAGCACCGACAGTTGCAGGAATATCAAAAAACTTAAGATCTGCAAAAACTTTTTTATTGTTTGCCTTGAGCCACTCCAGAAAAGAAAAGTAAGACCCAGATCCCAATAGCTCTAAACCAATTTTATAAAAACTTACTGACTCACCAAGTGTATTAACCATAGATTTCGCTTCTTCTATAGAGGAAAAATCTAGCGCTACAATGAGTTTATCTTTATTTGTCATTTGGTACCTCATTATACTGATTTAAAGCAAATCTATCTGTCATACCGGCTATGTAGTCGCAAATAATTCGTGCTGGTTCTTGCCCAGGGGTTTTTGTATAAAGTAAAAATTGCTCATAAAAGTAAGGGGGTAAATTTTTAGGATTTGCCAAGAAAAAATTAAATAATTTCGGTATTACCTTTTCAGCCTGATCTGATAATTGCTTGACTTGATCGTTAAGATAAAAGTTTTGCATTAAAAAGTTTTTAAGCTCATCTTGGATATTTTTTAAATTATCAGAAAATGAAATAATTGTTTTTTCACTGCTTCTTACATCTTTAGTATTTTTTATATTGAATCGAATTAGATTCTTTTTTGTTTCCTCAATTAAATCCAATACAGCAAGGTTAAGTAAAATTCTTACAAATTCATAATTCATTAATTTTGGAAAATCTTTATTTTTCTCTATTTTATCTATTACTGATTTTGCCCAATCAAATTGTATAAAATCATTAATATTTAAAATTTTAGCTCTTAGTCCATCATCAATATCATGATGATTGTATGCTATTAAGTCTGCGATATTTGCTAGTTGCGCTTCTAGAGATGGTTGAGTCCTATTTATAAATCTTTTACCAATTTCTCCTAAATTTAAAGCTGTTTTTTGATCGCAATGTTTGAGGATGCCTTCTCTTGTCTCGAAAGTTAAATTTAATCCTAAGAAGTTAGCATATCGATGCTCTAATAAATCGACTATTCTCAGAGATTGTAAGTTATGTTCAAAACCACCATAGGGCAACATGCATTCATTTAAAATATCTTGACCGGCATGCCCAAATGGAGGATGGCCTAAGTCATGAGCCAAACATATTGCCTCAGTAAGATCTTCATTGAGGCCAAGCTCTCTAGAAATCGTTCTAGCAATTTGTGAGACTTCTAGCGAATGCGTGAGCCTGGTTCTGACATTATCTTTGTCAGGATCCACAAATACTTGGGTTTTTCGGTCAAGCCTTCTAAAGGCTGAAGAGTGGATAATTCTATCCCTATCTCTTTGGAAGCATGATCTTAATTGGCTCTCTTCTTCATGAAATATTCTCCCCTGGCTATTTTCAGGACAAGAGGCATAGGGAGCAAGGTTTTCATGCATTAAACTAAAACGCCAAAGAGATTAGCTTTTTAAGCTTTGAAACCGATGGGACTTCATGAATAAATGCCTTGCCAATATCGCTTAGTAAAATAAATCTAAATCGGGATGCATTATTTTTTTTATCGAGCCTAATCTTTTGTAATAGCTCGTTTGTTGAATATTTATTATATTTTGGCAGGAAACCAAATTTACAAAGTCCTTCATATATTTCTTCATAAGCATTTTTATCTAAAGCGCCAATTCTCATTGATACCAATGAGGCCATATGCATTCCTATTCCTACAGCCTCGCCATGCAATAAATTTTTATATTGTTCTATTGCTTCAATGGCATGACCAAAAGTGTGACCAAAATTTAAATGTGCCCTTACACCACTTTCTCTTTCATCCTGAGAGACTATTTTTGCCTTAATTTTGCAAGATTCATAAATTATATTTTCCAAATTATTTTTATTTAAGCTTAGAATGCCATCTTTATTTTTTTGGCAGTATGACCATAAAGACTTTTCTTCGATTAACCCATATTTTAAAATCTCTGCCAGTCCAGCTTTAAGCTGACGCTTAGATAAAGTTTCAAGAGTAGATAAATCACAAAAGACCGCACTCGGTTGATGAAATGCACCAATCATATTTTTTGATGATTCATGATTAATTCCAGTTTTCCCTCCAACTGAAGAGTCAACTTGAGATAAAAGTGTAGTTGGACATTGGATAAATTTTATACCTCTCTGATAACATGCGGCAGTAAAGCCTACAAGGTCCCCTACAACACCTCCGCCCAAAGCAATCAATAGCCCATCTCTTTTAAATTCATTTTTGATTAACGAATCTAATAGTTTAGAAAAATATTTTATTGATTTTGCACGTTCTCCATCCGGTATGAAGATTAAAATATTTTCTTTATTTAAATTTAGGTATTTTTTTATTTTAGTTAAGTGTAAAGAAGCTATTTTTTTGGTTGTAATAACAGCCACTTGTTTTTCACTAATGAGTTTCTGAATTTCTTTTTCAGATGATAAGGCATTATCACTAATAATTATGGGATAAGACCTATCTCCGAGATTTACCTTAAGCTTTTTCATTATTTAAATTCTTTTCAATACTATCTATGGTCTGCTCAATATTTTGAGCAGAGCTATCAATTCTTATGTCAGCACATTCATTATAGTGTTCTTCTCTCTCGGCAATTATTTTTTTTAAAACTTCTTTTTTATTTTTGCCTTTAAGAATGGGCCTTTTTCTTGAGTATTTAGTTCTTTGATAAAGCGTTTCTATATCTGAAAACAAATAAATTACTAAGCAATCTTCTTGTTTACATCTCTTCCTAAAATTTTTGCTTAGTATTGAGCCCCCACCGGTTGCAAGAATAATATCTTGCTCTTCAATTAACTCAAGTAGTATTTTTTCTTCCCTAAGCCTAAATCCATGTTCCCCCTCAATTTGAAAAATATGATCAATGCTAACCCCATTTCTTTTGATTATTTCTTCATCTGAGTCTATAAATTTTTTTCCAAACCTTTTAGATAATAATTTTCCTATAGCTGTTTTTCCTGTTGCCATAGGTCCGATAAGCACAATATTTTTATTTGTTATCATCTATAATCTTCAATACTTAAATATAATGATGTCATAATTATATTTACATGAAATATATCAAAAAACTTTCAATATATTTTATCGGTTTATTCATTCTATTTTTATCTCTATGGAATGGTGCCTATTACTATGTTGAGCCAAGCCTTCCTTTGGCTGAAGAAATAAGGGATATTCGTCTTCAGATCCCTATGTCTATCTATACTAGGGATGGTAGGCTTTTTGCTCAATTCGGAGAAAGAAGGAGAACCCCCGTACCTTTTAGTGATATCCCAACAAAGTTGGTATCAGCATTGCTTGCAGCTGAAGACGATAGATTTTATGAGCATCCTGGATATGATTATCAAGGATTATTAAGAGCCGCAATAAATTTTGTCTTATCAGGTGGCGATCGTAGTCAGGGTGGTAGCACTATCACTCAACAATTAGCGAGGATGTATTTTCTTACAAGAGATAGAACATTTATTAGAAAGTTTAAAGAGCTTATCTTAGCAATCCGAATTGAGCAGGAATTTTCTAAAGACGAAATCTTAGAGCTTTACTTTAATACCTATTTCTTTGGCCAAAGAGCCTATGGAGTAAGTGCCGCTTCGCAGATCTATTTTGGAAAAAGATTAGATCAACTTTCAACTTCCGACATAGCTATATTGGCCGGAATACCTAGGGCACCATCAATACTTAACCCTGTAAATAATCCCGATGCTACAGAGAACAGGCGCGCATATGTTCTAGGCAGAATGTTAGATTTAGATATTATTAATGATGATGAGTATCAACAAGCAAGCTCAACTCCCATAATTTCTCAACGCTTTGGACCTCAAGCAACCATGTCTGCTCCTTATATAGCTGAGATGGTAAGAAGTGAAGTGATTAATAGATTTGGACTCTCGGCCTACGAGAAAGGACTCAAGGTTACAACAACAATTGATAGCCGCTTACAGCGAGCTGCTCACTCAAGCGTTCAAAATGGCTTACATTTATACGATGAGCTTCATGGGTATCGTGGGGAGATTGGAAGCCTGTCCTATCTGGACCTAGAAATTTATTTTGAAGGGATATTGCAAGATGATCAGTCACTGATTACACAGCTCAATAATGAATTAGATAATTTTGACAATGTTGAAGGGCTATACAATGCAGTGGTACTAGATATAAATGCAAACTCTGCCAGTCTATATATAGAGAATTTGGGTTTGATTTATATGGAACTTAATGACCTCGAATGGGCACGCCCATATCTGAATGATGACTATGTGGGCGCAATTCCTGTTGAGATAAGTGAAGTTTTGGCCTACGGAGATGTAGTTCGATTAAGATCTACTTCAGATGGTAATTATCGACTAGCGCAACTACCCTTGCCCCAAGCCGCTCTTGTTGCCATTGATCCTTATGATGGGGCAGTGGTATCACTAGTTGGGGGCTATGACTTTAACCTTTCAAATTTTAATCGTGCCGTTCAAGCAAGAAGACAACCAGGATCTGCATTTAAGCCGTTTGTTTATTCAGCAGCGTTGGAGAATGGATTTAGCACAGCCAGTATTATTAATGATGCTCCTATCGTAGAAGAGGGGGCAGATCTAGGAGATGATTGGAGGCCGGAAAACTATACTGGACAATTTTATGGTCCTACACGACTTAGAGAGGCTTTAATTCGCTCATTAAATTTAGTATCAATACGTTTAGTTAGAGAGACAGGAATACAGAATGTAGTTAATTATATTGAGCGATTTGGCTTTGATGAGGCAGCGCTTCCTAACAATTTAACTATTGCTCTTGGCTCCGGAGGAATTTCTCCTTTAGAAATCACCACAGGCTATGCGATTTTTGCTAATGGGGGATATTCTGTTAGTCCTTATATCATTGATAAAATTGAGGATGAAGAGGGCAATATCATCTTTCAAAATTCACAACCTCATATTTGCCATCAATGTTTAGATTTTGATAACCCTCCTAATGAAGATGGTCTAGTATTTTCAAGCTTTAGGACAACCTTAAGAGAAAGTGAACAGGTTGTCTCTCCGCAAAATAGTTATCTGATGTTTGATGTCATGAAAGATGTAATTCAAAGGGGAACCGGTATAAGGGCATTTTATGAGCTCAACCGCACTGACCTTGCTGGAAAAACAGGGACGACAAATGACAGGAGAGACGCATGGTTTTCTGGCTATAACGCAAATATTGCTGTATCAACTTGGGTAGGCTTTGATCAGGAGCGAAGCTTAGGAAGGCTGGAACAAGGAGCAAGAACTGCGCTACCTATGTGGATAGAATTTATGAATAATGCTCTTGAAGCTACAGAGCTTGCGCCTCCCCAAAGGCCGCCAGGGATTCTAGATGTACGAATTAATCCAGAAACTGGTCTGATGACAACAGATATTAACAATGGAATATTTGAGTTGATGAGATCTTCAGAATTAGACTATTTCAATAATGGAAGGACAAATTCAACTTCAGATATTACCTCTGATGAGCTTATCGCAGAAGAGCTTTCAAGCATCTATTAATGAAATCTTTTTCTGAAAATCATCTTAGCGATGAAGCGTATCTTTGTGCCGAGCTCATCATTGAAGAAAAAATTAAAAACTTTAGTTTTGCTAAGCAGAGAGCTTTCAAAGCAATTAAAAAAAAACTTATTCCTAGCAATCTAGAAATTTTTTATGCACTCAAAAAGGTTTATCAAGATTCTAATGAGCTTGATCACAATCTGATATTAAGAAAATTAGATGAAGCTCACAAAATCATGAGTCATTTTAAAAATCTTAATCCAATGCTGTCAGGGTTTTTATCCTACGATATTTATCTGTCTCATATGCCAGTAGAGCTTCATTTATTTACTGATAATGAGCTAGAAGTACTTAGCAAAGTAAATGAATTGGGCTTAACTGCAAAAGATATAGAAAAAAGAATGAAGATACATGGAGACATAAAAAAAATTTACGGTTATGAGGTTGATTTTAATGGGACATTAACCGAGCTTCTTCTTTTCTCCAGAAATTCCATTTCGTCAGTGCCAAACTGCAACATCACTGGATTAAAGGCAGTAAGGAAAAATATGAAATTCTTAGAGGAAAGGCTATCGGCCTGATATATCTTTATATTCTTGGTCAAAGAGTCCAGTATACAGTTGCCTTGGTCGACCTATTCTCGATGTTGGGTCCTCTACCATTTCTTTCCAATGAGATACCCATCCAGCTACCCTTGCTATAGCAAACATAACTGTAAACATCGTTGCTGGAATATTAAGAGCCTTGTAAATAATTCCGGAATAAAAATCTACATTAGGATAGAGGTTTTTACTTTTAAAATATTCATCTTTAAGGGCTATTTTTTCTAGTTCTTGTGCAAGCTCAAGTAAGGGGCTATCTTCTTGTCCAACGCTAGCAAGTACATCGTGACAGGCTTTTCTTATGATAGTGGCTCTGGGGTCATAGTTTTTATACACTCTATGCCCAAATCCCATTAATCTAAATGGATCATTTTTATCTTTTGCCTTATCAATATATTTTAAAATTTGATCTGTAGTACCAATTTCTTCAAGCATATTGATCACAGCTTCATTCGCCCCACCGTGAGCGGGACCCCAGAGTGCTGCAATACCTGATGCAATGGCTGCATATGGATTTACACCTGAACTGCCCGAAAGCCTCACTGATGAGGTGCTGCAATTTTGTTCATGATCAGCATGCAGGATAAACAATATATCAATTGCTTTCTCAGCGATCTCATTTTCGATTGGTTCATCGGCAGAATTACCAAAGAACATATTGATTAAATTTGCACAATAGGAAAGCTTACTATTTGATCGTACAAAATCTTTTCCTTCTGTGTGTTTGAACGCTGCAGATGCTATGGGCAAGATTTTTCCAAGCATATTTATACAAAATTCCTCTCTGCTCACTTTGTCATTTATATCAAATGAAGTGTTATAGTGTGCCGCCATAGACCCCAAGCTGCTAAGAATCATTGCCATTGGGTGTGCATTTTTATCAAAACCACTAAAGTTAATGAACTTGCCATCACATTCAGTAGCATTGATTACTTTTTGCTCAAATTCAGACAACTGGCTTTGAGTGGGAAGTTCACCAAAGAAAAGCAGATACGCTACCTCAATAAATGAAGATTTTTCTGCTAACTGTTCAATCGGAATTCCACGGTACTGCAGAATACCTTTATCACCATCAATGTAGGTAATCTTGCTCTCGCAGCAAGCCGTTGCTCCAAAACCAATGTCATAAGTAAAGACACCATGCTCAGAGGCTAGCTTAGAGATATTGATTACATCATGACCAATAGATGCATGGTGAACCGGCAACTCGGAAGAATTATTATTATCTCCAATAAGAGTGAATTTTTTTTCTGTCATTTCACTACCTTAAATCATGGCAGTATCATCGCATGACAAATCTAGCTATTGATACCGTAACGTTTCTTAAATTTATCTACTCTACCACCGGTATCAACTATTTTTTGTTTACCGGTATAGAATGGGTGACAAGAAGAACAAACCTCAATGGTTAAGTCCTCACCGAGAGTAGAAGAAGTCTCAAACTCATTGCCACATGAGCAAACGACTTTAATTTCTTTATATTCAGGATGAATTTCAGTTTTCATAAAAATATAATTAATTTGGATGAATGAGGATACTGCTGAAGGGGTTTAAATACAAGAATTTTATAGAATTTATTTTAATGCATCATGTTGGAGCAATTACCCTATATCCCTGTGGATAACTTCGTGGATAAGGTTGTTGCTATTTCTATTGATTTGAACGGAATCAGTAATTTAGACTTTTTAAAAGTATCAAAAAAATAGAATTATTAAATAAAAACAATAACTTAAAAGAATTTTAGAATTTATATTTTAGTTATTACTTTTAAGTCTTTGCGAAAGTATTCTACAAATTGATTGTTAGTAACTTTTACCGTGTGTGCTGGACTTTAGTTGATCTAAAATCTTTGAAAAAGCTTTACCTCGATGACTGATTTTATTCTTTTCTGTCTCGCTTAGCTCAGCTGCTGTCTTTTGTTTTTCTTTTAAATAGAAAATGGGGTCATAGCCAAATCCATGATCACCTGTCTCAACATTGATGATTTCTCCATGCCATTGCTCTTCGCATTGAAGAGTAAAGTCATTTGATAATTTTGCTACAACACAACAGACAAAATAAGCTTTTATGTTGCCTTGGGAAAAGTCTATTTCATTAAGTAGCTTTCTTCTATTTTCTTCGTCTGTTGCATCTGCCCCAGCAAATCTAGCTGAATGTATGCCTGGTTGGCCATTTAATATTTCTACACACAATCCACTGTCATCGGCGATGGTTGGAAGTCCGCTTGCTTCAAAACCAAATTTAGCTTTGATCATTGCATTTTCATAAAAACTTTTACCGCTTTCTTCGGGAGAGGATAGCTTTAGATCTTTAAAAGAGATCAATTCAACTTGTGAATCAGAAAAGAAGGATTGTATCTCCTTTAGCTTATGATGATTTCCTGTGGCAATGAGTATTGTAGTCATTACTTTATTAAGTGTGTTTTTTGTAGGTTAATGATTTGACCAATCCCATCCCCAGCAATGTTAAGCATATGATTAAGCTGATCAATTGAGAATGTTGATTTCTCTCCTGTGCCCTGTATCTCTATAATTTTTTTATTTTCATCCATAACAATATTAAGATCGACATCTGCAGCTGAGTCTTCTTCATAATTTAAATCTAAATAGATATTCTGATCTAAAATGCCAAGTGAAATAGCTGCAATTTGTCTAACGATTGGATTTTTCTTAAGCAGATTTTTTTTTAAAAGTTTTTGTATTGCTAAGTCAAGTGCTACGTATCCACCGGAGATCGAAGCAGTTCTTGTCCCCCCATCAGCTACCAAGACATCACAGTCAATGATAAGAGATAGCTCACCAAGAGCTCCTAGGTCAAGGCAGCTTCTGAGGCTTCTGCCAATCAATCGTTGAATTTCAGAAGATCGACCAGACTGATGCCCAGATTTTACTTCTCTTTTGTTTCTAGTATTTGTTGCAGAAGGAAGCATTGCGTATTCGGCAGTAAGCCACCCTGATCCGGTATTCTTTAAAAACAGTGGTACTTTATCTTCATAGTTAACACATACTAAAACTTGCGTATCGCCGAACTCAGTGAGAACGGAGCTCAATGCATTTTTATTTACATTAGGAGTGAATTTAATGTTGCGTAACTCATTAAGTTTTCTATCAATTCTAGTCATCGTAATAATGTTATTTGGTTATTATTAGGTTATTGTAATGAAAAGAAATTGAGGAAGAAAATTGATTAGCATGACTGGCTTTGGTAAGGCCACCCTAGTGAAAAATTCAATTAGTTACGATTGGACTATAAGATCTGTAAATCATCGAGCATTACAAATTGATCTTCAGATGCCAAGTTTTGCATCTCCTGAAGAAATTGCCTGCAGGAAAATGGTAGAAAAATCCTTCGGTAGAGGAAAAATAGAGTGTGTATTAAAGATTAACTTTTCTCATTCTCAGAAGGAAAGTGTTAATAAAAAAATTCTTTTATCAGTAAAAAAACGTAGCAATGAAGTACAAAGAATTTTTAAAAATGCAAAACCTATGAGTACTTTTGAAATACTTGAGACTGGAAAAAGTATTAGTTATGGCAATTTAATTGATAGCAGAACTGTCAAGGCACTGTTTAAACATGCCTTGGAACGCTGCGATAAGTCTAGGCAAGCTGAGGGTGAAATACTTGAAAGAAAGATTTTCTCTTTAACTAAAAATCTTGAAAAAAGTTTTGCTTATATTGCAAATAACTACCAGCTGATCCAGAAAAAAAAATATGATTTAGCTCATCAAAAGTTTGAATCGCTATCAGATGAGATAGACAGCAAATATATTCAAAATTATTTAACCAGTATTATGCAGAAGATTGATATCAATGAGGAAGTTGATAGACAGCTAATGCACATAGACTCCCTACAAAAAAAAATAAAGTCTCGGGGCCCTATAGGAAAAGAGGTAGATTTTTTATTGCAAGAGATAAACAGAGAGATAAATACCATCTCTTCCAAACTCAGAGATAAGAAAATTATAAATAAAGTTATCAATGTTAAATTAATGGCTGAAAGGATTAGAGAGCAAATTCAAAATGTTGAGTGAGAACTTATTTGTGATTTCTGCGCCTTCAGGGGCAGGCAAAACAACAATCATTAAAAAGCTAACAAAGATAAGAAAAGATATATTTATACCAACTTCATATACCACAAGAAATCCGAGACCTGGTGAAATTGATAAAAAGGACTATAACTTTACCTCCCATGAGATTTTTCAAGAAATGATTAGAGATGAGGCCCTTGTAGAGCATGCAGAGGTCTACGGAAATTTTTATGGGACAAGTTATGAAGCCATTATTAATGGACTCAACAATGAACCTAAGGTTCTTCTTGAAATAGACTGTCAAGGAGCCAAGATCATCAAAAGAAGATTTGAATTTGCTAAGCTCATCTTTATCATGCCTCCTTCTCTCAATGAGCTGAATCAGAGAATTACGCATAGAGGTCAAGATTCAAGTCAAAGTATTGAAATCAGGCTGTCTCAAGCAAAAAGTGAAATGGCACAGTGGAAAGATTTTGATTATGCACTTATCAATCAGGATTCTGATCAGTGCCTAGAAGAGCTTTTAAGCATTATTGATGATCTTAATCAGGATCACGCAACATCGAAGCCAAGCGTTGTGGCAAAAATGGAAGATGCAATTAAAACTAAATTATATTAAGATACTCCTCCAAATTTGAGGATGTTATGGCCAGAGTTACTATTGAAGATTGTTTAGAAAAAATTCCGAATACCTTTCAGCTTATTACGGTTGCCGCAAAGAGAGCGAGACAGATTGCAAACGGTGCTCCTGTTCTGGTTGAAGAGGAAAACGATAAGCCAACCGTACTCGCATTGAGAGAGATTGCTGAGGGCCTCGTGGATGCTTCTATTCTTGTGGAAAGTGAAACTGCAAATCTTGATGAATTGATTGAGCAGGAACTTGAATCCGCAGACCAATCAGAGCTATCTAATAATGAAGAGCTTATTGCTGATTCCAGCGAGTCCATGCAAATTGAGGAGCCTGAAGCACAAGAAGAGTGATATCCTAATCTAGAATTAAAAATTTCTAGATTGCATGCTCACACCTTCAAAACTAATTGATAATTTATCAAGTCGTGAGTGGCTTGCGTCTAACTATCCAGATCTAGAAAAGGAGCTTTCCAGTTATCTTGAGCCTAAAGTCGTTGAAGATATTAAAAAAGCCTATCTCTATTCCGCCTGTCACCATTACAAACAGAGAAGAAAATCTGGAGAGGCTTATATTAATCACCCCGTTGCGGTATCAATCACTCTAGCTCAATATAAACTTGATCCTGCAACCATTAAGGCGGCACTACTTCATGATGTTGTCGAGGATACCCATGTCAGTGTTGCAGAGCTGAGCGAAACTTTTGGAAAAAATGTTGCGATTATTGTTGATGGTGTAAGTAAACTGGACAAACTTGACTTTAAGAGTGCTAAGGAAGCTCAGGCAGAAAGCTTGAGAAAAATGATTTTGGCTATGACCAATGATTTAAGAGTGATACTGGTGAAGTTGGCAGATAGACTTCATAATATTCGCACCATTGACGCAGTCAGCCCTGAAAAGAGAAGGATTAAAGCCAGAGAGACCCTTGAAATTTATGCGCCTATTGCTAATAGGCTAGGAATGTACCAGCTAAAAGGTGAGTTAGAGGACCTTGGGTTTAAGGCCTTATCACCTTATCGATACAAAATTCTTGAGAGAGCCATTAATAAAGCACATACAAAGCAGGAAAAATCTTTGAAAAATGTAAGGTCTCAATTATTGTCGGCACTTGAGGCTGAAGGCATAAATGCTGAAATAGCCTTAAGAGAGAAGCGTCTCTATAGCATTTATTCAAAAATGAAAAAGAAGCATTTAAGCCTAGCTGAAATTTTAGATGTTTATGGATTAAGGGTAGTTTTAGATAATGAATCGGATTGTTATCGAGCCTTAGGGGTAATCCACCGCTACTTTAAACCGATACCCGGTAAGTTTAAGGATTATATTTCAATACCTCGAGTTAATGGGTATCAGTCTTTGCATACAACCCTTTTTGGGCCAAATGCCCTTCCGCTTGAGGTGCAAATACGCACCAAAGAAATGGATTGGGTAGCGGAACGTGGCGTTGCTTCTCACTGGAAGCATAAGGCTATCGAACATAATACTCATAGCTCGGAGACAAATGCTAGAAATTGGCTGAATGATCTAGTAGCCATGCAAAAAAATGCAAACTCAGAAGAATTTCTTGAGGCAGTTAAAATAGACTTATTTCCTGATAAGGTTTATGTCTTCTCGCCTAAAGGTGATGTTATCAGGCTTCCAAAAGGCTCCACACCGATTGATTTTGCATATGCCATTCATACCGAACTGGGTAATAAAGCTATTTCTGCAAAAGTGGATCGTCAAATTGTTCCGTTAAGATCTGAGCTTAAAAATGGAAGCAAAGTTGAGATTGTGACTTCAAAAGATGCCAATCCTAATCCCCACTGGATTACATTCGTTGCTACAGCAAAAGCAAGAAATGCGATTCGTTCAAAGTTAAAAGAAATGAATAAGGAGGATGCTATAAAGTCTGGCAAAAGTTTATTAACCCGAGCTCTTTTGCCACATAAGCTTACCTTAAGGAATTTAAAAGGGAATTTATTAAATAGAATTCTGGTTCATTACAAATGTGAAAAAATAGATGATCTTTATGAGCTTTTAGGAAACGGAAGTCTCATTGCCACTTTGGTTGCAATGAATATTGCAGCTGGACCAGACGCAGTTAATTTCGCACCGGCCAATAGAGACCAGCTCGAAATTATTGGGACAGAGGGGCTATCAACTAATTTTGCTAATTGTTGTCATCCTATACCTGGCGATGAAATTTTAGGGTTTATCTCCAGCGGCAAGGGAATTGTTGTGCATAGGGCTGAATGTAAAAATGTCGGAACCTTTAAAAAGGATCAAAGTCGATGGCTCAGCGTAAATTGGGGGCCTAACATTATCAGAGAATTTTATACTGATATATCAGTGAGAACTAAAAACAAAGTAGGTATTTTGGCTGAGATTGCCGGAAATATCTCATCTTTAAATAGTAATATCATGTCGACTGAAGTCGAAACACAGGGAGATTCTACCTTTATCTATTTTACGCTCTCAGTTAGAAATAGGAGGCACCTGGCAGATATTTTAAGAAGCATTCGCACCTCAAAAGAGGTCATGAGAGTAATACGTGGGAGGCATCAGTGACCGATAAAAAAGAAATCAGCTCAAACTCTGCTCCTAAAGCGATTGGTATATACAGTCAGGCTATTCAATCTCATAATCTCATTTTTGTTTCTGGTCAAATTCCGATTGATCCTAGTAATGGAGCCTTAATTAGTGAAGAATTTGAGGAGCAAGCAAATCAAGTAATGAAAAACCTAGCAGCAATTGCACATGAGTGTAAATTAAATATTAATGATTATTTAAAGTTCACAGTTTATTTGACCGACCTAGCGAATTTTTCTTTGCTCAATCAAGTTATGGGAAGCTACCTTAAAAAACCTTATCCGGCGCGTGCAGCCATTGAGGTTTCTGGCTTACCTATGGGAGCAAAAATAGAAATAGAAGGTGTGTTGACAATAAAGTAATGCCTTTATTAACGATGGGTATCACAAACTGATGAGATCTATGTTTAATGAGAAGGTTACTGATATTAAGGGGATAGGAAAGCAACTAGAAATAAAGCTTGCCCAAAAGAATATACATTCCATCCAAGATTTACTTTTCTTTTTTCCTAAAAGTTACGTAAATAAAACACAACTAATTCCGATTGCAAAATGCTCACATGCTGAGAAATGCTATTTTGAGGGTGATGTTATTGGCAAAAACTATTTTTTTACAAAAGGAAGAGGCATTCGTTTTGTCATTAATGATGACAGCGGTTCAGCTGAGATCAAATTTTTTTATTATGCGGGTACGCACAATAAAAATATTGATATTGGTGATCGCCTTAGAGTTTTTGGTACGGCTAGACAGGGAAGAAATGGAATTGAATTTATTCATCCAGAATACGAGATAGTGAAAAAAACAAAGATACTAATAAATGAAAATAACCTTACACCTATCTACCCAAACATAAAGGGAGTAGGACAAAAAACTATTCAAAAAATAATTAGAAACGCTCTCGAATTAACAAAAGGTCAGAGGTTTAATCGCACATATGACCATTTATTAAGTAATCTTCCTGACCTTGCATCAGCCATTAGAGAAATACACTTTCCCTATATCTATGACAGTCCTGAAGAGACTGAGTTAGCTATTGAAAAGAATAGATCAAGAGTAGCTTTAGATGAGCTGATCGCCTATTTCTTATTATCATATGAGGGAAAAAATAAAAATAAAGGCATTCCTTGTTCAATAGATCTTCAGCTTTTAGATCAAGTAAAATCTTTATTATCGTTTCAATTAACTCATTCACAAGATAAAGTCCTTAAGGAAATACTAGAGGACTTAACAACCGATAGACCAATGAACAGACTTCTCCAAGGAGATGTAGGGTGTGGTAAGACTATTGTGGCATTTATGGCAGCCGCTGCAATAATCAAAGATAGCTTTCAAGTGGCTATTATGGCACCTACTGAAATTCTTGCGAAACAACATTTTGAAGAGGCAAAAAAAATTCTAAGCCCATTAAATTTGCCGATATTTTTGATGATAGGATCCATGAAAGTCGGAGAAAAAAAAGACACGATGGCTGCAATCAATCAGGCGCCCGGATCAATCATCATTGGAACGCATGCTCTTTTTCAGCAAAAGATGGAATTTAAAAATTTAGGGTTAGTGATCATTGATGAACAACATAGGTTTGGAGTCAAACAAAGACTCAATCTTAGGCAAAAAAGGCAAGACCAAAGACTGCCGCATCAATTATTTATGTCAGCGACACCTATTCCAAGAACAGTAGCACAAACGCTTTTTTCGGAAATGAGCATCTCTACTATTGAAGAACTTCCCCATGGCAGAAAGTCAATTGATACGTCAGTTATTTCTGAGGATAAAAGAGCCAACTTAGTTGAAAGCTTAGAAAAAAATATTCTCGCAAATAATTCCCAAATATATTGGGTGTCACCGATTATTAGTGAATCTGACGCAATTGATGCACTTGCTGCTGAGGAGATATTTAATAATATTAAGTCTTTGTTGCCGAAACAAAAGATTGCACTTATCCATGGAAAGCTTGCTTCAGAAAAAAAAGACCAAATCATGGATCAGTTCATAAATAATCAAATCAGTATTTTGGTCGCCACAACCTTAATTGAGGTAGGTGTTAATGTTCCAAATGCAAATTGTATGATTATTGAGGGCGTAGAGAGAATGGGACTAGCACAAATCCATCAGCTTAGGGGTCGAGTAGGAAGAGGAGATCAATCTTCCTATTGCATTTTGATATATAAAAAACCTATTACAGATAGGGTAAAAAAACGTCTGGACATCATTCGCTCTAACACAAGTGGATTTATCATCGCCGAAGAGGACTTTAAATTAAGAGGGCCAGGAAATATATTTGGAACGCAACAATCGGGGTCCATTGAATTTCAGGTAGCAGATATCAGTGAACATATTCATCTAGCCCATCAAGCTAAGGATATTGCAAATCAATTAAAAAGAGACGACCCTTCAGTTACTGGTGAAGTTATTGATCGATGGTATTCAACTAATTCCGAATACTTACTTGCTTAAACCTTATGAATGACTACTTGCAATTAATACGTTTTGATAAGCCCATCGGTACTTTTTTACTTTTATGGCCAACTTACTGGGCAATGTGGCTAGCTTCGAATGGTTCAGTACAAATATATGAATTATCTTTATTTTTTTTTGGCACATTTATAATGCGCTCTGCGGGCTGCGTTATAAATGATTTTTTTGATAGAAAAATAGATATCCATATTGAAAGGACAAAGTCTAGGCCTCTAGCTTCAGGAAGAATAGCGCCATCTCGAGCGTTTATCTTTTTTCTTATTTTGATGTTAATTGCAGCAATCATCGCAGCGATGCTTGGTATAGAGGTATTTAAATTTGCATTGATTGGTGCTTGTTTAACCATTATTTATCCTCTTTGCAAAAGGTTTTTAAGAGCTCCGCAGGCTGTACTGGGGCTTGCTTTTGCTTGGGGGGTCCCAATGGCTTACGTTTACTATCATGGTTTCGTGCCTTTTGAGGGTTGGGTCCTTTATTTGGTCACCTTTTTTTGGATCGTAGCTTATGACACCGCATATGCCCTCGTGGACATAGAGGATGATCTAAAGGTTGGAGTAAATTCAACGGCAATCCTGTTTGGCAAATATGCAAACATCACGATGATGGCATTAATGGTGCTATTCTTGCTTGGTCTGAGTTACGTTGGATATCTAAATGAGTTAGAGCATTTCTATTATGCTTTAATTGCAATAGCTTCAATTTTTTTAATCTATCTTCAAAATCAGTTTGCCCAGAAAAAAAGATCTGCTTACTTTAAGTCATTTAAAGCTCATGGGTACTATGGAGCATTTATACTTTTTTCAATTATTTTAGCAATCTAAAATTTAGTCTTCCTCTGCAGGCTTAATAAAGAAAGACAGTACAACCAAGGCTACTGCGATAATAAAGTAATACTGAATCATAAAGCTAAAAACAGGCTCTATGGATTCTAATCCTTCATTCAAAGCATCTCCGCCTAAGAGGCCAGCCAATACACCACCGATAGCACTGGCAAGAAACCAAAGCCCAAACATCTGACCAATATATTTTTTTGGAGCATAGCGTGAAAATGCTGAGAGCCCTATAGGTGATAGTGCTAGTTCACCCCAGGTATGAAGCAGGTATGTAATGACCAACCACTGCATACCAATAGGAGCATTTTCCATAGCAAGACCAGCCGCATAAACCATCACAATAAAACTTATGGCCATAAAGAAAACCCCGATGGCAAATTTTAATGGTAATGAAGGATTGAGATTCCTGAGTGCTAAATTAGACCAAAGTCCTGCAAAAATGGGCGCAAAAATTACCACAAACATTGGATTAAAAAACTGCAGCCAACCAACAGGCATAGTAAAACCGTTTACATCTAAGCTAGTGTAGTCTCTTGCAAACATACTCAAGGAGCTCGCTGACTGGTCAAACCCTGACCAAAAAGCTACCGCGCCAATAAAAAGGAATAAAAGCAAAAATAGATTTTTTCTTTCTTTGGCATTGAGACCGGCAAAGAAGAATAAGTAGACAAAATAAATTCCTGCAACAATCGTTAAGAAATATGCAAATCTTTCGGCGAAGTATCTTGGATCAACAGTAAACATTCCAAGCAAACCACCAATTATGACGACAAACATTGCAACCAGAGATATATTCATATACTTGGTTAATCGATTCCTTCTTTCGTCTTCCATATCATTGGGGTTGAGACCTGCTTGACCGAGCAAATGTCGCGTTTTAATAAACTGTATAACCCCAAAAGTCATACCAATACCAGCCGCACCAAAACCCCAATGCCAGCCAATCTTTTCCCCTAAATAGGAGCAAATGGCAAAACCAAGCATGGAGCCAATATTGATTGACATATAAAAGATGGTGTAACCAGAGTCTCTTTTATCATCTCTGCCCTCATAAAGCTGACCTACTATCGTAGAGATATTTCCTTTGAGAAGGCCAGTACCCAAAACTACTAAAATTAAGCCCAAGAAAAAAGTTTGGGTAAAAGGAAGTGCCAGGGTGTAATGCCCAAGCGTAATGATGATTGCTCCAATAAGAACAGCTTTTTGATAACCAAGTATGTTATCTGCGATCCATCCACCAGGGACAACCATAAGATAAACTAAACCGACGTAGATTCCATAAATTGAATTAGCTTCAATAGCACTTAAACCAAGCCCAGGATTAATGCCCGTGACTGTACCAGTCATATACAGCACCAACAATGCACGCATGCCATAGTACGACATTCGTTCCCACATCTCGGTTAAAAAGAGTGTTCTTAATCCAATCGGATGCCCAAAAAAGCTATTATTCATTGTTTGCTGCCTCTGCTTTTGATTTAGAGATAATACTAGATAATAGAATCCCGACTTCATAAAGTAAATATACAGGGATAGCTAGAAGGGTTTGCGATATTGCATCTGGGGGTGTTAAAAACATACCAATTACAAATGCACCTAAAAATACATAAGGCCTTGCAGATTTTAATTTATCCACTTTAAGTAATCCTGTGCTTACTAGCATCACTGTGGCGATGGGAACCTCAAAGGAGATGCCGAATGCAAAGAATAATGTCAGGATAAAGTCTAGATAAGCACCAATATCTGTCATCATGGTCACCCCCTGAGGGGAAGCGGCTGCAAAAAAACCAAACATTAATGGAAATACCACGTAATAGGCAAAGGCGATACCAAGATAAAAAAGTACGATACTTGAGACTAATAGGGGAAGTGCAAATTTTTTCTCATTTTTATAAAGACCTGGAGCGACAAATCCCCATACCTGAAAAATAACGACTGGCATCGCAATAAATAAGGCGACAAAGAAAGTAGTTTTAAAGGGTGTTAAGAAAGGAGAGGCAACTTGTGTTGCAATCATCGTTGCATTTTCTGGAAGTTGACTCATTAAGGGATCAGCAACCAATGAAAATATTTCTTGTGCAAAGGGTACCAGGCAAACAAAGGTAACCAATGTAGCAATAAAAGCTTTCATGATTCGAGATCTAAGCTCAATAAGGTGTGAAAGCAGTGTTTGCTCCTCTTGTGGAGTTGGTTCTTCAGGAGCTATTGAGTTTTCTGACATGCTGACAATGAATTAGGGATTTTCCGAGGACGCATTTTCTGAGCCCTCCTGAGATTTATTTTCATTGTCGAGGGGCTGTTGATTTTTTTGTGGTCCAGCTGGAGGAGTATAGGTTGCAGTTCTCGGTGGCGGGGTATAGATTGGAGGCTTTTCAACATGTGAGCCTACTTCCCTTTCTAATTGATACCGTAATTGTGTAGCCGTTCTTCTTGCTTTGCCTACCCATCTGCCGAGTTGAGAAGCAATTTTAGGCATCTTCTCAGGCCCTAAGAATAATAGGCCCATGATGAGAATGAGCATCACCTCCCAAAAGCCAACATCAAACATTATTCGCTCGAGCTTTCTTTTTCTTTATGCTCTTCAAATGTTGCATCTTCATTTGAAGACTCAATTTTCTTTTCTTCTTGGGCGTCTTTATCGTCCATTGCCTTTCTGAAGCTTTTGAGTGCTCCCCCAAGATCGCCCCCTAAAGTTTTAAGCCTTTTAGTGCCAAAAATCAAAATTACTATGACCAAGATGATCAGTAACTGCCACATACTTATTCCTCCAAGTCCAGGCATAATCTCTCCTAAATTATCTTATGAAATACATCATAAACAGAAATACTCAAATTTCTCAATTATATTTAAACATCTAAGCAATATGTCATAGGTCCATCATTGCAAAGATTAACCTCCATATGCGAGCCAAAACTTCCCTCTGCAACTTGATGGCCTAAGAGCTGATTCAGCTTTTCTATCAGAGACTTATAAAAAAATTGAGCGCTTTGCGGGTTAAGAGCGCTATCAAAGCTTGGCCTGAGACCTTTATTTAGATTTGCAGCAAGGGTAAATTGAGGAACGACCATAACCTGAATCTGGGCATCTACGATACTTAAGTTGGTCTTACCCTCGCTATCATGCAGCAACCTCAAGGAGGTTAATTTTTTAATGTATTCATCTATCACCGAATCATCATCGTGTTTGCTAAATCCTACGAGAATCAAAATGCCATCATTTATTTCAGAGATTACCGAGTCATTGACTGTGACTTTTGCAAACTTAACCTTTTGTATTACTGAATTCATGGCTACTATTATTTTACTGGTCTTTGCTACTATAAAACATAATGAAAAGAAGAGACTTACTCAAACTTGGGACCATGGGATCCCTCACCGCTTGCTCTGATCCAAATCGCTTAGAAGTAAGCGCTACGACTGATGAATATTTCAATTGGCGTATGGCAACCACATGGCCACCAAATTTTCCTGGTCTAGGAGCCGGGGCTTTAAACCTCAAGCGCTACATTGAAGATGCGAGCCAGGGAAGAATTAGGATTGAGCTCTACGCTGCTAATGAGCTTATTCCGCCCTTTGAGGTTTTTGATGCTGTCTCACAAGGGTCAATCGAGATGGGGCATTCTGGTGCTTATTATTGGCGAGGGAAGGCAGAGGCTGTTCAGTTCTTTTCATCTGTTCCTTTTGGCATGAATGCTCATGAGGTAAATGCATGGATCTATTATGGGGGAGGCTTGGAGCTTTGGACAGAGGTCTACGAGCCCTTTGGCGTTATTCCATTTCCGGCTGGAAATAGCGGTGTTCAGATGGGTGGTTGGTTTAATAAACGAATAGATACCATCGAGGATTTAATCGGACTGAGAATGCGATTGCCAGGCATTGGAGGCGAGGTTTTACGAAGAGCCGGCGGGGTTCCTGTGACCTTGCCCGGGGCAGAGCTTTTCACTGCATTGAGCACGGGCGCACTCGATGCGACCGAATGGGTAGGGCCCTATAACGATATCGCTTTTGGACTGCATCAGGCAGCTAGGTATTATTACTATCCTGGTTGGCATGAGCCGGGACCGATCATGGAATGCATTATTAATCAGAGTGCTTATGAGGATCTTCCTTCTGACTTGCAGGCTATTGTCCGCGTTGCTTGTCAGGCAGCTAATTTAGATATGATCTCTGAATACAACGCAAGAAACGCAAGATCTCTAAGTCAGCTAAGAAATAATCCGGATGTCGAGATATTGAGTTTCCCCCCAGACGTGCTCAACGAATTAAAAAAATTAACACATGAGGTGATTGAGGAGCTTATAGCAAGAGACGCTCAATCGGCAAAGGTATGGTCAAGCTATCAAGACTTTATGAGCCAATCCAAGGGGTGGCTAAACATATCCGAAAAATCGTATTTAGCGCTCTAATTATGTGTAATTAATTAAACCTTTCGCATCCATTTTTTTTGCATCAAAGAATCACGCAAATTAGACTATTTTAAGGTTAATTTATGGCGTCCTTTCTGCTAGAATGACACCAAATTTTATTAGTTTTTTATCTAAATTTTAAGAGAACATTCTTATCAAACATAGGAAACAAATATGGTCGTAGCATATGCCATTATTTTACTAGTCGTAGGAACATTAATTTTTCACTTTTGGAGCCCTTGGTATTTTACTGAGATAGCTGCAGATTGGGGCGCGATTGATACTACCGTAGATATAACTTTTCTTATTACAGGACTTGTGTTTATAGCCGTAAACTTTTTCTTGGCTTATTGCATTTATAAATACAGGTATAGCCCTGATAAACGTGGCGAATACGAACCTGAAAGCCACAAGCTTGAAACTTGGTTAACCATCTTTACGACTGTAGGTGTTGCTGCCCTTTTGATTCCTGGGCTTTTTGTTTGGGGTGATTTCGTCGAGCCACCTGAGGATGCCTCTGAGGTTGAGGTTGTTGGTCAGCAGTGGTACTGGACGTTTAGGCATCCTGGTGAAGACGGTGTATTTGGTAACGTCGATATTCGTCACATTGACGTTAATAATTCTTTTGGCATGGATCCCGAGGATCCTGCTGGTAGAGACGATGTTTTAGTTGATAGCAATGTTCTTCATATCCCGGTAGACCAGCCAGTAAAATTTTTACTACGCTCAAAAGATGTGCTTCATGATTTTGCTATTCCGCAATTTAGGGTGAAGATGGATCTAGTGCCAGGCATGGTCACCTACATGTGGGCAGACCCGATTAGAGAGGGAACCTATGAGATTTTATGTGAGGAGCTATGCGGTGTTGCACACTTTGCGATGCGCGGAAGAGTTGTTGTTGAAGACCAAGAGAGCTATGAG
>JAYPDM010000017.1:0-9375 GCA_038125265.1 Gammaproteobacteria bacterium
AACACTGCTGTCATGGATACGGGTGATGCACCTGCAAGCATTTTTGATGCTGACGGCAATGAGTTTCTCAATACCGAGCTCGTGGGTCATCACGACCTTTCAGGGCGCGCTGCCTATCATCCGATTCCGCACCGCTATGGCGACAGGATGATTTTTTATGTGGGTCATCATGCCGGAGAGGCGATTAATCCACTAAACGGAGAGATGGAAACAAACGGTATGTCGGTATTGGACGTAACAGACCCATCAAATCCAACGCTTATTCATCATGAGCCACCTCACAGTCCTGATAGTCGGTTTACGCAACACATCCAGGTCTGCGATGGATCGGTTCTACCTAACGGGGATCCAAATAAGGTTTATCTCATTAGGACCTCAGATGGACTTGGCGTTGAGCTGATGGATGCGACAGATCCCGTCAATCCAATTTTCTTACGTGATGTCTATGAGACCGGTTATACCGATCGCGGACAAAGACAAACCCATAAAATACAGTGGGTATGTGAGACAGGCATCGCATACTTGAATGGAACTCCTGAGGGATGGAAGGTCGCTAGGGTTCTGCAAATTTTTGATATGTCTGAGCCTGAAAACCCTGTTCACGTTCGGGATTTTGCCTTAAACGGCAGTCAGCCTGACGCGACCAGCGAGGATAGAGGGGTACCCCTTCATCAACCTTACGTAGCGGGTAATCGTGTCTATATGGGATACGGCGCCAGTAATGATGGCGTCATACAAGTGCTTGATAACGATCGGTTACTCAATGGTGACCCCAATGCGGAGGATCCTTTTGCGCCCACTGAGGCTAATCTTCTTTACCCTGAAATCTCAAGGCTCGATATGCCAAGACGATACGGTGCGCATACCGTGCTCCCGATTAATGGGGTGAGGGTTCCTGATTACGAGGATAATTTAGAGAATCAAATGATTGATTTACTGCTCGTTGTCTCTGAGGAAACGACTGAGGATTGTGCTGCCAATAGGGATGCCATGTTCCTGGTTGACTTTACCGAAGAGGATCGACCGTTCCCAATCTCTTCGTTTCAGGTCCCTGAGGAGCCAGGCGACTATTGTCATCGAGGTGTTAGGTTTGGCCCACACTCACCGCAAGATTATGTGCATCCGAACTACCACGGAAAAATTGTAGCTCTTGCCTATTTTAATGGTGGGGTGAGAATCGTGGATATTCGTGATCCTTATGTCCCAGTGGAAGTGGGTTACTTTGTTCCAGCGGTCAATGAGACAACTTTCGAGATGTGTAGCGATGCTATAGGCTATGAAATTTGCGCGACCCAGATTCAAACCAACAACTTAAATCTTGATGATCGAGGTTATATCTATGCCGTCGACCGATCAGGCAGCGGGGTGCATATCCTAAGCCTTACCGGTGCAGCGGGCGAGATTGTCGATCTTTAATATTTGACTTAGCTTACAGCGCTCAGTGCGATTAAAATTCGCATTGAGCGTTCGCTTCTAAGGGCTGCAGATCGCGGGAGTGATATACTTCAATGCATCCTTCTTGAATCAGGATTCTTGATTCTTCCGTGAGATTAATTTGTGGGGCTCCACTTTTAATTTGTCGGCCGGTGACAATGACATCGGTACCAGGAAGCAGGGTATCTCGACCCCAGCCAAAGTCTCTAGCAAGGCGTTGAGGCGCCTCAAGCTCCACTTGCCAAGTTTGCAATGAGCCGTCCTCAGACATCACGTTAATTAGCACCACCGAATGGGGGTTGATTAATTGCAAGGCAACCACGGTGCCATGGAGCTCAGTAATCTCATCATTGAATCTTCCTGCGTCACCATGATGAGACAATGCAAGAAGAGGGAGTAAACTAAGTAAGAAAAAATTTAAAACTTTCATCTTAAGCACCCCTAGAATCGAATGGTATAGTTGAGTTTAACGCTAAGGTCACTGATTGTTTTTTCAAAGCGGTTATCCTTATCAGGGTCCTGCACATTATGATTAAATACAAAAAATACCTCTCTTCCTGCCTCTGGGATCCATTGTAATCGACTGTTTAAACCAAAGACCTCTGAGACATTATCGTATTGAAGCAGATTAATCCAAGCCAGTTCAGTGGAGAAAAGCCATGAGAGCCTTAGGCTGCTCAGGCGCGTGATAAATTCACCCTCGGGCAGAGTGACTTTCGTCCAGTCGTAACTTAAATTACCAACCAGATTGCTTGAATAATTCAGACCTAAAGTAGCGCTATGACGCTCCCTTTCTCCTGTGTAAAAATCACCGATTCGTGTTTCAAAGCTCCCAAAAACTCTTCTAAAACCAGCCAGTGCCACATTCGCATTGACCTCACTAAAAGAATATTCACCTACCGGGATGACGACCTGTCTTGATTGATCTTCATAGATCTCAAAGGGTTCATCTAACACCTCTGTCGTTCGTATGATACGAAATCTCAATTGATCTCGAGTCGAGGTCTCAAATTCAGCAAGTCTTAAGAGCTCAACCCTAGTTTCTAATTTGCCTGTCGCAAGTGACTCGACGCTATAAACATCAAGCCCTGAGTAAACTCGATTAAAATAGAAATCATCAAAATAATGGGTATAGCCGATTCCTGCGGTGGTATCTCTAATATCCCTTCGATTGACATACCCTAGTGCGGGATAAAAATTTGCCTCAATATTTTTAATCGTAAAGTCGCCACGCCAGCCCGTGTTATTAGGCATCGCAATATCCAGTCCGTAGGCGGACTGATCACTGTCATATCCATCTCGGCTGCTTGATTGGTACCAGATATCGCCCTCTAAGACTCTACCGTTTCCTATTCTTGAGTTGAGGTAGTTAAAGTCAAATCCAGCAAGGGTATTTGAATTGTTGGATCTTGGGTCACCGCTAGTCACGATCACACCAACTCTCGATTCATCGAGAATATCGAGCGAGAGCTTGCTGACAAAGAGGTTACTCTGATCGACTTCTTGATAGCCAGCCTGTCGGACTGCGATAGTTCCTACAGACATATTGCCCACGCGGCCACTGAGCTTGGTTCCAACCTCAAGATCAACCGGGAGACTGTCGCTGTTTAGTCCAATCCTTCTCGAGAAAAAGGGTCTTCCATTCTCTCTAGAGGCCCTCGATGATGCAGCATTTTGGTTTCTTCCTGCACCTCCTAGACCGCCGAACTCAAAGAGGTCAGAATCGTTGAGAAAAAAGTCTCTTTTTTCTGGAAAAAATAAGCCAAATCGTGTCAGATCAACTTGCCTGTCATCGACCTCAGTAGCAGAGAAATCTGTATTAATGGTGAGTGAAGCATTGAGCGATGGCGTCACACGATAAAAGACATCAAGGGATGGTTCCAACGCTGAATCGCTCTCATCGATAATATAATCTTCTCTAAAATTACCCAGTGCAGAGGGAACCACATCAAGGCCGATCCCTTGGTCCATACCCTCAAAACCTGAGACGTATCCGACAATACTTGGGTTGTAGCTTCTGTTTCTTGAGACCCATACGCTCTCCTCACCACGCCTCCTGATAGATCTTGCAAAATTAAACCCCCAGGTAGACACATCGGCATCAAAGGGCAAGGTCTTAAATGGAATTCGCATCTCCATCGCCCAACCCTGTTCATTGATTTCAGCATCGGTCTCCCAGATCACTTGCCAGTCTGGATTCATTTGAGAGACGTTTTGATACAGCATGTCGTGTCTGACGCCGTTTGCGTTGGTCTCAAAGCGGTAACCGGTTCTGCCACTATTAAAAGGATCAATGATTACAGCAATTCGGTCATCCTGACCCAACCTTGAATTTTGCAAAAGAATATTTCTTACAGTCAGCTCAGGCTCACTGTCATACATCATGGCGGCTACGTAAAGATTTTCCTCGTCATAGGTGATGTAAACTTCTGTGCGCTCGCTTGGGATTCCACCGTCTGTGGGCCTGACAAGATGAAAATCAGAGATAGGAGTGATTGATTGCCAGGCAGCATCATCTAAAACACCATCGATAATGGGTGGGTTGTTAGTGGGGGTTACTGAGGCGGTTTTATCACCTGCATTATTTTGAGCCAAAAGCAGTCCTGATAAAAAAACAAGGAGGAAGAAAATTAACGCGCGCATGGTTCTCCAATTGGGTTTGCACAATTATATAGTAAATATTGATACAATTCTTAATGGTTAAGATGAATACACCTTGAGGAATCGTTGCATAAAGAGCTGAAAGAAAAATATTTAGAGTGGCTTGAAAAAGAACATCATGCGCATCAAGATTTGTACCATGAGCTCGCATTTCAAGGGGCAAAACCTACTGCTTTTTTTATTTCCTGTTGTGATAGTCGTGTTGTTTCCAATCAAATTTTTAATGCAAAGATTGGCGATCACTTTATTCATAGAAATATTGCTAACCTTGTGCCCTCATTTAAAAATGCTCAGGCTAATACTGCAACTTATGCATCCATAGAATTTGCGATCAAGAATCTTGAGATCAGGAAGATTTTTATTCTGGGTCACTCACAGTGTGCAGGCATCAATGCTTTAATGCATTTTGATCAAAAAGATCCTGAACTTCAATTTGTTAATAGATGGCTTGAACAAGATCAGGCGCGGATTGACTTAAAGGATTGTTGCGACTCCAATGAGGAGTTAGAAAAGGAAAGCATTAAACTTTCGATGCATCATCTACTTGAATACCCTGCCATTTCTGACCTCAATAATAAAAATGAGATTACTATAACAGGGCTCTGGATAGATATTGCCTCTGGCAGATTAGAGATTTGTTCTGATTACGAAGACCCTTTTGTGAGTCTCGTTTAATTTCTTAAAGTGCACTCAAAGGGCTTGATGCTCTCTGTCTCTACATACTCCCATTGACCCTTAAAGACCGCTGGCTCGGCAAAATACTCCGGATTATTTATGACTGCCTGGTAGTAGAGTGTTGTGTAATCACTGGAAGGCCTAAAGGACTCAATGACCCTCGCATCAGATCCTAGCGGTGTTCCAAGATCATCAAAAAATGGATAGGTAATATCTGTAGTTGTAACCACTAAATTATTTGCGATCCATTGACCCCTGGATACCCCGTGTATATTCGATGTAATAGTCTCAGGCTCTTGAAGCCAAATAATCCTGTCAGCATCCCATTCTTCTAGTCTTAGTGTAAGGAATTGCTCACCCTCAAAGAAAGCGATAGGGTAGGGGTTATCCATCATTGAAGGCATACCGGGAGGGATGCAGTTTAGCGCAGGATCATCAGTCAATGGATCCCAAGCCTCTCTTGATGAAAGGGCGTTTGGGTTCAAAAAAATATCTTTTGTTAGTCTTTGGGATCTGGACCATACTTTAAAAATATTTTTAGCAATTTCACTATTGATCCTATTGCTTTCTTCCCTTGCTAAATCTCTAACATTTACTCCTATTTCTATGGCTCGTTGTGGCCATATGGGAATGGTTTGATCATCAATGACTAATGTAAAAGCTGCCATGGCATGATCACCATTTCTAGCCGGAGCCCCAAAGAAACTTACGCTATCACCGTTAGCAAGGAGTTCATTTGTAAAACCGGCTCGATTTAAGCTGTTAATCGATCCTGACTCAATAATCCAATTTTCATTATTCTCAGTCTCAAGTTCAAAAACGACATGTGGGTTTCTCCAAAACGTTGAGATTATCGTGCCATGAATTTCAATGAGGTTACTCCTGTCATAGGCCACATCAATAGCATGATGTGCATGAGTACCAGCAATCATACAGAACAAAATAATTGCCTGATACCGGTACATTATTTACTAAAAAGAATCTGATAATTGTCTATGGTCTTTTGCTTAAAACCCCCTTCGCAGTAAGAGAGATAGAAGCGCCACATATTTATAAATTCATTGGAAAAGCCCAAGCTTTTAACTTTGTCAATTTGACTCAAGAATCTCTGATGCCAATGGTTTAGCGTTTTCGCGTAGTCAAAGCCAATCGATTCAGAATTTATAAGTTCAAATTGGGCTTGGTCTTGAGCTAATTTTTCAAGCACTTCGATAGATGCCAAGGCACCTCCAGGAAAAATATATTTTTGAATAAAATCTACAGAGTGCTTTGCGCGCTCATAGTATTTATCTGAGATTGTTATCGCTTGAATCAAGCCCCTGCCTCGAGGCTGCAAAAGCTCACTACACTTATCAAAAAACGACCCGAGGTATTCATGACCTACCGCCTCAATCATTTCAATAGAAACCAGCTTTGAAAAATCTCCGGTCATCAGACGGTAATCCTTTTTGAGAAGGGTAATATGATCGGTAAGACCCTCTTTCTGAATCCTACTTTTCGCAAAATCATACTGCTCGTCTGAGATCGTGGTCGTGGTCACTTTGCATCCATAATTTTTTGCAGCAAAAATTGCCATACCTCCCCATCCGGTTCCTATTTCGCATAAATGATCTTGTTCGTTTAAATTAAGCTTTTCACAAATGGTCCTTAGCTTGTGGGTAGAGGCCTCATCCAACGAATCCATGGAGTTTGAAAACATCGCAGAGCTATACATCATTTTTTTATCGAGCCATAATTCATAAAAATCATTGCTAAGGTCATAGTGTGCAATGATATTTTTCTTGCTTCCAGTGATCGTATTTCTTCTTCTTAGGTGCAGGATTTTATTTAAGGCTTTCTGAATAAATTTAACGCCACCATCGATTTCGTCTAAGGTTTCTCGGTTTACGAGAAAATACTCAATGACTGAAGTTAGATCTGGCGTAGACCAATAGCCTTTCATATATGCCTCTCCGGCACCTACGACACCCCCTTTTAAGATCATATTGAAGGCTTTTTCATCGTGCACTGTAATTTCTGCATGAATATCACTATCAGAGTGCTCTCCAAAAATTAATTCTTGAGATTTTTCCTTAATTCTTAAAGTACCGCGATCAAGGCCTTTTAAGATTTTATAAATGACTTTTTTTGAAAAATGAAACATAACTATCCCTGTTTTTTAGGGTGGCTTACAAAGGCAACCCCTTTGAGCCAAAGCCTAAGCGCTTGCCAATAAATACCAAACACTACCTTAAAATTTACTAAAGGGATTCGAAACTTACAATACATTAAGTTCCAAAGCGTTAATTTCAATCTCTTTAATTTTAATGTCGCAGAGAAATAAATTTCCTTTTCTTTTAGGTTATGCATGATGATCGATAGCGAGTCGCCGGGATGACTGATGAGCCACTGGTAATCAAAATCCATAGACATAAAAGGGGACACATGAAAGTCCTTTTGGAGATTAAAATCCATCACAGTCTCATTTTCACCTACAGGCACGCAGTAACAATGCTGTTCATTCCAGGGCGTATTATTGACTTCAGAAACGATGCTCTTTAATTGAAATTCCTTGTCATAGCAAAAATAAACGCTGATAGGATTAAATACAAAGCTCATATTTTGAATTTGAGTAAGCAAGAAAATTGGACCATTAATCTCAAGATCAAGCCTCTGACGGACTAAATTTACAATTGCAGATTTAAGATTGCCCTCACCATAGCGCATCGGCCTTTTGAACCTTTTATGAATGTACTTGCATAAAAAGGAATCATCTTTAGTAGATATAAGTTCGTCAAGATTGATATAAAAATAGTAGATGTTGTAACTAAAAATATGCTCTTTAGGAACTCTTCTTGCATGTTGAATTTTCCCTTTATAAAGACAACTGCTTTCCATCAATTTCCTCGATAAGTTTTTGGGCAGCATGCATTCCGCTTGCTACTCCATCTTCATGAAAGCCATTGCCCCAATAGGCACCACAAAAGTAGGTATGATTTTTCCCATTAATCGTATCGATTCGACTCTGTGCATCAACTGCCTTCTGATCAATGACAGGATGTGCATACTCAATCTCTTTAAGGATTAATTTTTCATCAATAAGTTCCTTTCCATTGAGGGTTACGCAAAAGTCAGGATCATCATCTTTGAGGTTTTGAAGTGTCTTCATGTGATAGGTAACAATGGGCGATTGGCTTAATTGGGTACTTGATGAAAAGTTCCAAGCTGACCATGCAGATTTATTCTTAGGTAATAGTCGGGTGTCTAAATGAAGGATTGCCTGATTTGTTTGATAATCGATAGCACCGAGTGTTCGTTGCTCCTCTGTTGAGGGCCTATCAATTAAATTGAGTGCTTCGTCACTATGGCAAGCAAAAATAACTCGATCAAAATCTTCTTGTATTCCTGATTGACCGTAAACAGTGACGCCATGATTATTTCTTGATACTTTCCAAATGGGGGTATCAGTGAGTAGCTTCGTGTGTAGATTTTGAGATAATTTTTTAATGTACTCGTGTGAACCCCCCTTAATGACGTACCATTGAGGCCGATCCTTGATTTGAGCTAAACCATGATTATTAAAGAAATTGACTAAAAATTTTAAGGGAGTGCTCTTAACTTTATTGATATCGGTTGACCAGATCGAGGCACACATTGGCAAGAGGTAATACTCTTTAAAGTAGCGATGAAAATTATACCGAGTTAAGAATTCATCTACCGTTAATGCATCAATTGCCCTGTTATCTTTACAGTACTTATTAAACTTTAAGATTTCTATAATCATTTGATAGAAATGAATATTTAAGAAATTACGTTTTTGGCAAAATAGGGTCTTTAAGCTACTTCCGGCATACTCAAAGTTTAGATCATCATCCCTGACACTAAAACTCATAGTGGTTGGAAGATACTCCACATATAGATCATCAAGCATTTTTAAAAAGTTTGGATACGTTTTTTTGTTAAAAACAATAAATCCGGTATCAATCGCATATTGATGATTACGCCATGAGCACTCAATGGTATTGGTGTGTCCTCCTAGATAAGAATTTTTTTCAAATAGAGTAATATCAAATCGATCCTTGAGATAATAGGCAGCAGTCAGACCAGAAATGCCAGATCCAATAATTGCAATTTTCATCTAGATTCTTCGCTCATTAATTCGGGAAGCTTAAATTCTATAACGCGGTTTCTTACCTCGGCGCGTAACCCAAGCCACTCATTATCATTGTTATACGTTAAACTAAAGGGAGTATCATCAAAGTAGAAAACTGATTCGATTAAACCATTTTCTCTACTTATCTCGGGAGTAAATTGCGAATCTTCTAACCTCCCGTTAAATGGATTAATCACTTGATTCGTGTATAAAAAAGTTGGATCCCAAAAGCTAGGCGTTCGCATGCAACTCTCTAATTCTACTGTGCTCGTCTCTCCTCTCCGAGTGACTGACAAAACAAAGGCGTTATCTTCTCTCTGGCCATTGACGATAAATTCTCTAAGGCCATAGGATGTAATGGCTTGTAAGCTCTCAAGACATCCATCCAACCAAATCTCTTCGCTTGAATGTCGAAATCTAAAAAGAGGAATAAAAAGTACTCGAAATGAAAATACAGATTCTGTATTTATATA
>JAYPDM010000017.1:9475-27136 GCA_038125265.1 Gammaproteobacteria bacterium
AGAAGCAGTAAAGTCATCAGCAGTGGAGAGAAAAGCGTCATTGGATGTGATGCGGCAAGAGCGAATAGATAAAAGGACCACCAAACACAGCAGTCACCGAAGTAGTTTGGATGTCTGGTGTAATACCAAAGTCCAGAATTGAGCACCAAGCCAGCATTGCTTTTATCTTTTTTAAAATTTAATAGTTGCCAGTCACCCACTGACTCGAATGTAAAGCCGAGTATAAAGATCGCAATAGCAACATAATGAATCCAGTTAAAACTTATGTCATTTTCAAGGAGTGTGAAAAAAATGGGCGCACTAATGACCCAAGCTAAAAAGCCCTGCAAGCCAAAAACTATATATATGCTCTTGATAGAAAAATAAGGCTCATTATTTGCTCTGATTGCTTGATATCTTGCGTCCTCAGGCTTACCCCAATTTTTATAGGTGATGTGCAATGAGAGTCTCAAACCCCATAAAAGCAGAAGAATAAGCAGCAGCTTATTGACATCAGAGACTTGACCAAAAAAATTGGATGAGTCAAATGAGAGATGATAAAAGTAAAAAAAACCAAGCACAATAAATGCTAACGACCAAAGACTATCAACAATGCAAACCTTTTTTACATAAAGTGTATAAAGCCACGGAATAATGCCAAGCGTCAGAATAAATATGAGTCCGTTAAAATAAATTTGCATAATATTTCTCACGAAAAATTTTTCCAATCCAGATAAACAATGGGAACAGAATTCCCCAGCTAATAGCAATGAAGATTATTGATGCAGGTTTATTGATAAGGATTGCTGCGCCTAAGCGCTCACCAGCCAAATAAGTTAAAGGACCAAAAATAGCTCCCAATAAGGGAGTTACCACAAAGATTCGATTCATAAGAAGCATGGAATGATTAATGGTGAGGATAAACATTAACCAGAGTCCTAAAATCCAACCGGGGACACCAAAAATATTTAGATAATCTGTACCGTTATAAATAATGTAGCCAGAGCTGATAAAGAGGTATTCCCAGACTAAAGCAATAGTAAAAAGACATATGGAAAAATAAATTTCTTTAGCTAAATCACTCAGGTAAATAAAGTGTATGCAGGCATAAAAGACCGTGATCAATGGAAAAACCCATGGATAAGGTGTAGTTGCCCCGATGATGCAACCTAACCAATTAATTTGAAAGAAACCAAAATTTAAAATCTTTTTCATCCGTTTTTACTAAATAGATAATGCGTTACAAACCACTCCTCGCCGCTGTTATAGGCAAAGAGCTCTGCGCAAGACATATAAAAAATTCTCCACCTATTGAACCAGATTGTTGAATTTTTTTCACCATAGGCCTGGTTAAATAGAATTTTTATTTGTTTTTTATTTGTGTCCATGAGTCTCAGCCAATCATTACAAGTGTGATAGTAATTTTGTCCATTCCAATGCCATTTTTTTTCAAGCAATAAGTCTTCTTGAAATTGATCAGGAAGATTTTCTGATGGCATCATGCCCCCTGTAAAAAAATACTTAGACATCCAATCCGCATCCGATTTGATTTCATACAAGTAGGGAAAATCACGGTGTGTGAATATGTGTTTAAAAAATTTACCATTCGGTTTGAGCCAAGTAGCTATTCTTTGGTAAAGTTGGCGATAGTTTCTCATATGCTCAAACATTTCAATCGAGATTATTCGATCAAATTGCGTATCGATACTAAAATCCCGCATATCAGAAGTGATGACATTTATATTTTTTAAGCCTAGTTCACTAGCGCGACTATCGATCCAAATCTTCTGTGTTGATGAGTTAGACACGGCAGTAATGGATGAATTGCTATATTTTCTAGCCATGAAGAGTGTTAAAGAGCCCCAGCCACATCCTAATTCAAGAATATTCATATGATCAGATAGCTCGGCTCTTTCGGTTGTCACGTCCAAGGCATCGGTCTCTGCTTTTGATAAATCTGAGTCCTGCTCATAAAGGCAGCAGCTGTACTTAAGTTGTGGACCGAGACTTAATTTAAAGAAATCTGAGGGTACTTCATAGTGTTGCTCATTTGCATCCTGTGTATTTAGAGCTATAGGGCTTTGGTCCATCATTTTTACAAACTTATCTAAAGGATCACTTTGGTTAGATTTGAGAGCTTTATTATTCTGAATCAGACGCTGTTTTAACAATGCTCGAATACCAAAACGAATTAAAAAATCAGGAATATAGCCTCTTTCTGACAAACCTATAAAACTACTGATTAACTGACTTACCATGGTATGTGAGCTCCATCATAGTTCACAAAACTGCCTGAATCTTCGCTCCCGAGAGATGCAATGGTTTTGATTAGACTCTTTACAGAGTCATCTGCAGAGATCAGGGCCTGGGGCCCGCCCATATCTGTTTTTACCCATCCTGGATGCACTGCTACCACGCTGATTCCATTAGAGGACAGACTAATCGATAAAGATTTTACCATTTGATTTAATGCCGCTTTAGTCGACCTATAAATTAAACTGCCTCCACTACTGTTATCAGTAATAGAGCCCATCTTAGAGGACAGAAAGATTATTTTTTTTTGTCCGTTAATTTTAAGCTTTGGAATAAGTTTTTGTGTGACCAAAAGAGGCCTAATAAAGTTGATTAAACAAGTTTCTAACCAAATATTCTCATCAAAGTCATGAAGATTTTGCTTCTTACCCCCATAGACTGCTGCATTATTAATAATGAGATCAAATTGATGGTCGAGGCTATCTAGTTGATGGATACTATCAAGGTTGCTTAAATCCATCTGAATAACTTCTAAGTTTGGATTTCCTTTGTAAATTTTAAGTGATTCACTTTTACGAACACTCGCATAAACTTTCCATCCTAGTCTCAGATACTCACTGACAAAGCTAAGCCCGATACCTCTGTTGCCACCTGTTATAAATACAGAGCGTTCCTCAGCCATTAAAAATTACCCGCTTGATAGTCCATAATGGCCTGGTAAATTTCTTCTTGTGTATTCATGACAAAAGGACCTGAGCGTGCAATAGGTTCTTTAATGCTAGGTGCTGAGAATAATAAAAAGCGCGAGTCTTTTTGGGCCAATACGTTTAATGTAGATGTTGAAAGCTGTACCAGCTGATTTTCTTTAACCTCAAAATTTTCAACTTCAATTTGACCCTCAATTACAAACAAAAGGGTAGTATTGCCATTAAGGGATGAAGTTGAATAATGTTCATTTTGGTTAACTGAAATATCAAAAAAACTTGTATCATTCAGTTTAGTTTCAATAAGCCCTTTATACTGATTAGATTTACCGGCAATGACCTTAACTTTTATCCCTTGTTGTGTCTCGTCAATGCTAAAATCCTCGTGAGAAAATTCTTGGTACCTAGGTTCACATAATTTCTCATTTGACGGGAGATTTATCCAAACTTGAAAACCGTATAATAATCCATCTTTTTGAATAGGCATTTCAGAGTGTATGATTCCCTTGCCAGCAGTCATCCACTGGACACCTCCATCTAAAATTTCACCTGCATGTCCTTTATTATCAGCATGTTTTAGACTTCCCTTCACAATGTAAGTAACAGTCTCAAAGCCTCTGTGGGGATGATCGGGGAACCCTGCAATGTAATCCTTGGGGTTATCAGAGTAAAAGCAATCAAATAGTAGAAAGGGATCAATGTCTCCAGTGTAGGGAGTGCCAATGTATCTAAGTAAATTTACCCCAGCGCCATCTCGTGCCGGTATCGGATTAATTGCCTTAATGCTAGTATTCATAATTAAATTATATATTTTTTGGAGTTACTAAATGGATAATATTGACATTGAAATTCAGCTAAAATCCAAAGCTTTTGATGCCTTAATCAAGCACTTACAAGATCGTACTGATGTTCAAAATATTGACCTAATGAATTTAGCCGGATTTTGTAGAAATTGTCTTAGCAAATGGTATGTTGCTGCAGCAAAAGAAGAGGGGATTTCTATCGATTATGAGGAAGCAAGAGAAAAAATCTATGGTATGTCCTACGATGCTTGGAAAAAAAATTTTCAAAAATGACTAATTGGATCTACCTAGTGCTAATGTCGCTAATTTAATTAGGCCATCCTTATACTTTGTGCTGGGTAATGCCTCAAGTGCTGCAATGGCATGATTGGTCTCCTCAGTTGCCCTCTCAATGCAGTATTGGATTGACTCAGTCGCTTCGATAATAAGTAAAATTGATTTTAGATTTGTAAGATCTCCATTGAATATGGCCTCGGAGATTAAATGATTTTCAGCAGCTGTTCCGCGCTGTTGAGCAATAATTAATGGCAAGGTGGTTTTGCCTTCCATCAGATCGTCTCCTATATTTTTTCCAAGTACAGCTTCGGATGAATTGTAATCCAGACAGTCATCAATGATCTGAAAAGCGTTACCAAGATGTCGCCCGTATTTTTTTAGAGCAAGACAAATCTCTTTTGCTTGATTTTGTATTACACCAGAAATTTCTGTAGCTGCTTCAAAAAGCGCAGAAGTTTTTCTATAAATAATCTGCATGTAATCCTGTTCTGTAAGTTTAGGATTATTTGCAGACATAAATTGTAAAACCTCTCCCTCAGCAATCGTATTCGTTGTGTTTGACATAATTTTCATCATTTGCTCATTCTCAATCTCATTCATGAGCTGAAATGATCTTGAGTATAAGAAATCACCAACCAGGACGCTTGGTTTTGGGCCAAATTTTGCATTTGCCGTTGGCTTTCCCCTTCGTAATAATGATTGATCAACCACATCATCATGCAATAACGTTGCGGTATGAATTAATTCGATTATCAGAGCAGCAAGGACATGGTTCGAAGGGCTCTCTGAGACGGCCCTTGAGGCTAATAGAGATACTAATGGTCTAATTCTTTTTCCTTTAGCATCAATAATATGCTGTGATATCTCATTGACAAGACGAATATCACTGCCTAGTCTTTGACTAATTAATCGATCAAAATCATTGAGATCATCTTTAACCAAAGCGTTGATGCGCTTTAGATTTAGCTTTAAGTCAATATTTAATACCGGTAAGGACATAAGAGAGTAATTTAGCATAAAAATATAAAGATCATAGGATCATTGACCTTTGATCATGAGACTAATAAAATGTGACATCTTTTTATAGGTATATGTATGTTAGCTGTAATTAAAACTGGCGGTAAACAGTATAAAGTCACTGAGGGTCAATATCTCAAGGTTGAAAGCCTTGCGGGAGAAGTTGGCAGTTCAGTTACTTTTGATCATGTATTGCTCGCAGAATCTGATGGCGAGATAAAGGTCGGTACGCCTTACATTGATGGGGTAACCGTAACCGCAGAAGTTGTAAATCATGGTAAAGCAAAAAAAGTTAATATTATTAAATTCAAAAGACGCCAAAACTATAAAAGATTCAAAGGGCATCGACAAAACTATACCGAAGTTAAAATAACCGAGATAAAGGTTTAATAGGAGACTCAAATGGCACATAAGAAAGCTGGTGGTAGTTCTAAAAACGGAAGAGATTCAGAGAGTAAGCGTCTTGGTGTCAAGAAATTTGGTGGAGAACATGTTATCCCAGGTAACATTATTGTTCGTCAAAGAGGTACAAAATTTCATGCTGGAGTTAATGCTGCCCTTGGAAAAGATCATACGATCTATGCGGTTTCTGAAGGTGTAGTTACCTTTAAGCAGCGTGGTGACAAAAATAGAAAATTTGTCGACATCTTACCTGTAGCTTAACTTTATATATCTATTCTTATTCTTAATACAGATTATCCTGTAGGATAAATTTATGAATTTTGTTGATGAAGTTGAAATAACTGTCACAGGAGGCAAAGGCGGAAATGGTTGCCTTAGCTTTAGAAGGGAAAAGTATATTCCTAAGGGAGGGCCTGATGGTGGCGATGGCGGCCAAGGAGGGTCGGTCTATATTCAATCATCAGAAACATTAAATACCCTTATTGATTTTAGATATAAAAAAAAATTCAATGCTGCTAACGGAAAAGATGGTGCAGGCAAAAATAGGTTTGGACCGGGCGGTTCAGATTTAGTTATTTTGGTTCCGGTGGGAACGACTGTCATTAATGTGTCAACGAACGAGATTATTTTTGACTTTACAGAAAAAGATCAAAAGGTCATAGTGGCGCGTGGAGGTAAAGGGGGTCTAGGTAATGCCCGTTTCAAGTCAAGTACAAACCAAGCTCCAAGGATGACCATTCCTGGTGAGCATGGAGACGAACGTCAAATTAAACTTGAACTTAGGTCGATCGCAGATGTTGGATTGGTTGGATTGCCCAATGCAGGCAAATCTACCCTCATTAGCAATGTTTCAGAAGCAAAGCCTAAAATTGCAGACTATCCATTTACTACTCTAAGTCCTGTATTAGGTGTAGTAAAAGTAGATGTTGATCAAAGTTTTGTAATTGCAGATATTCCTGGCCTCATTGAGGGCGCTGCAGATGGAGTTGGTTTAGGAATCAGTTTTCTTAAGCATATTGAGAGAACAAAGCTTTTGCTCCATGTCATCGATCTTTCGCCGATACTTGAAAATGAAGATTTAACTCAATCTTTTTTTTCAATTAAACAAGAGCTTGAAAAATATGGACCGTCAGTAAGTGATAAGCCTAGATGGATTGTTCTAAATAAGTCTGATTTATTTCCTAGTGATTCAATCAGCAAAATTGTGCAAGAATTCATTAATCAAATTAACTGGGATACTAATTATTATGTGGTCAGCTCAGTTACCGGTGAGGGGACCAAAGAGCTTATAGGAGATTTAGCTAAATATATTTCGTCTGAATTAAGCGCTTAAGCTTTTTAGCGAGGCATTGAGCTTGCTTTTATAGCCACTTGCTCTATTTTTTTTGATAATCCCTTTTGTGACCATCTTGTCAATCACCGATTGGGTAGCCTGAAAGGATTTAGTGGCAGATTCTGTATCGCCCGCTGCGATCACTTGTTGCGTTTGTTTAATGGCAGTTCTTAGTTTAGAACGCAATGCCATATTTCTATTCCTCTGCTGAACAGACTTTTTTGCACGCTTAATTGCTGATTTAATATTTGCCAAAATTTTTACCTAAGTGATATAAACATTGAAAGTAGAGTATTATTCTGACTAGTACTCTTGAAGTCAAGCACAAAGATATGGAAATAAGAAACAAATTATTAGCCAGCAACCAGGAAAGTGGGAAACTCGGACGTTCTGCACTCGTAACTGGATCAATGACTTTTGTCTCCAGGATTAGCGGTCTGGCTAGAGATATTCTATTTGCTCAGCTTTTTGGCGCAAGCAGTAATATGGATAGTTTCCTCGTTTCATTCAAAATTCCTAACCTATTAAGGAGATTTTTTGCAGAAGGGGCCTTTTCTCAAGGTTTTGTTCCTATCATTAATGAGTATAAAGAGAAAAAACCAGAGCAAGTTGATGAGCTGGTTGCTAATACTCTTGGCGTACTTTTTGTGTCACTGTTTTTTATAACTCTCATTGGGGTAATCTTTGCACCCATTTTGATCTATTTATTTGCACCTGGTTTCTCTGGCGATCCTGATCAAATGAATCTAACGATTGAAATGCTTCGCTACTGTTTTCCCTATATTTTATTTATTTCTCTCACATCCTTGCTCGGAAGTGTACTCAATACTTATGGCATTTTTTCTGTACCATCTATTACTCCAGTAATATTAAATTTAACTTTTATCGCGTTCGCAGTATTTTTCTCTACTTACTTTAACCCGCCTGAACTCTCACTGGCGATAGCAGTTTTTTTTGCTGGTATTTTTCAGCTCCTATTTCAATTTCCATTTATAGTAAAGCTGAAATTTAGTTTGCGACCTAAATTTAATCATAGATATGAAGGCGTAAAAAAGATTTTTAACTTAATGTTGCCAGGTATTTTTGGCTCTTCAGTCGCTCAAATTAACATAATGGTTGATACGCTACTTGCTTCTTTTCTTGTCAGTGGAAGCATCAGTTGGCTGTACTTCTCTGATCGCTTAATGGAATTCCCTTTGGGAGTTTTTGGCGTCGCAATAGCTACAGTTATCTTACCTAGACTTTCAAGTAATTCTGCAACTAAAGATTTTAATGCTTTTTTAGAATCATTATTTTGGGCTATCAATGCTGTTGTTACGATAGCGCTCCCAGCTATGATCGGTTTAATTATAATTGGAGAGCCTCTCATCTACTTAATTTTCGGAAGTGATGAATTTTCATTATTTGACGTGAACATGGCATATTTTTCATTGATTTGTTACTCGCTTGGCTTGATGGGCTTCATGCTTATTAAGGTTTTAGCAGCATCTTTTTTTGCACAGCAGGATACTAAAACTCCTGTTAGGTTTGCTGTCATTGCAATGTGTATAAATATAATATTTAATCTATTATTTATTGTTCTATTTTCTTTTTTAAGCATTAATGCATTACACGCAGCACTTGCACTGGCAACATCGCTTGCAGCAATTATCAATTGCTTACTTCTTACCCAGCAATTAAAAAAACGACATGATTTTCATGGTCGGATGATTTTTAACTCGAGAAATTCTAAAAAGATGTTAATTGCATCATTGATGGGACTTACTTTATGGCAATTAAGACCATTTTTGCTTGAAGATTTTGCAAGCATGACAAAAGGTGATGTCGGCCTTAGCTTATCTATACTTATTATTGTAGGATCATTAACTTATCTATCGCTTTGGTTTATTTTTGTGAGGAAATTAAATCTAAAAGATTTACTCTAATGAAGATCTACAGGAATATAAATGATGTTTCTCATGCAAATAGAGCAATTGCCATTGGTTCGTTTGATGGCGTTCATCTTGGCCATCAAGAAGTTATCAAATCTCTTGTTTCTTTATCTGCAAAAAATAAATTAACGTCCACAGTTTTATCATTCGAGCCGCTACCGAAAGAATTTTTCTTAAAAAATCCTCCACCTAGACTCTCTAATTTTAGAGAGAAATATTTATTATTATCTGAATTAGGTGTTAAAGAATTTATATGCTTACGATTTAATTCTTGTATCTCTATAGATCATAAAACTTTCTTTAAGGAAGTATTAATTAAAAAATTGAATCTCAAATATTTATCAGTTGGCTTAGATTTTAAGTTTGGTAAAGATAGGCTTGGAGATATCAAATTTCTTACTTCAAAGAGTAATGAATATAATTTTGAGGTTGCTGAATCAACCACGACTAAATACCAAAAGAAAAAAATCAGTAGTACTGAAATAAGAACTTTTCTTCAGCAAAATGACCTAATGCAGGCAAGCAATTGTCTGGGTCGATCATATTTTATGTCTGGAAGAGTGATCAAAGGCAATGGAGTTGGAAGAAAATTAGGCTATCCAACGGCTAATATTGCAATTAAAAGAAAGCAGTGTGCGTTAGAGGGAATTTATGTTGTAAGAGTAATTATAAGTGGATTAACTTATAATGGGATCGCAAGCATTGGTACAAGACCAACGTTCGGCGAATTTCCTGTCGAACTAGAGGTCTATCTTTTAGATTTTAATGAAACACTTTACGGTAAAGTTCTAAGAGTTGAGTTTGTAAAATTTTTAAGGGAGCAAATAGCATTTGATTCCGCAGATGAGCTCATAAATCAAATGAATAAAGATGAGAAAGTAACGCGAGATTATTTAAGACAAAGTGGACTATAAAGATACAATTAATTTACCTAATACCGCATTCTCAATGAAAGCGAATCTTTCTAATCGAGAGCCAAAATTCTTAGAAGATTGGTACCATTCAAAATTTTACGAAGAGTATTTCAAGCATGATCCAGCGAAGGAGACATTTATTCTACACTCCGGACCCCCTTATGCTAACGGCGATATACATATTGGTCATGCCCTAAATAATGTTCTCAAAGACATTATTGTTAAATCGCATAGGATGTCAGGGAAAAATATTAGTTTTATTCCAGGTTGGGATTGTCATGGGCTACCCATCGAGCATCAGGTTGAAAAGAAATTCGGAAAGGTAGGAGAAAAGATTACACCTAAGGAGTTTAGAGCGAAATGTAGAGAATATGCTCAAACTCAAATTAAAAATCAAAAAGGCGATCTAATTCGTCTGGGAATACTTGCTGACTGGAACAATCCTTACCTGACGATGTCATCCAGTTATGAGGCTAAGCAATTTGAGCTGTTTGCATCATTACTAGAGCGAGGCGTTATTGCAAAGGGATATAAGCCTGTTCATTGGTGTCTAGACTGCGGCTCCGCACTCGCTGAAGCAGAGGTAGAGTACCTTGATAAGAATTCGACTGCTGTAGACGTAGGCTTTAAGGTTAAGGATCCAAAAAAAATATGCAGTGTATTTAATCTGAGCTCTAACGAGAACGAGGAATATGTAATACCGATATGGACCACAACACCTTGGACTTTGCCGGGAAACCAAGCATTAACCATTAATCCTGAAATCACATATTCATTAGTGAGATGTCAACTCAGCAAAAAAAACATCAACCTGTTTATTGCAGCAGAGTTAATTAAGACAGTTCTTGAGCGATACGGAATTAAAGATGAGGAAATCTTAGGATCTTCCAGAGGGTCAAGCCTTGAGGGAATTTTATGTGAACACCCTTTTGAAGCTCGCATGGTGCCAATTATATTAGGTGATCATGTGACTGTTGAAGAGGGAACGGGTATCGTCCATACTGCTCCTGGCCATGGTCAAGATGATTTTATAGTAGGCAAAGAAAACAATCTTCCTTTAGATTGCAGGGTTAATGCTAAAGGTCTATATATTGATGAGGTACCTTTTGTTGCCGGAAAACATATCTATAAAGCGCAAACTGAACTATTAGAACTTATTGAAAAGAATCAGCTTCTTTATGCGAATTATGATTATTCGCATAGTTATCCGCATTGTTGGAGACACAAAACTCCACTGATTTTTAGGGCTACCCCTCAATGGTTTATCAGCATGGATCAGAATCTTCTTAGGGAGCGATCTTTGAATGCCATCACAAAAGTTGATTGGATACCAGCTTGGGGTGAAGAAAGAATAAATAATATGATTAAAGATCGACCAGATTGGTGCATTTCAAGGCAAAGATATTGGGGTGTACCGATTCCACTATTTATACATAAAGAAACAGATGAAATTCATCCTCAATCATCTGAAATTATTGCAAAAATGAGCGAAACCGCTAAAGAAAAGGGTATTGAAGCATGGCATGAAATTAACCTCCAAGATTATGCTGAATTTGGTTTAGATGAGTATTATCAGGTTGAAGACGTGATGGATGTGTGGCTTGATTCAGGTCTTAGCCACTCTGTGGTATTTAATAATCAAATTCCAGTGAGCCTCTATCTTGAAGGAAGCGATCAGCACCGGGGATGGTTCCAGTCAAGCTTACTCTCTTCTGTGGCGCTCTATGATCAATCGCCATATCAATCAGTGTTAACTCATGGCTTTACAGTGGATGAGCATGGAAGGAAGATGTCTAAGTCTCTTGGTAACGTTATTAAACCCCAAGAAATTTATAACTCAACTGGAGCAGATATTTTAAGGCTTTGGGTTGCTGCTACTGATTATAAGGGCGAGCTTAAGATCTCTGATGAGATATTAAAGCGGGTTACGGATGCTTACAGAAGAATTAGAAATACGTTTCGATATATGTTGGGGAATCTTCATGATTTTAATCATGACACAGATACCATTAGCACAGAGGAAATGACTCAAATAGATCTTGAAATGATCTTTCGCACTGATAATCTTCAAAAGGAAATTTTGAATCATTACTCTAAGTATGAATTGCATTTGATTTTTCAAAAAGTACATAATTTTTGCTCAAAAGAATTAGGAGGTTTTTATTTCGATATCATTAAGGATAGGCTCTATACTTGTAGCAAAAAATCAAGAGCCCGAAAATCAGCGCAAATCGCGCTTAATCATATATTGAATAGCCTGATAAGAATATGTGCTCCAATTATTAGCTTTACTGCAGATGAGGTATGGATCAGTTCAAATCAGTACAATGGAAGCTCAATTTTGCTGGATGAGTGGTACTCATCAAGCAAACTCAAGCCTACCCAGAATATTAACTGGGAAATGCTCGAAGAATTAAGAGATGCGGTACTTATTGAACTTGAAAATGCAAGAAAAGGGAGCGTGATCGGTTCTGCTCTCGAGGCTGAAATATATATTGAATCAAACTCAAATAATATGAGTCTCCTCCAGCCATTAAAGGATGAATTAAAGTTTTTGTTTATTACCTCGGCAGTCCATTTGCATGAAGATGACTCGGTAAAGGGTTTTCAAGTTAAAGTGCAAAAAAGTGCGTATGAAAAATGTATTAGATGCTGGCACCAGCATGCAAGTGTAGATGACACAAAAATTTGTCATCGATGCCAAGAGAATATTTCAAATGAAGAAAAAAGAGTTTTTTTCTAATTTAAACATAATGGTGAGATCTTTAGGCTTAAGTACACTTTTTATTTTCTTTATATTCTTATTAGATTTTTTTATAAAATCTTTAGTCATAAATTCAATGGACTTATTTCAGGTCATTTATATTAATGAATATTTTGATTTTGTTCGTATTCATAATACTGGTGCTGCGTTTAGTTTTTTAAGTACTGCATCAGGATGGCAAAGATGGTTTTTTATTATTATCGGGCTTGTAGCGATTACTTGGTTTTACACTTTATTGATTGCAGCAATCAAAGAAAAATCTAAAATACTAAACGTTGCAATGGTTTTAATTCTCGGTGGCGCAGTAGGCAATACCTTTGATCGATTGTATTACGGGTACGTAATAGATTATTTATCTTTTCATATTAATGACTGGTACTACCCTGCATTTAATCTTGCGGATACATGTCTGAGTATTGGTGCATTCTTCTTCCTGATATCCTTAGGTATAGACTACTTCAGAAAGAATAATTAGACATTGTCTAAATATATTTTTTTTCCTATAATATCAACATGAATCATAGAATTTTACTTGCTGAAAAACTTAGAGCTGCTGGTATTAGCCCTACAAGCCAAAGACTTGATATCGCTGAAATCACGCTTAGTGAACCAAAGCATTCATCTGCTGATGAAGTTTTAACTGCATTAAAAAAGGATGGTGCTAGAGTATCAAAAGCAACGGTCTACAACACCTTAAATCTCTTTTGCGATAAAGGACTTCTTAAAACTGTAGTTGTCGATCCGGAGCGCCAGTATTATGACTCAACTACCCATGATCATCATCATATATATAATATTGATACAGGCGAGCTTATTGATGTTAATCCGGAACATATTCAACTTTCGGTTGACGTTAAAATTCCAGAGAATACCTTACCTGCTGGAACTGAGGTCATATTAAAAGTTAAGTGCCAATAATATTCTTAACTTAACCTCATTTTTATTGTCATAATATTCCTTAAGCCGGTGTAGCTCAGTTGGTAGAGCAATGCTTTCGTAAAGCAGTGGTCAGGAGTTCGAATCTCTTCATCGGCACCATTTAAGGGGTTTCCATGGTCAGATTGTTTTTAGTATTTATATCTTCGTTTTTGTTTGTAAATTGCTTGCAGGCTGAGCTTACAGGTGTTGAGGTAAGCACCATTCATCGAATTGACTCAAACAGCGAAATTCAATACGAGCTCGTCAAGGGTAGGCTTTTGTTTGAGGTTGATCCCGATAATAGCTACAACCAATACGTTGTCGACCTACATTTGGCACCATTAAATAATAATGGAAGAGTCTCTTTTGCGGCTGACTTTGAGCTACTTCGGCCTATGAATCCTAATGAAGGTAACAATATACTCATTGCAGATATCTTGAATCGAGGAAGTAGAAGGGCGATCAGGTACTTCAATTTTGCAACAAATTATGATTCTCCGGATGGCCCTACAAACCTTGGGGATGATTACTTAATGGAGCATGGATATTCCATACTCTCAATTGGTTGGCAGTTTGATGTTCCAAATAATCCAGCTTTGCTTAGATCGTATGTTCCTGTGATTGAGATGGACCCGACTCAAGATAATGGGTTGGTTAGGAGTGATTTTTTTGTAACTGAGTCCACGTCCTCACATACATTAGGAGATAGGGGTCATTTTGCTTATCCAGTGAATTCTTTATTTGCTGACCAAGCGACCATGACGATAAGAGAACTTTACTCAAACGAGAAAACAACTCTGCCGAGGGATCAATGGTCATTTATTGAGGACAATGATGAGACGGCAAATAGCATCTTATCAAACGAGGGCGATTTAAATGCGGTGGTGATTAATGGTGGGTTCCAACCTGGCTTTGTCTATGAGGTATCTTATCCCAGCCATCGTTCAGCCGTTGCAGGCTTGGGTCTCGCGGCTATTCGAGACGGAGTTCAGGCTATTAAAAATCATCTATACATAGAAGAATACTTTGACAATACACCTGAGCCGATGACGGTAATTGCATTTGGTGATTCGCAGAGCGGTAGAACACTAAGGACATTTCTATACGATGGGTTTAATTACAGCGAAACAGGCGAAGTTGTCATAGAGGGATTTATGATCCATCTAGGCTCTAATGCTAGGGGAGGATTTAATCAGAGATTTACTCAGGCCTCAAGAGCTGTCGATAGGAACTATGACTATCCAGCTGAAGTTTTTCCTTTTAGCGATAATTTCTCAACTAATCATATAAATGGTCAAGTTGACGGTTTGCTATCAAAATACGAAGCTTCTGATTACCCAAAAATATTCTTTAGTAACTCTGCGACAGAGTATTGGCGATCGCCGGCGTATCTAATTCATACCTCATCAGACGGAGAAAATGACTTGATGCCACTTGCTACATCAAGAATTTTTCAATTCTCGGGTACGCAGCATGTTCCTTCTAATAATTTTAATTGGGCAGGTGATCAGCGATTTTCAATTGGTAATAATGCAAAATATCAATGGTTCTTGAGGGCGTTATTGCAGGCGATGAATGAGTGGATAAAGCTTGAAATAGACCCGCCAGAAAGCCGATATCCAAATATTTCTGAAGGTACGCTGATACCCGCTGAGTCGTTAACACTGCCCGAGAGCATTCCTTTTACTACGAATACTAATTTAAATCATGGGTTTGATTTAGATTATGGCTCATCCTTTCAAGATGACTTGATTCCTTCAATTGAACCACCCATGAGGGGATATCGCTACGATCTTCGCGTCTCTACAGTTAATAATCTAGGCAATGAGATTGGGGGGCTGGTGCCCTGGGAAGTTTTTGTGCCGCTGGCAACATACACCGGCTGGTTTCCAGGCAACCCAAAAAGCAGTATTGGCATGGTAATCCCTTTCTCTACAAGCAATCTTTCACTTCCGTATACTGATAAAAATTCTTATTTAGATGCTGTTAGGGATTACACTACTAATCAAATTGAGCAGAGGTATTTGCTTGCACAAGATCAAGCATTAATTTTAAGAGAAGCAAGTGAACTATGGGATATTTTAGTTCCATAAATTATGTGTTAAAGTCTTAAAAATTTTCTTGGGGCCTATGAAAAAATTTCTTCTTTTACTTAGTTTTATTTGTGCCCCTTTGTTGTCCCAAGAATACGATGGCACCTTCAAGTCAACCTCTATAATCAGAGTTGAACAATCCCCAGTCATCGATGGGGATATTACCGATTCGATTTGGTTAGAAGCAGTAAGCATTACCGACTTGCATCAAATCTTTCCCCAAGAGTATGATCCTGCGACGGAGTCTACAGAGGTAAAAATCTTATATACTGAAAATGCCATCTACTTAGCAGCGCACTTAAAAGACTCAGATCCAAGTGGAATTATCGCGCAAGTATTGAGACAGGGAGAGCGTGCCCAATACGATGACTACTTTTCAATCGTACTCAGTCCTTTTAATGACGGCAGAAGTGGCTACCTATTTGAAGTCAATCCCAACGCAGTAAGGTCCGAGGCATTATATTCTGGTAGAACCTTTAACTATGAGTGGACAGCAGTCTGGAGAACAGCAACTCAGATAGATGCAACGGGATGGTATGTTGAAATGGAAATTCCATTCAGCAGTCTATCGTTTAATTCTAATTCAGATACTTGGGGTATCAATTTTGTAAGAAGGATCGGTAGAAAGAGAGAGACTAATGGCTGGGTTACAGAGAATCGACTTTACACTCCCTCTGCGAGCGGTGAGGTCGTTGGTATTGAAAATATTCAGCAAGGATTTGGACTTGATATAGTTCCCGGATTTAGTTTGACCGAGGTGCAAAACGAATTTCCTGATGAGTCAACTGATTCCATATTTGAGCCTACGTTTGATGCCTTTTATAAAATTACTCCAGAACTTACCGGTGTATTAACCGTCAACACAGATTTCTCTTCTACAGAGGCCGATGCCAGACAAGTAAACCTGACTAGGTTTAATTTATTCTTCCCTGAAAAAAGGGATTTTTTCCTCCAGGACTCAGACCTTTTTGAGTTTGGTAGAGTGGGTCTTGGTACATCCGCAGCATCTAATAATGGTAGGCCATTTTTTTCTAGGCGAGTCGGACTTGATAGTAACGGACAAGCCATAAAATTAGAGGGTGGAACTAAGATCAGTGGACGATCAGGGCCTTTTTCGATTGGCCTTCTTGCCGTACAGCAAGGTGAAACCGAAACCCTAGACCCTACCAACCTGATGGTTGCTCGAGTCTCCATGGATGTCCTAGAGGAGTCAGACATTGGTTTCATTATGACCAGCGGTGATCCTACTTCAAACAATGATAATGAGCTGTTTGGTTTTGATTTCCGCTATCAAAACTCTAGATTGCCGAGCAGAAAACTACTTGAATCTGAGATTTGGTATCAAGAAACCAATACCACAGGATTAAGCGATCGGTCGAAGGCATATGGTTTTGGAATTAGACAAAACAGTTTGAATGGACTTGGATATTTCTTGACCACTCGACACATTGAAGAGGACTTTAATCCTGCGATGGGCTTTGTGAACAAAAAGGGAGTGGACTGGGTTAATGCGGCTGTGACTTATTATCACAGACCCAGAGATTTTTTCTTACGTCATATGGCCACAAGATTAGCAATGACTCGATCAGATCGAATCTCCGATGGGAGCATTCAATCCGAGGTGATTAATTGGAGGGTCTTTGATCTGCAAGATCATGGCGGTGACTATCTACGCTTTTCATATATATTAAATACCGAGGGCTTAAATCGCGACTTTACCGTAAGCGAAGGAGTCACCATTCCTTCAGGCCTCTACAAATACGCTGATACTCAAATTGAACTCGCCACGGGTGCGCATAGAAAAATTTATGGAACATTGACCTATTCGAATGGTGATTTCTATGAGGGTACAAAAACTACCATTACTCCGGCCATTACATGGAGGCCTAATTCTCACTTATTGCTAAATACCGGGTTCTCAATTAATGATGTCAGCCTTCCCCAAGGTTCCTTTACTAAGGAGCTATTATCCTTAAGGTCCGAGTTAGTTTTTTCAAACCAATTGTCCTGGGTGACACTAGCCCAATGGGATAACGGTTCCAATAAGATAGGCATCAACAGTATTTTTCATTGGATTCCTGAGGCCGGAAGAGAGTTATTCTTTGTCATAAACAATACCTTGTTTGATGAGGAGGACAATAATAGCTTTGCTCTAGAGACTGGCTCCTATACAGTAAAGGTAAGTTATAACATTAGATTTTAATCAATGAAACTAAGACAGTTATTTGATCCTATATCCTGCACCTATACCTATTTGATCTACCAAGAAAGTAC
>JAYPDM010000018.1:0-24813 GCA_038125265.1 Gammaproteobacteria bacterium
CCATGATGACTGAAGCCAATCTTTAATAGGGCATCGGGCGTCTTTAAGGAGCCAGGAAAATCATTCAACATGACCTCAAAATTTGCCAGCGCATCCTCGTACTGCCTTCTCGCATAATAAGTTTCAGCCAACCAGTACTGTGCATTATCTGATAATTCAGAGTTAGGATAATCAACAAGAAAGAGCGCAAAGCTACTCGCAGCCTGAGCATACGACCCTGACTGCAATAAGGCATATGCCTGGTTATAGGACTCTTGATCCGAGGGGATCGATGCAGGCGCCACATTTGGCGCTTCATTCATGGGTATGGTGCTTGGTGTGATTGCGACAACCGGAGCTTGGATCTCAGCCTCTCTTCTAAATTGCTCAAGTTCTTGCAACCTAGCGTCTAGGTCCATGTAAAGCTGTCTTTGCCTGTCTGCACCGCCGCTCAATTGAAACTGCTGTGTCTCTACCTCTCCTCTTAGTGATTGTATCTCTTGTTGTAATTGATTGATTTGATTCGTGAGCTGGATGAGACTGTCATTGCTCAGTATACGCTCTAGTCGGATCAGCCTTGCCTCAATATCAGCAAGCTGTAAAGATTGCGGCTCGGGTTGTGGTGTTAGGGATGAGGGCCCAGTCGCACAACCCGCTAGCAAAACAGCTAGTAACGCAAAAACTTTTTTCACGCTTAGTTAGCGCGTGTGTATACGAGTTCAACTCTCCTATTCTGTCTGTAAGCCATCTCGTTACTTGCAGAATTAACTGGTCTCTCTTCACCAAAGCTTATGGTTGCAATTTGAATCGAAGATGCGCCTTGCAGCATGAGGTATTGTCTCACTGCTTGCGCACGCTCTTCTCCAAGTCCGATATTGTATTCTCTGGTACCCCGCTCATCAGCATGACCTTCCAGTCTTACTCGCGCACCTGGGTTATCTACTAAATAAGCACCGTGTGCCTGGAGTGCCTCGGCGAAGTCTGCTCTGATTTCTGCAGAGTCAAAGTCAAAATATATGGTTTGTTGTGAAAGCGCAGATCCCTCTTGGTCTGTTCCATCTAAAACTAAGCGACCCCCAGTGGTAATTGTCACTGGAACTCTCTCGCCCATGCCCTGAGTCGAGACGTTATCATCGGCACCATCCATGGAAGTATCCGCATTTGGAATCTCAACCGTCTCCTCTACATTAGAACATGCAAATAATGCAAATACTGATGCAAGCAAGATAAATCTTTTAAAGTTAATCATTGAACCCTCATAATAAAAATTAAAGCACTAATTTATCATAAATTATCGTAAAGCATAAGGTGACCATGCAGGTTCTCTTACGTCCTCACCAATCGATGCAATCCTCTGATGAATCCTTCCATCGGAGGTCACGGAGGACAGTACGCCCCTTCCCTGTTCTCGTGTTGCATACATCACAACATCACCGTTGGGTGCAAAGCTGGGCGACTCATCGAGCTGACCCTCTGAAAGGACTTGCGTAATTCTTGTCTCAAGATCAACCAATGCGATCCTGTAATCGCCATTGAACTGATGTACCACGATAATAGACTCACCGTCAGGTGATACTCTGGGTCTGGCATTGTAATTTCCCTCAAAAGTAATGCGCTCGATCTGACCTCTGGGTCTCGCTTCGACTCTGTATATTTGTGGGTTACCGACTCGGTCAGAGGTAAAGTAAATGTAATCTCCATCCGGGGACCATGTGGGTTCAGTATCAATGGAATAGTTTTCAGTCAGCCTTGTCAGTCTTTGTGTATCTAATTCAAGGATATAAATGTCTAGGTTCCCATCAACTCCAGAGAGGGTTAGAGCCAGCTGCGTGCCATCAGGTGAAAACGATGGAGCGCCATTAATGCCCTGCCTAAAGGAGACCCGATCTCTAAATCCAGTGGCTAGGTCCTGAACATAAATCTCTGAGCGTTCATTTTCAAAAGAGACGTAGGCAATTTTACGGCTGTCCGGGGACCAGGCGGGTGACATGAGGGGCTCACTTGATTCAATCACGACAAAGGGGTTGGTGCCATCAATATCTGCAATCACGATCTGAAAAAATGCCTGATCATTGCGGGTGCTCTCACTGACGTAGGCTATCTGGGTTGAGAAGATACCCTCGATACCAAGGAGCTCCTGGAAGATGATATCGGCAATCCTATGAGCGCTGTTGCGTAGATTGTTAACAGTGCTCGACAATCTAAATCCGAGCACCTGCTCGCCACGTATGATATCAAAGAGCTGAAAAGAAATTCTAAGGTTCTCAAAGCTATCTGAATCCAACTGCCCGACCAATAAGTAGTCGGTATCCGTGATCCTCCAGTCATTAATATTGACCTGCTCGGGTTGGGTAGGAAAGCTCAGCAGCTCATTATCAGCCATGGCGTAAAAACGTCCGCTGTTGGCAAGATCTGCCTCAATGATCTCGTCGAGCAATAAAGATAATTGCGGTTCTCCTGCAAATCCTGGGATTGCGATGCGTAAGGGCGACTCGATCCCCTGTCTAATTTCAATGCGTAACTGCGCTTGGGCCAGAGCCGTAAAGATAAAAAAAAGAAAAAATATACGTCTTATCATCAGTTTTAATTCTCAATAATAAAGTCAAGCTCAAGGAGTCTCTCAAAGACTCCAGGTATCCTGGGTTGCGGTAATGGTGAGGCCCTATAGACTGCTGATTCGACAGATCTCAAGAGGGTTTCATTACCATTGCACTCGATCATCCTTACATCAACCACATCACCGCTGGGTATCTGTGTGACCAGAAGTCGGCAACGTACGTTTGAGGTATTTCCAGGCGCCACCCATGCCTGTTCGATTCGTGCTTGTATCAATCTGACCCAGTAGGCTTTTTCCTGTTCAATTTGACTAAGCCTTCTTTGGTTCTCGAGGGACTCTCTTTGCGCCAAGGCTCTTGCCTCTGCTTCCTGTCTTGCCTGTTCGGCTTGACGAATGCGCTCTTCCTCGGCAGCTCTCGCACGCGCCTCCTCTGCCAGTCTTATGCGCTCAGCTTCTGCCGCACGCTGTCTCGCATCGGCTTCTCGTTGTTGGCGCTCTTGTAGCTGTGCACGCTCGATCGTCTCTCTTTGTATGCGCTCTTGTCTTTCGATCTCAGCCAGTCTTTCTGATTCGATCCTCTGTTGCTCTGCGATTCGCTCAGCCTCAAGGCGTCGTTCGGTCGCAATCCTCTCAGCCTCAATGCGTTCTTGCTCAAGTCTTACCTGCTCTCTTTCATAGGCAATTCTCTCGCGCTCAGCATTCAAGTCAGCTTCATTAATTAATAGCCCCTGGATAATTTCCTCCTCAGGATCAAAAAGAAAGGGCGTCTCGGAACTGGAAACATTAAAGGTCAAGGTGACGACCAGCAAAGAAAAAACATGAATTAAGACGGCGTAAGTAAGAGACTTGATACGAGTAACTGACATCAATTAATCATCTCAGGGGGGTCGGTGAGAAAACCAATTCGCTCTGCGCCCCCTTGCTGGAGGAGCGACATCCCCTCGACCACCCTGCCGTATGGCACGCTTTCATCGGCCTTGACAAGGATGGGTGAGTTTGGATTATTGGTAACAATAATTTGAGTTTGACGCAGGATAGACTGGTTATCGACAGGGGACTCTGGGTTAGCTCCGGTATTGAGATAAAAATTACCAGCAGCATCAATACTTAGAATGAAGGGTTCATTTTCTGCCAAGAGGTTAGGATCCAGGTTTGAGGAATTCACATTTGGGAGATCGACATCAATCCCCTGCGTCAGCATGGGGGCAGTAATCATGAAAATGATAAGTAAAACCAGCATCACATCAATGTAAGGGACCACATTCATCTCCCCCATCAATGATCTCCCTTTGCCCCGCTTAGTCATCTTGTTGTCTTGCAAGTATCCCTGAAAATTCCTCTATAAAGGTATCAAGCGAAATCTCAAGTCGGTTGATTTGATCGGAGTACCTATTAAATGCAATCACCGCCGGTATCGCTGCAAACAGTCCCATCGCAGTCGCTACCAATGCCTCGGCAATGCCTGGTGCAACCAGAGCGAGCGTTGCGGTCTGAATTGAACCCAGTGATAAAAATGAATTCATAATGCCCCAAACCGTTCCAAATAAACCTACGTAGGGGCTTGTAGATCCTGTGGTTGCTAGAAAAGCAAGATTTCTCTCTAGTCGATCAATTTCTCTCACCTGCGCAATGCGCATCGATCGGCTAGCAAGCTCTGCTGGGGTCAAGGAGAGATTTGATGTCCTTTGTTGCGATCTTCTAAACTCTTTAAGACCCGCCAGAAAGACCGTAATAGGGCCTCTAGAGGTATCAAAACTTTTAGTGAGTATTCTGCCCACCTCATCAAGCTCCTTGCCCGACCAAAATAAATCCTCCAACTCCTCATATTCTTTGGTTGCCTCTTTAACGCTTCGCTGCTTCTCAAAAATTACTACCCAAGAAGCAATCGAAGTTGCTAATAGCAAAATCATCACCAGCTTGACAATCAGGCTGGCCTCTAAAATTAATTGGATGATTGATAGTTGTATTTCCATAGTTGAATTATAAATTAATTTCTATTTTTTTAGGTTTATGTTTTTCTTGATCGATCGCAACCACACAAGATGTTGCCTCGCATAAAATCGTTTCAGCATTCTTATTTATTATTTTCTGGTAAAAGTTAAATTTTAAAAAATTATGCTCTTTAAGCTCAGTATGCACAATCAACTCATCACCAAGCATTGCAGACTTTCTAAAATTTATTTTTGTTTCATACAGCACCAGTGCGCAATTAAAGTCCTCTCTAAGTTTTAAGTGGCTCAGTCCTTTTTGTTCCAACCATTCACTCCTGGCACGCTCGAGCCAAATGAGGTAGTTTGCATTGTAAACCACACCCTGCGCGTCTGTATCATCTAGGTAAACTTTACATTGAAATAAAGCGGACACGTTTAATTTTCAAATAGATCAGAATGCTTTTTAGATGGAATGATTCCTAGATGCTCATAGGCACGTGACGTTGCAATTCTCCCTCGCTGGGTTCTCTGCAAGAATCCCTCTTGGATTAAATAAGGCTCGATCACGTCTTCTAGTGTATCTCTCTCCTCACCCAATGAAGATGCGATATTATCAATACCGACAGGACCCCCATCAAACTTTTCAATTATGGCTAATAAAAATTTCCTATCGATTTGATCAAAGCCCTTAGTATCAACATTTAAGAGGTCCATCGCATTTGATGCGATGGACTGATTAATCGATCCATCAGCCTCGACCTCAGCGTAATCCCGAACCCGTCTCAGCAATCGGTTAGCGATTCTGGGGGTGCCTCTCGATCGATTTGCAATCTCAAGGGATCCTGCATGATCAATGTTAAGATTTAATATGTTCGCACTTCGGGTCACAATGCTAGCCAAGTCCTCGTGATTATAAAACTCCAGTCTTTGGACGATCCCAAAACGATCTCGCAGTGGCGAGGTTAAAAGACCGGCCCTGGTGGTCGCACCAACCAATGTGAAGGGCTGTAAGTCTAATTTAATGGATCGTGCTCCAGGACCCTCACCAATAATAATATCTAGATTAAAGTCCTCCATAGCCGGGTAAAGGATCTCCTCGATCGAGGGATTCAATCGATGGATCTCGTCAATGAAAAGGACATCATTTTCCTCAAGATTGGTCAGGATAGCTGCGAGGTCTCCTGGTTTCTCAATCACCGGTCCAGAAGTCTGTCTGATACTGACACCCATCTCGTTGGCTATAATGTTGGCTAGGGTTGTTTTGCCAAGGCCAGGCGGTCCAAAAATAAGACAATGGTCCAATGGCTCGGATCTTTTCTTAGCGGCAGCGATAAATACATTCATCTGCTTCTTGACATCATCCTGGCCGACATACTCCTCAAGACTCTTTGGCCTGATCGCCCTGTCATAAGACTCTTCCGAGTTAAGATGCTGTGCCGAGGTTATGTTTTCTGAGCTCATACTATTTGCTATGTAGTGATTTTAATGCGACTTTCAAAATTTCTTCAACCGTTTCGATGGAAGAATCCACTGTCTCGAGTGCCTTCTTCGCCTCATGCGACTTGTAACCCAAGACCAAGAGCGCATTAAAGGCCTCATTTTTTGAATCTTTAAAGCCATGATCACTGCTCGTTAGATTGATACGGTCGCCACCGATTTTATCTTTAAGCTCGATCACAAGTCTTTCGGCAGTTTTCTTTCCAACACCAGGCAACTTGGTGAGCGTGAGGTGGTCTTTAGTCTGTACGCATGCCTCAAATTGTTCAACGCTAATACCAGAGAGTACCCCGAGCGCTGTTCTGGCGCCGATACCACTCACCTTAATTAGAAGCCGAAACAGTGACCTTTCTTGCTCTCTCATAAAACCATAGAGTATATGGGCATCCTCACGAACTTGCAGATGAGTGAGCAGGAATACCTCATCGCCGAGATCAGGCAGATCATAAAACGTGGAGGTTGGAATATCGACTTCATAGCCAAGTCCATGAACCTCAATTAATACTTGGTTAGGCCCTTTACTCGTCAACTTGCCTTTAATCGATCCGATCATCTTAGGTGCATTATGTTTCCTGAATGGTTAGCATGACATATTGCAATCGCTAATGCATCTGACTCATCGCTATTCATTTTTTTAGTTGTTGAAAGTATGATCGATACCATTTTCTGTATCTGTTGCTTATCTGCGTTACCATGACCGGCAACTCCTTTCTTAATCTCTCTTGGGCTGTATTCATAAATAGGTATATTAAAATTAAAACTGGCGCATATGGCGGCTGATCGTGCTTGCCCAAGCTTCATCGCGCTATCCACATTCTTATCAATAAAGACTTTCTCTATACCTATTGCATTCGGTTGGTGCAACTCAATGAGTTTTCCAACCTGAAAAAATATTTCACGCAATCGATCATGAATTTCACCTGAAAGATTTATTTTTCCGCTATCGACATATCGATATTTGTTTGCCTCAACCTCTATCACACCGTAACCGGTTAGCCTTGAGCCCGGATCAATGCCTAGAATACGATACGTGTTTGACATCGGTCGTTAATTAATAAATTCATCAGGAATATCTGCATTGGAAAAGACGTTCTGGACATCATCCAAATCCTCGAGAAAATCAAAGAGTTTAAGCATGGTCTCAGAGGATGATTCATCGAGGGTTATCGTATTATCAGGTCGCATGAGCACCTCTGAATTTGTAGGCTTAAAACCCATCTCATCAATTTTTGCAGCTATCTCGCCAAAGGATGAGGGCTCACAGATTACATCAAAAGCCCCGTCATCATGATTCTCAATATCACTGGCGCCATGCTCTATGCATAACTCTAATATTTGCTCCTCATCGTCTGTTGCATCAAAAGAAAAGATGCCTACTTGTTTGAATAGATAGGAGACACAACCATCGGCGCCAAGGTTGCCATTAAACTTTGTAAATGCATGTCTCACCTCGGCAACAGTTCTATTCTTATTATCGGTTAAACAGTCTACGAGAATAGCAACCCCTTCTGGACCGTATCCCTCGTATCGAATATTGGTGTAGTCATCGCCACCGTCAGCCCCCGAGCCTTTTTTGATGGCTCGTTCAATGCTGTCCTTTGGCATGCTATTAGATTTAGCTTTGGCGACAGCAGCACGCAATCTTGGATTTGAATCAAGGTCATCGCTCACTCTCGCTGATACAGTGATTTCTCTGATTAACTTAGTAAATAATTTTGCACGTTTGGCATCTTGGGCACCCTTCCTAAAACGTATATTTGCCCATTTACTATGACCTGCCATCTATCACCCTTTATGGTTAATAATGGGTAATTATATCAAGTTCAAAAAAGAACTATGAATTTATGCCTGCAAGCACCTTATCAGGCGTCAAGGGTAAGTCATATAACCTTACGCCGACTGCATCATAAATGGCATTCGCTATAGCGCCACCTGTAGGACCCTGTGTTCCTTCGCCCGCACCTAAAAATCTCTCATTAGGCCGGTTGATCAAGCTCACCTCAATCTCAGGCACCTCAGAGAAAGTTAAGATCGGATAGGAAGACCAATCTCGTGACTGCGAGCCGTTAGCAGACGCTAGCACACGCTCTTTGAGAGTCCAGCTGGTTGCCTGAACGATTCCACCCTCAATCTGATTGCTCACGCCGTCAGGGTTGATAATCTCTCCCGCATCTGCCGATGAGAAAGCCCTCACCACTCTCACCTGACCGTTATTGATGTTGACCAAAACATCAAGGATAACTGCAACATAGGTGTTGGAATTTTTATATTGTGCAAAGGCCGACCCTCGACCCAATCTCATATTGGCTGGGACATCTATTGGGCTTGCAGCATCGGCTAACTCTCTGGCCCTGATGAGCACATCGCGCGCACGGTAATCATCAAGGTGTCTTATTCTAAAGTCGACTGGGTCCTCGCCAAGATCATGAGCAACAATATCCATCATCGATTCAATGACAAACACATTACCAAATGCACCTAAGCCTCTTAACGCTGAATTTCGCAGAGGTGGGAACATGACCAGATGCTCTTTAATATCCTGATTCGGGATTGTGTATAGAGGCACAGCATTCCTATCGGCGCTCCCGTTGGGCTGCCTTCCGTCTCTGGCCTCAGGAAATGGTAGTGGGTTTGATTTTTCTTGCGCAGCATGTAAACCTCCTGCAGTATCGCCCCCGGAAGGTCTGGTTGAATAAGAGCAGCTCCAGAGATCGCAATGCCACCTATTAATTCTGTTGTCTGCATTAACGCCCACACTAATGGAGTGGCTCATGCCCGATCCATAGGGCTCATGCAGAAACTCATCGGATCGGCTCCATAGTAATCTTATGGGTGCGCCGGGCATATGATAGGCAATTAACGCCGCATCGCAGCCCGCATCATCAGCCCCATTATGACCGTAGCAGCCTGCATTTTCTGCGAAAATGAGCCTAACATTTTCCTCGCCAATACCTAGTACGTCAGCGATCGCACCCTTAAGCTGATGCTGTCCCTGGGAGTGATTCCAAACAGTAACACGGCCGTCTTCATATTGCGCAACAGCGCAAGAAGGGCCAAGTGATCCATGGGACAAGAATGGCTTTGAGAATTCCGCTTGGTACTCTCGCACGGTCTCACTGCCATCAGGGTTGGACAAGCTAACTTGATCGAGTGTCGTTTCCAGCTCCCTCAGTAGATGCGGGTTACTGGCCGAGCCATGAACCGATTCCTGATAGGACCAACTTGCAGCTGCTCTGAGTTGCTCTGCGGCCTCTCTGGCTTGGTGCTCTTTCTCTGCGACAACAGCTAAAAAGTTACCGTCACGAATAACATTGACGACACCGGGTCTGCTCATCACTGCGCTCGTATCGACATCCCCTAAAGTGCCAAATCTTCTTGGGCCTCGGACGATTCTTGCATGAAGCATCCCAGGTAAACGAATATCTTGGACGTAGCTTTGGCCACCAAACACCTTACCGGGAATATCAAATCTTTGAACGCTGACACCGGCATACCGATACTCAGAACTATCAAGGAGCTGCGCCTCACCATCGGCCTGAGCATTAAACCTTCCATCGGATAACAGCTCCCAATAAGAGATCATACGTCCACTTCTTCGGTCACTGACTACGCCATCATTTATAGCAAGCTGTCCGATTACCGTATTCATTCTGGCAGAAGCATTCTCTATCAGTATTTGTCGAGCATGCGCAGCAGCAACCCTTAAAGCGTTTCCGCTTTGAATCATGGAGTTACTACCCACGGTGCGCCCTTCGTCCGGTGATCGATCGGTATCCACTGGAATCATATGTATCCTTTCAATGTCTACTTTGAGCTCATCGGCAGCAACTTGTGCTAGCGCGGTCACGATCCCTTGGCCAAGTTCCACCTTACCTGGGGAAATTTCAATCGTTCCGTTTCGATTGACCCTGATCCAAGTGTCAAGGTTATTATTCCTATTTAGCGTGCCAGGTAAATTATTTGATTGTGATTGGGCTGTTGATGCGCAAACCAAAAGCGCACCAGTTCCTTGAATAAATTCTCTGCGATTGATACTGAACTGTTCCATCATGATGTCCTCGCCGCAGCTCTCTTCACAGCATTTATGATCCTTGTATGCGTACCACATCGACAAAGATAAGCGTCGAGTGCTTGTCTGATCTCTGTGTCACTTGGGCTTGCGTTCCGCTCGAGCAGTGCTGCTGCGCTCATGATCATGCCGTTTGCACAGTAGCCACATTGTGCGGCTTGCTCTTCAATAAAAGCTTGTTGGACAGGGTGAGGATTCTCTGGTGTACCCAGTCCCTCAAGCGTTGTTACTTCACCTGTCGCTGCTGATGCTGGAGTCACACATGACCTGATCGGAGTTCCATTAAGTAAAACCGTACAAGATCCACATTGGCCCAATCCACAACCAAAGCGTGGCCCATTGAAACCTAAATCATTTCTTAAGACATCAAGGAGCGGTGTAGATGCCTCGACATCAACGTCTACCTCTTGTCCATTCACTCTTAATAACATACGAAAGTCCCCTAATTCTTAGAGTTATTATTTTGATAATTTATTTTGATTCTTTAATACTGAAATGTAAAGGTTATAAATCTCATCAATGGTTTTTTGGATGTGAAAGCTATCCCTAATACGTTGTCTGGCCGAATTGCCCATTTCAGATCGCTCTTGGTGCTTATGCGCCATGCTCATGATCGCTTCAGCCAGTGCACTGGGGTCACTGGGCGGGATCACCATACCCTCTTTCAAGTGTCGAACCAGCTCTGGCGATCCGCCAACATTGGTAACGATCTGTGGTTTTCCCATGGCCATACTCTCGATCACGGACCTCGGCAGACCCTCTCTTTTGATAGAAGGCAGTATCGATACATCTGAGGCAGCCATCCATGCAAGGACTTCACGACTGAATCCAATAAAATGGATTGAGGCTTCATAGGATGTACTCTGTGCCATAGACTTAAAAGTCTTCTGATCAGTGCCGCTACCAACAATAATAAACTCAATTGGTAGTGCTTCGGGGAGCAATTGGATGGCCTCAAATAGGACATCGAGCCCCTTCCTCGGCCTCCAATTAGCTGCGCATATAAACCTAACCTTATCCTTCGATAATGGATGCCCCTCCTTGGGCTTAACCCCTTCATACCAAGACAGATCATGACCCTTATAAATCGTAATCAACTTTTCAGGCTTTAGGCCCAATCCAAATTTATTAATACTTGCTAGCGAGGTTCGTATGGACTCGCTGACACAAACGATGCGATCGATTCTTGGGTTTAGATATCGCATCCATGCAATGGGATTAAAGACACCAAAATTTGCGCCAATGCCCCTGTAGGCAATCAGTTTAGCGTTACTTCCTCTAGCAGCAATCAGACCATTGGTGATGGCTTGGTTGGTTAAAAAATAAATGATGTTAGGCTGGAATTCGTTTATTTGAGACTTAATTAATTTAATCGAGAATCGCGATATCTTACCTTTGAAATTATGCTCGACGATATCGAGATCTTTGAGTTCATCGCTAAAAGCATTCAGTGTAGGGGTGCCCATGATCGCCCTGACCGAGACGCCACGGCTCTTTAGTCCTCTAAGAATTGCCCTCTCAGAACGATCGGGCTCTGGATTGATATAAAGAAGTTTGATCATTTTGTTGGTGCCCCGAGCATGATTCGAACATGCGACCTATCGCTTAGGAGGCGATCGCTCTATCCCCTGAGCTACCGGGGCAGTTTTATAAACTATTCGATATTGTCTCACATGCATGATGGATATTATTGGCAAAGCTCATCAGCTTGAGATCATCCTCGCTGATCATACCCTGAGTCACCAATAGTTCAAAATTGATCAGGCCTGTCCAATAATCTTTATCGAAAAGAATAATCGGGATCGGTTTAATTTTTTTGGTTTGAATAAGAGTCAGTGTCTCAAAAAGCTCATCGAGGGTTCCAAAGCCACCTGGAAAGACGACAATCCCCTTACAGCGTAATAGAAAGTGCATCTTTCGCATCGCAAAATAATGAAAATTAAAACAAAGTTCCGGTGTAATAAAAGGGTTGGGTTTTTGCTCAAAAGGAAGCTCAATATTTAACCCGATCGATTTAGCTCCCGCGTCATAGGCGCCTCGGTTGGCTGCCTCCATGATGCCTGGCCCCCCTCCGGTAACAAGGTGTACATGATTTTCTATAATTTTTGGGTGACTGCATAGTGCCCTTGCAAGTTCATAGCACTCCTCATAATGGTTACTGCCATCACCCCTTTTTGTTCTCGCACTTCCAAAAATCGCAATGGTATTTTTAATATTGAAATCGGATAGAATATGCTCGGGCTTGAGCAGTTCTAGTTGAAGGCGGACTCCTCTGAGCTCCTCCCGAGACATAAATGCATCATCAAAAAAAGATTTCTCATAGCTTGGAGAATCAAGCTCTTTTTGAAGCATGTCATCTGTGGGCTCTTTCATTAAAACCCTTCGGTGGAGGTAAAGAGTCCTACCCTTAAATTTTTAGCGCTGTATATAGATCGGCCGTCGACAAGCATTTCACCATCACCCAAGCCCATAATAAGATCTCGGTTAATGACTCTTCGCATATCAATTTTATAGATGACCTGTTTTGAGCTTGGCAGCACTTGACCTTGAAACTTCACCTCGCTCACGCCCAGTGCCCTGCCTCTGCCAATGCCACCATTCCAGGAAAGAAAGAAACCTACCAACTGCCACATGGCATCGAGCCCCAGACACCCTGGCATGACAGGATCCCCCCTGAAGTGACAATCAAAAAACCATAAGGACGGGTCTATATTGAGTTCTGCCTCAATGTACCCCTTACCAAATTTACCTTGATCGTCATTTATCTGAGTAATCTCATCAAACATGAGCATATTCGGTGTAGGCAATTTTGCATTTCCCACCCCAAAAAATGCCTCCTCGCCGGCGAGTAATATTTCTTCTTTGTTGTAATGATTTTTCTTTTCGTAGTCCATGGTTAATTCTTATAAATTTTCCTCCAACGGTTACCCAACTGAGTCATGAGTTCATAGCTAATTGTTTCTGCTTTTTTTGCAAGTCTCTCAATTGAGCGAAGCTCGTCTGAGATTATAACCTCATCTCCAATATTTATATGCTCATGAGCAATATGAGATATGTCTAAGGCTGCAAGGTCCATAGAGACGCGACCAATGATAGGCACCTCATGCTCGTCAATAAAGAGCGATCCCTTGGAGCTTAAACTTCTATGCAGGCCATCTGCGTAACCACAAGGAATAATTGCAACCCGATCGCCCTTGGTTACCTTATAGGTTGAATCATAACCAATCGTCTCATTGGATTTGATATCTCTTATCTGAATAATGGGAGTCGTAATCTTAAAAGAATTTGATGTGACATATCTATTCGATAGCGTCTTGGCACAATAGAGCGATATCCCGGGCCTCACAAGATCTAGATGAAAATGCTTACCCAACGCGATCCCGCCTGAATTGGCAATTGATTTTTTTGCATGAGGCAAGAACTTAGCAAGCTCATTAAATTTTTTTAGTTGTGATGCGTTTTTTTTAGAGTTGGGCTTATCCGACTCGACAAGGTGAGTCATCACCAACTCAGCATTCTGGGCCATGATCTCCAGTTCTGATATAGCAAGGACAAAGTCATCGTTCGTGAGCCCTAATCGATTCATGCCGGTATCAATGTTTATGGCAAATCCTTTCTTTGGGTCTGATCTTAACAAATTCTTCAATAATTCTAATTGCTCAAGCGAATTGAGCACGGGAGTTAATTTATAGTTGAGATAGTATCTGTTTTCACCTTTACCGAGACCTGCAAGCACATAAATACTTGCCTTACTGCCTAATGTCTCCCTCAGCCCTCTCCCCTCATCTAAGCTCGCAACAAAGAAATGTTGGCAACCAATTTTTTTAAGCTTCCTGGCTACCCGACTCATACCAAGGCCATATGCATCAGCTTTAACCACCGCTGCGACCTCTGATTTACCGACAGTCTTTTGGATGATTTTAAAGTTTCTCTCGAGCTGATTGAGATCAATTTGAATTTGTCCAGGGATGTGCATCTTAATTTATTTCATGTATCGGTGATGTGAGACTCTATAATAAACTCATAATTGTATTATTAAAGCACAAACATGGAATTAGATTTTAAGGCGGTTCAGATCATTAAAGGTGATAGCACGACACCAAGACTGGTCGAGATAAACCTAGACGCACTTAAAAAGAGAGAGGTGCTTATTAAGGTCCATTACAGCAGTATCAATTTTAAAGATTATTTAGCGCTTACCCATCAAGCACCAATCCTAAGGAAAGACACCCTGATTGGAGGTATTGATTTTTGTGGTGAGGTCATTCAATCAGAGAGTCCTGATTTCAAGACCGGTGATAGGGTGATTGGCATGGGCCATGACCTCTCTGAAAAATTTGATGGTGGCTACTCTGAGTATGTTTGGGAGGATGCTGCACATTTAACTTTGCTTCCTGATAAATTTTCATCAAGAGAAGCGATGATCATTGGAACGGCAGGTTTTACAGCCATGCTTGCTGTGCACATGCTCGAGAGCCCAAGCCTGCAGTCAGATGGGCAAGAGAAAGTAATCGCTGTCTCAGGTGTCACAGGTGGTGTGGGAATGATTGCCTCAATCATTCTTAAGACCAAGGGTTATGTCGTCGATGCATTGGTTAGAAATGGCTCGCGCTTAAGCCAACTCCCCGATAAGCTATTTAGAAATATAATCGAGATAGAAAGTTTAGACGTATCCAATCCCCTTAATAAGGAAGCCTACTCCGGTTGCATTGATAATTTAGGGGGTGAAGTTTTAAAGTGGATGCTATCGGTCACCGCAGCTTGGGGCAAGGTTATAAGTATCGGTTTGGCAAGTAACGCTAAGTTTGATGCGACCGTCTATCCGTTTATTTTACGTGGGATCAATCTGCAGGGACTGCAACTCAACATCCCGCAGAAACTAAGAGATAAACTTTGGCATCAACTGGCCGATCTCATTGACCGATCTTCCCTAGATACCATTCTCAGTCAAGAGATAACATTATCTGAGCTTCCTGAATTTATTAAGGAGTCCTACCCCACCAAAGGAGCGGGAAGAGTCATCGTCAAGGTAAAGGGAGATTAGTTAGCTGGCTGAGGTCTTAGGTAATAATTAAAAGGATTGCCCAGCGCTCTTGCATTAACCCAAATCACTAACATCTCTTCAAGAACATGCGAATATCGGAGTGGGCCAATATCGATGACCTCTAGATTCATACCCTCAATCAGCTCTGAGACCTTTGCTTTAGCTTCGGCATTATCTCCCGCGATTGGAATGGTTACAGGGCCGCCGGAGGATGCTGGATCGATCATGGTCATGTAATTAAGCGTGTTGAATGCTTTCACCACATGGGCGCCTGGCGCTAGTGATTGAATAAGTTCTGCATTAGAGCCCTCTATGTCATGTTCTCTAAAGCCATCGGCACCGTCAGTCACGCGGTTCGTTGGGTCGATAATAATCTTTCCTGACAAATCACCAAGCGCCAACATCACGCTTTCGGTCGCAGGACCAGGGACAGTGATGACAACAATATCTGCCTCTGCCACTGCAGACTGATAATCTGCCACATAGGCACTTGCATGCGTCTGGCCTAAAAGTGCGCTATGATCCTCGTCCGGATTTCTCGAAGCGTAGATGATTTGATGTCCCTGCGAAGCAAAGCCAGGACCTAAGGCACTTGCCACTCGACCGGTACCGACAATGGCTATGGTGTCCGCGAATAAATAAAGAGGAAGAAAGAACAATAAAAATACAATTGAACGCAAAGTGCCTCCTAGAAAATATCTTGCCAGTTGCTATCTTCTAATACTGACTTAAGTTTTAAAAGAAATCCACCCGAATAAGCACCATCGATGGCTCGATGATCAAACGACTGGGAAAGAATGCCCATCGGCCTAATCGCAAGACTATCGCCTGCCTCATTCTCGATGACAGTCGCCTGTTTTTTAATTCTATCAATCGATAAGATAGCAACCTGCGGTTGATTAATGATAGGAGCCGTAAAAAGTGTACCAAAAGATCCGTTGTTTGATAGGGTGTAAGTACCCCCCTGCATAAGATCAGGCGTCAGGCGCTTTGTTCTTGCTCGCTCAGAGAGCTCCTTAATCTTAAGAGCCAATTCTGAGACAGACAATTGATTGGCATTGTGGATGACTGGGACCACAAGCTCATTGCCTTCAACGGCTACGGCGATCGATAAATTAATTTCTCCATTGATACTAAGGCTAGGATTTTGCGGATAGTCTGCAATGGTTGCGTTAAGTCTTGGGTAGGCATCTAGAGCAATGGTCACCGCTTTAGCAATATAGGGTAAATAGGTCAGTGATGTCCCTTGATCCTTTTTCCACTGATCCTTAGACGACAAGCGATGCCTATCGACTGCAGAAAAATCAATCTCCATGGACTGAAGAACATGCGGGCTTGTGGTTTTAGAGTGCACCATATGTTCGGCGGTAATTTTTTGTACCCGCGTGAAAACCTCTGACCCTGACTTTAGGGATGAGGGGGCAGATGGTTTTGGCTCTTGAGTTTGTGAAGGCGCGCTGAGGTATTGCTCAACATCTTGGCGCGTAATTCTTCCATCCCTTCCAGTGCCGGTAATCGCGCTGGGATCTAAATGATGCTCAGCTATGAGCCTTCTGACAGCGGGTGAAAGTACACCGCTTGCGCTCTCTCTGCCTACGGGACTGTTTACATGATCCTGCTTTGCCTGTGTCGCTACTTCATCATTTGAGGAGCTTTGATGGTCGGCGGTCTTTTCTGTCACCTCTTTGGAGTCAGTGAGGTTCCCATCATCAATCACAGCAAGGGTAGCACCCACATCAACGGTCTCACCCACGTTAACTCGAATCTCAACAACCGTTCCCTCAACCGGTGATGGAACTTCAGTACTAGCTTTATCCGTCTCAACGTCCAAAAGGGGCTGATCTTTTTTTACTTGATCGCCTTCCTTGACATGCCAAGCCGATACCGTTCCTTCCGCGACGGTCTCTCCAAGTTGTGGCATGATGATATTCATTAATCGACCAACTTCAGTGTAGCTTCAATAATTTTTTCTGCGCTTGGCATCATAGCATCCTCTAAGGCATCAGCTGCTGCTAGAGGAATGTGAGGTGTCGTCACGCGAACAATAGGTCCATCGAGTTTCCAAAAAAGCTCTTCAGAAACAATCGAGGAAACCTCCGCCCCCCAACCGCAGAGCCTTGGATTCTCCTCCACCGTAATGAGCCTTCCCGTTTTAGATACGTCCTCAAGAACCGTCTTGGTATCAAGAGGGACCAACGATCTCAAATCGATAACGCTGGCAGAGATACCATGAGATTCTTGCAGTGTATCAGCAGCCTTGATGGCTCGTTGCACCATAGCCGCCAATGCGACGATGGTCACATCTGTTCCCTGCCTAATTACCTTCGCCTCACCCAGCGGTGTGACGTACTCTTCAAAAGGTACTTCATCCTTTACGGCGTAGAGTGATTTTTGCTCAAAGAAGAGAACTGGATCGGGATCTCTGATCGATGCCGCGAGTAGGCCTTTCACATCAGAGGCACATGAGGGTGCCACGACTTTAAGTCCTGGAATACTCATCGCCCAATTCTCAATGCTTTGTGAATGTTGTGCACCAAAGCGACTTCCTCCACCATTAGCACTTCGAATCACTAACGGAAAGGAGCACTGTCCATCTGACATGTAACGCGTCTTGGCGATCTGGTTCGCGACCAGGTCCCAACATACCGCAAAGAAATCAGAGAACATGATTTCAGCAATAGGCTTAAGTCCTGTCATGGCTGCCCCCATCGCAGCACCGATGATAGCCTGCTCAGAGATAGGTGTGTCCTTCACGCGGTCAGGACCAAATTCATCAAGAAGTCCTTGTGTAGCTTTAAATACACCTCCCGCGGCAGCAATGTCCTCGCCCAAAAAGACGACATTAGGATCACGTCTCATTTCTTGTGCAATCGCAGCAGCAACGGCATCTCTGTATGTTAGTTCCGCCATGAAGCACCTCCATCTGCCCATACGTCAATAAATGCTATGTCTACAGGAGGGGTCGGGCTGTTCTTTGCCTCCTCTGTAGCGTCGTCAATCATTTGGTCAATCTTTTCCTCAAGCGCTTTGATATCAGATTCAGGTATGCCCGCCTCTAATATTTTTTGGCGGTAATTTGGAATGGGATCTTTTTTCATCCACTCCTCAACCTCAGCGTCAGGACGATACTTACCGGGGTCTGCCCTAGAGTGTCCGTGATGACGATAGGTTTGGACCTCGATCAGTGAGGGTCCCTCGCCCGCACGTGCTCGGTCGTAGGCTTTATTCGCTGTTTCATAGACAACCTCGACATCGTTCCCATCGATCAGGATAGGTTCAAGTCCGTAGGCCGAAGCCCTGTCAGCGGCGGGATTTTTGACCGCAGTGACTGCCTCTATGGGTGTGTATTCCATGTAGCGATTGTTTTCGCAAACAAAGATCACGGGTAACTTCCAAATAACAGCAAAGTTAATCGCTTCATGAAAGGCGCCAATGTTTGTAGTGCCATCACCAAAAAAGCAAACGGCTACCTGTTCGGTGCCGCGGTATTTTGCAGACCATGCCGCACCGGCGGCTATTGGCATGTGTGCGCCGATAATCGCGTAGGATCCTAACGCTCCATGCTCCATACTCATAAGATGCATTGAGCCACCCTTACCACGAAGAAGGCCACACTCCCGGCCCATAAGCTCACCCAAAATAGAGGTCATGCTCGTGCCCCTGACGTAGGTATGGTTATGGCCACGGTAGGTACAAAAGGTATAGTCATCAGAACGCATGGCAGCACCAAAGCCCGCTGCGACAGCCTCCTGACCAATCGATAGGTGGCTGGTACCCTTAATGAGGTTCTGCATAAAAAGATCGTAGGCTCTTTTTTCAAGCACACGACACTCGTACATAATTCTGTAGAGATCTAATTTTTTATCGTTATCAATCAATGTTAAATCCGCTCGGTTTATAAAGTGAGTGTATTTTACGACAACTCATGAATATTAAGGAAATTTATTTAAGAATATTCATTGGTAATTAGAAATAGAAACACTAAAATTTAACGCAAGAATTTCAAACAATATGGAGCGCTTATGGCAAAGCATAGCATTGCACTTATTCCAGGAGATGGAATCGGTAAAGAGGTCATCCCTGAGGGGGTGAGGGTTTTAGAAAAAGTTGCATCAAGGCATCAGATTGATATTGCTTGGAAAGAGTTTGATTGGTCGTGCGAGCATTACCTAAAAACAGGAACCATGATGCCGGAGGATGGTATAGAGCAGCTTGCAGAGCATGATGCCATTTATCTTGGAGCGGTAGGCTATCCCACCGTCACCGATCACGTATCGATATGGGGGCTCCTCATTCCTATCCGAAGAGAGTTTGATCAGTATGTAAACTTAAGGCCTGTCAGACTTTTCGATGGCGTTCCCTGCCCGCTTGCGAATAAGAAACCCGGTGATATTGATTTTTATGTAGTGAGAGAAAATGTTGAGGGAGAGTACTCCATGATTGGTGGTATCCAGTACGGGGGCACTGAGCAGGAGATGGCGGTGCAGCAAAGCGTATTCACACAAAGAGGCGTTGACCGAATCATGAAATTCGCCTATGAGCTTGCGAGTAAACGCCCCAAGAAACATCTCTCATCGGCAACTAAATCCAACGGCATTATCCATTCAATGCCCTACTGGGATTCAAGATTTAAATTAATGGCTGAACAGTATCCCGATATTAGAACGGATCAATTTCACATCGATATTCTGACTGCTAACTTTGTGCGTATGCCCGAACATTTTGATGTGGTCGTGGGCAGTAATTTGTTTGGTGATATCCTCTCAGACCTAGGACCTGCTTGCACAGGAACCATCGCCATTGCCCCTTCGGCAAACTTAAATCCTGAGAGAAACCATCCCTCAATGTTCGAACCCGTTCACGGATCCGCTCCGGATATCGCTGGACAGGGCATTGCCAATCCCATCGGTACCATTTGGGCAGGAGCGATGATGTTAGAGCACCTGGGTTACCGTGAGGCTCACGATGATATTATGACCGCGATCGAGAACGTCCTAAGGGAAAAACAGGAGCTGACACCTGATATGGGTGGCAAAGGCTCAACAGAGAGTTTAGGTAAAGCGATCGAGGAAGCGATCTAAAAGTGGATCTATCACTCCTCCAAGACCCCGCCTTTGTCATTGTGGCATGCATAGCGGTCCTGATCACCGGGATCGCTAAGGGTGGCTTTGGAGGCATGGCACTGCTTGCGGTGCCGCTCATGTCGCTGGTGATCTCGCCCGTTCAAGCGGCTGGCATTATGTTGCCGATCATGATCCCTATGGACATCATGTCCATCTGGATCTACAGAAAGCATTGGGACATCAATATTTTAAAGCTCATGCTTCCCGCCGCATGTATCGGCATTACCATAGGCTGGCTTTCTGCGGGCCTTTTTAATGATGACATTATCCGTTTATGCGTCGGAACGATTGCGGTTGTGTTTATCCTGCATCGTTGGCGCTCGATACTCTCAACCACAACAAAAGAACACAAAGCCATCAATAAGCCCCTTGGCATCTTCTGGGGGAGCTGTTCAGGTTTTACCAGCTTTTTAGCTCATGCCGGGGCGCCGCCCTATCAGGTCTACGTGGTGCCACAAAAGCTTGATAAGCAAATTTATGCTGGAACCAGCGTCATCTTTTTTGGGATCGTTAATGTGATCAAACTTTTACCCTACGGTATGCTCGGACAGCTATCCGTCCCGAACCTCTCAGTCTCACTGGTGCTGTTGCCTTTAGTGCCCGTGGGCGTGCTCCTTGGGTCCTACATTAATAAGAGGCTCAATGAGCAATTATTTTACAAAATTTTGATGACAGCGATACTGATAGTCGGCATAAAACTAATCTTTGATTTTATTATAAATCAATAACTTATAAATACTATTTAATATTTATATTAAGTAATTTAGCGGCGTTGGCGCCAACAATTAGTTCCTTATCCTCATCCGAGAGATTCGCCTGATTGACAAAATCGACAGGCTCATACATGCCCATGTCATAAGGATAATCGGTCCCAATGACGATGCGATCCGCGCCGTACTGCTGCACCAAATACTCAAGCTGATGGTGCGTGAAAACAATCGTGTCAAAGTACATCCGCTTGAGGTAGCTCGTGGGCGGTTCAGAGATACAACGCCTGCAGTCTGCCCGCGCGCCGTGCGCATGATCGATCCGCCCTGAGTAGGCTGTGATGTAGCCACCTCCATGCGCGAGACACACTTTAAGCTTGCTGCATTCATCCATCAGACCGCTAAAGATCATATGCTGTACGGCAATAGAGGTATCCAATGGGTTGCCAATGACATTGGTAAAGTAGTGATCACAAAGCCGATCGCCATGAGAGAACCCACAGGGATGCATAAAGACAAGCGCATCAAGTTCCTCGGCCTTTTTAAAAAAGGGCCAGAACGCTTTTTCAGAGAGCTCACGTCCAGCGACGTTGGTGGATATCTCGACGCCTCTAAAATTTAACTCCTTCACGGCTCTCTCGAGCTCTGCAATCGCAAGCTCGGGTGACTGCATGGGAACGTTAGCCATCCCAACCAGTCGATCAGGGTAGGCATCACACATGCCGGCAATATGATCATTGATCATGCGTGAAGCATCTCTGGCGAGCTCTGGATCCAGGGAGTAGTAATACTGTAAGGGTGCCGGAGAGACAGCCTGCACATCGATACCCATCTCATCCATATCGCTAATTCTGCGCTCAATGGAGGTCAGTGGCTCATGTATGGTCTCAGCTTGCGCGGCGTTCACATCACGCGTGGCCTCATTGGCATACTTGAAGAGATCATCCATGTCTGGGTCAAAGGCATCGCCCACAAACTTAGCTGCCTCGGGAACAAATACGTGGCAATGAACATCGACCGCAAACTGCGTGTACTTACCCGAAGCACGATCAGACCTTCCCGATAGGGCGATAGGTTTTAGATTTGAATCACAGGTATAAAGCATAGCTCACTCTCTTTTTTATTTTAGTTTTCGTTCGAAGTAGTCAATGGCATCGGTCATAAATTGTTCTTGAATGGGATCAGCCACATAATCTCCCGACTCGTCTCTTTGAATAAAAGCAAAGCCATGATAGTCGTGATCGTATGACTTCCACTCAGCGTCCTTGCCCGCCTCGCTCAAAAACTCATAACTGAGCCTAAAGGTGGACTGGTTATGGTCACGATCTCTCCCTACCACAAAGATGGGCGTGGTCACCTGACCGACACGATACATCGCAAGGGCCGTGTGCACTCTCTGTCTCAAATCAGCAACAGCATCGGCCTGCATCTCGGCTGTGTTTTCATAGGCCATCGTCTCCTCGTCAGGTCCCTCAACATAGTCGGGGGTGTTTGGGAGTCTTGCAATGTAGTCACCTGCCGCAGGCTCAGTCGCGATACCCGCCTTGAGCCCATGATACTCAGAGGCTATTTTAAAGAGCATCTCTGAACCGTGGCTCACACTAAACCAACCGACCCGATCGCCATCGATGGCATCGAGTGACTTCACATATTCCACAATACTGATCGCATCCTGATACTCAAGAGGTCCTCTGGAGAAACGTTGTCGCCCCTGCCAGGCTCTCTCAGTGAAGGGGGTATCAAACATGGTATCGACCTCAGCGCGATAGCGCATCCAGACCACCGCGTAACCCTCGTCCAAGAATCGCTCCAAGGTCCCGCTGCCATAATCATTCCACTCGCGTAACCAGCGAAGACCAAAGCCACCGTTCATATGCGCAAAGACGATTGTCGGGAAAGGGCCATCGCCCTCGGGGTAGCGCACAGAGATGGGCGCGTAGACGCCATCAAGCATCTCAACCATATGCATCTCGGCTGGAATGTCTGAGCCCAGAACCTCCTCGGTTGAGACAATAAAGTCACCGCTACCGGCAACGGGCGTGTTGAGCCACATCGGATCGATACTCTGATTTTGTGCGCAGAGATAAAACGGTGTGACGATAAAGATAAATGAAATAAAAATTCTCATAAAAACTCCAAACTACTCACTGGGTATGATCGGCAGTATGACCCTTGAGGGGTACTGGCCACCGACATAAATTGAATTTTGCTCGAGGTTGTAAGCCGAGAAATAATGCGAGCCATCATGGGCATTAATATCAAGCCTGATTCGATGTCCGGGCTCAAAGACCATGCTGGTTGCCCATATCTCAACCTCGATAGGCACGATCTCACCTGGAATGAGCTTCTCCTCACGCTCGTGCAAATAGACCGGTCGATAAAACGTCGATAACTCAGGGTCAAGTCTACGATGGGAGACCTTCAAGATACCCCGTGTCGCGGTCTCAACGGTCCCGTCAGGTGCCATGTTTCTAAGATAGGCAAAAAGGTCCATGTCGTTGGTCTCTGAGGAAACCCATAGCAATAGGTTAATGTGTCCGGTGACCTCTACCGCCTCATCGAGTGGCTCACTGACAAAGGTCACGGTCGGCTGACCTCTCAGGCCCCTTGAGTAGGCCTCAGGCCCTGACTCGTAGCTAAGCTCAGTGGTGGCTACCGGTGCCTCATCAGATAGCATCAGGTCATGGATCGCATTATCGACAACTCCCGCATCATTAGCCGTTAAATAGAATTCTTGGTACTGGGTTCGGGCCAAGGGCCACTCATTTTCAAAGCGCCACTCGCACTCACGCACACTGGTCCTGACGCATAACTTCACGGGTGGCTCGTCCATGATGCCGGTCTCCATATCCTTGAGCCAGTAGTCGTACCAGCGAAGCATCTCAACCTTACCCTCATCAGAATAGAAGGCATCGACATGGCCGCCGATGTGCATTTGTAATTTTTTATTTTCGGCAACCGAACGGACGTAGCCATCGATATTACCTCGCATGTGGTGGTTCCATCCGCCCCAGTTCCCTGAACTGTAAAGAGGAACCTCGATCTGATCAAATTGGGCGCGTGACTTCACGTTATCCCACCAGGGACTATCAAGAGGGTGCGCCATAAAATTAAATAAGAGGTCCTCAGAGAGCGCATTCGAGTTGTCGGCGCGCTGGTCCTCGAGAAGCTGCTTGCCTCTGACATCAAGCCACCATCTGCCATAAAATCCCTGATTAAAAAGGCCCCCATGAAACACTGAGTCGCGGTACATGTCAGCCCAGCCCTCCCAAGGTACGATGGTCGTTAGTGATGGGGGCTGTAGACTCGCAACATTCCACTGGGTAATCGCGTAATAAGAGACGCCGATCAGGCCAACGCGCCCGTTGCTCCATGCCTGTGCACCGCCCCACTCTATCGCATCATAATAATCATAGGCCTCCTGCATCGACCAGATGTCAGACTGACCGTCTGAGGTGCCAGTGCCCCTGGTATCGACAAACACCAGCACATAGCCCCTGGCGGTCCACCAATCAGGCTCAGGTCTCTCGACGTGGGTAAAGGGTGGCTCGTGAGGGAGCACTCGGTCTAAGCTTTTTTGGTAGGCGCTTAGGCTCATAAGGACAGGGAACTCGCCTGCGGCATCGGGCCTATAGATATCTGCACGCAACGTCGTCCCATCGCGTGTCACGATCTCGACATCCTGCTCGAAGATCACATCATAGATCGGCTGCGAAGCCTCCTGGGCGAAGCTGATGTTGCTGTATAAAAAAATAAATAGGTATAAAAGCGTAAACTTTTTCACTCGACCTCCCGTGGGTGTTCCATTAAAGAATAATCTATTATAGCCAGCCCAATCGCCTTTATCGAGCCAAAAAAAACGCGGTAGCCCCACTAGGAGACTACCGCGCTTGACTTTTCAGTCTG
>JAYPDM010000019.1:0-21716 GCA_038125265.1 Gammaproteobacteria bacterium
GGTAGCATCAGTGACAATCAATTGGGTGGTTGGTACAGCTACAGAATGAGCAAGGCCGCACTCAATATGTTCATTAAAAATGCTCATATAGAACAAAGCAGAAAAAACAAGCAGAGCAGGATCATTGGAATACACCCTGGGACGGTTAATACTCCCCTTTCACAACCGTTCCAAAAGAATGTACCGGCGGGAAAACTGTTTACACCGGATTTTTCTGCCAAAAAAATCTTAGATGTGATAAGTAATCTCAGTGATGATGCTGGCGGTAAAATTTTTGCCTGGGATGGCTCTGAAATTTTGCCTTAGTTATTGAGGCTCATGAGGGATGATTCTGATTCTATCGGTATCATGTCCTAGATCCCTTGCAATACCTATGAGCCTTTCCAAGTTTGTCTCACCGATATTGGCAGTCCTTGTCATGATCCAGACATACTTTCTTGATGGAACGCCAATGATGGTCTCCTGATAATTTTCATCAAGATAAGCGATTAGATATGTTGACCTAAAGGGCCACATGAATTGCATTTTCCACTCTGCATTTGTCTCTAGATTATCTACCCATGCAACAGGATTAAATTGAACAACCTCACCTGAGAATGAACCATCATTAAATGTATAGGTAGTTAAGATTCTGCCATCGTCCGTTAATTCATAAGTTTCAATACCATTGTAGGCATTTGCTTCAGAGGCAAACCATAGGTCTATGGGGATGCTTGCGACCACATACCAGTCGCCCATAAAGCGATTTAAATCGACACGTCTGTCAATGCCAGCTAAAGGTTCTTGATCAGTCATGGAGCATCCAAAAAAAAATATCAAGCTTAGATATAAATAAATTTTCATCTAGCTAATGATATATGAAAAACTTTTGCAGGCGGAATATTTAGGAAGATCTTTCTCTTGAATTTTTCATTAAGACTCTTCTTATGAATTAATTGACTGCCGTAGGCTAATTTTTTTGCATAAGTAAATTGCACCATCCAAGATTCATCATGGGTTACTTTTTTATAGAATGTAAGTAAAGCATCTAGGTCGTCATCTGAAAAAAGCACCAAAGGCAAGCTTGAAACAACAACGTCAAATTTCATATCAGAAAAGAAACTTAATAGCTCAGGAGAGGTCACACTCTGATTGATTACCTCTATACCAGGGTACCTAGAAGCTAAGATTTTATGTAAACTTGCATCCAGTTCAATTAACTTCAAATTATCCTCTTTGACACCTCTATTAAGTATAGCTTGTGTAACTGAGCCGGTTCCCGGTCCCAGCTCAAGGACTTTATGGTGTGATTTAATGCTTTTAGCCATCTCTCTTGCAAGAAATCTTGAGCTTGGATAAACAGACCCTATCGTCTGTGGCGAGATGATAAATCTCATTAAAAATTTTAAGCCATTAATCACGAGAATTATTTTGAAGGATCATTGCGCCTGGGCCATTAGCCGCCATCTCTTGAAATTTTTCCATATAATTAGACATACCTAGCGGGACATAAGACGCTCCAAGGGCAATATCGAGCAAACCGTCCCCATCAATATCACCTACGTCCATGGTCATCCATCTTCCCTGATTAGCTTGAGCACTGCTAAACGGAGTAAATACCCCATCATTGTTTTCAAGGTAGATAAAACTCTCCGGCTCATCTAAAGAAAAATCCGGAAAAAACGCGATGGCTGCAATATCCAAATCACCGTCTAAATCAAAATCCTCCGCTTGGGCACGATACGCGCCATACATAGGATAAAAATAATCCTCGACAAAATTATAATCACCATAATTCTTATAGATTCTTACCCCATGATAATTTTTTAGAGTGTTATATGGATCCGAGTCAACATTATCACCATTAGCAACAAGAAAATCTTCCATCCCATCGCCGTCCATGTCCTTAATCTCAAAGTAGGTATGTCCGTAGGCAGAGTGCATTTCTAGTACATTGTGAGGGGTAAAGATTCTGTTTCCATTGTTTTCATAAATAACGATACCTTCTCTGGCATCGGCAAATAAAACTGCGATATCAGGAATACCGTCATCATTAAAATCAGAAGTCTGTGCTTTAACAGAGCCTGCTCTGTTCGCAAGTGCTTGGACTTCAAAGCCACCCTCGTCCCTTCCCCAATGTATTGAAAGCTGTCCTGTAGCAAGTCCAAATCCACTGACAACAAAATCATCATTTCCATCAAGATCTAAATCCACTCGCAGGAAGTCAGCAATCCTTGGTAGATTTCCAATGAGGGGGGTATAGACTGCATCACCAATACCATTTTCAATTTCAGTCAATATGCCAATAAAGCCTGGTGCATCCTCTGCAGTACTGGAACCAAATACATCGCCAATCGAACCAACAAAAATTGCGTCTTGAGTAAATTCAAATTTTATGGGTGTAACGGGTGGGAAAAAATTTCTAGGACCGGATACAACCCTTCCATTGTTGCCAATGCTTGTTATGCTCTCGTAGAAACTATCACCCAGGTAAACTTGATTATTTGTTGAATCAATGCCCACAGCAGTGGTGAGCATTGGAGGGCTAAATCTATAACTCGTCCTTAATGGATTGAACTGACTTAATTCAGCAGATTGTAATTTACTCAGTTGTTCTCTTGAAAAGTCTGGCGCAGCGTTTAAGTAATAGCTCCTTACAGTCTCCCAATCCTCTTCACTAATCAAGGGTGAGGCAGGAAATACACCCTCCCTCTCAAGGTATCTTAGCTTGCTCTGCACGTTTTCGATCACGAAGTCAGGAGAGCCCTCTAGATAATCTAAATTGGTTATACCCAAGTAGTAACCCATGTAACCAAGAGCAGCAAGCCAGCTATCCTTTGGCAATATATCTGGCTCAGGGAATAAATGACATGAACTGCAATACGTCTGAGCAAGTTGACGATCTTGCTCAAGACTGATGTTTGATTGATTGGAAGACCAATAAAACAAGATCACAATGACAGCTGCAACAATCGCTGTAATTTTTTTTAACATAATTTATACGAGGATTTAAAAATCTTATTATAACGCAAAGACTCAAAGCATCCCTCTCGCAGCCAGTTTTTCTTACCTATTCAAATTGAAAATGCTAAGATTTTTAAAAGGAATAATGGGGGCAACCTTTATGATTAGAAAAAATATAAAACTCGTTTCATGCTTAGGGCTAGCAAGTATTACGGTATTGCTTGTCGGCTGTAATCAAAATATGCCAATAGAAAATTCGACTCCAGGGACAGGATTTGCAGCAGTGCCGGGTCTTGTTGGCGGACATGATGTATTTGGTCCTTATGAGGTTGTGCCAGACTGGCCCAAGCCGATGTCAGACAGTTTGCCAGGTCATGAGAATTGGACTTACTCTGTCACGATGGATGTTTTTGCAGAGAGTCCAGATAGAATACTCGTAGCCGCACAAGGTGAGCTCCCCCTAATTAACCGCGGAGAACTTGATACTGTCAAACTAGAAGACGTTGGCCCTGGGTTACTCTACCCAATCAATCGACTTCCGCTGAGGCAGGCAGGTGCTGGTGTTCCAAGAGTATTTCCGCCTGAGTTTGATGAAGAATCTGATCCCAGAGGACGTGTCGAGGGAGTAGACTTTAAATTTGAGCATTATATTTTTGCTGTAAACCGTGAGGGTTACATAACAGAAACCTTTGAGCAGTGGGATGATCTTTTTATTCGTCCTCATGATATTGAGATTAGCCCTTACGATCCTGAGAAGCATATCTGGATAGTTGATGCAGAGGGTCATGCGGTTCACAAGTTTACTAATGATATGAGTGAACTGGTTTTGACTTTGGGAGTTCCAGGACAACCTGGTGAAAGTGATACCCTTTTAAGGAGGCCTACGTTTCTCGTATTTATGGATGAAAATACCATGTACCTGGCCGATGGATACGATAACCAGCGTGTCATTAAATATGACATGGACGGCAATATTCTAGGTCAATGGGGCGAAACAGGTGAGAGGGGTGGAGAGACAAGACCCAATCACTGGTATAACGTCCACGGCATTGCCGTTAACCCACTAACCAGAGAGGTCTTTGTCAATGACAGAGAAAATCTTAGGGTTCAAGTATTTGATGAAAATGGAAACTATCTTAGAGAGTGGGCCTTTGATGCAATTCAAAATCGAAGGTTATCTCCTATGGACGTTCATAGCTTTATTGTCACCAGCGATCAAAAATTGTGGGCTGCAGACCAGGGGACTCATAAAATACTTGGTTATGACCTTGAGGGACATTTTTTGTATTCATGGGGAAGCTGGGGCGAGTATCCTGGAGGCCTATGGGGTGTTCACGGAATTGTGACCGATACAGAAGGTAATTTTTATACTGCCTCTGTAAATAATGGGCGCATTCAAAAATTTAGACCTAGAGAGGGAGCTAATCCAGAATTTTTGGTTGGAAATCCATGGCCTAGCGTGTGGTAATTATTTTAAGAAGGAGAAAATATGTTTAAGTACATTTTAATTCTATCCATTTCATTTGTGTCTCATGCAGTGTCTGCTGAGAGTGTTATAGAATCGGATACAGGAGATGTGACTATTACTGAGATAGGTCACGCAAGTTTTAACATTAATTGGAATAATATCAGCATTTATGTAGATCCTGTTGGAGATGCGTACGCTTCTATGCCAAGTCCAAATCTCATCTTAGTGACTGATGTTCATGGAGATCATTTTCAACCTGATGTACTTCTTGAGCTTCTATCTCCGAGCACATTGATCATTGCTCCCAATGCTTTATTTGGAGAGCTCTTTAATACCTCAAGAAGCATTACCTATAATCTTCAGACTATTGCTAATGGAGAGGGTTTTAATGCTTTTGGAGTTTCAGTCGAAGCAATTCCTATGTATAACCTAACCGAAGAGAGACTCATGTATCATGACCCAGGAAGAGGTAACGGCTACGTGATCACACTAGGCGATACCAGAATCTATGTCAGCGGTGATACCGAGGATATCCCTGAAATGAGAGCTTTACAGGATATCGATGCTGCTTTTATATGTTTTAACCTTCCTTACACCATGACGGAAGATCAGGCAGCAAGTGCTGTAAATGAATTTAGACCCAATATCGTCTTCCCCTATCATTACAGAGGTAGCGATGTCGATTTATTTGAAAGCCTCGTAGATGACGGTATCGAGGTTAGAAGATTAGATAACTGGTACTAACCCAATGATGCAAAAGAGGCTCTTATCAACTTTATTTGCTATGAGCCTCTTGGGCTGTGCTTCAGAAATCACAGTCATCTCAAATGTTCCTATGCCCCTTATTGCATCGATGCCCTACCATGCGGCAGTGATTATAGATAATGATTTGCAAGGGTTTCAGTACAATGAAAACATTGACGGGCAGGCCAATTGGTCGATCACAGTAGGTCCTGCAGCTACCGATTTAGTGAGAAATATTTTTACAGGTTTGTTTGCAGAGGTTACCTTTATCAATAGCCAGGAAGATTCAGTTGACCTGAATCAGATTGATCTTATTGTCTATCCCCGTATCAGCCGATTTGAGTTTGATGCCCCAATCAGAGGTAATGATATTTTTGCTGAATCCTGGATGCAGTTTACGATTACAGCCTTTGATACCTCCGGAAATAATACCGGTGAGGCACTAGTAACCGGTTACGGCAGGTCCGAGATTTTTAGGGATCGGGAGGGCTCGGTCAATGAAGCGACCCAAAGCGCACTAAGGGATGCGGGAGTAAATATGATTGCAACTTTACCAACCTCTCTAAACCTCTAATATCTAGATATTGCAATTGCAACCCTCTTAATACATGTGTCATCATTAAAGTGTGTTCACACGTATTTATAAATTCTTTATTTTATTAGCAGCAATTTTATGCATGGCTGCATGTGGTGTCACCGCGAGAGTGGAGCCCTTTATGGAGACTACGAGCAATCTCGAGCAAGGGGAAAGTATCGTCATCCTGGGAAGAAAGCACCAAGCAAATTACCAAACTGAATCGTCGTTAGTGGATTGTATTTCCAGTAGGCTATCATCTGGTAGTAACGGCATTCCTATTTTTCCGTCGCGAAGATTTGAAAATGCCCTATTCCCTTGGTTCGAGCCCTCTACCGCACCTTTGACCACACCAGAATTTGCAACACTTCTTGAAAATGATTTGGTGTTTGATCAGATAGCACAAACAGGCGTCAGGTATATTGTCTGGCTTGATGGCTCTACTGATAGAACTGATAGTGGCGGTACCATTAGCTGTTCTGCTGGACCCGCAGGAGCTGGTTGTGTTGGTCTTGCATGGTGGGAAGACGATGCGAGATATGATGCAACCGTTTGGGATATTAAGACACTAGACTCTGCGGGAACTATATATGTAGATTACACCGGCAGATCTATGATCCCGGCGCTTATTATTCCGATTCCTCTAGTGGTTAGAACTCAGCAAGCTGCATGTGAGGGACTCTCAGAGCAATTAAGTTCTTTTTTTGTTTCAAATCAATAATTTATATGAATTTCTTAATAGAAATTAAGATATTAATTTTCTCGCTTATGATTGGTATATTGATCGTCCCTATGTGCATATATCCCGTGGGCGCAATCATTATTGGGCCCTTTGAGGGAGGCGGTATAAGACAGTTTTTTGGGTCTTATCTTTTAGCGATTCTAGAATTTAGATTTGGTGCACTTTTTTTAGCTTTTTCGCCCTATCTTCTTTGGTCTTGCTATAGGGCTTATAATAAGATCAATGCATAGACGATTACCTCTTTTTGCCTTTTTAATATTTAGCCCTCTTCTTGCACAAGAGATGGATTCTTTTTTTGAGGAGCTCTATCCGCTTGAAATTCACTCAGATATAAGCAGCCGAATTGTAAGGATCACTGAGGGGCTTCATTACGAAAGAGTTGATATTGATAATTCACTCTCCTCAGAAATTTTAGATCGATACCTAGATAACCTTGACGGTAGTCGGTATTACTTTCTATCCTCAGATGTCTCTTCCTTTTCTAGATTTCGATTTGAAATTGATAATTTATCAAGAAACGGTGATACCTCGCCGGCCTTTGAAATTTTCAATTTATACCAAGCAAGAGTAGATGACCGAATTGATTTTGCTTTGTCGCTTTTAGAAAATGAAATAGATTTTTCTACAGATGAATCATTTGTCTTTGATCGAGATAATTCAAATTGGCCTAGAAATATTAATGAGTCTAATGAACTATGGCGTAAACGCGTAAAGAATGATGCCTTAAATTTAACCCTTATAGGTGAAACATGGGATGAGATTAGGGAAACGCTAAGCGCAAGATATGAGCGAATTAGAAATGGTGCCCATGATGTCACAGAAGCTGAAATTTTTGAGCTCTATATTAATTCTATGATGCGATCTGTCGATCCTCATTCAACTTACTTCACGCCAAGGAATAGCGAGGAATATAGAATTCAAATGAGTCTCAGCTACCAAGGTATTGGGGCAACTCTGCAATTAAATGAGGATATGGTGACTATCTCTGATATTACTCCTGGTGGTCCTGCCTTTAGAAGTGGGTTGTTATTTACTCAAGACAGAATAATAGGCGTCTCGCAGTCTATTGATGATGACCCTGTCGATGTTATAGGCTGGGAGCTTGATGATGTGGTACAGCTAATCAGGGGCCCAAGAGGAACCGATGTAACGCTTCATATTCTCAGAGCAGGTTCCCTTCAAGGAGCGGCGCCTGATGTAATTACCATTACTCGAGATGAAATCAAGCTTGAGGAACAAGCGGCAAAAAGTTCTATACTGGAAATCAATAACTTAGATTCTGTCATAAAAATTGGTGTCATAACCGTACCAAGCTTTTATCAGGATTTCGACGCAAGGTCCGAGGGTGAGGATGACTATACAAGCACCACTCGAGATGTTGCCAGACTTGTTGGTGAACTCCAGCTTGAGGGTATAGACGGCCTTGTCATTGACTTACGAAATAATGGTGGTGGGCATCTCTCAGAGGCAACCTCATTAACGGGACTCTTTATAGATGAAGGTCCAATTGTACAAATCAAAGAAAGACGCGGACCAGCCAATGTTTTAGGTGATCCGAGTAGAGGTACAATTTATTCAGGCCCACTGGCAGTATTGGTAAACCGGTATAGTGCCAGTGCTTCAGAAATTTTTGCAGGAGCGATTCAAGATTATGGAAGGGGCATTGTTGTGGGTCAGCAAACTTATGGTAAGGGAACGGTTCAAAATATGTTTAATTTAGATCAATTTTCTAGGAATGATGACTACGGTCAACTGACCTTGACCATAGGAAAATACTACCGTATTACAGGAGAAAGCACACAGCATAGAGGCGTGTTACCAGACATTACATTACCAAGCGCCATTGATTCAAGTGCGATAGGTGAGAGCAGCTCTACAGCAGCCCTGCCCTGGGATCAAATTCCTGGAACTCGATTTCGTAAATCTCAGGATCTGACGAATGTCATCTCAGTCTTGAGACAAAATCATAACTTAAGAATGCTATCAGACCCAGATCTGGTTTATTTTCAAAGCAACGTGGATGCATCTATCAATAACCAATCTCTATCAGAGGTCACGCTTAACAGAGATGAAAGGCAGCATGATAGGGATGATCAGGATCAAGATAGGCTCAATCGATTTAATCATTGGAGATCAATTAATGGCTATGATCAGGTAGCATCTGTTGATCTTATTACACCCGATGCCATCCCTGACTTTAATCTTAATGAGACAGGTCAGATATTAGCTGATTTTATTAGTGCAACGGATAATAATTTCAGAGTTAGCCTAGGTGATACTCCACAAAGCTAGGGACTAATCCTTCGTACAAGCTTTGTCTCAGCAAAAATACGGCTGGCAACTTCCTCGATGGACTGATGGGTTGTGTCACTAAATGGTATATGATTTTTTTGAAACAGCGTTAGAGCAGCTCTCGATTCAAAATTAACCTGCTGTTGCGATGAGTACTTTCCTTCGCCCCTCCTAGCTATCCTAATGCTTCTTAATCGCTCAGGCGAAATGCTTAATCCGTAAAGCTTTGATCTGTAAGGAGCAAGTGCCTTGGGGAGCTTTGATTCTTCTAGATCCTCCTCAGTCAGAGGATAATTAGAGGCAAAGATACCGTATCTCAAAGCCAAAAAAAGACAAGTCGGTGTTTTACCAGACCTTGAGACGCCAACAAGGATGATATCTGACTTATCATAGTCTGCCATTGCAACGCCATCATCAGAGCTCAATGCAAAATTGGTCGCGTCCATTCTAACCTCATATTCTTTTGAATCTGCATCGGTATGGGATTTGATATTCTCATTTGAGGGCTTTTCATTAAATTCAGCTGTTAAGGGCGCCAGAAATAACTCAAAAAGATCTAGCACCAAAAAATTTTGGGAGCTAATGATCTCGCGAATCTTTGGGTTAATGATACTAACAAATATTACAGGCCTGGTTCCTGACTTTTTTTGCAAGTCATTGATATCTTCAACAACTTTATTTACCTTTGAAATAGAGTCTATAAAAGGCAGCGTAATTATGTTAGTTTTAACGCTAGGGTAAAGCCTTAAAAGGCTATTGCCTAGGGTCTCCACAGTGATGCCCGTCTGGTCAGAAATATAAAAAACAGGACGAGAACTCATTAAAATATACCTTCTATGATGAATTTTTAAATATGACTGATTTTACTATTAAATTAGAAAATTGCCGAATGTCAGATGTTGAGCATGTCGGGGGTAAGAATGCTTCTCTTGGTGAGATGATCAGTCAGCTTCATGGATTAGGCGTTAAAGTGCCTGGAGGTTTTGCAACAACTGCGCATGCTTACAGACACTTCATTAAAAGCGGAGGAATTGAAGAGATCATTAACAAGAAACTTGAGGGTCTCGATGTTGAAAATATCGCTGAACTAACAAAAACCGGTGCTGAAATCAGGGAGCTCATTTTACAGACCCCTTTTCCGGAAGAATTAAACCAAGCAATTTTAAGTGAGCTGGCTTTGATCGATCCTAATGATGAGATTAATTTTGCTGTCAGATCATCAGCAACTGCAGAAGACCTACCTGAAGCTTCATTTGCAGGACAACAAGAAACCTTATTAAATGTTAATGGTAAAGAAAAGATTATCCATGCAATTCATGAAGTTTTTGCATCTTTATTTAATGACCGAGCCATTGCCTATCGGGATCATAATAACTTTGAGCACTCGCTCATTGCATTATCCGTAGGCATCCAAAAAATGGTACGCAGTGACCTAGCATCCAGTGGGGTTATGTTTACCTTGGACACCGAATCTGGCTTTAGAGATCTGGTATTTATTACCTCTAGCTATGGACTGGGTGAGATGGTTGTTCAGGGAGCCGTAAACCCAGATGAGTTTTATGTTTTTAAAACTCTTATGGATAAGGCGGAGATGCCTATCCTTAGAAAAAATCTAGGAAGCAAGAAAATTAAAATGGTCTACAGCGATGACCCGGAAGAGCGTGTTAAAACTATTGATGTTCCACCTGAGGATCAAGGCAATTTCTCACTAAGCCAGGATGAAATTCTTCAATTAACCAGACAAGCGCTAATTATTGAAAAGCATTATGGCAGGCCAATGGATATCGAATGGGGCAAAGATGGCAATGATGGTGAGCTTTATATTCTTCAAGCAAGACCTGAGACGGTCCAAAGTAGATCTAAAAACATCACAACACGCTTTGCGCTCAAACAAACATCAAAGATATTAATCACGGGGAGAAGTATCGGACAAAAAATTGGTTCAGGTTTGGCCAAAGTCATTGAAAATGTAGCTGATATGCATTTAGTTGAGGATGGTGATGTTCTGGTCGCCGATATGACTGACCCTGACTGGGAGCCTGTCATGAAAAGAGCATCAGCAATTGTGACTAATCGTGGCGGGCGAACTTGCCATGCTGCCATTATTGCCAGAGAGCTTGGCATTCCTGCGGTCGTAGGATGCGATAGTGCTACTGAGGTGATTAAAAATGGTCAAAAAGTGACGGTCTCATGCGCTGAAGGCGATGAAGGAAAGATCTACGAGGGATTATTAGATTACTCTGAAACAGAAAGCTCGCTCGAGAAGCTTCCAGAAATTCCAGTAAAAATAATGATGAATGTTGGAAATCCTGACCGAGCATTTTCTTTTGCAGGCATTCCCAATGAAGGGGTTGGACTTGCCAGATTAGAATTCATTATTAATCGAATGATTGGCGTACACCCGCAGGCCCTTCTTGACTATGATGACCTGCCCTCAAAATTACAATCAACCATAGATAGCTATACCGCTGGATATGATAGCCCGGTTGATTTTTATGTCAGTAAACTGGCCGAAGGCGTCGGTACGATTGCTGCAGCATTTTACCCAAAACCCGTCATTGTTCGCTTATCAGATTTTAAATCAAATGAGTATGCTAATTTGGTCGGTGGTGAAATTTACGAACCTGATGAGGAGAACCCAATGCTTGGATTTAGAGGTGCTTCAAGGTATGTTGATAAAAATTTTAGGCCCTGCTTTGAACTTGAATGCAAAGCAATTCAGAGGGTTAGAGAGCTAATGGGTCTGACCAATGTTCAAATCATGGTTCCTTTTGTAAGAACGTTAACTGAGGCAAAATCCGTAATTAATTTACTCAAAGACCAAGGTCTTGAAAGAGGTAAGGATGATCTAAAAATTATTATGATGTGTGAACTACCGTGCAATGCGGTGTTAGCTAATGATTTTCTCGAGTACTTTGATGGCATGTCAATCGGCTCTAATGACATGACCCAGCTCACCTTAGGTCTTGATAGGGACTCATCAAAAATTGCTGATGCCTTCGATGAGCGGGATCCAGCCGTAAAACATATGCTAGCTCTTGCGATATCAGCCTGCAACCGCCATGAAAAATACATTGGCATTTGTGGTCAGGGGCCCTCTGATCATATCGATTTAGCGGAATGGCTTGTCGAGCAAAAGATTCAGAGCATGTCTTTAAATCCAGATTCTGTAATCGATACGTGGCAAAGAATCGCTAGTCTAAAGTCTTAATAAATAGCTTCTCTTTATAAAATCTCAGCTCATTAATTGAGTCGTACACATCTGCCAAGGCAGTGTGATTAGGATACTTTTTATAAGAGTCGGTCACCCTCGGCATCCATGCATTACCAATGATTTTAACGCTGGTCACATCTAAATTTCGATAATGAAAATAATTTTCAAGATCAGGCATATAATTTGCTAAAAACCTACGATCCTGACAAATTGAATTGCCGCACATGGGTGATTGCTTTGGATCGATATGTGATCTTAAAAATTCAAGAGTTAACTTAGATGCATCTTCCTCGGTAATGTCACTCTCCTTAACGCGCTCAAGTAGGCCTGAATTCCCATGATGGGTTTGATTCCATTCATCCATGCCTGAGAGCACCTCATCGGTTTGATGGATAGCTAAATTGGGTCCTTCAGCAATAATCGAAAGCTGTTTATCAGTAATTACAGTAGCGATCTCAATGATTCTATCGGTAGATGGATCAAGCCCCGTCATCTCTAGATCAAGCCATATTAAGTGATCATTTGAATGCATAGCGAATCTATCTTATCAGCTTTATTGGTAGCATGTTCTCATTTCTAATAAGATAGCAATATGCAAGGCAAAGTCATCATACGAGGTCTTAATGATTGTTGGGTCAAAACATTAAATGGAGACTTACATAATGTCCTTTTACCGAATAAAAGACTCAGCCTGCTAGTCGGTGATCAAGTAGAATTTAGCAATGATTCAGGCTCCTTAAAGGTTGAAAATGTTTACGATCGAAAAACAGAAATTTTTAAAGCGAATTCCAATCTAGAGCCCGAATTATTTGCAGTAAATATTACTCAACTGGCTGTGGTCATAGCGCCAAATCCAGAACCTGACCTTTTGTTGCTTGATTCATTTTTATGTGCAGCTGATAGAGCTAGCATCTCAACACTTTTAGTTATTAATAAGTCAGATTTAAAAATTAATGCTTCAGCCACACTTGAGAGCTATCCAGTTGATACGGTAATCCATATCTCTGCAAAATTTGATCAAAATATGAACGAGCTTTTAGGTCTTCTTGATAATCAAGCTTCGCTTTTAGTCGGCCAATCAGGCGTTGGAAAATCATCAATTCTCAATAAAATTATGGGCGAGGAAATCCAAAAAATACGAGCCTTAAATAAAAACCAAGGCACGCATACCACCTCCACCAGCTATCTCTACTCAATAGATCGCTCAAGTGACATAGTAGATACGCCTGGCGTTAGAGGTTTTATTCCATATTTTAAAGAAAAGTCAGAAATTTCGTCTGCCTTTGCAGAGATTTTTGCACATGCAAGTAGATGTAAATTTCCTAATTGCCTACATGTCAATGAGCCTAATTGTGGAGTAAAGGATGCTATCAAAGAAAGTCAGATTCAACCCAGTCGGTATAAAAGTTATTTGCATTTATTAGGCTTGTATTAAAAATTGCAAACCAAAGAAAATAAATACGATTCCTAGAGCTAAATTGATACTCCTCTCATGCCTACTAAAGGCATTCCTTAAGCGATCCCTAGTAAGAAAATAACTTAAAAAGTAAAACCATATGAACGTAGCAATAACCAAATAAATTCCATAGAGGATAAGCACATAGATTGGCGTATGTATATCAATGACGATAGCAAAAAGAGATATAAAAAATATGGTAGCCTTGACATTCATTCCATTGGTCAAGAATCCTATGAAAAAAATATTACGAAACTTTAAATTTTGTTCTGCTTTAGGCATTTTGGGGCCTTGCCCATAAGTACATACATAAAGGCTGTTCAGGCCTAAATATATTAATACAGCTGCCCCCAAGAAGGAGGCATAAATCAAATAGCTTTGAAAATAACTTTGAATAAGCTCCAGACCTACAATGCAATAAAACATATGCAGCGAAATACCAGAAGCGATCCCAAGAGCTGCTATTGTTCCTGCTCTATGACCCTTAGCCAATGAAGTTTTTAGAACTAGAGCAAAATCAGGACCGGGTGATGCTACCGCTATAGCATGAGCTAAGGCAATGGTTAGAAATTCCAAAATACTGAGACCTTAATTCAGGCCTCTTCTCTCTAGTAAGAATCTAACCTCTGCATCACGCCCACGAAAATTCCTATAAAGCTCCATGACATTTTGACTGTTACCCCTTGAGAGCACTCCATCTCGAAGGGCTTGTCCCCTATCACGAGCTTCTGAAGGTTCCTCATAGAAATAGGCTACCGTATCAGCATCGAGCACTTCGCTCCAAATATATGAATAATATCCCGCGGAATAGCCGCCCATGATATGTGAAAAGTAAGAGAAACGATATCGAGGCGGAACCATTGATAGGTTCAGTCCATAATCTTCGAGCACCGACTCCTCAAAATCCATTAATCCTTCAGCTGTTGGAATATCATCATAAGCCAGACGGTGTAACTCCATATCAATCACTGATGCCCCCAAGTACTCTGAGGTTGCATAGCCTTGGTTAAACTGTTCTGATTCAATGACTCTATTTAAGAGATCCCTAGGGATCGGCTCTCCGGTTTGATAATGGACGGCATAGTTCGCTAGGACCTCAGGCCATACTGACCATAGCTCATTAACCTGAGATGGATACTCTACAAAGTCCCTAGGTACAGAAGTACCAGAGAGCGATGGATAAAAAACATTTGAGAAAAGGCCGTGTAATGCGTGCCCAAACTCATGGAACATGGTTGTCACCTCATCAAACGTCAACAAGGTAGCCTCATCACCTGAGGGCTTTGTAATATTTTGATGGTTAGCGACGATTGGTGAGGTTCCGAGTAATTTTGATTGTGAGGCATAACTATTCATCCAGGCGCCCCCTCTTTTATTTGATCTTGCATAGGGATCAAAAACAAATAGACCAAGCTGCGTTCCATCCGCATCGGTAACATCAAAGACTCTAACATCCTCTTGATAAATGGGTAAATCATGCCTCTCACTAAAACTAATACCAAAGGCAAGATTCGCAGCAAAAAAGACCCCATTTTCTAAAACATTATTCATTTCTAAATAAGGCATTAAATCTGATTCGTCAAATGAATAGAGCTGCTGACGAAGCTGCTGTGAATAGAAAGGCCAATCCCAGGATTCAAGCTCGAAGCTTCCTCCCTGACTATCGATCACTGACTGTAGCTGCTCGGCCTCAGCTAGTGCATTACGAGACGCGCTTGCGCTTAAACCCCGTAATCTTTCAATCACCGCATCCTCATTTTGAGCTGTTTGGTTTGAGAGCACATAGCTTGCATGATTCGGATAACCAAGAAGCTGAGCCCTCTCAGATCTTAGCCTAACAATACCAACAATAATCTCAGCATTTGCAAAATCACCTGCAAGGCCTCTTGAGAGTGACGCATTCATAATCCTCTGCCTTAGCTCCCTGTTCTCTAATACTGAGAGATAGGGCTGGCTTGAGGTGTTAAGCAGAGGAATGGCATATTCGCCTGGATGGCCCATCGATTCCGCATCCTGCGCTGCCCGTTCAATTTGGCCCTGCGTCAAACCGGCCAGCTCGGACGCATCACTGATAAAAATTGTTTGGCGATTGCGCTCGTCCAGCACGTTCTGATCAAACTGGGTCTGTAAAGATGCAAGCTCCTGATTGATCTCTCTGAGTCTTGACTTATCTGCTTCACCAAGACCAGCCCCGGAACGAATAAATCCGTCATAAGTCTCCTCAAGGAGTCTCAGGGTCTCAGCATCTAAACTTAGAGATGCACGCTCGTTATATAGGCTCTGAATTCTATTAAAGAGATTCTCATTTAATGAAATCTCATCCTGATGACTTGCCAGCTCAGGGGCGATCTGAACCTCGATCGCATCAATGTCATCATTGGTGTTGGTAGAGGACATCGCATAAAAAACCCTTGCAACGCGATCCAGCAACCTTCCGGAACGCTCCATCGCAATCAGAGTATTGTCGATGGTGGGCGTGGCTTCTTGGTTAGCAATCGCATCAATTTCTTCGAGGTGTTCACGCATGCCTACGGCAAAAGCTTCCGCATAATGCTGGGGTTCGATTAGATCAAATCTTGGATAATTATCATAAAATTCAACGCGCTGTAAGAAAGGGTTATTGCTTTGTTCCATTGGTGTACTCTCATTAATTGTCATTTCAGGCTCATTGACCTGAACTTGGATGCTCATGCACCCGGCAAGAATCAAGACTCCTATTAAAGTAAATATATTTAGCGATTTCATGATTAACTCCTTTAGCCCATAGACCTCATTTGTCTACCTGCAAGTATATGAAAATGAAGATGAAAAACGGTCTGTCCGCCCTGCTCCCCAATATTGGTAACAAGTCTAAACTCCTCTATACTCTCTTGGCTAGTTATTTTTTGTACTGCCTGGCTTATATGAGAAAAAACCTCAGGTGTGCATTTACTATCTTTGACTGATGCGCAGTGTATTTTTGGGATGACTAAAATATGCTTCGGTGCCACCGGAGCGATATCCTTAAATGCCAATACATGGGTGTCCTCATAAACCTTATCAGAGGGGATCTCGCCAGCAACAATCTTACAAAAGATACAGTCTTTCATTTATCCTTCCTCAATTGAATTACGACCCAAAATGGCCCTTGAAAGGGTATTTTGATCAATGTACTCAAGCTCGCTCCCGACGGGTAGCCCAAGCGCTAAGCGTGTAGGTGAAATAGCATACTTTCTTGCAAGCACTGAGAGCATGTGTGCTGTGGCATCTCCCTCGACAGTCATGCTAGTAGCTACGATCATCTCCTCAAACTGTCCTTGAGCAAGCAAAGACTCAAGCAGTGGGATCCCAATCTCATCAGGACCGATCCCGTCAATGGGTGATAAATGACCCATAAGAATAAAGTATTTGCCATTGTAAGCATTAGACTTCTCCATACTTACTACATCGATCGGTGACTCAACGATACATATCTTTTTCAGGTCCCTGTTTTCATCTTGACATATGCTGCAAGATTCCTCGTCAGCAAACATGCGACAAGTATTACAACTCTTAAGGCCCTCCACAGCATCCTTCAGTTTTTCTGATAAGTACATGGCAACATCTTTTTCATGTTGCAATAATTGAAATGCAATTCGCTGAGCTGACTTGGGCCCGATGCTGGGTAGCATCTTGAGTGCATCAATCAAATCATTTAATTTTTTTGATGCAAATTGGGCCATTAAAGACCTAGGCCTGGAATAGACGGCATCCCTTGCTTTAGATGTGCCATTTTTTCATTAGTGGTTTTTTCAACTTTTTGAAGTCCATCGCTAAGGGCCTCTTTGATCCCCTGCTCTAATTCAAGAGTAGATAGCTCAACCTCCCGATTGATTTTCACTTCTTTTACCTTGTAATTACATAGCAAAGTAATTTCTACATTACCGTTTAATGAAATACCAGTAACGCTTAACCTAGAGAGTTCCTTTTGCGCCTTTTTCATGCCCTTTTGCATATCTCTTGCTGTTTTCATTAAGCCCATTAAATCTTTCATGCTCACTCCTTCTCTGTATGCATTTCTATAGATTCGATCTTCGCGTCAAATTCAGCTTCAAGAAGATTAAAAAGCTCATCACTCTTTAGGTCTTCCTTAGCCATTTTGAGATTCTGATATTTCTCCTTAGCAATCTTCTTTGACACCGTATGATTTAAATCCTCTTGATTTGATTTAATTTGTGTTCTGATATTTGACCCAAAAAAATCCTGAAGCGCTAGGCCCAAAGCCCCCTCGAGATTTTCAGTATGGAGATGCTGGTGTTTTTCCGAGATGACAAAGTTAAAAGTATTTGAATCGTAAGATTTAAGCTCAATATTTTGAGCAAATTCTAACAAGGCACCGGTGAGTGATAGCTTATTGATTAGGTCTTCCCAGTCATCAAACTTGTACGTTTTTGCAATAGTTTCAGTTTGTATTTTAGCTTCGGGTTTAGATTCATTATTTGAAACTTTAGCTAATGAATCCTTAGTTAAGGGCTTTTTTTTTATCTCTTTGGTCTCTGGGTCCTTGGATACTGGCTTGACCGGTACGGTATCTAGTTGAAATGCGATCATCCTTATTAATGTCATCTTAAATGCCGTATCCGGGAGACGTGAGATGGGGATATCCCTTATGCCCATAAGTGCCATCTGATAAATCATTTGAATTTCTTGTCCACTCACCTTTTTTGATAATTCAAATAGTTTTTGGTCATGAGCATCTGTAAAGCTGGCTTTTGGTAGGTGCTGCATGAGCGCCATCTCCTGCATGGCTGCTGAAAAATCCTGAAGCAAAGACCTTAAATCTTTACCTGAATCTACAATCTCAATGGCTATATCGATCGCCCCTTGAAGATCTTTGTCGAAAATCGACTGGATTAAATTAACGAGAACGTCCTTCTGGGTAACACCAATCATAGAGGTAGCGAGCTCCTCGGTGATATTTCCATTGCCAAGGGCGTTTGCCTGATCAAGCAAGCTGAGTGCATCCCTCATGCTTCCGTAGGCATGGATCGACAGAACGTTTAGGGCGGGCTCATCAATCGTAATGTTTTCTAAGTTACAAATTTTATTTATATTATTAGAAATCAATGCTTTATCTATATGTTTTAAGTTAAATTGTAAGCATCTGGAGAGAACTGTCACAGGTAGTTTTGCGGGATCAGTAGTCGCTAGAAGAAACTTTACATGTCCGGGTGGTTCTTCGAGCGTCTTAAGCAGTGCATTAAAAGAGTGCGTTGAGAGCATATGCACCTCATCAATTAGGTAGACCTTAAAGCGACCAACAGTAGGCGCATATTGTACGTTATCCAACAGCTCTCTCGTTTCATCAACCTTTGTCCTAGAGGCACCGTCTACCTCAATTAGATCAATAAAATTACCATTTGCGATTCCCTGGCAGGCACCGCACTCATTGCATGGTTCACCGGTTACTCCCTTTTCACAGTTGAGCGCCTTGGCAAAAAGCCTTGCAATCGTGGTCTTACCTACACCCCTGGTTCCAGAGAATAGGTACGCATGATGGAGCTTATTATTATTAAGAGAGTTTCTAAGGGCGTTGCAGATAGGCTCTTGACCGATAACATCCTCAAATTTTGCGGGTCTGTATTTCCTGGCAAGTACGGTATAACTCATTGCATTATTTTACATACATATACAATCTCATGACAGCACCTAGATAATTTTGATTAGAAATATAGCTATATCTTATAATTCATTATCCTTGGAGAGATGGCCGAGTGGTCGAAGGCGCTTGCTTGGAAAGCAAGTGTACGGTTCATCCCGTACCGTGGGTTCGAATCCCACTCTCTCCGCCATTTATAATTTTTTGTTTATAATCTAATAATGAAGATCTGGATTGTTTCTTTTGCTCTGGTCGCCTTTTCAAATATACACGCCCTTCCACTTGAGGAAATCTCAAATATTCTAGAAGAATCGACAATACGTGTTTCGATATGGAATACAGACAAGTCCCAGGAAACCCTTGATGTTTACGCTGGCGGTAGCGGAGTCATTCTAAATAAAATTGATGATGTGTATTTTATTTTAACGAATGCGCATGTAGCCCTTGAAACGCACTGTCTAGCGAGCGAGATTGATACCTCAATCAAAACTGGGTGCAGGAACCAAGAGTATGACTATCGAACCAAATCGGTTCGGATTGATACCACAAGCTCTCAATTTGAATACATCATTGATGCCTCAGATTTTATTTATTGGGATGAGTGGGATGTTGCGATATTAAGGATTGAATCTGAAGAGAATCTCTCTCCTATTGAGATAACGACGCATGCCTTTCCATTAATGGATATTTATGCCGGAGGATTTCCTATTGTTCTAGGAAATTATGAAATTGATTACAGAGATATCTATATGTCCAGTGGAAACATAAACTCATATGCCAGAAACGATGAGAGTTTCAACCAGCTTGATTACTATCGGATTATACACAGCGCCCAGATTACAGGCGGCATGAGTGGTGGACCCTTACTAAATAATGACGCAGAGCTCGTTGGCATTAATGGTCTTGTGGGGAGTGCAGAAATCTTAAGTGATGGATCAGTAGATCTTGATAACAGTCGTTATGCCTATGCCATAGATATCAAGGATATCTATATCCTTGGCATTCAAGATAATGAATACCAAAATAATCCTGACAGTGATTTTTATCACTATCTTCCGGATCTAGATAAAGAAGCTAACTTAGTATTTTTTAATCAACTGATAGACCAATACCCAGAGTTCGCTGATAACATCAACGCAGTATTTATTGAATAGAAACGCTTAAAGATTCTCAACGTAGACTTTACGACTCAGATAGATTCCACTGAGTGCAATGATTATAAATAGAAACTGGATAGGCGAAATCCATTCAGCAAAAAGAATCATTCCAAATATCGTGGCAGTGATTGGCTGCATTAATAGACCCACTGCACCACTGGAGGCAGAGACCCGAGGCAGCGCATAGGTTAATAAAAATTGGCCGCCAAATTGACAGAGAAACGCGAGCGCAACTAACTCAAGAAAATCTTGTCCAGTGGGCAACCACACATTTGATTCAAAGATTGCAAACGAGAGGCCTAGTAGACCACAAAAAAAGCTTGTGAAGAAAATGACATTGATTGAGTCTTCTTGCCCCAATCTGGATAACATTAAAAGATAAACGGCATAGCAGAGAGCAGAAAATATGGATAATAAATCTCCAAAAGTCGAGTTCTCTGACAGGTGCGAAGAAAAATAAATAAGGCCAAAGACACCTATGTAGGTGATCAAGAAGTAGATAAGACTCTCTCTGCTAATCTTTTCACTAAAGAAAAGCCAGGCAAATATCAATACAAATGCCGGCGCGGTATTAACAAGGATGGTGGCATTGGCAATTGATGTGTAAACAATCCCCCAATGCCAGGATACTAAGTCCATACCGAAGGCAATCCCTGCCACCAGCGTCAATACAAAATTTTTCTTGCTCTTGAATTTAAAGGCCTGCTTGCCATTAATATAAAAATTTAAAATGGCGATCATTGGTAATGCCAAAAACATCCTGTAGACAACTACCCATGATGGCGATAACTCACTCCAGCGAACGAACAAGGGTGCAAGCCCAATTAAAGATGCCCCTATGAGAAGCTGAGTAAAGTTGCGATTCACAAACTAGAGCTGAGCATCAATCCAATTATTGACCGACTGACTTAAGAGATTTAAAGGCATAGCCCCATTCATAAGGATCAGCTCATGAAACTCTCTAATATCGAACTCATCACCCAGCCTTGCCTCGGCCTCCTCTCTGAGGTCAATAATTGCAAGCTGCCCCGTCTTGTAGGCAGTAGCCTGCCCCGGCCAGACAATATAACGCTCAATTTCTCTCGTAACCTCAGCCTCTGTCATGCCGGTATTTTCAATCATGTACTCGATTGCCTCCTCTCGGCTCCATCTGAAAGCATGCATGCCCGTATCGACAACAAGCCTCACCGCACGAAACATCTCTGCCTGGAGACGTCCTAGGTCTCCCAGAGGATCATCAGCGTATATGCCCATATCGTGTTGTGCAAGATATTCTGAGTACAGAGCCCACCCCTCAACGTATGCACCAAAAGGAGATAACCTTCTTAACAATGGGACTCCCTCAATTAATTGCGAGCTCGCAATTTGAAAGTGATGGCCCGGAGCACCCTCGTGAACGAGAAGTGTTGGTAGCGTCCAACTCGGATTATCCGCAGTATTATTCTGGTTGATATAAAAAATTCCTGGCCTAGAGCCATCAAGTGCAGGGCTATTGTAGTAGCCTCCAGG
>JAYPDM010000020.1:0-20001 GCA_038125265.1 Gammaproteobacteria bacterium
ATGATCGAGAAATTAAGAAATAATGGCATTGACATTGAATTTTTAACCTTGCATGTAGGGTTTGGAACCTTTACACCGATAAAGACTCAAAATATTTCTGACCATAAAATGCATGAGGAGTACGTTCATGTATCAGAGCATTTATGCAATAAAATTATTGCAACTAAAAAGAAAGGGGGTAGAGTGATTGCTGTCGGAACGACCACCACTCGCGCGCTGGAGTCATGCCACCAAGGCAAAAATCTTGAGCCTAAAAAGGGATATACAAATTTATATATTTGTCCAGGATTTAAATTTAATGTCGTTGATGCCATGATCACAAACTTCCATCAACCGAAATCATCACTGATGGTTATGATAGCTGCGTTTATTGGTACTGAGGCAGTAAAAAAAATATATCAATCAGCTATAAACAATAGGTATAGATTCTTAAGCTACGGCGATGTAACGCTTTTAGAGAGGTCATAAATGTTCGAGATTCTAAATCAAGAGGGTCACGCACGTTTAGGAAGGTTGGTCTGTCAGAGAGGCGTGATTAGAACGCCTGCCTTTATGCCCGTGGGCACCTATGGTTCAGTAAAATCAATGCTTCCCGATGAAATTAAGAGTTTGGGTGCGGACATCATTCTTACGAATGCCTATCATATGTATGAGCGTCCTGGCTTGAGTCTGATTAAAGAGCAAGGCGGCATGCACCGATTTATCGGCTGGGATGGTCCAATACTCATGGACTCTGGTGGTTATCAAGTATTTAGCCTCGATGGTTTAAATACGATAACTGAGGATGGCGTAAAGTTTAAGTCTCCCATCAATGGATCCGAGATATTTTTATCTCCAGAAATTTCAATCAACTTTCAGGTTGACTGCGGGATCGATATCATCATGATTTTTGATGAGTGCCCTCCCTATGGATGCGACAAGGCTTATCTCGAGAGTTCGACTGATTTATCCATAAGGTGGGCGCAAAGATCCTTTCACACATTTCAAAATAGAAATTCTGATCATGCAAAAATATTTGGCATTGTTCAGGGCGGCGAGTATCCGGATCTCCGGCTAAAGTCATTAGAAGCCCTGTTAGAGATGAACTTTGATGGTCTGGCTATCGGCGGTTTGGCTGTCGGAGAGCCAGAGGAGCTTAGGCTGAAGGTTATTAATGACCTGAATCCTTATCTACCGTCTGGTAAGCCTAGGTATTTAATGGGCGTAGGCACACCAGTGGATCTTCTTAATAGCATTGCACAAGGAATTGATATGTTTGATTGCGTCATACCAACCAGACACGCTCGGACCGGACAATTATTCACAAACCATGGTCCTATAAACATAAGAAATGCCCAATACAAAAATAGCAATAAGCCGATCGATGAGAATTGCGGGTGCGTCACTTGTCAAAAATTTTCTCTGTCCTACTTACATCACTTAGATAAATGCAAGGAAATCCTTGGTGTAAGACTCAATACGATACATAACCTTTACTTCTATTTAAATCTTATGGAAACAGCTCGGGAGCAGCTAAGAGTGAATAATTTTCAACAATTTAAGCAGGAATTTATAGCTAATTACATGCTATAAACTGTTTAATGTGATGGTAGCTGTGTCATAATATGCCGATGTTTTTAGACAAGATAATAGATGTATTGATTCCGCCAGCTTTTGCCCAGGCTGCGCCTGAGCAACCAAGCGTCGTTGCAAGCTTTCTTCCTTTAATCGTCATATTTGCGATCTTTTATTTTCTATTAATACGTCCACAACAAAAAAAACAAAAAGAACATCAGGAAATGGTTGATGCCCTAGAGGTTGGAGCTGAGGTCGTTACTGCGGGCGGAGTGATTGGTGTGATTCATTTAATCAGTGATGATTGGATCCATCTAGAAATTGCTGAAGGCACAGTGATTAAAGTGCAAAGAGGAACGATTGGCACATTAATGCCAAAAGGAACCTATAAAAATCTAAAATCATAGATTGCATATGAATAAAATTGCCCTTTGGAAAACCTTGATCATCCTATTTGTAATGCTGATAGGTTTTCTGTATGCACTGCCAAATATTTTTGGAGATGACCCAGCATTACAGATAACGCGTGAAGATGGTACACCAGTCCTCACCGCTACTATTGAACAAGCCGAAGAAATACTGAACCAAAATGAAATTAATTTTAATACAATTGATTTTCAAGGAAATGCATTAATTATTCGCCTGAGTAATACTGATGATCAACAGTCCGCAAGCGCACTCTTGCGTGAATCTCTTAATCAGCATGTTGTTGCACTTACTCTTGCATCAAGAGCGCCAAGAGCAATCCAAAATTTAGGCTTTAGACCTATGAGTCTTGGGTTGGATCTTAGGGGGGGAGTTTACTTCTTGTATCAGGTGGACCTCGCATCGGCGACACAACAATACTTGGATAGCTATCAAGCCTCAATCAGTCAGGCATTTAGGTCTGAGGGCATACCAGTCAGCGTCCAAAGAAATATAGATAACATAATTTTCAGCTTTGACAATGAAGAATCGATTATTCAAGCAGAGGAATTACTCTTTCGTCTAGACCCATTACTTGATGTAACTGCGGCCCAATCAGCGCAAGGATTCCAATTGAATGTTGCTTTGTCAAACATACAAATCACCCAAAGACAAAACATCGCCTTGCAGCAAAATATCCTGACATTAAGAAATCGTGTCAATGAATTGGGTGTTGCAGAGCCTGTCGTTCAAAGACAAGGATTAGATAGAATACTAGTGCAATTACCAGGTATTCAGGATCCATCTCAAGCCGAGCGAATTTTAGGGTCCACTGCAACCATTGAATTTAGATTGGTAGATTTTGAAAATGACCCCTTTGAGGCAGATCGGACTAATCGACCCCCGTTAAACTCTATTCTTAGATATGATCGAACTGGATTTCCAGAACTTTTAAGACGAGAGGTCATTGTATCTGGAAGTGAACTGACAGATGCTACGTTCATGTACTCTCAGGGACAGCCGGCGGTATCGATCAGACTTAACGCCCAAGGTGCAGCAAGGATGCTCGATGCAACGCAAGCAAATTTAAATCGTCCTATGGCAGTTTTATTTATTGAGGATAGCCCGGAGCTAGTTGAGGTTGATGGAGCGACTGAATTGATCTCAAATCGGACAGAGACAGTCATAAATAAGGCTACCATTAGGGGAGTTTTCTCAAATAGCTTCCAAATTACTGGAGTTACCCCGTTTGAAGGTCAAGACTTAGCGCTTCTGCTAAGATCAGGATCCTTAGCAACCCCCATAGTCAAAGTTGAAGAGAGAACTATCGGCCCAAGCTTAGGTCAAGATAATATTGATCGTGGAAGGTTGGCGGTCGTTGTCGGTTTAATTGCTGTGATGCTATTCATGATTTTGTATTATCGTGCTTTTGGAATCATCGCTAATGTCGCACTGATTTCAAATGTAGTTTTGATTGTTGGGACACTCTCTTTTTTGCAGGCATCACTGACGCTCCCTGGTATAGCTGGAATAGTATTGACCATTGGTATGGCAGTTGATGCAAATGTACTTATTTTTGAAAGAATTAGGGAAGAGCTTAGAAATGGCGTTACCCCACTTGCAAGCATCAAGGCGGGCTATGAGAAGGCACTATCCACGATTGCTGATGCCAATATCACAACTTTTATTGCCGCCATAGTTCTCTTTACTTTTGGGACGGGCCCTATTAAAGGTTTTGCCATAACCCTTGCTATAGGCATCGCGACTTCGATGTTTACCTCCATTATGGTCTCAAGGCTTCTAGTGAATTTATTTTTTGAAAGAAAAGCAAGGCTTCAAAGCCTTCCTATAGGAATCAAGGTCTAGTCATGAATATTAATAAAGTCATTAACTTCATGTCATACCAAAAACCTGCAGTAGCTATATCTTTGATTTTGATTGTGACTTCATTTTTTATGGTCTTTTCTAGAGGTTTAAACTTTGGGATAGATTTTACTGGTGGAATTATTATTGAGGCTGAATTTGAGCAGGAATCTAATTTACAAGATATTAGGGACCTGCTTGATGCAAATGAATTTCAAAATGCTTTGGTGCAAAACTTTGGATCCCCCAATGATGTGCTTATCAGGTTAGAGCCTCAAGAAAACATGGATGGTGGCGCCGTCAGGGATCAGATATTGTCACTTCTCACAAGCATCGATTCTTCGGCAGAGCTTCTTAGGATTGAATTTGTAGGACCCCAGGTAGGCCAAGACCTTACTGAACAGGGATCGCTGGCGATGCTGTTTGCTTTGATCATGATATTCATCTATGTCACATTCAGGTTTAAGTGGAAGTTTGCGTTAGGCGCACTGACTGCACTGGTACATGATGTAATTATTTTGATAGGTTTTTTTGCACTTTTTCAGCGTAATTTTGACCTAACGATTCTCGCAGCTGTTCTTGCTACGATTGGCTATTCATTAAACGACACGATTGTCGTTTATGATCGTATCAGAGAGAACTTCAGAGTCATGCGAGGCGAGGCTCCATTAGCCATTACCAATCAATCAATCACTCAAATGCTGGGCAGAACGATTATCACTTCGGGAACGACACTGCTCGTATTGCTTGCCTTGTTTTTTTTAGGGGGAGAGACGGTCTCTGGTTTTGCGCTGGCACTGATCGTGGGTATCTTCGTCGGAACTTATTCGTCGATATTTATAGCATGTGCACTGGTACTATCTCTCAGGATCTCTAATGAAGACTTTATGGAGAGAAAAGTCGAAGAAATAGACGACCTTCCTTAGCTTTTATTGGATTAAGCTTAATAGCTGGAGATGAATTTTAGGGTTTCCAGCAATTACCTCACCTTCGAAAAATTTATTACCACCCGAAAAATCTGAGATCATACCCCCAGCTTCTTCAATAAGTAGTGATCCCGCCGACACGTCCCATGGCTTGAGACCTTTTTCCCAAAAGGCATCGATCCTGCCGCAAGCAACGTAAGCAAGATCAAGTGCCGCAGACCCACTAATTCTAATACCTGAAACATTTGTCATCAGACTCTCTAGGCGTTTTAACTGTGCTTTATTGGTTTCATCCTCTCTTTGACAGTGCGCAGCCATATTGATCAGAGCTTTTGTTAACTTTAATGTTTTGCTTACACGAATTTTTGAGTTATTTAGTTTTGCGCCATTTCCTCTTGATGCAGTAAAGAGCTCTTGTCTGAGTGGATCAAAGATAACTCCATGCTGCATTTGACCCTTGTGCTGTATTCCAATTGATATTGAGAAATGAGGGAATCCATGCAAAAAATTATTAGTCCCATCAAGGGGATCAATAATCCAAACAGTCTCATCCTCTCCCTCATGGCCAAGCTCTTCAGAATAAATTGCATGTGAGGGATAGTGTTTTCTTATGATGTCAGTGATTACCTCTTCTGACTGAAGATCAACATTTGTGACAAAGTCATTGAGCTCTTTTTCTCTTACCTTGACAGAATCCAGACGATGCAATGACCTTAACATTACAATCGCTGCCTCCCTACAGGCTTTAACGGCTATGTTTAGCATCCCTTCCATAGTGCATGATTATCCGTTTTTTTAAATTATGAGTACAGTATAATTTTTGACATGCAAAACATAAGGATAGTCCTAGATCAAACATCACACGGTGGTAACATAGGTGCTGTAGCAAGAGCGATGAAGAATATGGATCTTTATCATCTGTATTTAGTCAACCCTAAAGACTATCCTTCCGAAGACGCAACAGCACGATCTTCCGGTGCCGATGATATTCTTAATAATGCACAAATATTCTCATCCCTCAAGGATGCTGTAGCTGATTGTCAATATGTCATTGGTGCAAGCGCAAGGGCACGAGAACTCTCTCTCCCTACCATTACCCCAAGAGAATTTGCCAATGATACGCTTGCTCTCATGAACATTAATATTGCATGCGTATTTGGAAATGAGCGCATTGGCCTTGAAAATCGTCAGTTGGCCTTATGCAATAAGCAATTAATTATTCCCACTCAAGAAAAATTTTCTTCTTTAAATTTAGCGATGGCAGTTCAGATAGTTTGTTATGAGCTTTATACGGCGCACCAGTCTGGCCAGAAGCATGCCATAACTGCAAAGGTTGATAGCGCAACATCAGGAGAAAAGGAAAGTTTGATAGACTTTATTGAAGAATTAGCTACTGAGGTTAAGTTTTCTAATCCAGATCAACCGAAAAAGTTGAGTGTTCGCATAAGACAAATCGTATCGAAGTCTAATTTCACCTCAAGTGAGGTAAGTTTGATCAGAGGATTTTTAAAGAATTTAAAAAAATGAACGAGTTATATCCATATTATTTTGACTATGCTGCCAGCACACCGATGGACCCGCTGGTATTAGATGAAATGACTGTATTTTTAGAGTCTCCTGAATCAGTTGCAAATTTTTCCTCTTCCCATAGCTTGGCTTATGCAGTTCAATCTACTTTGAACGAGAAAGTGCAGCTGATTCAAAATAAATTGGATCTTGATGCTCATGAATTAATATTTACCTCTGGAGCAACCGAATCACTGAACTATGTTTTAAGGGGATTTTCGAATAAATATCCAAACGCTAAGATCATTACTTCAAATCTAGAGCATAGCGTCACTTATAAAGTTCTAGATCAAATCCCCTTAAACAAGGTTTTTATTTCTAACAACTCAAATGCTGAAATTGACCTAAACGAACTAGAGGCATCATTGAAAGTAGCACCTTCATTGGTATCACTCATACATGTAAATAATGAAATTGGAACGATTAATGAATTAGATGAGGTTTCTTATTTGTGCAGAAAATATGATGCAAAACTGCATATTGATGCCTCACAGACATTAGGCAAAACACGCTTTGATCATCTATTTCAGCTCGCCGATTATATTACGGTTTCAGCGCATAAATTCTATGGACCTAAAGGTATTGGCATTTTATTTAAGAAAAAAGACGAATCATTGCCAAGCCTTATTATTGGATCTGAGCAATTTGGTCGGGCAGGGACATTACCGACGCATCAAATTGTAGGCTGCCTCAAGTCACTTAGCTTAATTATTGAAAATCCTTACGAAAAAAATTCCGATATGCATAAGGCCGAACAGCATCTCGAAAATGAAATCCTTGCATGCAATGCTTTTATATTAAATGCAAAGAACGCTAATCGAGCAAGAAGCATATTAAGTATTACCATTCCTGGTGTCCATGCCCAGTCTTTACAGCAAATGATCACCCCCTATATTGTCTCTGTAGGTTCCGCCTGTAATTCACTCTCTTCTGAGCCATCTAGAGTTTTAAAGGCAATTGGTTTAGGGGATGGGTTGGCCAACTCAACCATTAGGATTAGTATTGGCCGTTTTACAAAAATTAAAGATATCGATCTGATGCTAGAAAAATTAATTCACTGCTCAAAAATGTTAAAAAAGATTTCTTCAGATGTACCCGATTGGTTTCTCAAATGATTTTTAACCAAACATTCAGACACTATTTTGATATTGCATGCGCTAATGAAAGCGAAGCCAGATCTGATACAAGGGCGAGTGAAAAATATGATAAATCGCTTAAGGTATGGGTTAAGTTTCAGTTAACAATTACAGATGGACAATTGGTTTCAATTCATTTCAATTTATATGGATGCCCCTATACAATAGCAATGTGTGGAGTTATTATTGACAGCTTTCTTGGTCAGAGTTTAGAAAATATCACTGCAGAAGCATTGGATAATAAGATGGGAATAATAGATTTACCAAGAGAGCATTTTGGAAAGTTTATAATAATAAAAGAGGCTTTTTTTGAGGAACTAAATTGCAGCATTCACTAGACATTAAGCTTACTGAGACGGCGAGCTCAAGAATAAAAAAGTACCTTAAATCGAATACCGATCGTGAGGCTATTCGCTTTGGTGTTAAGAAGACAGGTTGCTCTGGTTATTCTTTCTTTATTGATTATGCAAATACAAAATCTGATGAGGATATAGAGGTTACTATCGATGACATAAAATTTTATATTGATGGTCAAAGTTCTGGGGTTGTGAATAATACAACTATTGATTTTGTGAAGTCAGGCTTCCAAGAGGCTTTTCGATTTTCTAATCCAAAAATTGTCAGTGAGTGTGGCTGCGGAGAGAGCTTCACAGTCGAAGAATAATTAAGCTAGAAGGAGAAATTATGGAATTAACTTTATCAATTATTAAGCCAGATGGTGTTGAAAAGAATATCATCGGCGAAGTTTATAAAAGGTTTGAACAAGCCGGTCTAAAGATTGTTGCTTCAAAAATGATGCATCTGACTGAGGAGCAGGCAGGAAAATTTTATGAAGTACATAAGGAAAGACCCTTCTATGGTGAGCTTGTAACTTATATGTCATCGGGTCCGATTATGGTTCAGGCGCTGTATGGAGAAAATGCGATCCAAAAAAATAGGGAGCTGATGGGCGCCACCAATCCAAAAGAGGCGGATCCCGGAACCATAAGGGCAGATTTTGCTGACTCCATTGATAAAAATGCTGTTCATGGCTCAGATGCACCAGATACAGCAAAAGTAGAAATTGATTTCTTTTTTGGTCAGGATCAGATCTTTATGAGATAGGTTGGTCAATGTGTCAAAACTAAATTTGATCGGTAAGTCTGAAAAAGAGCTCAATGATTTTTTTTATTCTATAGGGGAGAGATCCTATAGAAGCAGACAGGTGCTATCCTGGTTACATAAAAAAGGAGCCGTGGATATCAGTCTGATGACAGATATCAGTATGCAGGTAAGGGAAAAGCTATCGGATCAATTCTGCATTGATATCCCTGTTCCAATATCTACACAATCATCTGTTGATGGCACTCAGAAATTTCTGTTTCCAGTTGGCAACGATCAGTTTATTGAGAGTGTCTACATTCCTGAGGCAACTAGGGCAACATTATGCATATCGTCACAGGTGGGGTGTGCTATGGATTGTAGTTTCTGTGCGACGGGTTACCAAGGTTTTAGCAGAAATTTAGACGCGAATGAGATTATGGGCCAATTTATTGCGGTTTCATCTTATCTAAACAGCAATAACTTAAAGCCTATAACCAACGTTGTTTTTATGGGTATGGGGGAACCACTCACGAACTTAACTGAAGTTGTTAAGGTTTCTAATCTCTTGATGAGTGATTTGCTTTATGGTATTTCCCGTCGAAGGGTAACTATCAGCACTTCAGGAGTTGTTCCAAATATCTATAAGCTTGCTGGAGAGACTAATGCCTCACTGGCTATTTCATTGCATGCGGCTAACGATGAATTAAGAAATGAATTAGTACCAATCAATAAATTTTATAATATTGCACAGCTACTTGAGGCTTGTAATTTCTATGCAAAGGAGACTAAGGCTCGATACATTACCTTTGAATATGTCATGCTAAAAGAAATCAATGACTCATTAGTAGCTGCAAAGGAACTTGCGGTCCTGTTAAAAAATTTCCCAGCAAAGGTTAACTTGATTCCTTTTAATCCTTTTCCAGAATCCTCTTATCAGTGTTCGGATGAATATCAAATTAATAAATTTTGTAAAGTCCTTCAAAGCAAGGGTATATTTACAAGTATAAGAAAAACCCGAGGCGATGATATTGATGCGGCATGTGGACAGCTTGCTGGCAAGGTCAATGATAGGATTAAGAATCGATTAGGCCAACAAAAATTATGACAATTGAAAATAAAACGGAAGAAAAGAAAGATGTGGTGCTCTCTTTAGGGCAAAGGCTCATTAATGCCAGAGAGGCAAAAGGATTGAGTTTAGAGGAGCTGGCAAATCAAATGAACCTTATTCCTGAAATGGTCGAAAACTTAGAGAAAGAACTATTCAATTCCTTCGAAGCAAAAGTCTATATCACTGGATACCTGAGGTTATATTGTAAGCTTGTTGGCCTCGATGCTAATGAAGCCATAGCGCTGTACTATCGTGATCCTGCAAACAGAACCGAAAACCCTAGCGAAGAATCTATTGCCAGCCAGTCTAAAGATCAGACTCAACTCTATTTATTGATTGGGGCAGTTATTCTAATAGCTTTAGGTGCTAGCTACCTCATGTTCTTTTAGCCATGGCTAAGCAGATAAATTCTATAAAGGGAATGAATGATATTTTGCCGCATGACATGGCTTTATTTAATTGTTTGCTTGATGTTGTAAAGAAGTCGCTATCAGGTTATGGCTACGAGGAAATATCGACACCAATTTTAGAAAAAACAGACCTCTTTGCAAGATCCATTGGTGGAGCTACTGACATTGTCTCAAAGGAGATGTATACGTTTCTTGATAAAAGTGATGAGAGTCTGACTCTGCGGCCCGAAGCTACAGCTGGTATTGTTAGGGCAGGTATAACGAATAATTTATTTTATGGGGCACAAAAAAAATTATGGTGCTATGGACCTATGTTTCGATATGAGAGGCCACAAAAAGGGAGATTCAGGCAGTTCCACCAGGTAAGTGTTGAGACGTTTGGTTACCGCAATATAGGCATTGATGCTGAGCTCATTGCAATTTCAAATTTAATTTGGGATCGATTGAAAATTGATAAGCCTACTTTGGAAATCAACACCATGGGGTCCTTTGAATCAAGAGAAGATTACAAGAGTGTCTTGGTTAATTATTTTAAAAAATTTAAAAAAGATTTTGATCAGGATGACAAAAGAAGAATCGAGCTTAATCCATTAAGGCTATTAGATACTAAAAATATAAAACTAAAGAAAGCTATCGATGAAGCTCCGTCGATGTTTGAGTATATTGATGATGAGTCAAAAAATGAATTTATTGAACTTCTTGCGTTGCTTGATCAGCTGGGTATTAAGTATCAATTAAATAATAAGCTTGTCCGAGGCTTGGATTACTACAATAAGACTGTCTTTGAGTGGACTACGGATAAATTAGGTTCGCAGTCTGCAATTTGCTCTGGAGGCAGGTACGACTCATTGGTTGGGCAGTTAGGTGGCTCTGATATCCCTGCGTGTGGATGGGCACTTGGCATGGAAAGAATCATCGAGCTAATGAAATTGAGTAACCAAGTTAATGAGAATAATTGCGATGTTTATGTTATTCCAGTGGGTAAAGATGCCCTATCTTTTACAATAAATCTTATGGATAAGATGAACCGTGAATTAAAAGATATTATAATTTTCGCAGATTATGCTGATACAGGCCTTAAGTCGAGAATGAAAAAAGCAGACAAGTCAGGTGCGAAGTATGCAGTGATAGTCGGTGAAGATGAATTGAAGCAATCGCAAGTCTCATTAAAAGATATGAGAGATAGTAGCGAGCAAAAATCTGTCTCTACTGCAGGTCTATTAAAGCTTCTTAAAAAGGAAAAAAATAATGGATGATTATCTAGACGAAAAAGAACAGATAGAAGAGATTAAATCTTGGCTTAAAGAGAACTGGCTTGCCTTGGTTGCAGGTGTCATTGTAGGATTTGGTGGACTTTTTTCCTGGAATTGGTACCAAGACTCCGTATATGAGAGCAATACACAAGCATTAGCTATCTTTGATCAGGCGCAACAGGAGCTCACGCTAGGTAACTTTGATTCAGCCTTAGCCTTGCTACAAAATTTAAGATCAGACTATAACAGCAGTCCATACACAGATTTTCTTGGTTTGCTCTATTCAACCTATCTATTAAGTAATGGGAACACTGCCGATGCAGCAGTTGAGATTGAGTATGTGCTTAACAACACTACTGATGAATACCTCCGGTTGATTGCTACATGGAGATTGGCAAGAGTGAATGTGGAGATGACGAACTATGACAGAGCGCTCGAGCTTGTACAGAATAAAAATCATGCGCTCTCTGCAAACTTTACTGAGCTGGAGGGGGATGTTTATTTCTTTAGAGGTGAGTTTGATTTGGCAAGTAATACGTATATGTCAATCTTGTCCGATCCTAATATCAATTCAATTGATTTAAATACTTTAATGCTAAAGATTAATAATCTTGCTGCTGAGTTTTAGAAAAGATCCATGCTTAAAAAAATTTATTTACTAGCCATTGGCCTGATTCTTTCTGGTTGCTTTATGTTCGAGGAGGATGAGGTTGTCATTAATCCTCCTGACCTACTTGTTGATTTTATTGAGACACGTGAAATCACAGAGGTATGGCAAACAAACATTGGTCGCCTTAATTTGTCTTCAGATAATATAACTTTGAGTTCAAATGGGACCTTATTATTTGTTTCGAGTGGAAACAGCGAAATCTTAGCTCTTGATATAGAGAATGGGAATGAAGTTTGGTCTCAGCAATTTGATTTTAATATTGTGTCAGGGCCAGAGTATGCCGCAGGTCGATTATTCGTCTCAAGTGCCGAGGGGAGTATTGTCAGTGTAAATGCTGAAAACGGCTCATTAAATTGGGAAATTTCAATTAATGCTGAGGTCAGTACGCCTCTTACTGCAACGAATCAGGGTTTGGTAATAGGCACCTCTGAGGGAACCATTATTGGGATAAACCCTAACAATGGCGTTATTCTTTGGGAAAATCAGCAAGAGATGCCGGTTTTGACAGTTAGAGGTGGCACCAAACCCATTATCTCTGGGGCGACAGTATTGGCAGGATTTGATAATGGTCGAGTTGCTGCGTACAACTTGTTTACTGGGGATACGCTTTGGGAGATACCTTTGTCTCTTGCATCCGGAACCTCTCAACTTGAGAGATTGATTGATGTAGCAGATCGTATGGTGCTAAGGGGCAATATACTTTATTGCATAAATTTACATGGTTACTTGACTGCGATTGAGATTAATAATGGAACACCGCTATGGAATAGGGAGATCTCAAGTCATGCCGGAGTAAGTGCAAACGATACTCGACTTATAGTTCTTGATGAGATTGGAGATATCTATACTTACCAAGCACAATCTTCTACGCCAGACTGGACCAATGATAGTTTTTCATACAGAGATTTAACTTTACCTGCGATATTGCCCGGTTATGTTGTGACAGGAGACTTTGAGGGTTATGTCCATCTTATTGATAGCACAAATGGGGAAGTTGCAAACAGGATTCGATCTGCAAGATCTCCGATCTCAATACCAATTCTTGCCCTTGGAGATAATTTTTTTGTTTTATCTGATGCAGGAAATTTAGCAAGCTATACTTTAAATTAGTAATGTTTGGATATTGTGATGCAGAGTATAGCCATTGTCGGACGCCCCAATGTTGGAAAATCAACATTATTTAATAAGCTAACTCGCTCTAAGGATGCCATTGTAGCTGATTACGAGGGCGTTACTCGAGATAGAAAATATGGCATTTCATCGGTATTTGATCAGGAATATATTTTTATTGATACCGGTGGCGTGACCTATGAACATGATGGACTAAAAGGCGAGACGCAAGCTCAAGCAGAGTTAGCTGCTCTTGAGGCTAGCATTATATTTTTTATTGTCGATGGCTCAAAGAATCTTAGCTCAATTGATGCAGACTTTCTTAAGGAGATCAGAAAACTAAATAAACCGACTCTACTTATCATTAATAAAGCCGATCAGTCTGATTCAAATTTTATTAGTACAGAATTTTCCTCACTTGGGCTAAAGGATCAAGTGATAATTTCTGCAAAGTCTAGAAAGCAATTTCCTGAGATTGAAGACTTCTTACAAGAGCATGTAACAAGTGATTCAACTGTTAATCCATTAAAATTTCAAGAGCCTTTTATTGCAATCATTGGTGCCCCAAATGCCGGCAAATCTACGCTCACTAATAGATATCTTAATGATAGCCAAGTAATCACATCTGACGTGCCTGGCACAACCAGAGATAATATCTTTCTCCCTTGCCACAAATTTGATCAGGATTTCACTTTAGTCGACACGGCTGGAATAAGAAAAAAGTCAAAGAAAAAAGATCTTGTTGAAAAATTTAGCTTAGCAAAATCCCTTGAGGCTATTCGAAGATCTAATGCAGTAATTTTTTTGATTAATGCTGAGCAGGGCCTTACAGAGAATGATCGCTCTCTTATTGGCCTGACGCTTGAGCAAGGAAAATCATTAGCCATTGGGGTTAATAAGTGGGATTTGCTATCTAGGAAAGAGAGGGCTCAATTTGATTTACAATATAAAGAAAAGCTCTCATTTGCTCATTTTGTTCAAAGAGTGAATATATCAGCATTGCATGGAAGCTCTATCAATGATCTTCTAAAGATTACATTGAAGCTATTTAAGCAATCAAAAAGAAAATACAGCACCTCGCAATTAAATAATATCCTCGATTTACTCAAACAGGAGCATAACCCTCCCACCTCAGGAAGATTTAAAATCCATCTAAAATATATTAATCAAATTGACCATGATCCGCTTACTCTATTGGTGCATGGAAATTTAACCGAAAAACTACCTGATTCCTACAAACGCTTTTTAATCAATGGTTTTCGAAGATCACTTAAGCTAAAAGGCGCAATCATTCGGATGAATTTTAAATCTTCTAATAACCCATATGCAGGGAAGTAGACTTAACAAGAAATCTTTAGAAATATGCATAAGATAATAATAAAAAGTTTTAGTATTCTTCCCTCCAATTGATTAAACTTCTGCAGATTAATGAGTAAAGCAAGAAAATATTTAAATATCAAAGGTAACTTTGACCTATACAGGGGTGGGAAACTACAAGATCCAAGCATTGCTTACGAGACTTGGGGCTCTCTCAATCAAGATAAGTCAAATGCTATCTTAATCTTTACAGGTCTGTCTCCCTCGGCGCATGCCGCTTCGTCGCCTGATGATTCGAGCGCAGGATGGTGGGAGGATATGATCGGACCCGATCATGCGATAGACACTAATAAGTTTTTCGTAATTTGTGTAAATTCACTGGGTAGTTGTTTTGGCTCCACAGGTGCAAACTCTATTGATCCCTCTACAGGCAGAAAATATAAATCAACTTTCCCAGTATTATCATTAGAAGATGTTGCAAAGGGCGGATATGAGGTAATCAAAAGTCATGGCATATCAAAGCTTGCATGTTTGATAGGTCCATCCATGGGGGGCATGACGGCCCTTGCCTTTGAGGTCGTATTTCCAGGTCTAACTAAGTCATGCTTATTAATCAGTACATGCGCAAGAGCTGCATCGATGTCCATTGCAATTAGATCGATACAAAGAGAAATCATTAGGTCCGACCCTAACTGGAAGGGAGGCGAATATGATGATGAGAACTTACCCATTACTGGAATCAGGCTTGCAAGAAAAATTGGGATGCTGAGCTATCGATCCAGCTTCGAGTTTCAAAAAAGATTTGGCAGGGAGCGGGTCTCAATAGGTCATGACTCGGATGATTCATTAAGCCTAGATTTTGAGGTTGAATCCTACCTGGATTATCACGCAAGACAATTCATTGGCCAATTTGATCCAAATTGTTATTTATCGTTATCGAGGGCGTCAGATCTTTTTGATTTAGCAGACCATGGCGGCTCATTGGAGGCTGCTATGAAGTTAATACGGGCCGATAAAATTCTTGTCATTGGCGTGAGAAAAGACCAATTATTTCCTTATTGGCAGCAAGAGGAGCTTCATAATCTGTTTAAGGAAACTGGAAAAGATACTTCACTTGTTACCCTAGACTGTAAGCAGGGCCATGATTCCTTTTTGGCGAGTATGGATGATTTTAGGCCGCCTATCGCTAAGTTTTTATCATCAATCTAGGACTTTTTTTACTTCGCTTACAATTCTGCCATCACTGAGAGAGGTCTCTATAAGTTGACCCTTTTCTACTTGCGAAGATTTTCTTATTGCTTGTGAACCACCTTGAGGGGTGGTGATGCTGTAACCTCTCTTGAGAACACCAAGAGGGCTTTGGGTATCAAGCACATGAGCAAGGCGCGCGAGTATATTTTTGTTTAAATCTACTTTATAGCGAATCCCATTCTTTAATGTTTTATGAAAATGCACTGTCTTTTCTAAATAAGTTTGCAATCGTCGATGGAGCATCTCAGTTTTTAGTCGAGGACGAATTAGGTCATAGGTTGCATTTAAATTCTTAAGTTTTGCTTTAATGGCCGAATGAATTTGTTCAGAGTAGTAGTCGATTGTTTGTGAATAGATTCTTAGTTTTTCAAGAGGATGCATGGACTTTAATTTAAATTCTCTCTCTGAGAGCTGACTTTTTAGATGCATCATTTTCTCTTTTAAATTGGATAAAGAAGCCTTATTCATAGAGCTGATCAAGTTTTTAATCTCAACCGTATGAGGCGTGGTAATTTCAGCAGCCGCAGTGGGTGTGGGTGCTCTGAAATCTGCTACAAAGTCCGCTATGGTATAGTCTGTCTCATGTCCAACCCCTGTAATGATAGGTAACTTTGATAAAAGCATAGCTCTAGCAAGCTCCTCTTCATTAAAACACCATAGGTCCTCAATGGATCCTCCCCCTCGGGCCAAAATAATCACTTCAGCGAAATTATCTTCATTCGCCAAACGAAGGTTTTTAATGATCTCCAAATGAGCAAGATTACCCTGCACAAGAGTGGGGTAGATGTATATGGGCATAGAGATAAATCTTCGAGTGACTGTCGAGATAATATCCCTAAGAGCAGCTCCTGTTTGCGAGGTAATAATTGCAATGCCATTGGGTATTTTAGGTAATGGTTTTTTGCGGGCGGCATCAAAGAGCCCCTCAGATTCTAGTTTTTTCTTGAGCGCTTCAAACTTCTTCCTAAGCTTACCTTCACCCACTTCGCTTATCTTTTGAACAATAATTTGAAAGGTACCCTGTGTGGGATAAATAGTGACTTTGCCGGAGACAATGACATGATCACCATCCTCTAGATCAAAAAGTAGCCCCATAGCTTGTGTCTTAAACATGGCGCATCTGATTTGCGATTGACTATCTTTAAGAGTCAAATAAATGTGACCCGAAGAGGGTCGGGCCAAATTTGATACTTCGCCCTCAACATGAATATGACCGATGGCACTCTCAACACAATTTTTCGCAATTTCATTGAGCTCGGAAACTGAGAGTATCTCAGGATCTTGAGAGTTGTGTAGTTCAGGCATAAAAATATTATATTTTGAAAAATTTGTAATTTTAAAGAATTATGGGTCTTAGTAGTAAATTTAGAGAAAGACAAGTAGAATAACGTACCGTAACTCATTATAAGTGCCATGGTCAAAAGCAAAATTGTTCAAGAAGCACTGACATTTGATGATGTTTTACTGCTTCCTGCCTATTCAGAAATACTTCCAAGAGAAGTCCTATTAGATACTAAGCTCACTAAGAATATCTCACTAAATCTACCTTTGGTCTCTTCTGCCATGGACTCTGTGACAGAGGCTAGGTTGGCGATTGCTCTGGCGCAAGAGGGCGGCATCGGCATAATCCATAAAAATATGTCGATTGAACAGCAATCTTTAGAAGTGAGAAAAGTTAAAAAGTATGAAAGCGGTGTGATTGCCAACCCAATTACGGCAAGCCCTAACATGACCGTTAAGGAAGTGATTGAAATAACCAGAAAGAATGGCATCTCGGGAGTGCCTGTTGTTGAGCAAGATGCTCTGGTCGGTATTGTAACTAACCGAGATCTTAAATTTGAGAGTAATGTAGATCAGTCTATCGCTAATGTCATGACCCCCAAAGACAGATTGGTCACGGTTAATGAGGGCGCTTCTGAAGATGAAGTGCTATCCCTATTAAATCACCATCGCATTGAAAAAGTGCTTGTGGTCGACACGAGCTTTAACCTTAAGGGTATGATTACAGCCAAAGACTTTCAAAAGGCAACTGACTTTCCTATTGCATGTCGAGATGAGTTTGGTGCCCTTAGAGTTGGAGCGGCGGTAGGCACTACTCCCGACACTCTGGAGAGGGTGGAGGCACTGGTCAATGCGAGGGTAGATGTTGTAGTCATTGACACAGCGCATGCTCACTCTAAAAGCGTGTTAGATAAGATCAAGGAGATCAAAGGAACTTTTAAAGATCTAGAATTAATCGCAGGCAATATTGTGACAGCAGAGGCTGCTGAACTACTTATTAAGGCTGGGGTGGATGCTGTTAAGGTCGGTATTGGTCCCGGATCCATTTGTACTACAAGAATTATTGCCGGTGTTGGGGTGCCACAAGTAACCGCAGTTCAAAATATTTATGAAGCAACAAAAAGTAAGGATATCCCAATAATTTCAGATGGAGGTATTCGATATTCTGGTGATATCGCGAAGGCTATAGCCGCTGGTGCATCGAGCGTGATGATAGGTGGGCTATTTGCTGGCACGGAGGAATCCCCAGGTGAGGTAGAGCTCTATCAAGGCAGATCCTATAAAAATTATCGAGGCATGGGCTCTATTGGGGCCATGGCATCCAAGCACGGTTCGTCTGATCGTTATTTCCAGGATGCTAATGATCAATTATCAAAACTTGTACCTGAGGGCATTGAGGGAAGAGTGGCGTATAAAGGGCCGCTTGGGGCTATTGTGCATCAGCTGGCAGGTGGTTTGCGTGCATCGATGGGCTACACTGGCTGTTCAACGATTGCTGAGCTCCAAAAAAATGGCCAGTTTGTCAAAATATCCTCAGCAGGAAGACAGGAAAGTCATGTCCATGACGTCGTTATCACTAAAGAAGCCCCCAACTATAGGTCCACTTAACTTTAGATGGATTTTTTAAATAAAGAACTCAAGTCTAATGGCATCGCTATTATTGACTATGGAAGCCAATACACACAGCTTATTGCCCGAAGAGTCAGGGAGCTTGGAGTTTTTAGTGAAATACTCAATCATAGTGTTTCGCTTGAGACTATCCTGCAGAATAATCCAAGGGCGATTATTTTATCGGGTGGACCCAATTCAGTATTCGATGAAAAATCACCAACTCTTAACAAAGAGCTACTAAAGCTAGATATCCCAATTCTTGGTATTTGTTATGGCATGCAGCTTCTTGCTAACGAATTAGGTGGAGAGGTTAAGCCCTCTGACAAAAGAGAGTATGGTCTTGCATCAATCCAGCTTAATCATGAAAGCAGTCTCTTTAAGAGCCTTAATACTCAAGAACTCAATGTTTGGATGAGCCACGGAGATAGCCTTACCCAGATTCCTGAAGGCTTTAAAGCTACCTCATCATCAAGCAATACACCCTTTGTAGCGATGGAAGATGTAAATCGAAAAATCTTTGGTATTCAGTTTCATCCTGAAGTCACACATACCGAAAAGGGAGAGACGATTTTAAGTAATTTCATTTTTGAAATTGCAAAATGTAAATCAACTTGGCAAATAGATGATTTAGCTGAAAATATTATCAGGTGCCTTAAAGATAAAATTGGAAACTCTAAAGTCTTACTCGGTCTGTCTGGGGGTGTCGACTCATCGGTAGTTGCTGGCCTGCTGCATAAAGCTATCGGAGACCAATTAACTTGTATTTTTGTTGATAATGGACTGCTCAGGCTTAATGAAGGCAATCAAGTAGAGCAAACCTTTAAGAAGAACATGAACATCAAACTGGTATGCGTCGATGCTTCTGACAAATTTCTTGATGCACTAAAAGGTGTGACCGATCCCGAAGAAAAAAGAAAGATCATAGGAAATAAATTCATTGAAGTATTTGAGGAAGAATCGGCGAGGCTAGAAGGCGTCAAATATCTTGCTCAAGGCACCATATATCCAGATGTCATTGAATCTGCAGGAGGAGTGGAAGGTCAAGCGGCCCATGTAATTAAATCACATCATAATGTGGGCGGACTTCCTGAATACATGAAGCTTGATTTAGTTGAGCCCTTGAGAAGTTTCTTTAAGGATGAGGTTCGCTCGATTGGTAATGCAATTGGCATCCCTGATTCAATTATTCGTAGGCATCCCTTCCCTGGTCCAGGATTAGGCGTAAGAATATTAAATGAAGTGAAGAGGGAGTATGCCGATAAATTACGCCTCGCAGATCATATTTTTATTGAAGAGTTAATTTCAAATAATTTATATCATCAAGTCAGCCAGGCTTTTGCAGTTTATTTACCCATTGCCTCAGTTGGTGTTGTCGGGGATGGTCGTGCATACGAACATGTCATTGCATTAAGAGCGGTTGAGACAAAAGATTTTATGACAGCAAATTGGGCGAGACT
>JAYPDM010000021.1:0-18200 GCA_038125265.1 Gammaproteobacteria bacterium
AAATGAAAAAACGTGCATTAATAAGTGTCTCAGATAAATCAAATCTAGTTGATTTTGCACAAAGCCTTATAAAGCATGATTTTGAAATAATCTCCTCGGGTGGGACAGCCCATTTTCTTAGTGAGAATGATATAGAGGTCATCCCAATCGAACAAATTACTGAATTCCCCGAAATTATGGGTGGAAGAGTGAAAACACTACACCCAAAAATACATGGGGGCATACTAGCAAGAAAAAATATTGATGAAGAAATTGCAAAGAAATTAGCAATCCAACTCATTGATATCGTCGTCGTTAATCTATATCCATTCAAACAAACAATTGCGAATCCAGAGGTTACGCTTAATGAGGCAGTTGAACAAATCGACATTGGCGGTCCAGCGATGGTTAGGGCAGCAGCTAAAAACTTTGAGAGAGTCCTTACTGTGGTCGATCCATCAGACTACGAAGAAGTCATAGGAATGCTTAATCAATCCTATGACATGAAAAAATATTTAGCCTTTTCAGTTAAAGCATTTAGGCATACCTCTGCTTATGATGAGACAGTTGCAAATTACCTAATGAATGACATCCAAGAAGACGGGCAAAGCTCTCGTAAAACACTCCGCCTTGAGCCAGTCCTAAAATGTAATTATGGTGAAAATCCTCACCAAGAAGGTTCCTATTTTAATAATCAAAATGAGGAAGAAGTTCCTGTTTTCGCCCAAGGCCTCATCCAAGGCAAACCTCTCTCCTATAATAACTTAGCCGATGCCGATGCTGCGCTTCGGTGCCTTAAAGAATTTAATGAGCCTACGTGTGTCATTGTAAAGCATGCAAACCCATCCGGTGTGGCCAGCACCAAAACAGTCATGCAATCTTATCAGTTGGCCTATGAGGCGGATCCGACTTCAGCTTTTGGGGGAATTATTGCTTTAAACGATACGGTAACTAAAGAACTGGCTGACCAAATAATTAATCAGCAATTTTTTGAAATTATATTAGCACCTAAATTTGAAAAAGATGCATTGCAAAGCTTTTCTCAAAAACCTAAAGCAAGGGTTATTGAGTTTGGGTCTTTTGAGAACCTCCACATACCGACAGAGGATTACAAACGAATTATTGGAGGCTTTCTTATTCAAGGTACTGATCTATCCTCTATCGATCGATCTGCTATGAAAGTTGTCACCGATAAACACCCTAATGATAATCAATTAAATGATTTAGTATTCGCTTGGAAAGTCTGTAAGCATGTAAAAAGCAATGCAATTGTCATTGCTGAGAATCTAAGAACGACTGGGATTGGCGCAGGCCAAATGAGTCGCATCATGAGCACAAAAATTGCCGCCTCACAAACCAAGCTATTAAATCAAGAATTTAGTTCGCTAATTCTAGCGTCAGATGCGTTCTTTCCATTCCCAGACAATGTTGAAATTGCACATGAAAATAATATCCAAGCAATAATTCAGCCAGGCGGCTCAATCAAGGATCATGAAGTCATTCAAAAGGCGAACGAGCTAGGTATGATTATGATATTTACAGGAGTGAGAAATTTTAAGCATTAAATGAATATTCTCTTGATAGGGTCCGGCGGTAGGGAGCATGCCATAGCATGGAAATTGCAACAATCACCTATTGTTGAAAATATATATGTTGCTCCGGGAAATGCTGGGACCGCATTGGAGCATAAATGTAAGAATATCCCTATTGAGGCTCTTGACCTTAAGAGACTTGGAGAATTTGCACAGCAAGAAAATGTTCAGCTGGTTATAGTTGGGCCAGAAGATCCGCTGGTTATGGGGATTAGAGATCATTTCGATGCCCTAAACATTAAGTGCTTTGGACCCAGTGCCAAATCAGCTCAGCTTGAAGGATCCAAAGCATTCGCAAAGGATTTTATGAGCAAGTATAAAATCCCTACAGCACAGTATGGAACTTTCAATGAATTAAATGATGCTGTTAACTATGTAAAGAAATCAAGTTTTCCTCTGGTTATCAAAGCTGATGGACTGGCTGCAGGAAAGGGAGTACTGATCTGTCAAAACGAAGCTGAGGCCTTAAATGCTTTAGATGAAATTTTAGAGGATAAAAGATTTGGAAGTGCTGGAAACCAAGTAGTTATTGAAGAGTTTCTTGAGGGTGAAGAGCTAAGCTTTATTGCAATTGTCGTTAAAAATAAAATCTTTCCTCTTGCCTCATCTCAAGATCATAAGAGAAGAGATGATAATGACATGGGGCCAAATACCGGAGGTATGGGCGCCTACTCCCCCTCCCCACTCCTTGACGATGATCTCAATAAAAGAATTATGGAAAAAATCATGGAGCCCACAGCGCTTGGTCTAATAGAGGAAAAGGCAGAATTCCATGGTTTTTTATATGCCGGACTAATGATTGATAAACAAGGAGAGCCAAAAGTTCTTGAGTTTAATTGTCGAATGGGCGATCCAGAGACCCAGCCTATATTGATGCGTCTCGAGTCTGATTTGGCAGAGATTCTCATGAGCACTTTTGAAGAAAATCCTGAACCCGTAATTCACTGGAACCCTGAAACAGCGCTAGGTGTTGTTATGGCTACCAAGAACTACCCTTATGACTATCCCAAAGGTCAACCGATCTCAGGGCTCGATAAAACTTCTGACGAGTCAAAAGTATTTCATGCTGGAACAAAGCTCATTGATAACGTAGTAGAAGCGCATGGTGGGCGTGTTCTTTGTGTCACAAGTTTAGGCGCTAATTTAAAAGAGGCACAGACTAAAGCTTACGAAGAAACTCAAAAAATTAAATGGCAGGATTGTTTCTTTCGAAGAGATATTGGATCAAAGGGTTTAAAACATTAGCGCTTTAAGCTATCCAAGAACTGACTATTGGTTTTAGTATCTTTCATTTTATTCAATACCGTTTCAATTGCTTGGATTTCATCCATATCATGCAAAACTTTACGCAATATCCAAATTCTTTGAAGCTCAGCATCAGGAATGAGCAAATCCTCTTTTCGCGTGCCAGATCGATTAATATTGATTGCTGGAAAAATTCTCTTTTCAGCTATCCTTCGATCTAGGTGCACCTCGGAGTTACCTGTACCTTTAAACTCCTCATAAATAACCTCATCCATCTTTGAACCAGTATCGACCAGCGCAGTTGCAATAATCGTTAAACTTCCGCCTTCCTCAATATTTCTCGCAGCACCAAAAAATCTTTTAGGTTTTTGGAGTGCCTGTGCATCCACACCACCCGTAAGAACCTTTCCAGATGAGGGGGCAATAGTATTGTAAGCCCTCGCAAGACGGGTAATGGAATCTAATAGAATAACCACATCCTTTTTATGTTCAGTTAAACGCTTGGCCTTCTCAATTGCCATCTCTGCGACTTGAACATGACGCGAGGCAGGCTCATCAAAGGTACTTGATAAAACTTCACCTCTTACTGTTCTCTCCATCTCGGTGACCTCCTCAGGTCGCTCATCTATCAAAAGAACAATCAGTTCTGAATCAGGAGAGTTTTTAGCAATTGATGTGGCAATATTTTGCAATAACATAGTTTTTCCCGCTTTGGGTGGTGACACCAGCAAGGCACGTTGCCCCTTGCCAATGGGCGCCATCATATCAATGATCCTAGCAGTTAGGTCTTCAGTTGAGCCATTGCCCTGCTCAAGCGTAAATTTTTCTTGAGGAAATAATGGGGTAAGGTTCTCAAAGAGAATCTTATTCTTTGCTTCCTCAGGAGAGCCATCATTGATCTCACCAACTTTTAAGAGCGCAAAGTACCTCTCACCCTCTCTCGGAGGTCTAATCAAACCAGAAATTTTATCTCCCGTTCTAAGACCAAACCTTCTTATCTGTCCTGGTGAGACATAGATATCATCAGGACCTGCAAGGTAGCTTCCCTCAGGTGATCTTAAAAATCCAAAACCATCCTGCAGCGTTTCCAGCACTCCCTCTCCAACGATGCTTTCTCCTTCCTCGGCTTGTTGCTTAAGGATTGAAAAAATAATATCTTGCTTTCGATTACGAGCCGCATCTTCAATTCCTAGAGATTGCGCCAATTCAATTAAGTCACCCACAGGACGTTGCTTTAGCTCAGATAAATTCATAGCATTCTCAAGGAGTTTGAGTTCCTCTGGAGTAATAATCGCTACTTCTTCGTCATCAAAATCATCCCTAATGGGTCTTCTTCTTCTTGGGGGACGTCGATTTGAATCTCTGTGTCTGTTATTTCTTGGCTTGGTTGGAGTATTCATATAATTCCTAAAAAATTAACTGTGTGAGTCTATAAATTCTTCCAATTGGGACTTGGAGAGGGCGCCAACTTTTTGCCCAACGACATTGCCATCTTTAAATAAAAGCAATGAAGGAATGCTTCTGATAGCATACTCAACGGCTAAATTTTGATTTTCATCAATATTGACTTTGGCTACAGTGAGATCCTCTCTTTCGGCAGCTAGGGCCTCAAGAACCGGTGCTATCATTTTACATGGCCCGCACCACTCAGCCCAAAAGTCTACTAAAACAAAATTACTGGCTTGCTTAACTTGTTCATCAAAACTATCTGATGAAACATTAATTACACGTACAGCTGTCAAAAATTACTCCTTTAAAATTATTCGGGATTTATAAGAAAGTCAGGATTCAATTAGACGAAATATAATTGATTTGTATATTTCAACGTTAATTAAAGTAATTTGCAAGTTTTTTTATATCCAATGCAACATCTCACTAACAGACATCAGTGAAAGTTGGCCATCATTTTTGTTAGGCGGTTGACTGGTATCCGGTCTAGTTACGGTAATGCACTGACCAATTCCAAAATTTCTGGCAGTTTCAATCACATCTTCATTATCATCAATTAATATACAGTCTTCTTTATTTTGAGGTAAAAATTTTAAAAGCTCTCTCCAATAGTGAATGCTTTCTTTTGGATATCCAAAACTATGGGAACTGAATATTTCATTAAAATATTTGTCGATATTAGTTTTTTCAAATTTTACTTTGAGAATATCTGGATGTGCATTGGTAACAAGATAAAGATGAACAGGCAAAAGTGACAAACTTTTGAGTAGATCAGTTGCACCCTCATGAACACATATTTTTGCATTATGCTTTTGGGTTAATTCAAAAATATTAAGTCTAAATTTTTTAGACCAATAATTAATGCAGTACCAGTTCAATGTGCCACGCACATCATAATAGGCTTGCTGAATTTCCTGGCTCACCAAATCAATGGGTTTTTTAGACCTCAATGATAATTCAGAAGGTATGACATGATTCCAAAATTGGTTATCAAATTTTTGATCTAGAAGCGTGCCATCAAGGTCAAATAATAAACATTTGTTATTGATTTCTAGCTTCATAAGACTTGCCAAGCTTTAATCCTAATAAGCCCCATAGCAAAGCAATGAAAGCACCGATAATGCCAATGACAGAAAATGCAAGTCCAAGACCTTCGGTTAAAGCGGTAAAGAACCATGCAGTAACAGTATCACCGCCACGGTAAACCACAACGTCAATAACGGGTTTTGCTTTATAGCGCTCCTCTTGACTGACCTCAGTAAAAAGCATTTCTCTGGCGGGTCTGGTAATAGCATAATTGCCTGCTCGCCTTGCGACCTGAAGAGCAAGAAGAACAGTAATAATGGGTGCGAATGCAAGAATGATGATCCCAAAAGCTACAAAAAAAGGCAATAAAGCTAAAGTAATTCCAACTCCAAATTTACTTGCAATTCTGCCGGTGGCAAAAAAGGCGATAGCGAAGGTTAATATGTTGACAAGCAAGTCTATGCTTCCCAAGATTTGTGTTCGCTCAGCACGCTCATATCCCCTTAAGATTTCTGTCTGCTCAAAATAAATAAAGGTACTTATCATGGTATAGAGCAGAATAAAGGCACCTATACCTAAGAGGTAGGGATTAGCGATAAAGGATTTAAATCCATCAATAGGATTACCCTTCAAATGAAAAATATTTTTATCTCCAACTTGGCCTTTATTTTCAAGTTTACTTTCTTTAAGGGAGTCAAGTTTCGAGATGATAGGAAATGTTATAAATAACAGAATTGATGCAATAAATGTCAATTGAGAGCTGCTCAGAAAACTTGCAAGAAAAGTAGGTAATAGGGGACCAGCCAACGCTCCCGCACTGGCACCCGACGCTATGATAGCGAAGAGTCTTTTTGCCTGAGTTTTATTAAAAATATCAGACATATAACTCCAAAATACGGAAAGATGGAACATAGAAAAAAAGCTGACCCAAATGTAAAAGAATTTATTAATCCACTGAATCTCAATACCTAAAATCTCAATAAGGTAAAGTGATACGAAGCTTAGGCCAAAAAAAATATAAACTCCTGGGACGACATGCTTGAATCTAATTTTTGAAATGATCCATCCATAAATGAAAACTGCAATGGCACTAATAAAAAAGTTCAATGTCCATAGAAAACTAATTTCAGAATCTGTCCAGTCGCTTGCCATAGCGTCTCTGACAGGCCTTAAAATATAGTAAGAAGCCATAAGCAAAAAAACAAAACTAAAGGCTAAGAACGTTGCACTCATCTCCTCTTTTTTGATATCAGATATTCTTTGAATTAAACTTTGCAAATTGACCCCCCATGTAAATAATCAGCGTGATAATCAAGCCAGACAAGAAACCCCCAATATGTGCAGCAAAAGCGACGCCACCTCCGCTATCCTGAAACAATGAACTGACTAATTGAATTATAAACCACACACCTAAAACAATAACAGCAGATAAACGAGCAGTTTGTACAAAATAAAAAATTGGAATGATCACTGTAATTTTTGCCTTAGGATAAAGAACAAGATACGCACCTAGCACACCAGAGATTGCTCCACTTGCACCAATCATGGGTATTTCAGATTCTAAGTTGATATAAGCCTGTAAAAAGGCTGCACCCAACCCACAAATAATATAAAAAAAGATATAACCTAGGGACCCAAAGTAGTTTTCAATATTATCCCCAAAGACCCATAGATACATCATATTACCAATAAGGTGCATCCATCCCCCGTGTAGAAACATAGAGCTTAGTATGGTCAACTCTGAGGGAATTACCTGCAGATAGGTTGGCAAGCTCATCTCACCAAAAAAAATGACAGGAATAAAACCAAAACTATAGATGAGCTCCATACCGTTTTGGTCGCTTAGTATTTGTTGGTAAAAAAAAATAAGTATGCAACTTAGTATGATCGATACATTCACCACAGCAAAACGTTTGCTAGGATTTTCATCATGAATAGGAATCATTAGATTCCAAAAAAAAGTTTTGCCTTATTAAACAGTTTTTCCTTAAAAGATTGGGGTTTTGTTAGCTTAGTGAGATAAATGTCAAAGTTATCTTTAGCATTTGCTAAGTAATCATCGCTGGTAATGATCTCATCGATCAGTCCAAGCTCAATTGCACGCGCACCATACCAATATTCTCCTGTTGATACGCTATCAATATCTAGATCAGGTCGATACTTAACAATCTGATCTTTAAATAAAGCATGAATGTCTTCAATTTCCTCTCTTAATTTTTCTCGACCCTCCTCAGTGTTTTTACCAAACATAGTAAGTGTTCTTTTATGCTTTCCTGCCGTGACCTGTTCAAAATCAATACCCCGCTCTTCAAGCCAACGATTAAAATTTGGGAGTTGAGCTATCACGCCAATGGATCCAATAATCGCAAAGGGCGCAGCAAGAATTTTATCGGCAACACAAGCCATCAGGTAGCCTCCACTGGCTGCCACTTTATCAACCAGCACTGTCAGAGGGATACCCCTATCTTTAAAACGTAATAATTGCGAGGCTGCCAAGCCATGCTCGTGAACCGCCCCACCAGGATTTTCAAGTCGAACAGCCACCTCATCTCCTTTCTCGATGAGCGAGAGAATAAGAGAAATCTCCTCTCTTAACGCCTGAGTTTGCGTTGCTGAAATATCACCCTTAAAGTCTAATAGCCAAAGTTTTGGTTTTTCTTGAGCAGTATTTTTCTTATCTTTTTTTAATTCCTTTTTAAGTGCTTTTTGTTTTTTCTTATCGTAAATTTCTAATTTAAACTTTTGTTCTCTTTTTTTCTCTTCATCATTAATATGAGTGAGCTTGAGCCCAGAATCCTCAGATTTCTTTTTGCCTAAGGAGATTAAGCTTGCAAAAGTCATGGCAATGACAAGACCCACCACAACGACTTTAATGATAAAAATAACTAATCCAATGAGCGCTTCAATCATTATGAGTTCCTGTTAATCCAACATTATTTTTATTAAATACCTGATCAGCCCTGTAACTTGATCTTACCAATGGACCCGCAACCACTTCCATAAACCCAAAATCGAGACCGATATCTCTTAATACCTTAAATGATTCTGGCGAAACATAACGATCAATAGGCAAGTGAAATTTTGTAGGTTGTAAATACTGACCTAAGGTCACAATATCTACATTGGCCTCCTTTAAATCTCTATAGGTCTCTATAATTTCATCATCCGTTTCACCAATGCCAACCATAATACTTGTCTTAGTAATGATCGTTTCTGAGTATTGTTTCGCATACTCAAGAAGCTTGAGTGTTTGCTCATAGCCAGCTCTCTTGTCCCTGACTACATGGGTCAATCTTTTTACAGTCTCAATATTTTGAGCAAACACATCGACCCCTGCATCGATCAGTTGTTCAACTGCCTGCTGATCGCCTGAAAAGTCTGGCGTTAAGGCCTCCACAGTCACATGAGGACACATATCTTTAATGGCTCGGATCGTATCTGCGTAATGTTTAGCGCCACCATCATCGAGATCGTCACGATCCACTGAGGTTAAAACAATATAATTGAGATCCATGAGACTAACAGACTTCGCAGTTTTAATGGGCTCCTCTAAATCTAACCAGCCCTTAGGGTTTCCCGTGTCTACAGCACAGAAACGACAAGCTCTGGTACATACATCGCCCATAAGCATAATGGTTGCAGTCCCATGTGACCAACATTCTCCAATATTTGGGCACATCGACTCCTCACAGACCGTTGCGAGATCATGATCTTTGACCGTTTGTTTCACTCTGAGATAACCAGAGCCATTGGGTAATGGGACCTTAAGCCAGCTTGGTTTAGGTAAGCGTGCATCAGAGTCTAGGACTCTCGATTTTTGACCATTCTTTATAGCACTAAAACCCTTAGGAGATTGGTATTTTTCTCCAGTTGCTATCACGTCTATGCCCTTAAACTTTTTCATTGAACAATTATCTCATGGATTAAATAGTGATATAAAATCAAAGTCCCCCATAGGAAACTTTGACTGTCATATAATAATTGTAAATGAATAAAAATTTATACGGTTTTCTCTTTTTTTTGTTGTTGGCTTGGAATATAAGTGCCCAAACCAATGAAGAATGGGCATTGCTAGACAGTCGTATTGAAGAGGCAACAGAGAGACTCATGCCTATAATAAGTGAAAATGAATTTAGAATTTTCGCAAGAAGGTACCTACAAATAAAAAATCGCTTTGATCGCGAAGGTATGACCGATGCGATTTCAACTGAAATCACAGAACTTTCTTCGGACCTTTTGGCTCAAATCAATGAAGATGAAGAGCTATTAAGCTATTTTCCAGAAATTACAAATGCCAGAGAAAAGGCTATAGAGGCTCAGGCTCAGATACATGCAAGCGAGAGCCTGCAACGTGCCGATCAAGGGCTATCAACGCTTAGACGAGCTCAAGTGAGCTCAGATCCTGATGATCGTCAATTGTTTGTAAATCAAACGGTTGAAAATTATCTGAATGTAGAGCTACAAGCAATTATTCAAAATAATTTAGGCACGGCTATTTCACTGCTCAATCGCGCTCGATCTTCGGGAGTGCAAATATTAAGTGAAGCCACTTTATCTTCTGGTGAGGAGTTATTAAATCAAGCAAGACAAACCATCACTGAAAACAGGTACCAGCTTGATGGAGCCATTCGGTTGAGAGAATTAGCGATTATAGAGATTAGCAAAGCCATAAATATTGCAAGACAAATTCAAGATTTTCGATCTAGGGGTCTATCAGAAGAGGAATTATTACTTGAGTTAAGCAATCCACTTGTGAATATCGCTGAAGATCTAGGCATTGAATACGACTATTTAAGAACAGCAGAGGAAGTTTCCCTACAAATACGTGAGTTAATATCTGCAACAATCGAAAACAATGACGAGACCGTCATTATTAGTGAGAGACAAAGAGAGCAACTCAATGCACTAGAAAATGAAATTAGGCTATTAAATGAAGAAATGCAGGAAGGGATTGATGAGCGAAATAATCTTATTCGAGAGCTAGAGGCGCTCAATGCAGTTAATAGAACCTTTGACCAACTCGAGTTAATTTTTAATCCTGATGAGGCTACCATCATTAGAGAGAATAATGATTTAGTAATTCGTCTGATGGGTATTAGTTTTGACAGTGGCTCAAGCAATATTTCTCAAACAGACAACCCTGTCTTTCAAAAAATTGCCCAGGCCATCAACTTGTTTCCTAATGCCATTGTTTTAATAGAAGGCCATACCGACTCAACAGGCAATTATGATTCTAATTTACAACTGTCACAATTAAGAGCAGAGGCAGTACAACTGCTTCTTGAGAATGATTTCTCAATCAGTTCCTATCAAATGACATCTATCGGCTACGGGGAGATTAGACCCATTGCCAATAATGAGACAAGTTTAGGAAGAGAGCAAAATCGAAGAATCGAAGTTAGGATAGCACTGACACCATAAAGGAGAAAATATGAGGTACTTACATACCATGATTAGGGTTTCGAATTTAGAGACTTCACTGGACTTTTACTGTAATAAGTTAGGCTTAAAGGAAATTAAGCGAAAGGATAATGAAGCAGGAAGATATACTCTCGTTTTTCTTGCGCCAGAAGGTCAGGAGGATGCTCAATTAGAGTTGACCTACAATTGGGATCCTGAGGAGTACGGGGCGGGACGAAATTTTGGTCATGTTGCTTATGAGGTAGAAAATATCTATGAGTTATGCGCGAACTTGCAGGCAAAAGGAGTGACCATCAATCGCCCCCCAAGAGACGGGTGGATGGCATTTATAAGATCGCCAGACAATATTTCCATTGAATTGCTTCAAAAGGGCGCGCCTTTGCCTATTGAAGAGCCATGGAAATCCATGGAAAATACCGGTAAATGGTAGTATTTGTTGTTAAATGTTAATAAAATCTTATAAATGAATAAAAAAATAGGAATATGTGGAATTGGAAAGATGGGGCTTCCACTCTTACTCCATTTGTCTGAATCATTGACTGAAGTGCGGTATTTCTCAAGAAGTGCGAAGAAAGACTTACCCATGAACGCCGTTCCATGCAACAGCCCGAAAGAACTCATCGAGAATTCTGACGTAGTTCTCTGTTTATTATTTGATGATACGAGTGTAAGAGATGTTTATGAAGATTCGCAGAATGGTTTTTTAGCTGCTGATCTTAGCAACAAAATACTTATCGAAATGACAACCATCTTACCTACGACAGCAATTGATATCGCAACTAAAGTCCAAAAGAGGGGTGGCATCCTCATCGAGTCACCCGTATCTGGAACGACCGGTCCAGCAAGAAAGGGTCAGCTCATGGCACTTGTTGGCGCAAGCACCGATCAATTAAACATGGCTAGACCCATACTTGAATTATTTACGAGAAAAATTGTTCATGCGGGTGATGTAGGAAATGGTGCAAAGCTTAAACTAATTCTGAATTTACCGCTGGCAATCTATTGGCAATCAATAAAAGAGGCTCTAATGGTTGCAAAAGAGCATGATCTTGATTTGGGAATGGTTATTGAGACCATGGCTGATTCTGGTGCCGGAGCAAGAGTACTTCAGCATAAGATGAGCGCACTGATCGAGGATTCTAATGATGTTAGCTTTGACGTCAGCACCATGATTAAGGATATATCACTCATTCAGGAGCTTGCAGGATCTAATCAAATAAAGCTTGAAGCGCTCAGCGCGTCTCTTAAAAGCTATCAATCGCTTTTGACTAAGAATGAAGATGCGGATGCGTCTGAAATTGTCAAACCATAAGCTAATTTAATAGCTCCATGAGTTCTGAGAGGTCTTTACTGGATTCAATCTGGCTTACCAAATCAAAAATTTTTGTCGCCCTCTCCTCACCAACCACCGGAACGGATAAGGAGTAATACTTATTCTTTAAAAACTCATCACTCATAGGGTTTTCAGGAGATCCCGTCGCATGCTGAATGTGCTTTTTAAATTGACTTCCATCATTGAGCTCAATAGTGAGTTTCACCTCTTCCTCTTTCATTGAGTTATCAACCTCATAACTGATTTTTGATCTTATGGATTCTATTGCCTCTGAGGCAACGCATTCATCTGAGAACTGTGCATCATGGCCTGAGCCATAGAGCATTCCAGCTGCAATACAATGATAGAAAGAAAATTTACCTTCCAGTCCTCTTCTTGGCTTTCTGTGACCCATAAGTTCGGGGACAAGCGGATGAACCTGTGCATGAATCAATTTAATGTGATCAGGTTTAATATCATGTTCGTTCCGAAGTTGTATAGCAGCATCTTGCAATGGGTGAGAAACGACACCGTTAGCATAGGGCTTAAGTCCATTATTTTTAAATTCCCAATAGCGACCAAGATCATTAAGAAGCTTTTCTTCTGAATGACCGTTAGGAGACAATACTGCCCAGAACCCTCGCCTACCTCCAATAATATCATCGGCCGAGTTAAGTCCGAGCCCTGCCAGATAGGCACTTCGCACACCGACCGAGGCTGAGTGTCCAGGGTGAATGGGTTTGGTGTGTGACCCAAAAACCTCTCGCACACCAGAGGCCAAGGTTCCTGCGCCTCCTAAGGCATAAAGAAATTCCTGATGCTCAAGATCCAAAAGATTGGCAGCAGAAGTTGCTGCTCCAAAAACTCCTGCTGTGCCAGTAATATGCCAGCCCTGATCGTAGTGCCATGGGTGTACGGAGATGGCGACGCGGCATGCGACCTCCGCCCCTAGTATAAAATTTAACAGTAATTGCTCACCGGATAGCTTAAGGTCCTCAGTCACAGCTAAAGCTGCAGGCCAAACGACAGATGTAGGATGCAGTATGGTAGGAAAGTGGGTGTCATCATAATCCTGAAGATGTCCTAAAAAGCCATTCACAAACGCAGCATTACTGGGAGAGGTTCTAATTTTTGATCCGAGTATGCCGCACCTCTCCTTGCTCCCCTCTTCCTCTGTCCACTTAAACAATATTTCAGCGTCATGGGATTGGCTAGCGGAGAGTGAGATAGCAATATAATTAATAAGCGTTCTTTTGGCCTCAATAACAGACCATTCCGGTAAAGTATCAAACTTTTGCTTAGTGACAAATTCAACCAGTTCCTTGGTGACTGACATTTTATGCTCCAAATTACAGTCAACATTATAAAAGAAAATTAACTTAGGCGGTCTAAATAAACTGTAATACTTATTTGTTAAACTAGGATTATGAATCAACGTTATATGGCTCTCTATCTTGCAGTCTTTTTTATGGGCCTATCGTTAATTAACCTTGCGGTGACAGGTAGCGGCCTTTTTGCTTTAATTTTATTTTTAGGCTTAAGTTTTGTTGGGTTTTATGACATCACGCAAGAAAAAAAGGCCATACTAAAAAATTATCCAATCATTGGTCATTTAAGGTACTTCTTTGAATATATTCGCCCAGAAATAAGACAGTATTTCATTGAGAGTAATACTGAGAGTGCTCCCTTTTCACGTAATCAAAGGTCACTCGTTTACCAAAGAAGTAAAGAGCAGATCGACAAGGTACCCTTCGGAAGTCAGTTAGATTTTAAAAAGGATGGTTATGCTTGGTTGACCCACAGCCTAAATCCTTCGAGTCTATCGACGCATGACTTTCGTATCACAATTGGGGGTCCTGCATGTCAAAATCCATACCATGCCTCAGTTTTTAATATTTCTGCACTAAGCTTTGGTGCTATTTCTGCCAAGGCTATCGAGTCACTCAATAGAGGTGCAGCCAAAGGTCATTTTTACCAAGATACCGGTGAGGGGGGCATATCTCCGTATCACTTGAAAGGGGGTGACTTAGTATGGGAAATAGGATCAGGCTACTTTGGCTGCAGGGATGAGTCTGGTTTATTTTCAAAAGAAAAGTTTTCATCGCTGGCAACTCTTGATCAAGTTAAGATGATTGAGATTAAACTCAGTCAGGGGGCAAAACCGGGGCATGGAGGCATACTTCCTGGGAAAAAAGTAACCAACGAAATTGCAAAAGCTAGAGGCGTAAAACCACTTCAAGACTGTATTTCGCCTGCAAAGCATCAAGCATTTTCTAACCCCATAGAACTCCTACAATTTATTCAAGAACTCAGAGACATCTCGAATGGTAAGCCTGTAGGCATAAAATTATGTATCGGTAAAATTAATGAATGGTTTAGTATCGTAAAGGCCATGCTCAAAGTAGGCATCACCCCTGACTTCATTGTCATAGATGGGGCTGAGGGAGGGACAGGAGCAGCGCCTCTTGAGTTTATTGATCACGTCGGCATGTCAGTAAGGGATGCCATTCATTTAGTTCATAACTCTCTGATTGGCGTACAGTTAAGAGATAGAATTAAATTAGGCTGTGCTGGAAAAGTAATCAGTGCCTTTGATATTTGCTACATGCTTGCCCTAGGTGCAGATTGGTGCAACTCGGCAAGGGGGTTCATGTTCTCCCTGGGATGTATACAATCTATGAGCTGCCACACCGACAAATGTCCAACTGGAATTGCAACGCAAGATCCCCTTAGACAGGAGGGGCTCACAATCACCGATAAAGAAGAGCGAGTCTTTCACTATCATCAGAATACGTTAATCGCACTCAAAGAACTTATCGAAGCATCAGGATTAACTTCATTAAGCGAAATCACTAAAGATCTCATCTTTGAAAAAAATGGGGACAGCGTACAAAGCCTCAGTGAAAAATACCCAACGCTTGAGCCTGGATCCCTATTGACCGGAAAGGTATCCTCCCTGCCATCATGGTGGAGGCTCAACTGGGAGAAGGCAAGCGAAGAGCAGTTTTTATGAAAAAGATGTTATTTTTTGTTTTGCTAAGTTTTAATTTGCAGGCTGCCGAGCTGACAGAGATAGAAGTTATCTATGAAGGTAATGATATTGAGATCAATGCACTTGTTGAGTTCTATGCTCCGGCCAATGAAGTTTTTGATGTCCTGACAGACTATGATAATTTCACTGAAGTTTCGAGCATTTATCTCGATTCCTATTGGTCTGAAATCAATGATGATCAAACCGAGGGAATTGGATTTACACAAGTCCAAGGATGTGTCTTGTTCTGGTTCTGTAAGACCATTGACAGAACTGAGGTCGTCTTAATGGATAGACCTCACACCATAGAGACACGGGTCACAGATGATGATCTCAATTATGGAATCACCTCATGGGAATTTAATGAAATCGATGGGGTTACCACTGTCATCTATTCGATGAACTTTGATCCGAACTTTTGGGTACCGCCCGTGATTGGTCCATGGATACTCGAGGAGTTTATTGCCTTTAAGGCAACCGACACCCTAAATCGTATTGAGTCTATGGCTCTGGCTAGCATCGATAATTAGTTGACTGGATTTTCTAAAAGGGTCATCTCTTGGCAAAAAAAGTTTGGGAGACATGATCTTCCTTGGCAAATAGATCCCTCACCCTATAAAACCTTCCTCTCTGAAATCATGCTTCAACAAACTCAAGTGGAAACGGTAAAGCCTTACTTTGAAAAATTTTTAAAAAAATTTTCTACCGTCAAAAAACTGGCTGGAGCTCACGAGGATAGCATCCTAAGTCTATGGTCGGGCCTTGGTTATTATAGACGTGCCATCAATCTACATCGCTCAGCAAAGATCATACAAGAAAAACATGATGGCATGATACCTAATAATCTTGATGATCTCTTAACACTGCCTGGGATAGGACCATCGACTGCTGGTGCCATACTCTCACTAGGCTATGACAAGTATGGAGTCATTACAGACGGCAATGTCAAAAGACTCTATTCTCGATACTATCAGATCAGCGGCGACCTTGAAAAAGCACCTTATAAAAAGAAATTTTTAGACTTAGCCAAACTGAATATGCCAAAAACTAATTTTAGTATTTACTCACAGGGCGTCATGGATCTTGGCGCGACCGTTTGCATGAAGAGCGCCCCAAAATGTCTTGAGTGCCCTTTAAGAAATGATTGTCTCTCCTTCAAATTTAATACCGTGTCAAAATTTCCAATCAAGATTAAGAAAGGAAGATCACATAAAACCGAAAAATATTATGGGTTGGTACTCAAGAAAAAAGGCTCCTCGGAATGCTATTTAGAAAAAAGGGATCGCGACTCCTTCTGGCCTGGACGCTACTGCATCCCCTTATTTAAGAGCGGACATGATCTGACCACTTTTTTAGAAAATGACTTTAAGGGTTATAAGAAACTCAAAAATATGAATACCGATGTTCAAACCTTTAAGTTTAGTCATTTTTTGTTGGAGATAAGCCTTGATTACTATTATGTAGAGAGAGATGATCAACATTTTTATAGCAGAGAAGATATCAACAGACTTGGGATACCAAATAAATTGAAACAAACTATAATGGGCCTATGAACAAGGTCAATTGTATATTGCTTGGAGCCGAGCTAGAGGCGCTTGAGTCAGCCCCCTATCCCGGGGATCTAGGCAAAAGGATTTATGAGAATATATCAAAGAATGCCTGGGAGAAGTGGCTTGGGCATCAGACCATACTCATAAATGAATACCGTCTATCCCCAATCAACGCAGACCACAGAAAGTTTTTAGAAGAGGAAATGGAAAAGTTTTTCTTTGGCGACGGATCAGAGAAGCCGAAAGAGTTTGTAGATACAGAGTAATTTATTCTCTGTTACTGACGAGCTCTTGTACGACCGATGGGTCTGCCAAAGTAGAGGTGTCGCCGAACTCTTCAAGGTTCCCCTCTGCTATCTTCCTAAGAATCCTTCGCATGATCTTGCCTGAGCGTGTCTTTGGGAGGCCCGGGGCCCACTGAAGTTTATCAATCGTTGCGATAGGGCCAATCTCCTTGCGCACCCACTGAATGAGCTCCCTTGAGAGTTCTGCAGATGACTCAAATCCATCAATGAGCGTCACATAGGCATAGATACCCTGCCCCTTGATATCATGAGGGAACCCAACTACCGCAGATTCCGCAACGGCCTCGTGTGCCACAAGGGCGCTCTCTATCTCGGCAGTCCCTATCCGATGTCCAGAGACATTGAGCACGTCATCAACGCGACCGGTGATCCAGTAGTACCCATCCTCATCTCGCCTAGCCCCATCACCGGTGAAGTACATCCCAGGGAACTGAGAGAAGTAGGTGTCAATAAATCTTTGATGGTCACCATACACGGTCCTCATCTGGCCCGGCCAACTATCAAGAATCACGAGGTTACCAGATGCCTCGCCCTCTAAAATATTCCCCTGATCATCGACTATCGCAGGCTCTATCCCAAAGAACGGCTTGGTCGCTGAGCCAGGCTTTTGCTCGATCGCACCTGGCAGGGGTGAGATAAGGATTCCCCCTGTCTCGGTCTGCCACCAGGTGTCGACAACAGGGCACCGATTATCTCCGACAACCCTTGAGTACCAGTCCCACGCCTCCGGGTTTATGGGCTCGCCTACCGTCCCTAACAGCCTCAATGATGATCTTGAGGTTTTCTTAACGAGCTCATCGCCCTCCTTCATTAAGGCACGAATTGCTGTGGGCGCGGTGTAGAAAATATTAACCTGATACTTATCTATGACCTCCCAGAACCTGCTGCTGGTTGGATAGTTCGGTACTCCCTCAAACATCAATGTTGTTGCACCATTAGCGAGTGGCCCGTATACAATATAGCTGTGACCTGTGATCCAGCCGACATCGGCGGTGCACCAGTAGACCTCATCGCCTTGATAGTCAAATACATAGCGATGGGTGATGGAGGAGTAGAGCAGATAACCGGCGGTGGTGTGCAGGACCCCCTTGGGCTTGCCCGTAGATCCCGAGGTATAAAGAATAAATAAGGGATCCTCTGCGCTCATGCGCTCGGAAGCACAAACATCTGCTTGACTGTCTACCTTCTCATGGTACCAGACGTCCCTTCCCTCAACCCAGTTAATCTCGGATCCGGTGCGCCTAACAACTAGGACATTTCTTACCAACTTCTTAGAGATCAGATCGATCG
>JAYPDM010000022.1:0-8237 GCA_038125265.1 Gammaproteobacteria bacterium
TAGTACTACTTATTTTTGCTGAGATTACACCAAAAACTTTTGCCGTAAAGTATCCTTCAAAGATTGCGCTACCAGCCTCATTGATTTATTACCCATTATTAAAAATCTTTAGCCCTGTAGTACTTTTTGTTAGCTTCATTGTAAATCTGGTCCTTAAGCTATTTGGTTTTGACTCGAATGACCTTAAGGGGCAAGCCTTGAACTCTGCCGAGTTAAAGGCAGCAGTGACTGAATCAGGTGAATATGTTCCTGATGATCATCAACAAATGCTTCTCACCATTCTCGACCTAGAAAATATCGATGTCGATGATGTTATGGTTCCAAGGCAGGAAATAATCGGATTGGATCTTAATGAACCTTGGGAGGAGTCAATCAAAGTGCTGAAATCTACTAAATACTCAAGATTGCCATTGTATCGAGATGACATCGATCAAATCATCGGTGTAGTCAGAGTTCGAGATGTGCTTTCAGATATTATGAATCCAGAGTTTAGTGAGTCACAACTCCTAAGAAAGATTCAAGCGCCTTTTTATATTCCAGAAGGGACCCCTTTAAGTAAACAGCTTATTAATTTTAAGGAGCATAATCACAGATTTGCTTTTGTAGTTGATGAGTACGGAGACATCCAGGGCATTGTTACTATTGAAGATGTTATAAGAGAAATTATTGGTGATATCAATAAAATTGATAAGGCTACGGATCTTGAATTGCATAAGCTATCAGATAACAAATATCGAGTTGATGCAGGAATGAGTATAAGAAAAGTTAATCGCCTGCTTGCTTGGACCATGCCAAACAAGGGACAAACCACTATTAATGGTTTAGTTCTTGAGCTTTTAGGCGAGATGCCAGAAAAAGGTCATAATTTTTCTATTGAAAACTATGTTATTGAAGTTCTAGAAAGCAATGATCATATGATCAAGACAGTGAGCATTGAGCAACTGCAGAGCGCTTAAAGAATAGGCACGCCCTCACCGTAATTATCAGGAATATAATTTTCAAATTTAGTATATTCACCCAAAAAGGTAAGAAGGAAATCACCAGTCGGACCGCTTCTCTGCTTACCAATAATTATATCGGCGATGCCTCTCTTTGGTGTCTCTGGATCATATACCTCTTCACGATAAATAAATAGTATCAGATCCGAATCTTGTTCAATTGCTCCGGATTCCCTCAAATCACTCATCACGGGTCTTTTGTCTTGTCTGCTCTCAATACCTCGATTTAATTGTGAAAGCGCAATGATTGGAATGTCTAATTCTTTAGCCAAAGATTTTAAAGATCTTGAGATTTCAGATATTTCTGTTGCTCTATTTTCTTTGGTTCCTGAGACACTCATTAATTGTAAATAATCAACGATAATCAATCCTAAATTATGCTCTCGCTTTAATCGTCTAGCTCTAGCACGAAGTTCAATAGGAGTAAGTGATCCAACATCATCGACCCATATGGGAGCATCTGAAAGCATCGTCCCTGCAGAATTCACGCGTGACCAATCCTCGCCACTGAGCTTTCCATTCCTAAGCTTAGACTGGTTGATACGACCAATTGAAGATAACATTCTCATAGATAATTGCTCTGATGACATCTCCATACTAAAGACACCAACTGGGACCTTATGCCCAATTGAGGCATTTTCAGCAATATTCATTGCAAAGCTTGTCTTACCCATTGAAGGCCTTCCTGCAATCACAATTAAATCGCCTCTTTGGAGACCCGAAGTAAATTCGTCCAATTTAGTAAATCCTGTAGGAACACCAGTAATATCTTTTCCAGACTTAGCTAGCATATCCAGACGATCAATGACATTGGGTATAAGGTCTTTTACTTGCTTGAATCCAAGCTTGATACCCCTTGAATTATCATATATCTCATAGACCTTCTTTTCTGCCTCATCCAAAAGCTCTTCCGTAGATGCCCCTTCTGGATTGCGAACGCTTGTTGCAATCTCTGCGCTGATGGTAAGAAGCTTTCTTAGGACGGCTTTATTTCTAATAATTTCTGCATAAGCTTTGATATTTGCTGAACTAGGAGTTGAATTAATTATCTCCGTAATATATTCAATACCGCCAATGCTTGACAGTTCATCTCTTGAGGCAAGAAGCTCTGAGACAGTAATAGCATCAACCGTTCCTCCATCGCCCTGTATTTTTTCAATGCATGAAAAAATAATCTTATTCTCTCTTTTAAAAAAGTCCTGACTATTTACTTCATCAGCAACTTTATCCCAAGAGGATGGATCAATGAGAAGTCCCCCCAAAACCGATAACTCTGCTTGAATAGAACTGGGCGGTAGCTCCAGATTTAAGTCATCTTTTGATCTTCTTGCCCCAAGTTTATCTGGCTGCAAGCTCATGCTTACTCAGAAACTTCTTCAGCTATGATAGAGAGCTTTATGGTGACATCAACCTCAGCATGCAAATGAATTTTTACATCATATTCACCCACTTCCTTAAAGGGGCCATCAGGAAGTCTAACTTCGGATCGATTCACCTCTACACCTGAGGCTGTGCATGCATCTGAAATATCTATTGGACCAATAGATCCGAAAAGTTTTCCTTCAGGTCCAGCTGCGCTAGTGACAGATATTGATTTACCCTCTAACGCTAAAGCTCTTTCTTTGGCTTGATTAAGATCATCAAGCGCTTTTGCTTCAAATTCCGCACGCTTGGCTTCATATTCTTTTAAGTTTTCCTCATTAGCAACTTTTGCCTTGCCTTGTGGAATGAGAAAATTTCGACCATAGCCAGATGCAACTTTTACTACCTGACCAATTTCTCCGAGATTATCTACTTTTTCTAATAAAATTACGTTCATTTTGATCCTATAAAATTAAATTTTCTGAGATTAAGAAATATATCCATAATACCAATAATCACTAATATTAGTGAGAGAAAATTAGACGTTATTGGTATAAAAAACATTAAATAAAATAAAAATAAGGCCTGCCTGGGTATGGAAAACTTTACTAATAAAAAGTGTATAAAGGATAATCCAGCAAAAAATAAGGCTGTTAAGCAAAGCATCGCTAGCTGATTGATAATACTAAGATCGAGAAAGAAAGAAAGGGCATAGATGAATATTGTGGCAATACCTAGAAATTGCCCTAACCTTAAATTTGTAAATTCATCAAAAAGGGGTCTTAAAGTTTGAAAATGAGAACACCAAGCGTAACTTAAAAGCAAAGTTACAAATGCATATATATATAACAGCCATACAATACTTGAGTAAAAATACTCATACATAACTTCTCTCATTGTTGATATATCAACATTGCTTGACTCGAAGGCTGGGCTCAGTTGCATTAAGACTTGATCAATAAAGCCATATGGCACAACAAAGATTAAGCTAATAATCAATAGAATGCTATAAGATATTATTGTAAGTAATTGAAATATAAGTATAAATGAAATTTTATTTCTTAGAAGCGTTCCGTACAATAACCCAAGGGATAATGAAAATAAAACATACACAAAGGTAAAAATGACATTTATGCCCATAACACTGGCTACTAGGATAGAGAGTATTATGGTTATGCCAGCGTAATTGAGTAAGTTTTTTGTGTGATTTTTTACTGCAATTAAAGCAAAGAAAGAGGATTGCAATAATGGAAATAGAATGTAAGACAATTGCAAAATAAGAATAATGCGAACTGGGCTGCTAGTAGCCCACTTTAAGAAATTAATCACTGCTTTTGATTAATGTCTGTCAGTATATGGTAGAAGAGATAAAAATCTTGCTCGCTTAATTTCAGTAGAAATTCTTCTTTGTTCAAAATTAGTAGTTCCGCTCACTCTGCTTGGAATAATTTTTCCATTTTCAGTAGTATGCTTTCTGAGAACATCTAAATTTTTATAATCTATAGTTGCATCTTTACTCATTACTTATTCCTCACTTTCTGGTGTTGAAAGAACTTCTGATGCCTGTTCATGTGCATCATTAGAATCAGAAGGCTTTTCTTTCTCAGGCTCTTGATTAGATTCAGTACTATTTTTGACTACGGAATCTTTGGAATTTTCTAACTTTTTAGCCTGAGAAGGCAGTGCGTCCTCTTTTTCTCTTCTTAATTCATCTTCTCTCTCTTTCCCAAGAAACGATTGATGCGTAATTGCATGATCTCTTTTGACGATCAAATACCTAAGTACAGCATCATTAAATTTAAATGATGATACGATCTCATCAAGGGGTGCTTTATCACATTCTACATTTAATAAAATATAGTGTGCCTTATGAATCTTCTCAATAGGATGTGCAAGCATCCTCCTTCCCCAGTCCTCTTGTCTATGAATGGAGCCACCGGATTCAGTGATAGTTTTCTTATACTTATCAACCATAGCGGGAACTTGCTCGCTCTGATCTGGATGTACAATAAATACAATTTCGTAATGTCTCATATATCTCCCTACGGTTTTAGTTTCCCTTATTTAATGATGAAACAAGGAGTAAGCAGGAATCATATATCAATCAAATTATTAGCTCAAGTCTTTATTGACCCCGGTTAGCCATAATATGACTCAGTACTACGCCAGACGCTACAGATACATTAAGGCTTTCAATTTTTTTTGATATCGGAATTTTTACCATAAAGTCCATTTTATCTCTTGTGAGCCTTCTAATTCCTTTTCCCTCAGAACCCATGACTACTGCCATTGGATGGTCTGGCTTTATTTCAAATATTGAATCACTTGCCTCTTGGTCTGCACCATAAAACCAAATTCCGTATGACTTTAGTTTTTCGATAGCGCTTGCAAGATTTACACAGGTATAAATATCTAGTATTTGATCAGCACCGCAAGAAACTTTAGATACGGTATCTGAAATTCCTGCAGATTTGTTTTGTGTAATCAAAACGCAATCCACTCCAAATGCAAGCGCAGACCTTAAGCATGCTCCTAAATTATGAGGATCAGTAATTTGATCTAGTATTAACATTAAAAATGACTGTTTTGGGGATTTAAAATTTGAATAATAATCCTCAAGTAACTTTAATTTCTTTGATTTGTTCTCAATAACGATACCTTGATGGTTGCCATCACTGGATAAATCATCAAGCATTTTTTTACTTACCTCTTTATAGTTAATTCCTAGTAATGTCAGTTCTTTTGTAATTTTCTTGATTTTATCTTTCTCGACATAATTACCAAGATAAATATTGATTATATCTTCGGGTCTATTTTCAACAACCGATAGGCAACTATGTAGGCCAAAAATAATATTCTTTTTCATTGGATTAAATATTCCATTGCATGAATTGGGGATTAAATTGACTAATTAAATAAATTATCGATAACAGTAAAATGATTAATGAGATAGTTTCTGTAAATTTATTTCCTGGACTATTTCTTACAAATGTACGCTTCTTGTTTGAGGCATAACCTCTGACATCTAACGCCATGGCTTGAACCTGCCCATTCCTTAGACCTAAAACCAGCATTGCAAATACCAGGTGCCTGAATCGATGTATCTTTTTTCTAAAACCTTTAAGTTCAAAACCAAGATTCCTAACTTTCTGAGTTAATAAAATCTCTAATGCAAGCTTAATAAATCTTGGAAACAGGATTAAACCTAGAACTGGAGCATGCACATATCTATAATTCCAACCACGTTCAGTGAAATTTTGAACAAGATCGCTGGGATGAGTGGTAAATGCAAAAGTAAGCCCTGCCATCGCTAAAGTAAGAAATCTTAATCCTAATAAAGCACCAAAACCTAATGCTGACCATGTTAAATCCTTAAACGGTGTACTGATTGCAATTATGTCAGAGCCAGCAGTAACTTGACCACCATAAAAAAAGGGAAACACGGAAGAGATAATAAAAACAAAGGGTAGAATAATTTTTCCAAAATTCCAGTACAGCTTGTAAGGGATATTAGTTAAAAATATTGCTGAGCAAAATGCAAAAAGGAATAAACCAATAGCAACACTGAGGCTTGTATTAAATATCGCGACAAAAGAAATACTTAAAATAATCATCAACTTAGTATAAGGACTTAACCGATGGATAAACGAATCGCCTTGCTGATAGGTAATTTTAAAATTATCCATTTATCTCCTTGATGATACTTTCTAGGACTACATCATAATTTGAGCAGTCAGACAAATTAAAATAGTTATTTAGTCTAGCAATACATGGTGATTCTAGATGAGCCTCCTCTAATAATTTTTCCTCATTGAAAAACACCTTTGGATTTCCATCAAAAATGACTTTTTCTTTGAGGACAATCACTCTATTTGCATATTCACTGACTATTTTCATATCATTTGTCATAAAAATAATAAGCGTTCCTGAGGCTGCAAGATCTTTAAGCAATAACATCAAATTTTTTGCCTGTCTAAAATCTTGTCCAAATGTTGGTTCATCAAGTATAAGAACTTTTGGTTTTGAGACAATCATGGATGCAACCGATAGTCTTCTTTTTTGACCATGCGATAGAATATAAGGACTCGCATCTCTTCTACTCCAAAGATTTACGAGTTCAAGCACCTCTTTTACTTTTTTATTTATTGCACCTTCATCTAGGTTTTTGTCACGAATACCATGCTGAATTTCATTAAAAACTGTATTCCTAACAAACTGCTTTTCAGGTATTTGAAATATATAACTGATTGTATTTGTGATTTCCTCAAGGTTCAGATTTCTAATATTTTCATCGTGTATGAACACCTCGCCTGAGTAATTATGATAGATACCAGCAATTATTGATCCTAAAATTGATTTACCTGAACCATTTGCTCCAGCAATGGCAACCATCTCTCCTGAGTTGAATGACAAATTAATAGAGTTGAATAAATCACCCGTGCTGACATTGCTTAATTTTAATACTTCAGATAATTGGTTAGGTTCTAATTTATCTTTATCGGCAGATAACTTTTGGCTTAATTGAGCTTGTAGTTTTTGGAACAAAGATTCATAAGTAACATCTATTGAATCTCCTATATCCATACCTCTCTTTTTAAGATCGAGTGAAATTTCACTAGCCTGCGGAATCCATAAACCTAATTCATCTCTAGCTCTAAGACCAATCTCGCTTAGAAATGATTCTGGTGTAAACGGTCCTAAAACTTTGTTATGTTCAATATGAAAAATTTCATCGACGATTGGAAAGACTTTATCGACTTCATGCTCGATTAATACAATGGTCATATCCAGCTCATCGCGAAGTCTATTCACCAACTTGATGATTTCATCTTTGCCTTGTGGATCAAGATTTGAGGTGGGTTCATCGAGAATGAGAACCTTTGGCCTCAATGCAACCATAGATGCCAAAACTAACCTTTGCTTTTCTCCGGTCGAGAGCTCATTAACGCTAACCTTCTCTTTCCCTAAAAGGCCAACCCATAGTAGGGCATCCTTTACCCTGATAATAATCTCGCTTTTCTCTAAGCCATAATTCTCTAAAGCAAAGCTAACTTCTTCCTCTACAGTTAGGCATACGGTTTGATCCTCAGGATTCTGAAAGACAATATTTACATTTCGAAATCTTTTATCTTTTGGAATTGAGTCTCTCGATTGCAGTTGATCAAGATCATTTTCTATCCAAATCATCCCTTCGTAGGCTCCACCATAATAATCAGGGTAGACACCAAGAATATTTAAGGCCAAGGTACTTTTTCCAGCACCGCTCTCACCTACCAACAATACAATTGATTTTTTCTTAATAGTCAGACTAACCGAGTTTAATTGAGCATCTGATTGTTTTTTATTTTTTCTATCAAACCAGAAAGAGTAATCATTAAACTCAATCACCTGATCTTCTTTTTTCTCTTTAATTTTAATTTCACTGCTTTTGCTCATTTCAACATTCAGTGATGGTGGCTGATCAACTGAGTTCACACCTGCGACTTCAAGTCCTCTCCCTAGGTACCAAGTCGCAAAACCCCACAAAGTGCCTCCAACTGAAGCTATGCCCATTGATACCAATGCCCAAAATGTTCCATCAGCTAATTGAAATCCTCCCTGCCCAACAAATAAAGCCACTTGATTAGCAACTGAAGTTACAGCGACAGAGAGCACAAACAATAAAGAGCCACCCCTCCATCTAAGCAATGGAAAAATTAATGCGCCAAATGAAACTGGAAATAAAGCATAAAATAATAATATCGGTCCATCAGGATCCCCAGAAAACCATCTAACCAAAGCAGTGACTGCAACAGCCAAAACAGGTACCATTGCCCGTTTTCTTAAATAGGCACCAAGAAAAATTAATATCCATGTAGTACCGTTATAAAAAGCATA
>JAYPDM010000022.1:8337-11399 GCA_038125265.1 Gammaproteobacteria bacterium
CCCAGCATGATGACATCAAATACAGGTAAATATCGAATTGGAGATCTTATAAAATTTCCTCCAATAAGATCATTCATAAATAATATGAGCGCAATGGTAATGATGCTGGATCCAATTACGGCACTTAGAATGCGAAGATATTTCATACCCAATATTTTATCAGTGTTATAAATTAAAAAAGCCGCAAAAAAAGCGGCTTTTTTATTTATTTGAGCAATTTAAATTACCAGGCTGATCTCACAGGAGCGCCTACTAAAGTTTCTGGATTTACACCTGCTCTAGGGGTGTACTTTTGGAAGCCTCCATTATCAACTTCTGCTACATAAAAATTTCCCTGAGGATCTGAACTGATACCATGAACACCCCAGAAACCACCTGGGAAGTCTCCCCAAGTACCCCATGAGTATAGGAATCTTCCCTCAAGATCATATTTAAGCATTTTATTAGTACCGCGATCTGCTGCCCATAAATGGCCATCAGCAGTTATCATAAAGTCATGTATATCAGCTGGCTCCGGTCCGAAACTCCATTCGTAAAGGTAATTACCATCTTCATCAAAAACTTGAACGCGATTATTGGTCCTATCATTGACAAAGACCCTTCTGCCGACTGGATCAATCGCTATACCATGAACATTATGCCAATATCCGGGACGTGTCTCACCGCCTCGCGCACCAGGTTCTCCCCACTGAGTAATAAAATTACCCTCTGAGTCAAATTTCACAACTCGTGTACCATTGTATCCATCTGCAACAAAAATACTTGCACCGCCCTCTTCTTCAGGCATCCAATCCATCATTGAGGGTCGGTTAAAGTGATTTTCATCTGCGCCTAGTTCACCATAGGTCCCGAGCTGCATGACAATTTCTGAGCCATCATTTGTTAGCTTATAGATAGTATGCTTATGATCATCGAGAATCCAAACATGCTTATCAGCATCATAAGGATCCATACCGACAAAGTGTGGTCTTTGAAGTTGCTCGCCATTTGGCATGGTGCAATTTCCTTGCTCATCAGTCCATTCCTCGATCATGTTGCCATCCGCATCAAAGACTACAACACAGTAATCCCATCTTGCGTCGACACCAATCTCAAGGCCTCTTGCTAACCAAGCTGAAATTCCTTCTTCAGCTAGAGCTCCAGTCCCACCGTTGGCCGGAAGGCTGGCTGCTGTTGCATCTCTCCATGGAAGTCGTCCGATTGGAAATGATAAGCTTGGAGCAATATCTCTCAGATATTGAGTTCTGGGTCTTTCAATATTTGGTAACTGACCTCGCATCAATGCATAAACTCTATCCTCGGATTCGGCATAGATGCTTTGTCCAGCGCCCCATGTCCAATCCTCGTCACCAGGTTTATTATTGATCTCTCTAGGCCAGTCAGCATCAACTTCATACCCTCCTAAGATATCTTGTCCTCCGATTTGCCCAGGAATAGCTGAAATACTAAATGCAGCGTTTTCCGTTTCAGTTTGCGCAATCGTATTCTCGTTATTTGAGACAAAAAATACTGCAGCTGCAGCTACTAAGATAATTGCTATCCAAATTTGCTTACCCATAAATTACTCCCAAGCGCTAAATATTGGTCTGGCTAACATTAGGTCTGGGTTTGCGCCTTCACGTGGTATGAATTTTTGGGCACCACCATTACCTACTTCAGCTACGTATAAGTTACCTTCTTGGTCAACATTAATGCCATGCACACCAAAGAAGCCAAAACCTCTTCCACCCATTCCACCGAATTGATAGAGAAACTCACCATCATTACTGTATTTCAGCATTTTCTGAGTATTTTGATCAAATGCCCATAAAGCTCTGTCTTCACCCATCCAAAATAAGTGAATATTTGATCTTCCAAGGTCACCTACTGACCATTCACGGACATAATTACCATCCTCGTCAAAAACTTGCACGCGATTATTGTTTCTATCATTAACAAAAATATGACCAGTGACATGATCAACAGCTAACCCATGCACATTGAACATATACCCAGGTCTATCTTCAGGGCGTCCTTCTCGGACACCATTAATACCGGGTTGCCCCCAAGCGCTATGAGGTGTTCCATCCGCGTTAAATCTAACAACACGGGTATTTAAATAGCCATCACTAACATAAAAACCACCATCAGGTCTAAATGCCATAAAAGTGGGTCTGTAAAAATGCTCGAGATCATCTTCAGGATCAACTGACTGGACCCAAACATTGGGCTCCCCTATCGTTTGCACTAATTCTGAACCATCATTACTAAACTTAAAGATGGCATGCCTATAGTCATCAACTATCCATACATGCTTCTCTGGATCATAAGGATTGATGTAAATCGCATGTGGTCTCCTTAAGAGATAGTCCCACTGGGTCCATTCCTCAATAAGCTCCCCATCACGATTAAAAACAAGTATCGCATGCTCCCAGCGTACATCTACACCGCAAACACCTCGTGCGCTTGTCTCTGGACAATTTTCGTCGGTATCATGAACGCCAACAGGTAAAGAGGTATTCGTAGTATTTCTCCAAGGCACAAAGTTACTTACTGGAAAGTTTGCTGGTATGCCTGTTGACTCCCTTAGATCAACATTTCTCGGCCTTTCAAAGCTTGGGATTTCCCCCCTAACTAATACAAAAACCCGATCTGGGCTCTCAGCAAAAACAGACTGTCCAGCACCCCAAGTCCAGCCTTCATGACCCTCAATTTGCTCAGCTATGTCTATCGGCCAGCTTGGATCCACATCGTATGCGCCCCAATACTCCTGTCCACCAAGCGTGCCTGGAATTGCAGCATAGGATACTGCTCCCTGCTCTTGGACAACTTCAACCTCAATAATTTCTTGTGTTGCATTAGAACTAAAATATAAATAGGCTGCAACAACACCTACCACAAGTCCGATTCCTAGTTGTTTCATAACATGTTCCCCCTATGTATGAATATTAACTTTATCCTAAATCATTAAGCCAGCCAATTATATAATCAGCAATCTCTTTACTATTTTCTTCTAGCATCATCATGTGACCATTACCACTCAAGCCTACTTCTTCCATCCTAATATATTCAGTTTGAACGCC
>JAYPDM010000022.1:11499-16648 GCA_038125265.1 Gammaproteobacteria bacterium
GTACCAATCATATCCAGAAGGGCAATGTTTGCCGCTACCGCTGGACCGTCCTGCCCTGCCATAAACTGTACCTGAGTTTTATTAAAGAAATCAAAGACAGGGTCACCCATTCTTCCTGTACCAGGCCACTGGGTATGCAAAGGAGCTTGTGGAAAAATTTGTTTTTCCTCGGATACGGCTGCTGAGGCAGTAAAAATCTCCTCTAATTGTGGCGCATTACGAATATTTAAGCGTCCATCATGATCAGGTACATACTGAGATCTTCCCCTTCCTGGATAATCCTCCATGTAGACAACATATCCAGCATCAAGAAAATTATAAGCCCAACCAGGTCTGCCGTCAGGTGTTTGCAGCCAATCGACTGCAGTTTGACCCGCACCATGGAAAAAGACTACAGGATAAGGATGTCTAATTTCTTCAGGAACCATGACCTCTACATACATCGCGCCACCCATGGTGACTTGGTCGCCCTCTCTCACATATTCGCCACCTGCATAGAAAAATCCCTGATATGCGACATTGCTCATGTCCATCATATCAATCCGATCTGTCACCTGTGCAAAATAGGTCAAAGGAAAAAAGAATAGAATTACTGATATTATTTTTCTCATAATTACTCCCATGCAGAATATACTGGCCTTGCCAATAATGTTTCTTGTCTAGCGCCATCACGTGGGGTAAATTTCTGCACTCTACCTCCACCCACTTCTGCGACATAAAAATTTCCTTCTTGGTCTACACTCATTGCGTGGACACCGAAGAAGGCGCCTGGAAATTCACCAAAGATACCCCATGAGTAAATTAATTCACCATCAGGGTTATAACCTAAAATTTTTGATGTGGCTCTATCTGCTGCCCAAAGCGTACCATCATCACCCATGTAGATAAGATGGATGTCAGTTGGGGCAGGTCCAAAACTCCATTCATCTTGATAATTTCCATCGAAATCAAAAATCTGGACTCGACGATTGCCCCTATCATTGACATAAATTAAACCTTCATCAAGGTTAGCTGCAATTCCATGGACATTATTAAAATACCCAGGTCGAGTTTCATTACCTCCTCTCTCCCCAGGTTGCCCCCACGTCATTACAAAATTTCCGTCCTTATCAAGTTTAACGACACGAGTATTAATATACCCATCAGCAACATAAACATGATCTTCTGTAAACGTTAGAAAAGTAGGTCTATAGAAATGTGACTCATCATTACCACGCTCATTAGGGACACCTATGGTATTTAAGAGCTCGCTTCCATCATTAGAAAATACAAATATTGCATGCCTGTAATCATCAACGATCCATACTTTTTTCTCTGGATCAAATGGGTCAATGGTCACAAAATGCGGTCTTCTAAATAAATGATCCCATTGGGTCCACTCTTCAATGATTTCACCGTCTCTGTTGGCGACAAGCAAAGTGTGCTCCCATCGATGATCAAGGCCATACGTTCCTCTATCTTGATCTCCGCCATCTAATGATCCAGGCAAACTTGACCTGGGTCCCACCGATGCATTTCTCCAGGGGACTTGTGCCACTGGGTATGAAACGCCTGGTCCATTTCCATCGTATACGACAAACGTACCAGGTCTAGCGATATTTGGAAGCTCCCCTCTAAAGAGCATAAATACTCGGTCAGGACTTTCAGCAAAGACGCTTTGGCCTGCACCGTACGTCCACGCATCATGACCTGGAAGATCAGCAACATCCTGAGGCCAGCCAGCAACAATATCATAGGGCCCAAACATTTCCTGACCACCCCTCACGCCCGGGACAGCTGCAAAACCATCATTTAAATCCCTGCGCTGCGCAAAGGAAGTGGTAGAAATAATAATCGTAAAAAACGAAAAAATTAAAATTTTGAATAGCTTTAAATTCCTCATAAAACCTCTTAGGCTAAGTTTTGTTGAATCCATTCATGAATGAATTCAATAATATCGTCACTATTAAGCTCAAGCATCATCATATGACCATTCCCACTGATGCCAACATCCTCAAGCCTAATAAAATCAGTCTCAACACCAGCTTGATTTAGCCACTTCGGTATGCACGCATCGAATACCCTGTGATACGTACCATCTGCTGAAATTGCTAAAACTCTCATATCTGCCATATTCACTAGCTGTCTTGCAGGCTCTTCTTGCAAATAGCACGGAACCTCACCAGGCTGGTCCGCTTCTGCTTCAAGATAGGTAATAATCTCAGATGGATCTGTAACAGGAGGGTCATAAGTCAATGGATAATTGACTGGACCCCAAGCATTTGCCGGCCTGCCTGAATAGGCGACTTCAGCAGTATTTACATTACCAATCTGAGGGCCGCCTGGCTCAACAGTTACTATCCCCCTAACTAGGTCAGGTCTTCCATCTGCAACTCCCCAGCCAACGCCACCACCCTGCGAGTGAGTAAGGAGTATTACAGGCTGTCCAATCGTATCGAGGAGCTCCATAGCTGCATATCTTGCTAAAGTTGTACTCTCACCTGCAAACTGAACTTGAGTTTTAATAAAGTTGTCAAAAATAGGATCGCCTCTTTTACCTGTACCTGGCCATTGAGTGTGATTCTGATCTAAAGGAAAATTCCCTTTTTCGCCTACATTTGTCCAAATGGTCTCAAGTTGCTCAACGGTTCTGATTCCAAGATCGCCATGAACACCACCAGGTATGTATGCAGATCTTCCTCTTGCTGGATAATCAACCATATAGAGTGTATATCCCTGCTCTACAAGATAATATGCCCAGCCGGGCCTTCCATCTGGTGTTTGTTTCCAGTCAACGCCAGTTTGTCCATTACCATGAAATAAAACAATAGGATATTGTTGAGTTGGGTTGACCGGTTCCCATATTTCAACATACATCTGACCACCCATCACCAGAGGATCACCTACGTAGTCACCACCTGCAAAGTAAAAACTTTTACGAGCTATATTTGAAGTATCAAAAATAGGGATATTACCACCTGGCATTGCAGGAGAAACACTTAGCTCCTCATTGCTCATCTCATTCGAGACATCATTGCTACAACCCACCAAATAGATAACAGCAATTATCAAAAAATATCTTAATTTAAATATCATAATTTCTCCTTGACCCTTTAGTCATACTCTAGGATTTGATCTTCCCATGCAGCAAAACTTACATTATCCATACACTTGAACTCTTCAATAGTCCAATCTGTCTTTCGATAGGCTTGTGAGGTTACCCAAGGAGTATTTAATGCAACGGGATCAGTAATTTCGATGTCGATCCATAAAGAATTTTCATCTCTTAATTGAAATCTCTCAATGACTGTCATTTCCTCGCTATGCGGTACGCCCTCACGATCAATCCAAGTGTCATCCCTCATATTTCTAGTTTCTACAACAAGAACATCCTGGTCCCAATATCCTATAGAATCTCCCATCCAGGTAACACCGATATCATCTCGATGCTCTCTACCATCGGTATAGATGTTTCTCATGATTCCATCGTATTCATAAATCATAAGTATCCTTCCAGGCATCTGAAGAATCTCCATGGGGAATGGATGAAGATAAATTCTAGGGGTCCCAGGTGGATAGCACTCATACACTGGATCATTAGTATCAGCCACAGCAACGGCACGTGCACCAAAAGTAGGAAGATGGACGTCAAACTGCTCACGCGCCCAAGGAGTCATATCTGGAATTTCCCTACTCCATGAGGAGTTATGAGCTCGAGCACCAGCACCGTTATCGCGTGTCCATACTCCAGAAAAATCAGCTCCGTGTTCTAATGCAGGATCAACAGAAACTGCCTCAGCTGCGTCGTTAATATTTTGAGATGTATTTTGGCCGCAACCAATTAAAAGGAAGCTGAGCATAAAGAAAAAATACTTTCTCATTTTAATATTCCTCGGCAGGGGATTGATCAGGACCAATCAGAACTGTCCCATCGGAGGTCTCAACCCTAATGAGCCTTAAAAAAGGTGATCCATTTCCAGCAGGATTGCCTGTTAAGGTAATCGTATCTCCTGGCTCTAAAATATCATTAGTCCACTGAGGTCTATTCTCCTGTACTTGTCTTGCAAGTCTGTTTCTACTGGTTAATTCACCAGACCAATTGACCGCTTGTCCTGCCTCATTCTCGGCATCAATGAAAATTAAAACATGAGGATTTCTAAATTGAAATTCTGTAACTGTTCCCGTTACATCGATCACAGTAGTTGTATCATATACACCGGCACCATGATGAGCATTTAAGGTGAAAAACGCAAAAACAGCTAATACGAAAGCCACTCGCTTCATAAATTACCCCCTTAGAGTTGTTATATATAAGTGATGTCTAAATAGACAATGAAGTTTCAACTTATATAATATTTATATCTGATCTTAACGATTAGTCCTTATTTCATCAAGGTTTTCTTGCATACCTTAAGAAAAAAAGATATCCCCCAAGGACCGATAAAATAATAAGAAAAACTGCAAACAAGTCCTGAATTAGGACACCAAACTTAGCTAATATTCTTCCTGAATGAAGGTCACTAATAAAGTTAAAACGACTTATGCTGGCGCCTGCTTGAGCACTATAGATATCTTGTCTGGCTTCAGTAGAGTCAGTGGCAAAGCGAATTTCATCTAAATTCACATCCATCAATACCTGACCATCAAGATCATAAACTGTTTGACCGGAGACTAATAAGGGATCATCTAAGATCCCAATGGCATCGATCCTATCAATGCCAAAAAAGCTTACTGGCAATCTTTCTATTAAATTAAATTCATAATCTAAAATGAAAATAATCTCATCTGATGCAAAAACATATAATTCTTGTTCATATAAATTTATAAACCCAGCGGGCTCGGTTAAATTAAAATTAAGCTCATTATTATTTAAAAACACCTTATCAGACAGAACGTCTAGGTAACTTTCTCCAAACTCGAATGACCTAAAGGTAGAGATTTCATTTTGATATAAAAGTCTGACGAGTGGACCGCTGTAGTTCTTTTCATAGAGCCCCAAATCAGTCGCATGGTTAAGCAAGATGCCGGTTATAGCAAAATTTAAGATGAATATCAGACTGACAACACCTATCCATCTATGAAAAATGTAGGCTGTTTTTTTTATTTTAAAAATATATTTTTGGGTCATGAATTAGGAAGTGTAACCTTCCTATCAAGGATAAGTGCAGTT
>JAYPDM010000023.1:0-15521 GCA_038125265.1 Gammaproteobacteria bacterium
CGATACGATCACTTTATTATGACTGTATCAATGACGGGTATATCCATACCAAATTTTGTTGTTGCTCCTTTATTGGTATTGTTTTTTGCTGTTACGCTGGGCTGGTTACCAGCCGGGGGGCTTGGTGAAGGCGGATTTCAAAATTTTATTTTGCCGACAATCTCCCTTGCATTGCCACAGATTGCTTATATTGCAAGACTGACCAGGGGCAGCATGATAGAAGTTCTAAGAAGTCAGTTTATTAGGACTGCGAGAGCGCAGGGATTAGCATTGCGCTCTATTATTTTGCATCATGCATTAAAGCCAGCGCTGATGCCTGTTGTAACTTACCTTGGCCCAGCAACAGCAGGAATAATTACGGGCTCGGTGGTCATCGAACAAATATTTAGCATTCCTGGTCTTGGTCGATTTTTTGTTCAAGGCGCACTAAACCGAGACTATACATTAGTAATGGGCGTTGTGGTTTTCTATGGCATTTTAATCATACTTTTTAATTTAATTGTTGATGTTATTTATGCCTACCTGGATCCAAAGCTAAGAAAATGATCACCAAGCAATCAAGAAGCATATGGACAGAAGCATGGGGAGCCATTAAGAAAAACGCTCGAGCAAAGATCGCCTTTTATGTTTTATGTTTTATGGTTGTGTTTGTTGTTATTGGTCCTGTTTTCAGCTCATTTGCATACGATTTTACTGATTGGTCATATCTTGCAATGCCGCCTAACTTTGAAAATGGACATATTTTAGGCACAGATTCTTTGGGAAGAGATGTTTATGTTCGTACGTTATACGGAGGCAGGATATCTTTGATGGTGGGCATTGTTTCAACCTTTGTTAGTCTCTTTATCGGGGTAAGCTATGGCGTGTTTTCTGGATACATGGGCGGCAAGATTGATGGGTTTATGATGCGGGTCATTGATGTGATGTACGCACTGCCTTTTATGTTTTTTGTGATTTTATTGATGGTTTTTTTTGGGAGAAATATTTTTCTAATTTTTATTGCGATAGGGGCGGTCAATTGGCTGGATATGGCAAGAATCGTAAGAGGCCAAACGCTTGCTTTAAAACAAAAAGAGTTTGTTGAGGCGGCACAGGCGCTTGGGGTCAGTACGTTTGCAATTATGCGAAGACATATCGTGCCAAACTTGCTAGGCGTTGTTGTCATATATATCACTTTAACCATCCCACAAGTAATCCTTGTAGAGTCTTTTTTGAGTTTTCTAGGCCTTGGGGTGCAAGAGCCTCTGACCTCATGGGGCATGCTCGTTAAGGAAGGCGCTGAGGACATGCAAAACACTCCCTGGCTATTAATCGTTCCAGCTATCTTCTTGGCTGCAACTTTATTTTGCTTTAATTTCTTAGGCGATGGCTTAAGGGATGCATTAGATCCGAGAGACCGACAATGATTCTTTCGATCAAAGGCTTATCAGTAACCTATCAATCAGATGATGGTCCAATTTTTGCTGTTAACGATATTGACTTGTCATTACAAGAAAAAGAAACCCTGGCTATTGTAGGAGAGTCTGGGTCTGGAAAAACGCAAAGCATGCTAAGCATTATTGGTCTTTTACCAGAAAATGCAAAAATAAAAGGTGAGGCATTTTTTGACAATAAATTGCTTTTTAATCAAAGCAACAATCATACTGCTGAATATAGGGGCCATGAAATAGGCATGATCTTTCAGGACCCTATGACCTCGCTTAATCCTTATCTAACCATTGAAGAACAGCTTGGCCTTGTATTGAAAAAACATTTACCAGATGAGGATCATAGAAAAATAATTTTAGAGGCCCTAAATGATGTAAAAATTCCGGACGCTGTGTCAAAAATGAATCAATATCCCCATGAGCTTTCTGGGGGTATGCGGCAGCGGGTCATGATTGCTTCTGTGCTCATGCTTAAGCCCAAAATACTGATTGCCGATGAGCCAACAACGGCCTTGGATGTTACAGTGCAGGCACAGATTTTAGCCTTGATCAAAGAGCTTAAGGATCAAATTGATACTTCAATAATTTTCATTACTCATGACCTAGGAGTGGTTGCCGGCATAAGCGACAGAGTGGTCGTAATGGAGAAAGGAAAAATTGTGGAGGAGGGAACTCCTGAGGCAATTTATCATGCGCCTAAACACCCATACACACAAAAATTAATTGCCTCTATCCCAAGGGTCGATGAAAAAAACTTGAATCATCAAGCTACCTTTCTCAACAAAAGCATTGATGCTGAAAATATCAGCATGGACTATAAAATAAAAAAAGGTTGGTGGGCTTTTGATACATTAAAGGCCGTCAGAAATGTATCTTGTGAGCTGGGGCAAGGAGAAATTCTTGGGGTTGTTGGAGAATCAGGATGCGGTAAGTCCACGCTCGCTAAATCGCTTGCGACGATGATTTATCCAACTAAAGGCAAGCTTAAAATCTTTGGCGAAGAGGCTGCTATTGGTAACCAAAGCCTAAAAAAAATCACCCAAAAAGAAGTTCAAATGATCTTTCAGGACCCTATGTCTTCGATGAACCCAAGAATGAACATTGAAAGCATTTTATCGGAGCCATTATGGACACATAGCCCGAACATGGAAAAGGCGTCTGTCAGAGAAAAGGTTATCAGTGCTCTTGAAAGGGTTGGGCTCGATAGCAGTGCATTGTTTAGATATCCGCATGAGTTTTCTGGTGGGCAATGCCAGAGAATTGTCATTGCTAGAGCCTTAATGCTTAAGCCAAAAGTCATTATTTGTGATGAGCCAGTTAGCGCCTTAGATGTATCTATAAGAAAACAAGTGCTTGAATTATTGTTAACTATAAGGAAAGAAATTAACGCTTCATTGTTATTTATCAGTCATGATTTGAGCGTTGTCAGGCAGATTTGTGACAATGTCATGGTAATGTACTTGGGCCAAGTGGTGGAACAAGCCGAGGTCAATGAGCTTTTTGATAGCCCTAAGCACCCATACACAAAAGCTTTAATTGAGGCAGTGCCCATACCAGATCCATACATCCAAAAACAAAGAGAGCTGAAGCTGATGGATGGAGATCCTCCTTCACCTATAAATTTGCCCAGTGGATGTAGCTTTGCAGGCAGGTGTGCGTTTAACAATGACCAATGCAAAAGCGAACAACAATTGATCAAAATAGATAGCAGTCTGGTAGCGTGTATTAGAGCAAGGGAAATTAATTGAATTTCTCACTCGAGGCATTTAAGTCAAAACTTCTCGAGGCTCAGCCACTAAAAATTCATTTAAAGACCATTGAACGTCTCTATCAATTTTATGAATTACTGATTCAATGGAATAAAATTCACAATTTAACCGGCCCCTTGTCATTTGAGAGTATTGTTTACAGACACTGCATTGAGTGTTTGGCACTAAGTGAATTGATTGATACTGAATGCATTTATGACTTAGGATCGGGCGCTGGATTACCAGGCATACCGCTGGCTATGTATTTGCCAAACAAAAAGTTTTTTTTGGTCGAGAGCAGACAGAAGAGAGTCCAGTTTATGAGAACAGCGCTGTTGAACCTTAAGATAGATAATGTAGAAATTTTTCATGGAAGAATTGAAGAATTAAAACAAAGCGAAAATCATATTTCCTTTTTGGCAAGAGCATTAGCTAAGCCGCAAGAGGTAATTCGACTTGTCAGCGATATATTTAAAATAGGTGACCAGCTTATTATTCCATCCCAAAAAAAACTAGATACAGAGACTTTAGAGATAAATAAATCATGCTATAAAGTAGTGGTGAGGGAGTTTTCGAAAGAATTAAAATTAAACACAGCAGCGCTTCTCATCGCAAGACAACAATGACAAAGAACATAATATCTGTTGCAAATCAAAAGGGTGGTGTTGGCAAGACAACAACTGCAGTGAACTTAGCATGCGCATTAGGATTGGCAGGGGAGAATACATTGCTCATCGACTTAGACCCTCAAGGCAATGCCACGATGGGTTGCGGTATCAATAAATTAGAGCTTGAGACCGTTATCGGGGACGTTTTAATCAATGGCATAGCATTAAAGGAGGCTATTAGGCCCGCTAACAATGAATCAATATTTGTTGCTCCATCGAATCAGCAGACCACCGTCGCAGAGGTTCAATTGCTTTCAATGGAAGGGAGAGAATTTCAGCTTAAAAAGGCAATAGAGACCATTTATGATGACTATGATTATATTGTCATTGACTGCCCGCCCACATTAAATATGCTTACGGTCAACGCACTAGCCGCCTCGCAAAGCGTATTAATACCCATGCAATGCGAATATTACGCCCTTGAGGGACTGTCATCATTAACCCAGACGATCCAGAGGATTAAAGAAACATCAAATCCGAGTCTTGAAATTTATGGTATTTTAAGAACGATGTACGACCCAAGAAATAATCTAGCGCTCGAAGTTTCCGGGCAGCTCTCTGAATATTTTGGAGATCGATTATTTACGACGATTATCCCAAGAAATGTAAGGTTAGCAGAGGCCCCTAGTTTTGGACGGTCTGTTATGTCGCATGACTTAGGGTCTAAGGGCGCCCAGGCCTATTTAGCACTCGCTGGAGAGGTTTTGAGAAGAGACCAAAACACAAGGGGCGCAAATGTCTAAGAGAAAAAGCTTAGGCACCGGATTGGATGCGCTTTTAGGGACGGGTACTGTTGAAAAAAGTTTGCCACAGAAAGAAGACGATAAGAGTTACAAAAATATTCCTATTGTTAACCTCCATCCTTGCGAATTTCAGCCAAGAAAAGATTTTAAAAAGGAGCAACTCCAGGAGCTTGCGAGCTCAATTAGGGAGCAAGGAATCATACAGCCCATCATTGTTCGCGTCTCCGGATCACAAGCTAACTATTTTGAAATTGTAGCGGGCGAGCGACGCTGGAGGGCGGCTCAATTAGCAGAGCTTGAGACCCTTCCTGCTATCGTTAGGAAGCTGTCAGATGATCAGGTTATGGCCATGGCGCTCATTGAGAATATTCAAAGAGAGGACCTTAACGCAATAGAGGAGGCACAGGCACTTAAAAGACTGGTTGATGATTTAGGCATGAGCCATGAAGAGGTTGGCAAGGCCGTAGGTAGGTCAAGAGAGTCGGTATCAAACATGATCCGCCTCATAGATCTCCCTGAGGCGGTTAGGGCTATGGTGGTTGATGGTGATTTGAGCATGGGTCATGCCAGAGCTTTGCTCGGCGTTGGTGAGAGAGGTAGCATCATTTCTTTGGCAAACAGAGTTAAGCTAGAGGGCCTGAGTGTTAGAAAAACCGAGCGACTCGTACAATTTCAGAAGAAAAAAACCAATAATAAATCTCAGGCTCACCCCAGAGATCCGGATCTATTAATTCTAGAGCGAGAGCTTGGAGAATTATTGGGCTCAAGGGTAACGATTAGGAGCGACAAAAGAGGCGGTACGTTAACATTCAAGTTTTTCAGCAATGATGAGCTTCAAGGCATCATTGATAGACTAAAAAGATGAATTGTCATTTAGCTTAATTCATGCCCATATCGCATAATCAGGCTAAAAAAATAGTTTTTAAATTAATGTTATTTCAGCTGCTCATTGGCCTGATTGGTGCTGGTTGTTTTGCACTTATTGGGGGTGAAATTTATCTCATTTCTTCTGTTTTAGGGGTATTAACGATCTGGGCTGGAACCTTGCTGGCTTACATTAAAAACTTTATGAGAATAATTTCGAAAATTGAGCAATCTTTTCGCTCATTTTTTCAAACTTCCATGCTAAAATACGGGCTCTCAGCGACCTTGGCTGGGATATTTATTTTAAATTTTGAATTAGAATTCGTTCCTTTTGTTGGGGGCATGATTATAACGGTCATAGGATATTGGCCGATGTTAATTTTGGATAAAAGCAGTTAGCTAAAAATGGAAGAAGAAATTCATCACGGGCCAGCCTCATCGACTGACTATATAAGTCATCATCTTACCAATCTGCATACCGGTGAGGGTTTCTGGAATTTTCATATCGATACCATTTTCTATACAGTTCTATTGGCGGGTATCTTTATTGGATTGTTTTTCTCGGTTGCCAGAAAAGCAACGTCTGGCGTGCCCAACAGAACTCAAAATTTTGTCGAAATATTAGTCGAATTTGTGGATGCTCAGGTTAAAGACTGCTTCCATGGACAAAGCAGGCTGATCGCACCCTTAGCTTTAACTATTTTTTGTCTTGTGTTTCTAATGAATTTTATGGACCTTGTGCCCGTTGATCTTCTTCCTGAAATTGGCTTAATGGCTGGCATTGAGTACATGAAGGTAGTTCCAACTACTGACCTTAATACAACTTTTGCTATGTCCATCTCTGTTTTTATTCTGATTATCTATTACAGTATCAAGGCGAAAGGCGGCGTAGGTTTTGCTAAAGAAATCTTCTTTCATCCCTTTGGTAAATGGTTGCTGCCATTCAACTTTATACTCAAAATTATTGAAGAGTGTGCCAAGCCTGTTTCTTTGGCTTTGCGGCTCTTTGGAAATCTTTATGCAGGCGAGCTGATCTTTATCCTAATTGCATTGTTTACCCTTGCGATGGGAGCAAACGAGCTCTCTGAAATACTTCATAATTTACTTACACCAGGCTCAATTATTTTATTTATTGTGCAACTTTTACTTGGGTTAATCTGGGCGCTTTTTCATATTGCAGTGATTACCCTTCAGGCTTTTATTTTCATGATGCTTGCTATTGTTTATCTAAGCATGGCGCATGATACACATTAATTATTTTTAACTAGAGGAGAAAAAGATGGAATTAGCGGCAATGGTCTCAAATATTCAAGGAATGACCGCAATCGCTGTTGGAATTATCATGGGCTTTGGTGCCCTTGGTACTGCGATTGGGTTTGGTATTTTAGGTGGTAGGTTCTTAGAGGGGGCTGCAAGACAGCCCGAGCTTGTGCCTATGTTGCAAGTAAAAATGTTTATCGTGGCAGGTCTTTTGGATGCTGTGACAATGATCGGTGTAGGTGTTGCATTGTTTTTTGCATTCGCTAACCCATTCCTATCAGCAGCGACAGGGATAGTCGGCGCCTAAGCATTATCAAGGACTAAGATATGAGCATTAATGTAACTCTATTTGTTCAAATGCTGGTTTTTCTACTGACCGTTTGGTTTGCTATGGCATTTATATGGCCCATGCTGGTTACTGCCATGGAGGAGAGAGAAAAGAAGATCGCTGATGGTCTAGCTGCTGCTGCTAAAGGCGAGGACAGTCTCTCCGATGCAAAAAATGAAGCAGATAAAATCATTTTGGACGCAAGAAACCAAGCGAGAGAAATCCTAGATGAGGCAAATACTAGAGCCTCTTCCATTGTCGAAGAGGGCAGAAAAGAAGGATCCACAGAAAGAACTCGGTTGATTGAAAAAGCTCATGGCGAAATCACTATCGAGACCAATAAAGCTCGTGATGAATTAAGGGCAGAGGTTTCAAACCTAGTCGTTTTGGGAGCCTCCAAGATTATTGCAAAAGAAATTGACCCTTCAAAGCACAAGGAGTTGCTCGATAAAATCGTAGCAGAAATTTAAGCGTGACCTCAGGAACAAAAAGTATCGCTCGACCCTATGCTAAAGCATTGTATGAGATTGCTTTAAGTTCAGATTCGCTTGCAGACTGGAATCTTGCACTAAAAGAGCTTTTGTCAATTGCTCAAGATGCTGAAGTATTAAACCTACTAGCAAACCCAGCAGTCACCAAAGAACAAAAGTATGACTTTTTTTCTGGTGTTGCTAGGGAAGCCTGCGCATCTTTTACTTCCATAGCCGATGATCATTTAAATAACTTTATAAAACTACTCATCGTCAATAATAGAATCTCCTCTATACCCATGATTAGTGAAATATATGAAATGTTAATGAATCAACATAATGATCAAGCGAATATCACCATCGCAACTGCAGAAGCAATTTCTGATGGAGACATTAAAGCGATATCTGCATTGCTTGAGAAAAAATATAACAAATCCATCAATATTGAGAACTTTGTTGATAACGAAATAATTGGCGGGGCAAGAGTGATGACCAACCAATCAGTTATAGACGGCTCATTAAAAAATAAATTAAATAAATTAACCCTATGGTTAAGAAAGTGAGGAAAAGAAAATGGCACTAAAGTCATCTGAAATAAGCGACCTAATCAAGAAAAGAATTGAATCTTTTGATACAGCCTCTGATAAAAGCGATCAAGGGACGGTCATTGCTTTAACTGACGGTATTGTGAGAATTCATGGCCTTGAGTCTGCTCAGTACGGTGAAATGTTAGAGTTTGACAATAACTTATTTGGTTTGGCGCTTAACCTAGAGCAAGACTCAGTTGGAGCTGTTGTTCTGGGCGATTATAAAAATCTTTCAGAGGGAGATACAGTTAAAACGACCGGTAAAATTTTAGAGGTGCCCGTCGGCAATGAAATGCTTGGCCGAGTTGTAGATTCGCTTGGAAATCCTATTGATGGAAAGGGGCCGATAGATGCTAAACATTCATCACCCGTTGAAAAAGTTGCTCCTGGAGTTATTGATAGAAAGTCTGTAGATCAGCCAGTTCAGACAGGATTGAAGTCCATTGACTCTATGGTTCCAATTGGAAGGGGCCAAAGAGAGCTTATTATTGGAGACAGGCAAACCGGTAAGAGCGCGGTTGCTGTTGATGCCATTATCAATCAGAAAGGCACCGGCATTAAATGTATCTATGTGGCCATCGGTCAGAAAAACTCAACAGTCACAAACCTGGTTCAAAAATTAGAAGAGCACGGGGCCATGGAGCACACCATTGTCGTATCTGCTTCCGCTTCTGATCCTGCTGCTATGCAATTTTTAGCTCCCTATGCGGGATGTGCCATGGGCGAGTATTTTAGGGACAGAGGTGAAGATGCACTGATTATATATGACGATCTTACTAAACAGGCATGGGCATACAGACAAGTTTCACTTCTTTTGAGAAGGCCTCCTGGAAGGGAAGCTTACCCTGGGGATGTCTTTTACTTGCACTCAAGATTGCTTGAGAGGGCGGCTCGTGTGAACGCAGACTATGTGGAGAAAATGACCAATGGTGAAGTGGTTGGTAAAACCGGCTCTCTCACAGCGCTACCCATTATTGAAACTCAAGCAGGTGACGTTTCTGCCTTCGTGCCAACAAACGTAATCTCAATTACCGACGGTCAAATATTTTTGGAGACAGACCTTTTTAATGCTGGAATTAGGCCTGCGATTAATGCTGGACTCTCAGTGTCTCGAGTGGGTGGAGCAGCGCAGACTTCGATTATTAAGAAACTCGGCGGAGGCGTTCGTCTTGCATTAGCACAATATCGTGAACTTGCGGCCTTTGCTCAGTTTGCCTCGGATCTTGATGAGGCAACAAGGAAGCAGCTTGAAAGAGGCCAAAGAGTGACAGAACTCATGAAGCAGAAACAATATTCGCCGCTCTCAGTTGCGGAGATGGCAATATCACTGTACGCAGTGAATGAAGGCTACCTTGATAAGGTGCCGGTTGATCAGGTTGTAAGCTTTGAGGAGGCACTGCATGCCTTCGCGAAAGATCACTCTTCACATTTAATCCATGAGATCAATGAATCAGGTGCTTATGACGATGAAATCAAAGCTTCACTCAAGGCCCTTTTAGATTCATTTGCCGAGAAGGGAACTTACTAGAATTAGTTTATGGCTGTTGGGAAGGAAATTAGAACCAAAATAAGCAGTGTCAAAAACACTCAAAAGATCACGCGCGCCATGGAAATGGTCGCGGCATCTAAGCTAAAGAAAACCCAGACAAGAATGGAGGCATCAAGGCCCTATGCTGAGAACATCAAATCTGTTGTAGGTCATTTGATGCATATCAATCCTGAGTATGCACACCCTTATTTGTCGCAAAGGGACACCCAAAGAGTTGGAATGATTGTTTTTACCTCAGATCGAGGACTTTGCGGAGGTCATAATGTTAATGTGTTTAGGGCCACAGTTAGCAAGCTTAGAGAATTTCAAGAGGCAGGCATAGAAGTTGATCTTGCGCTTGTTGGTTCTAAAGCGGTTGCCTATTTTAAAAGATTAAAAGTGAATGTTGTCTCAGCTGTGACGCATCTTGGCGATCAGCCACATGTAAGTGATTTGGTAGGAACCATAGCATCTATGACCGAGGCCTATAAGGAAGGCAAGATTGACCAGCTATTGCTCATACATAATGTTTATGTCAACACGATGACGCAGAAACCAGAGATTAATAATCTATTGCCCATTGAAAAAACGGACGAGGATTTATTGCAAGATCATTGGGACTTTATCTATGAGCCAAGTGCTGAAGATTTATTAGATACCGTTCTTGATCGGTATCTTGAGTCCCAAGTATACAGAGCCGCTGTTGAAAATGTCGCATGTGAGATGGCATCAAAGATGGTAGCGATGAAGGCAGCGACAGATAACGCCGGTAAGTTTATTGACAGGCTAAATTTAGAATATAACAAGGCTAGACAGGCAGCTATTACCCAAGAGATATCTGAGATCGTGGGTGGTGCAGCAGCTGTTTAATTGAAAAGGAAAGAAATATGAGTACAGGAAAAATTGTTCAAGTGATTGGTGCGGTAGTTGACGTTGAGTTCCCTAAAGCGGAAATACCTAAAGTCTATGATGCGCTCAAAGTTAGCGAGATGAATATTACTCTTGAAGTGCAACAGCAGCTTGGTGACGGTGTAGTAAGGTCTATTGCTATGGGTGCAAGTGAGGGATTAAGACGAGGCTTGGACGTTTCAAATACCAATGCCCCAATTTCTGTTCCGGTTGGCGAAAAAACCCTTGGAAGAATTATGGACGTTCTGGGCCAGCCTATTGATAATGCTGGTGAAGTTGGTGCTGAGAAAGTGATGCCCATTCACCGCAATCCTCCGTCCTATGAAGAGCAATCAACATCTACTGAGCTTCTTGAGACAGGAATCAAGGTGATTGATCTGATTATGCCTATCGCTAAAGGAGGAAAAATTGGACTCTTTGGAGGCGCAGGCGTTGGCAAAACCGTAACACTGATGGAGCTTATCAATAATATTGCTAAAGAGCATGGCGGATATTCTGTATTTGCTGGTGTTGGTGAGCGTACCCGTGAGGGCAATGACTTTTATTATGAGATGAAGGAGTCTAATGTTCTTGATAAGGTAGCGCTTGTCTATGGCCAGATGAATGAGCCTCCTGGCAATAGGCTCAGGGTAGCGTTATCTGGACTTACCATTGCAGAAAACTTTAGGGATGAGGGCAAGGACGTTCTTATGTTTATTGATAACATCTACAGGTATACACTTGCTGGTACTGAGGTTTCAGCGCTATTAGGCAGGATGCCATCTGCTGTGGGCTATCAACCAACCCTGGCTGAAGAAATGGGTGCGCTGCAAGAGAGAATTACTTCTACAAAAACTGGATCCATCACATCTTTTCAGGCCGTTTATGTTCCTGCTGATGACCTGACAGATCCTTCGCCTGCAACGACCTTTGCTCACTTAGACGCCACTCTTGTGCTATCCAGACAGATCGCTGAATTGGGTATTTATCCTGCTGTGGATCCTTTGGACTCAACGAGCCGTCTTCTTGATCCAAATGTCATTGGTTCTGAGCACTATGAGGTGGCCAGGGGCGTACAGGCAGTATTGCAAAGGTATAAAGAGCTGCAAGACATTATTGCCATTTTAGGTATGGACGAGCTTTCTGAGGATGATAAGTTGACTGTGCAAAGGGCAAGAAAAATTGCAAGATTCTTATCTCAGCCATTTACCGTAGCTGAAACTTTTACTGGAGCTCCAGGAAAATATGTCAGCCTGAAAGATACCATAAGAGGGTTTAAGGCAATTGTGGAGGGCGAATACGATCATCTCCCAGAGCAGGCATTCTATATGGTTGGTGGAATTGAAGAAGCCGTAGAAAAGGCAAAAACTTTAAATTAGTCTGAGCATGTCTGAAATCAATGTGAACATTGTTAGTGCCGAGGGTGAGCTTTTTAAGGGCTCCGTGAGCATGCTTTTTGTTCCAGCAATCTCAGGCGAATTAGGCATTGCCCCTAAGCATGCCCCCCTACTTACCGCTTTAAAGCCTGGTGAGATCAGAGCCGAGATACCTGATGGAGATGATATTCATATATATGTAACCGGTGGAATATTAGAAATCCAACCTAATCAGGTTGTGGTTTTGGCAGACAGTGCGCTGCATGCAAAAGATCTTGATGCGGATGCGGCGAAAAAAGCCCGGGACGAAGCCCGAAAAGCCATCGATGGAGCATCGCAGGACTTAGATCTAGTTCAAGCACAGGCTAATCTTGTTGAGGCCGAAGCTCGTTATAAGGCGGCACAAAGATTAAAGGGCAGATAGCCAAAAAAGCAAAAAAAAATAACATGTGCTAGATTTAGCGAGTGTCCTTAACTTCTAAAAATCTTTCTGTAATCATTCTGGCCGCTGGAAATGGCACAAGAATGCAATCATCTATTCCCAAGGTGCTTCACAGGCTTGCAGGACAGACACTCCTTAATCATGTCTTGAAAAGCATCGAGGGAGTCGAAGCTGAAGAAGTCATCCTTGTGCTTCAAAAAGAGCACCAAGAGCAAATTGAAAGCACTCTAAGCCAAGATTGTCTAATCGCCATTCAAAAAAATCAAAAGGGCACTGGTGATGCCGTAAGATCAGGTCTAGAGGTAGCCAATCAAGCAAACGACATATTGGTTCTATGCGGAGATATGCCCCTGCTCTCAGCATCAACACTATCAAAATTTTTAGGCCTTGTTTCAAAGGATGCTTCTGCGGTGCTCACCGCAGTTTTCAATGATCCCAAGGGATACGGAAGAATCATTAGGGATAAAAATAATGCCATTCATAAAATCGTTGAGGAGTCTGATGCCACGCCCAACGAAAAGCATATTCAAGAAGTTAACTCGGGAGTGATGCTATTAAGGTCGGCCTTTGTTAGAAAGGCCATTAATGAGATTACTCCAGAAAATAATCAGGGGGAGATCTATCTTACTGATTTAATTGAGATTGCGATTTTACAAAAACATCAGTTTGATGCTATAAATTGCGCAAGTGAGGACGAAATACTTGGCATTAATAATAAGCGTCATTTGAGTGTTGCAGAGGCCTATATGAGAAAAGATAAAACCAATGCTTTACTAGATAAAGGAGCAACTATCATAGATCCAACGAGGGTTGATATCAGAGGAGATGTATCTGTAGGGCGCGACGTAGAGATTGATGTTGATGTAATTTTTGAAGGAAACGTATCAATTGGGAATAATGTCAAGGTTGGTCCCTTTTGTATTCTTAAGGACGTAAGCATTGCGGATGGAAGTATTATCGAGTCACATTCATCTATTGATTCTGCTGAGATAGGCTCAAATTGTACTATTGGTCCCTATGCCAGAATTCGTCCGGGTGCTACCCTTCAAGAAGGCGCAAAGATTGGAAATTTTGTAGAAATTAAAAACTCCAGCATCGGTAAAGGGAGCAAGGTGAATCATCTTAGTTATGTGGGCGACGCAGAAGTAAGTGCTGGCGTTAATATTGGCGCAGGGACTGTTACTTGCAACTATGACGGTGCCAACAAGCATAAAACTATTATTGAAGATAATGTATTTGTCGGCTCTGGATCGATGCTTGTCGCTCCAGTAACTTTAAAAAAGGGCTCTACCATTGGCGCTGGCTCCACGATCACTAAAGACGCCCCAAGTGACTCACTGACGCTTGAGCGAGCAAAACAGGTTACTGTAGATAACTGGTCAAGACCCACCAAGGAGAAAAAATAATGTGCGGCATAGTAGGTGGCATCTCCAATAGAGATATTGTCCCCATTATGATTGAGGGCCTTAAGCGAGTTGAGTACCGAGGGTATGATTCAGCGGGCATTGCCTACATAAAAAATAATGCCATTCAATCGGTCAAGGCAAAAGGCAAGATCAAAGAGCTTGAAAAAAAACTAGACACTAACAGTTTTGGCTTTGCAGGCATTGGTCATACCCGATGGGCAACACACGGAAAAGTTTCAGTAAAGAACTGTCACCCGCACGTGACCCATAAAAGAATTGCAATTGTTCATAATGGAATTATTGAAAACTATGAACAGCTCAAAGCTAAGCTCTCAAAGAAAGGAATAAATTTTTTATCTGATACCGACAGTGAGGCCATATCAGCACTCATCTATAGCAAACTTTCATCTAAGACTGCGCTTAAAGATGCGGTTAAATTGGCTTGTCAGGAGCTGGTTGGATCATTTGCATTTGTTGCCATGGACTCAGATGATCCAAGCTCATTAGTCGCTGTCAGAAGAGGTTGCCCCTTGATAATTGGCAGTGGCATCGGTGAAAATTTTGTGGCCTCTGATATCGCAGCCATATTAGCGGTAACTAATAAGTTTCAATATCTTGAGGATGACCAAATTGCGATCCTATCTAAAGATAGCTTCGTAATAGTTAACAAGAATGGAAAAAAGGTTCCAAATAAGATTATTGCTTCGACCGCATCCTTAGAATCTTTTGAAAAAATGGGTTACCGCCATTTCATGGAAAAAGAAATCCATGAACAGCCTACGGTGATGGAGTCTATACTCGAGGGCAGGGTAACAAACAATAAAATTTTAAATGTTCTATCTCAGCAATCACTACAGGCTATATGTTCCTCAGATTTTATTGATATTGTGGCCTGCGGGACGAGTTATCATGCAGGCCTAACAGCAAAATATTACTTTGAGAGTCTCGCGGATGTTGAGGTTCGCGTTCATATTGCCAGTGAATTTAGATATACCCCGCCCCAAATTAGAGGCAAGGGTACATTCATATGCATATCTCAGTCTGGAGAGACACTCGATACAATAGAGGCGCTTAGACTTGCAAAAAAAATAGGCTATGTCATTACACTGGGAGTCTGTAATGTGCCTCATAGCACTTTAACTCGTGAAGCAGACGATACGGTGTATACCCGAGCTGGAGCTGAGATTGGGGTCGCATCAACTAAGGCATTTACGGCACAACTCTTGTCATTAGTATTAGTAGTGCTTGCAATAGCAAAAGAGAAAAATAATTTAAAAAACAAAGAGTCACAATATGTCAAAGAACTGCATCAGCTGCCAATGCTTGCAGAGAAGGCCTTAAAATTAGAAAAATCTATTGAGCTTATATCAAAGCGCTTTGCTGATAAGCGCCACGCACTTTTTCTTGGAAGGGGTATTTGTGTCCCAATAGCCTATGAGGGCGCACTTAAGTTAAAAGAAATTTCGTATATTCATGCAGAGGCATACCCAGCGGGAGAGCTAAAGCATGGCCCTATTGCGCTTATTGACAAAGATATGCCTGTGGTGATTTTATCGCCCGATGATGACATGGCAGATAAGGTATTTAATAATTTAAAAGAGGTAGAGGCCAGAGGTGCTGAAATATTTGTTTTTAGTGAAATTGGAAAACATTTAGAAAAGCTAAATAAGGTTCACAATATTTCGCTCGGAGAAAAGCTGACAATACTTCAGACCCCCTTAATTATGAATATTCCTCTTCAGTTGCTTTCCTATCATTGCGCTTTACTTAAAGGGACAGATATAGA
>JAYPDM010000024.1:0-2008 GCA_038125265.1 Gammaproteobacteria bacterium
TGAAGTAGCGCATAAACCAGATGGTATATCTATTGAAATTCTAAATGCGTTACTTATATTAGCGGCGTCAATGAGCGACTGACTGTATTGATCTAATAATCTGTTTAAGCCAGTTCCATAAAGCGCATCAACTATAACAGTCGCGCTATTTGGTATGTCATTAACAAATATTTTATCGATTGCATCAAGGTCCTGAAGGGCCTTTAATGCATCACCATGATAGTTCTCCTTTGGCTGGGTTTTGATAACTTTAACTTTATAGTTGTTCTCAAAAAGAAACCTTGCCAAGCAAAAGCCATCTCCTCCGTTATTTCCTGGGCCACATAAAATAATAAAAAAATTTTTTTTATCATGAAATTCATGAGTGATTTTGTTAAAAATATGCTGAGAGGCTAGTGTCATGAGCTGAAAGCTCGTAATCTCATGTTTTTTAATTAATAAATGATCTATCTCATTTGATATTTTTGATTCGTATAAAAATTTTTCCATTTTCTTGTTTTACAGTATCGTTATTTTATGCAATTGAAAGAAAAAATTAGAGCCCATGCAATCTCTTTAGGTTTTAATGGTATTGGATTTACACCCGTAAAAATAGATGTTGAAAAGAAATATGTCACAGAGTGGCTCGATAAAGGATTTCATGGGTCCATGCAATACATGGAAAAAAATTATGAAAAACTTTTAGATCCAAAAAAAATTGCGCCTTGGGCAAAAACTATTATCTCGCTTCGACTTAACTATTTTAATTTTAATGATGATCCTCTAAAAAATTTGAATGATGATGAAATGGCATATATTGCGAGATACGCATTAGGTAGAGATTATCATAGAGTGTTTAAGAGCAAATTAAAAAAACTCTCAAACTACATCCTATCGTTGTCTAAAAATTCTGCATTTAAAACTGCGGTTGACTCTACCCCAATTCTTGAAAAAACTTTTGCTGAAAAAGCTGGGTTAGGATGGATTGGGAAAAATACCAATCTCATTAATAAGCATGCAGGCTCATTTTTTTTGATTGGCGAAATTATCTCAAACCTAGAGATTGAGCAAGACAAAAAAGCAACAAATCATTGCGGTTCATGCATGAAGTGTATCGATATCTGCCCTACCAATGCCTTTGATGGACCCTACTCTTTAGATGCAAGGAAATGTATTTCCTATTTAACGATTGAAAACAAAGGTGAAATCCCGAAGCAATATAGATCAAAGCTTGGCAATCGAATATTTGGATGTGATGACTGTCAGATTTTCTGTCCATGGAATAAATTTGCAGAATTTAATAAAGAAGATGATTTTAAGCCAAGACATAATTTAGACGGCTCCAAAATGACAGAGCTTTTCCTATGGGATTATGAGACTTGGTCAAGAAACACCGAGGGAAGTGCAATTCGAAGAGCTGGCTATTTAGGATGGTTACGTAATTTAGCTATAGGAATTGGAAATTCAAAAAAAGATAAACAATTAAAATTATCTATACTTGATAGACAAAAAGGGCATTCAGAACTATTGGATGAGCATATTCATTGGAGCCAAGCTCAATTAAGCGAAATTAAAGAGTAAACTCAATATTATCAATTAATCGAACATTGTTTAGCTTTGCTGCAACTAGGAGAATATATTCCTGGTTTGCTTTTAATGAGTCACAAGAGTCCAAGCTTAAACTATCTCGAATCTCCAAATATTCAACCTTAAAACCTTTGCTCTCAATTTTCTTACACTGATCACTTAAAAAATTTATTAATTCTTTTTCATCACAGCAAGCAGTACCTATAAAAAATTCTTTAATCTCGCTCAGTGATTTGAATAATTGAGAAGCAACAACTAATTCGTTTTGTTCTAAGTATTTATTTCTGCTTGAGATTGCAAGTCCATTCGAATCTCTCACTATCTCTCCCAAGTACACTGCAGTAGGTATCTGAAGGTCTTTAATCATAAAATCTAAAAGCTTGCATTGTTGATAATCTTTTTTACCCAAAAAAATTCCATCAGGCCTGACTTGATTTATAAG
>JAYPDM010000024.1:2108-15445 GCA_038125265.1 Gammaproteobacteria bacterium
GAAAAACAATGTTCTTTTGCGGGATACTTTCCAGACCTTACCTCTTCAACATAAAGGGCCAATGCTTCCATAATATTATGAGTCTCCTTTTCAGCCATGTAATCCTTGACGAATCTCGGGGTGGGACCCTGCGTAATACCTAATAGGTCATAAATTACTAAAATTTGACCGTCCACATGTGGCCCGGCACCGATCCCAATCACAGGGACACTGACAGACTCAGTAATGACTTTTCCTAATTCTGAAGGAATGCACTCAAGAAGAATAATGTCAGCTCCCGCTGACTCGAGTGCTTTTGCATCATCAATCATTCGATTGGCTTGAGATTGATCTCTGCCTTGAACTTTAAATCCTCCAATTTTGTGAACAGATTGTGGTTTCAGACCTAAGTGTGCACATACCGGAATATCATGATTTGATAAATGTTCCACAATACCGTATTGCCCTGAGCCACCCTCTAGTTTCACCATCATGGCCCCTCCTTCCTGCATAAGTCTTACGGAATTTTCTAGTGCCTGATCGGCAGATGAGTAACTCATAAATGGAAGATCAGAGACCAAGTAAGATCTTGAGAGGCCCCTGGAAACTAACTTGGTGTGGTAACAAATATCATCCACAGTGACCGGTACTGTTGTGTCATAGCCCTGCACAACCATTCCAACAGAATCTCCCACTAATACAAGATCGACGCCGCACATATCTACCAATTGTGCAAAACTTGCATCATATGCAGTGATGCAAACAATAGGTTGATCTGAATTTTTCATTTCACGCAACGTAGAGACATTTACAGGAGGTGAGCTCATATCACGGTACTGGAGATGTTTATACATAATTAAGCTATGCTCTCAATAGTGGGATTAAAGAAATGCCTTCCATATTCTACTTGATCAATTTCCTGTAACAATGCCTCAAAGTGTTTTTCTCGAGAAATAGGATCGATTGATGCAGCATTAACAATCAGTAGGGGCGAGTCATTATAGTTATAAAAGAAATTTGCATACAACTTGCATAAGCGATCTAAATAATCCAAGGAAATTTTTTGTTCAAAATTAATACCTCTATTTGCAATTCTTGCTAAAAGCACATTGGGTGGCGCTTGCAAGTAAATCATTAGATCTGGCTTGGGGGGGTTCACTGCTAGGGAGTGTGACACCTTATCATATAAAGCTAACTCATCTGCCGTTAAGGTATGCTCAGCAAAGATTCTATCTTTTTGAAACATAAAGTCTGAAATCTTAAATTTACTAAACATGTCTGGCTCGATGATCGACTCAACTTGTTGGGCTCTTTGAAATAAAAAGAAAAGCTGTGCCGGCAAGGCTGAGTTTTTTTTATTCTCATAAAAGTTCTTAAGAAAAGGGTTTACCTCTGGCATTTCTTTAATTACCTCTCCATCTCTTACATCTGCAATTTTTTGGGCCAGGCTAGTCTTACCAACTCCAATTGGGCCTTCAATACATATAAATTTAGGTTTCATGATGTTTTCTAGAATTTTTCCTTTTCTGCCGCAGCAATTAATCTTTTCGCAAAGATGAGTATGCTAAGTGAAATTGCAATGGCAGCCAAGATTAAGCCAAAAATTATAGGAGGTATTCCATACGGAATGGGTAATAGTTGAAAAAAAACCCCCACAGCATAACCAACTACAAAGCCAAGGATAGTAAACCCCAGTATTTTCATCAGTGATTGCATCATTCATTAAATATACAATAAGGAAATGAAATTTGCGTCGCTATTTAAGAGATTTGCCTCAATCTTTTATGATCTCCTTGTGGTTCTTGCGGTATTAATGCTTTTTACCCTTACTCTAGTCCTCTTAAACGGAGGTAATGCAATAAACTCTGGATCTATTTTTTATCAAGTAACATTGTTAACTATATATTTTTCTTACTACTACTACTCATTAAAACTACAAGGACAAACTCTTGGAATGAAAGCATGGAAAATTATACTTTTAACCGAATTTGGTGAACTGCCCAAGAGCAAAAATCTATTGACTCGTTTAGCCATTGCGCCAATTTATAACTTGCCATTAATGATGGGGTTATGGCTTCCATTTATTCTTAGAAAGAAAATCACTTACTACGATCATTACTCAAAGCTTTTTGTTTTTGATGCGAGATCAAAAAATTGTCTTAAATAAAGATAAATTAAAATCAAAACAATGATATGAGGCATGAACATCATTAGAAATGGTTCTTGATTAAAAAGCTGTCCAAAATTTAGTAAGAGACGATTAAGAATAAAGTAAGAAAGGCCTAAAGATAAACCGAGAGTTAGTCTTGCTCCCATTGTGATTGTTCTCATTGAGCCTAGTGCAAAAGGTAAAGCAGAGACAACCATCACCATGGAAGAAAAAAAGAAACCTAATTTATACCAAAATGCATAGGCATAACGGCTCGCATTCATACCATTTTGACTGTAAATGTCCATGTACTCATATAGTTCACCGATCTCAAGTAAGTCTTCTCTGATATATAAGGACTCAACAATACTTGAAATACCCGGGAAAGAAACATTACCATTTGAATACTCTGACAGCAAAGATTGATCAGAACGATAAATAATTTCAGAGCTACTCTGAAAATTCCAATTCTCTTCTATAGGAGCTAACTGATTATAAAATCTTAATGAAGTCTCGTCATAATTATCTGGCCTATCAAATATCATAGCCCTATCAATCGTATTTCCATCCAATGAAGGTATAAATCTGTATATAGATTCGGCATCACTGAACCAAATAGCACCTGCCTCTGAGTTAGAAATATTTGTAAGAGCATTTGCCCTGTAATCTCTGGCAAAAACATCTAATCTTGGAGCAAAATTGAAGCCAATAAGGGAGATAATCATTATAAAGATAAGTCCTACGAGCAAGCATGAGCGAAAGATATTTTTTAGAGAATAACGATTCGACTGCATGGCAATAATTTCGTTATTAACCGACAAGTTACCTAAAGCCAATAAAGAACCAATAAAGATGCAAATTGGAAATATTTCAACAAAATAAGAAGGGACTTTTAATAATACGAATATCAGGGCGTCAATTAAATCATAATTCCCACCCAAATCTCTTAGTTCAGAAAATAATGATAAGGTGAAAAAAATAAATACAACAATCATAGTTGTACTCAAACCACTTCTAAGAATTTTTAAAATTATGTACTTTGTAAAAAGATGCACTAAATTGCCTTTTTAAAAAAATAGATCAAGTATGCAAGGGCAACCATTGCAATGTGCGGACTTATAAGTATCAAAGCATTTAACTCGGAGGATAAATATAAATTCTTAAAATACATTGTTAGATTAATATAGGACAAGAAAATGATTAATATAGGTATGGTACTCACATATTTGCCACTTCTAGGCCTCGTATCCAAAAAAAGTAATGGAAAAAGACTTAGTAAAATAACAATTACTGGGGAAGACAATCTTTGATAAATCTCAGCCAAATATTCTCTCTCTCCAGACATTAAATTAGATAAGCTCATTGCTTCAGGCGGAAGCTCGAGTTGAATGTTCTCTTCATAGGGAAAGTAAACACCCTGCTCCTCAAACTCTGTAATGGTCAATTCTGATTCCCCTTCATTACCCTCAAATCTTAATCCATTGTTCATAATGAAAACTGAACCAGATAAATCGCTTTCTGGACGCCAACTTGCACTTTCTGAAAATGAATAAGAAATAAATTCTTCATCTTCAATATACAAAAAAACATTGGTTGCTAACCCTGCATTACTTTGATCGGCATAAAGTACGCCATTGACGCCGTCAAGCTGTAGAAATTCTCCTGAGGGAATATTACAACATAATCCTTGCCTAGCATGTTCCGATCTCAGTAATTCAATATCTCTATTGGCTTCTGGAGCAAGCACCATAGATACCCATCCAATCAATAGAGCAAATAATAAAGCAGAAAATAGATTGATTTTTAAAATCTTCCTCATACCAAAGCCAGCAAATAAGAGAGGAAAAATCTCAGAGTCTCTGGAGAACTTACCCTGAGTAAAAATCATGGCAAATACTAAGCATAATGGTAAAAGAACAGGAAATTGATTTAATAGTAAAAAATAAATCAGATAGGGAATCTGATCGGCTGGATATATATTTGAGCCAATATCTTCTAGGGTATTGGAGAGCTGTATGACAGCTAAAATTATTACTAGAGTAAAAAAAACTCCAAAAAAATTTTTTATGAGCTCTTTAAAGTAATATCTTTCGAGTATAAATCTAGCCATAGTTAATGAACTCAATTAAAATCAAGGTTCAATTAATTATTTTAACCAAACGGACCTAACATGGATATTAACCTTTTAAAATTAAATGACAAACTTGATGCGTTTGAAACATTTGTAATACCCTTTAATTCAAAGGGATTGCCATCAGCATTTAAAAAACTATATCCAAATCAAGCAAACGATATTAATCATTTTGCATCGTCACTGCAAAAGCCTGAGGAGATAGGTAAATTCCATATTTTGACTTCAGAGGGTAAGCAAATAATATTGGTTGGTTTTGGTGAGAACAATCCAAACTATAAAGAGTTCAAAAAAATCATTACCGCTCTCTCACAAGCTCTCAAGAATATTAAGTCTGAAAAGGTTCTCAACTTTATACTGCACTCGAAGATCGAGGGCTTGAATGCTTTAGAATTGATCTCTCACTATACTCAAATATTCAATCATACTGAATACAAATTCGAATATCTAAAATCTAATAAAAAAGAACATAAGAAGCTATCTGACAATTTAGTTACTCCAAAAGGATTGAAATTATCAGCGTGCAATAAAGCCTTAAATCTAGGCAAGTCTGTTTCTGAAGGGGTAACTATGATGCGAGATTTAGCAAACATGCCCGCAAATATTTGTACACCTGAATATCTTGCAAATGAAGCAAAAAAAATTGCTCAAGAGAATAAAAAGTTTAGCTTTAGAGCTTATGGCTTAAAAGAACTGACAAAGATGAAAATGGGGGGAATCCTCTCAGTAACGCAAGGATCAAAAAGAGACCCGAGATTCATCGTGCTTGAATACAATGGCGCCGCTAAATCAAAAAAACCCATTGTGTTTTGTGGCAAAGGAATTACTTTTGATACCGGAGGTATCTCTTTAAAGCCTGCACCAAGTATGGATGAGATGAAGTTTGATATGAGTGGTGCTGCTTCAGTAATTGGATTATGTAAAGCATTGGCTGTACTTGATGCAAAAGTAAATTTTGTAGCAATCATTCCTGCTTGTGAGAACATGCCATCAGGGACTGCCACTCGGCCCGGTGATGTAGTGACAACTTATTCTGGTAAAACTGTGGAAGTACTAAATACTGATGCTGAAGGAAGAATGATCTTATGTGATGCTTTAACTTATGCACAAGAAAAATATGATCCTCTCGCGATCATTGATATAGCGACTCTTACGGGTGCATGCGTGATAGCCTTGGGCCACTTGCATACCGGTCTTTTTTCAAATGATCTAAAGTTGATCAATAAAATAAGAAAAGCCTCTAAATTATCTCATGATTCTGTTTGGCATATGCCCTCAGATGAAGAATACGGCGATACGATGGCTACACACTATGCGGATTTTGCAAATATAGGGACAGGTCGTGCAGCTGGAGCAAGCCTTGCAGCTCAATTTTTAAGTAGGTTTATTAATAATGTGCCTTGGGCTCATTTGGACATCGCTGGAACTGCTTATGGCTCAGGTCAAAACAAAATTAGCTCAGGTAGGCCAGTACCGTTATTGATACAGATACTTTTAGACCAATAGTTTTTAATGACCTACAATCCAACTGAGATTGAGAGAAAAATCTATGAAAAATGGGAGAAAGAACTCTCATTTAAAGCTCCGCTTCGAAAAAATAAAAATTCTTTTTGTATAACACTACCTCCACCCAATGTGACTGGTAGCTTGCACATGGGTCATGCATTTCAGAATGTCATCATGGATAGCTATTCACGATATTACCGTTTAAATGATTGCGATGTGTTATGGCAGCCTGGCACGGATCATGCAGGAATTGCTACTCAGTTAGTAGTTGAACAGCTCTTAAAAAAAGAAGGTATCAGCAAAGACGAGATTGGGCGAGAGGCATTCCTAGATAGAGTTTGGCATTGGCGTAATGAGTCTGGAGAGAAAATCATGAGCCAAATGAAAAGATTGGGGTCTTCAGTAGATTGGGAAAGGGCGAAATTTACCATGGATCCTGATGTCTCTGAAGTCGTTGCCAAAACTTTCGTGACATTGTATGAGGAGGGATTGATATATCGTGGAAAAAGGCTTGTTAATTGGGATACCTCTCTAAAAACAGCACTTTCAGACCTTGAGGTGATATCAATCGAAGAAGAAGTAAAGCTATACGATATTAAATACCGCATTAAAGGCTCTGATGAATTTTTAACCGTCTCAACTACGCGCCCCGAAACGCTGTTTGGTGATGTGGCAATCGCCACAAACCCAAATGACTCAAGATTCAAACATATGATCGGAAAAAACGCACTCATACCAATATCCAATAAAGAGATACCAATTATTGGAGATGATTATGTTGATATGGAGTTTGGATCGGGCTGCCTAAAAATAACCCCCGGTCATGATTTTAATGACTTTGAGATTGGAAAAAGGCATAACCTAATACCCATAAGCATCTTTGATGAAGCGGGCATAACGAATGAAAATGTTCCAAATGAATTTCAAGGGCAAACTGTACAAAATGCTAGAGAAAAAGTCGTCACCCAATTAAAAGCATGTGGTCAACTAGAAAAGGTTAAACCATACAAAACGATGATTCCCCGTGGTGATAGGAGCAACGTCATTGTTGAGCCCATGCTAACAGAGCAATGGTATATGGCTATGGAAAAATTAGCCAAACCTGCTATTGCAGCCGTAAAGCAAGAAAAGATTAAATTTACTCCACACAATTGGTCAAAGACTTATTTTAATTGGATGAATGATATACAAGATTGGTGTATTTCACGGCAATTGTGGTGGGGCCACAGAATACCGGCTTGGTATGATCTGGATGATAATATCTACGTTGGTTTGAATCTTGAGGAAATTCAACAAAAATATCAGTTGGATGATTCAATTGAATTACGGCAAGACCCTGATGTGCTTGATACTTGGTTCTCTTCTGCACTTTGGCCTTTTGTTACGCTAGATTGGCAGAAAGAATCTGAATACTTCAATAAATACTATCCTACATCTGTCCTCGTAACAGGTTTTGATATTATTTTTTTCTGGGTTGCTCGCATGATTATGATGGGAATAAAAATGACGGGGAAAGTTCCGTTCCATGAGGTTTATGTACATGGCTTAATTAGAGACTCACAAGGCCAAAAAATGTCGAAGAGCAAAGGTAATATTCTTGACCCATTAGACCTAATAGATGGTATTTCACTTGATGATCTAATCAAAAAAAGAACTTCTGGTCTTATGCTTTCAAATTTGGAAGACACAATCGTAAAAAAAACAACCGAGGATTTTCCCAATGGTATTAAAGCGTATGGTGCCGACCCTCTGAGAATAACGCTAGCAAATCTTGCAACAACCGGAAGAGATATTAATCTATCAATGCAACACGTTGAATCGAATAGAAATTTTTGCAATAAAATTTGGAATGCCTGTAACTATATCAATAGTTTAAAAATTGCAGAATCAAATATCGAGAATATAAAAGCAGGAATTTCAGATCAATGGATCCAAAGTAAGCTTGACCAGCTCATAGAGAATTCTCATAAGTACATGAAAACTCATCGTATTGATCTTTTATCCAAAGAAATCTATGAATTTCTGTGGCACGAGTATTGTGACTGGTATATTGAAATCGCAAAAATTATTATTAATTCTAAGAATTATGATGAGCAGTATAAATATTATGTTTACTCAAATCTAAAAAAGATCTTTTCTTCGTCGCTCATTATTCTGCATCCGATCGCACCATTTATCACTGAAGAGTTATTTTTAAAATTAAATGGGACCTCAATCTTAAAAAATATATATCCTAGTCTTTCAAAACAAGAATCAAATGACGAGATAAAAGATTTTGAAAATATAAAAAATATAATACTAAGTATCCGGCAAGCAAGGAGTGAAAATCAAATCTCACCAAAATCTCAGCTTTTAGCCTACTTTGAAACACAAACATATAAGCTTTCATCTGAAAGCAAGAATTTAATTAAACTTATGTGTAATCTCTCTGAACTCAATGACCATTCCTCTGATTTTAGATTACCTATTGCATGTGTATCTAATGGAGCAAAAGTGATCTTAGAGGCATTTGGAAAAATTGATATTAAATCTGAATTGAATAGAACTACAAAGAATTTAGAGAGAGTTCAATTGGAACTTCAATCAATAGGGTCTAAGTTAGCAAATAAAAAATTCCTAGAGCGTGCCCCTAAAGAGGTGATTGAGCAAAATAAGAAACTTCAAAGTGATCTAAGTATAAAATTAAAAATGCTTACTGATGAAAGAGACAAATTAAGTACTCTTGATACTTAATTAGTTATTAATCTCTCGTGTTTTTGAGAATATTACTTCTGGCCAACGTTCTTCTGTCAGAGATAAATTTACTCTAGAGCTTGCTAGGAATACCATATCGTTTTGGTGATCAATGGCAATCTGAGAGTCTAATTTTGAGACAAACTGCTTTTGCATTTGCTCTGAATTAAATCTTAACCATCTTGCAACTTGAAAATTAGATCCCTCGAGTATGCAATTGACGTTATATTCATTTTTTAGACGATGCAATACAACATCAAACTGTAAACTACCTACAGCTCCCAATAAAATATCATTAGAGTTATAAATTTGAAGCATCTGAGTAGCTCCCTCTTCGCAAAGTTGCTTTAGTCCCATTTTTAGCGCTTTAGACTTAAGAGGATCCTTAAGGACAACTCTCTTGAACATTTCTGGGGCAAAATTTGGAATCCCTATAAAGTTTAAATCCTCGCCCTGAGTAAAAGAATCACCAATATTAATCGTTCCATGGTTATGAATACCAATGATATCGCCGGCAAATGCCTCATCAAGCGATTGCCTATCAGATGCCATAAAGGTGAGCGCATTATTTATTTTGAGCTTCTTTTTGGTTCTGGTTTGGTAGATATTAATCCCAGGTTTATAGTTACCAGAACAGATGCGAAGAAATGCAATTCTATCTCTGTGAGCTGGGTCCATATTTGCTTGTATCTTAAATACGAACCCTGAAAATAATGGGTCTGATGGGTCTATTTTGGAAATGTTCGTATTTTTAGGAAGCGGCTCAGGAGCATATCTAATAAAACCATCAAGAAGCTCTTGAATACCAATATTTTTTATAGCCGATCCAAAAAATAATGGAGTAATCGCCCCCTTAAGAAATGAATCTATTTGAAATGAATCGCAAAGATTCTCTACGACTTCAATATCTTGCTCTAGCTCTGAATAAATTTGATCATCGATTAAACCTTTAAGCTTTTTTAGCTCAATAATTTGAGTTTCATTGCTTTTATATATTATGGCGTTCTGATTTTTAATATCATATAAACCAAGGAAATCTTTACCCCTCCCAATGGGCAAGTTCATGGGAACGCATTTTATTTGCAAAACTTCCTCTATTTCATCAATAAGCTCTATAAAGTCTTTACCAAATCTGTCTAATTTATTGATAAAAGTAATAATAGGCGTATCTCTTAACCTGCACACCTCAAGTAACTTTATTGTTCTTTCCTCAACACCTTTAGCAAAATCAATTACCATTAATGCACTGTCTACAGCTGTCAATGTTCTGTATGTGTCCTCAGAAAAGTCTTGGTGGCCAGGAGTGTCAAGTAAATTTATTACATGATCATTAAATTCAAATTGCATTGCAGCAGAAGTAATTGAAATACCTCTTTCTTGTTCAATTTTCATCCAATCGGAAGTTGCAAATTTTTCTGATTTTTTTGATTTTATATTCCCAACAACATTAATTGTGCCGCTATTAAACAACAATCTCTCAGTTAAGGTAGTTTTTCCAGCGTCTGGATGCGAAATGATAGCGAAAGTTTTTCTGGGTAACATTTATGTTGCTAGATTGTAAATCAAACCATCTTCCTTTGGGTTTTTTTTATCTTTTCTATAATAATTCTTACGAGTTCCTATTCTCTTAAAATTATATTTTTCATATAGCTTAATAGCTTTTTGATTTGAGCATCGAACCTCAAGATAAACATTCTTAACTCCAATCTTCTTTACTTCTTGCAAGAAATGCTCAATAAGCATTTTACCGAAGCCTTGGCCCTGATGATCTTGCTTAACCGCCAAATTGAGAAGATGGGATTCATCCTTAAAAAAGGAAAAAACATAATACCCAATAATTTGACCCATAGAAGAAAGGGTAAAAAATGGATAGCCTGCAATTATGCTATCTACAAAATGATTCTCATTCCAAGCCCCTCCACTCTCACTCTCAATCAAGACAATTTCAGGTATATCGCTATATTCAACTTTCTTGAACATAAAACTATTGAGCCATAAATTTCATTGCAAGCTTTAGGTCTTCCCATGCTGCTCTTTTTTCCTCAGGTTTTCTTAAAAGATAAGATGGATGATAAGTGCATAATACCGGTAAACCAAATTTTGGACTGTTGTGAATTTCGGCCCTTAGTTTTGCTAGAGGTTTGTTGGTATTAAGTAAAGACTGAGCCGCAATTCTTCCAAATGCTATAACTAATTTTGGTGTAAGCGACTGTAGCTGCATTTCTAAAAAATTACTGCAAGCAACAATTTCATCTTCATTAGGATTTCTGTTTTTCGGCGGTCTACATTTAACGGTATTCGTGATGAAAACTTCATCCCTTTTGAATCCCATGGCTAAAATCATCTTATCTAATAGCTCCCCAGATACGCCCACAAATGGCTTTCCTATTTCATCCTCATTTTCACCTGGAGCTTCTCCGATTAGTATGAGTTTTGCACTAATTGGTCCCTCACCTGGAACTGCCATTTTTCTGCTCTGAGATAGACGACATCGTTCACAGTTTTTTATTTGGATTTCTAGCGCTGCCAGATCAGTTTGGATATCTAATTTTTGAGCCTCAATAAAGTTTTCTATGCCAATTTTATTTAGCAAATATTTGTGCTCATGATTCATCGCTAACTATTTTTCTTTTCCCTTAAAAAAAGGGGCGCAAAAAAGAAATAACTTAAAAACAGGATTAATAGAATCACTGGAGGATTAATTGCCACTACAGCTAATATCAAAGGTATAAAGATAAATTTTGCAAACGGAATTCTTTCCATCAATACAAAGTCTTTAAAGCTGTAATATTTTATATTGCTTACCATCGTTAATCCCAATACAGTTGGAACAGTCAATGCTAAAAAAACAACTAAAAAATTAGGGAAATTATAAATCTCTGAAAGCCATGCAATGGCCGCAATACAAGAAGCAGCAGGAGGTGATGGCAGGCCCTGAAAAAATTTCTTATCTATAAGATTATGATTTGCATTAAATCTTGCAAGCCTGCATGCAGCACAGACAGTAAAAATAAACGCAGAAATCCATCCTAATCTTAAGAAGTCTGAGCCTAGCGTCGAGAGCGAATCAAATCCCCATTGAAAAATAACAATTGCAGGTGTTATTCCAAAGCAAAGCATATCCGATAAGCTATCATATTCTTTTCCAAAATTGCTCTCTGCTTTTAGTATTCTGGCAACTCTGCCATCTATTCCATCAAATAGCATCGCAACATATATTCCCAGAGCTGCGAGCGAGAAATTTCCAGAAATTGCTGCCACAATAGAATAAAATCCTGAAAACAAGGCCGCTGTTGTGAGTAGACTCGGTAATAGATAGACTCCCTTCTTTCTATTTTCTAAATTTGGTAAATTTTTCTCTGCATCCATTGACTATTAATTCTACATCAGTATCAGTTACATGCGTTTAACAATATGACAAAATAGGCTTATGAAATTATCAAGAATAAACTGGGTGACATACAAAGAAGCTCCTGCTGAAGCTGAGGTGATTAGTCAACAACTGATGCTGCGTGCTGGACTTATAAAGAAACTTGCCTCAGGTTTATATACATGGCTGCCTATGGGGCTACGCGTAATTAAAAAGCTCGAAAATATTGTCAGAGAAGAGATGAATCTTATTGGAGGTCAAGAAATACTAATGCCTATGGCACAACCAGGATCACTTTGGAAACAATCTGGCAGATGGGATCAATTTGGACCTGAACTTCTGCGATTTACAGATAGGCATGATAGAGACTTCTGCCTTGGTCCAACGCATGAAGAGGTAGTATCAGATTTAGCTGGAACATTGCTGCAAAGCTACAAGGACATCCCATGTACCTTTTATCAGATACAAACTAAGTTTAGAGATGAAATTAGGCCACGTTTTGGTGTAATGCGATCAAGGGAATTCATAATGAAAGATGCGTATTCTTTTCATTTAGATAATCAGTCCCTGGAAGAAACTTATCTTGATATGAGATCGGCCTATACCAATATATTAAATCGGTTAAAACTAAATTTTAAAATCGTCACCGCAAATTCTGGGGCAATTGGTGGTGATAAATCTGAAGAATTCCATGTACTTGCAAGCTCTGGTGAAGACCTAATTGGATACAACAACGAATTTGATTATGCAGCTAATGTTGAGACGATCAATATAGCTGTTTCAAGCATGACTAAAAGTGATGAATTGCCTGGTGCTTTGGAAGAAGTTGAAACTAAAGATAAAAAAAGTATAGATGACCTAGCAAAATTTCTAGGTGTGGATAAATCTAAAATTCTTAAAACACTGATTTATAGAGGGATTAATGATGAGCCTATCGCAATCATGATCAGAGGAGATCATGAGCTAAATCCATTAAAGGCAGAGCTTCTTCCTAATATAAAAAAACCGTTAGAGCTCATTTCTCAAAAGGATGCAAAAGAAAAGTTTAGCCTAGAGCTTGGATTTGTTGGTCCATTAGGATTGAAAATAAAAATGTATGCTGATGCCGATACAAAAAATATGAAAAATTTTATTTGTGGGTTAAATCAATCTGATAAACATGCCATGAATGTCAATTGGGAGAGAGACATAGAGTTGCCAACCTTTTTAGACTTAAGATTGGCACAATCAGGAGATCATGCTCAAACTGAAACTACTAGCTTTATGATTGACACTGCGAGAGGTATTGAGGTTGGTCATATATTTCAATTAGGTAGAAAGTATTCAGAATCTTTTAATCTTAAAATTACCGATCAAGACTCAAGCGAAAAAACTTTGACTATGGGTTGCTATGGTATAGGCATCGGTCGTCTTGCTGCCTCATGTATTGAGCAAAAAAATGACCCAGATGGAATTATATGGCCTGAGAG
>JAYPDM010000025.1:0-14784 GCA_038125265.1 Gammaproteobacteria bacterium
TAGAACCGTAGGCGCAGGTGTGGTCTCAAAAATTATAGAGTAAGCGGGAAAACATACAAGGAAGGCTTTGGTCTGATCCAAGGCTTTCCTTTTTGCGTTTGTGTTAGGCCAGTAGCTCAATTGGTAGAGCAGCGGTCTCCAAAACCGCAGGTTGGGGGTTCGAGTCCCTCCTGGCCTGCCAGGAGAAGCTAGAGGAAAAAATGGAATCAAAAAATAGTAAAAGCATAGTCGATCGATTATTGGTTGCAGGATCAATTGCAATCATTGTTGCTGCGTTTTATTACTATTATTCAAATCCGCTTATGGCCTCGGTTATTAGAGTATTAGTACTCCTGGCTGGACTTGCAATGTCGATAATCGTTCTCTATCAGTCTTCAACTGGAAAAGAATTATGGAATTTTACGCTTGCCGCTAGGGTTGAGCTAAGAAAAATTGTTTGGCCGAGCAGACAGGAAACCTCTCAAATGACCTTGGTTGTCGTTGTCTTTACGCTAGTAATGGGACTATTTTTTTGGCTTCTGGATATGTTTTTGTTATGGGCGACAAGGTTCTTAACTGGGCAGGGAGGAATTTAAATGGCGCTGCAATGGTATGTTGTTCATGCTTACTCAAACTATGAGGCTAGGGTCAGGGATTCCTTATTAGAGAGAATTAAGTTAAACAAGCTTGACGATAAATTTGGAGAAATTCTTGTTCCAACAGAAGAAGTTGTTGAAATAAAAAATGGTGAAAAAAGAAAAACCGAGAGAAAGTTTTTCCCCGGATATGTCTTAGTTCAAATGGAAATGGACGAGGATACATGGCACTTTGTAAAACAAGTTCCTAAGGTTTTAGGATTTATCGGTGGAACAGCTGACAAGCCTGTACCGATCAGTGATGCTGAGGCAAACAATATTCTAAATAGAGTTCAAGAGGGCGTTGACAGCCCAAGACCTAAGATTGTATTTGAGCCTGGCGAGTTAGTAAGGGTGACTGATGGACCCTTTAATGATTTTACTGGTGTCGTTGAAAACGTTAATTACGAAAAAAATAAGGTGACGGTTTCTGTTCAAATTTTAGGTAGATCAACTCCTGTTGAGCTTGATTTTTCACAGATAGAAAAAGGTTAGTTTTATGGCAAGAAAATTAGAAACATATATAAAACTTCAGGTACCTGCTGGCAAAGCTAATCCAAGCCCTCCTGTTGGACCTGCATTAGGACAGCATGGCTTGAATATTATGGATTTTTGTAAGGCTTTTAATGCAGAAACTCAGGACATGGAGCCTGGCATGCCAGTTCCTGTTGTCATTTCAGTTTACAGCGACAAAAGCTTTACTTTTGTTAAGAAAACTACACCTGCTGCTGTATTGCTAAAAAAGCATGCTGGCATACAAAAGGGGAGCGGTACTCCGAATTCTGTAAAAGTTGGCAAGGTTACCAGAGCCCAGCTTGAGGAAATCGCAAAAATTAAAGATCCAGATTTAAATGCTAATGACATGGATGCCGCAGTAAAGATTATTGCAGGAAGTGCTAGAAGTATGGGATTGGAGGTCGAGGATTAACCATGGGCTTAAAGACTAAAAATAGAAAAAACTTAGAAAAAATTATATACAGTGATACCTATCATTCTTCCTCAGAGGCTTTTGCAAAGCTTAAGGAAGTAGGCTATGTGAAGTTTGATGAGTCCGTTGACGTGGCAGTTAACTTGGGCATTGATGGCAAAAAATCAGATCAAAATGTTAGAGGTGCGACCGTTCTGCCGCATGGTACCGGAAAAACTGTTAGGGTTGCTGTTTTTGCACAAGCTGAAAATGCTGACAAGGCCAAAGCCGCAGGGGCAGATATTGTAGGTTTTGATGATTTAGCTGAATCTATTCAAAAAGGTGAAGTTGAGTTTGATGTGGTTATTGCTACGCCCGATGCGATGCGTGTTGTTGGTAAGCTTGGCCAGGTTTTGGGACCAAGAGGTTTAATGCCTAATCCTAAAGTTGGAACGGTCACAACAGACGTAGAAGCTGCTGTTACCAATGCGAAGGGGGGGCAAGTACGGTTTAGGGCAGATAAATCTGGTATTGTGCATTGTTCTATTGGCAAAGCATCTTTTAGTCCAGATCAATTAAAGGACAATCTAAATGCTCTTTTAGGAGCATTAGAAAAGGCTAAACCATCCTCCTCAAAGGGTGTTTATCTAAAAAAAGTTTCTGTCTCATCAACTATGGGACCAAGTTTTAACATTGATAAATCAAGAGTTAATGATTAAAGAATTCATGGAAGAAGTTGCCGCCTTTTTGGCGTCATCAAAGACCGTAGGTCATTTTGATAATTGTATTAATACACCCTACGTAGATGATGTTGAAGAATCAGTACTGGTTTGGATGCATCAGCAAATATTTTTTCAAGGATAGAGAAATATTTGTATTAGCACTTGAGCTTATGCTCAAGAATTTTTAAACCAGGGAGGATATATGGCTCTCAATTTAGATGGAAAAAAAGCCGTTGTTGCTGAGGTTCGTGATGTCGCTGCTGGAGCTGATTCTTTAGTTCTTGCAGAGTATCGTGGCCTTTCTGTTTCTCAATTGACTGAACTAAGATCCAAAGCTAGAGAGTCTGGTGTTTATTTGAAAGTTGTCAAAAATACACTAGCAAAATTAGCAATTAAGGATACCCAATTTGAATGTATCGATGAGTATCTCAGAGGCCCCATTATCATTGCTTTATCGAAAGATGATCCAGGAGCCGCGGCGAGACTTGTTAAAAACTTTTCGAAAGATAATGAAAATTTGGTTGCAATTGCTGTTGCTCTAGAGGGTCAAGCTCATGGTCCTGAAAGTATTGCTCAAATTGCATCATTGCCTACTTTGGATGAGGCAAGAGCTACACTTTTAAGAATATTGCAGGCCCCTTTAACGCAATTTGTTAGAACAATTAATGAAGTTCCTAGCTCATTGGTTAGAGTGCTTAATGCAAAATCGCAACAAGGTTAAATTAAGGAGTAAATTATGGCATTAACAAATGATGAAATTATTGAAGAGCTTAGCAATAAGTCGATCATGGAAGTGGTTGAAATTGTTAAAGCGCTTGAGGAAAAATGGGGTGTTTCAGCAGCTGCAGCCGTAGCTGTTGCAGCAGGTCCTGCTGCCGCTGATGCTGGCGCTGCTCAAGAAGAAAAAACTGAGTTTGATGTGGTTCTACAATCTTTTGGAGACAATAAAGTCGCAGTGATTAAGGTAGTTAGAACAGCCACAGGCTTAGGTTTAAAAGAGGCGAAGGATCTTGTTGAAGGTGCTCCTAGCCCGCTTAAGGAAGGTGTTTCTAAAGATGAAGCAGAAGACCTTAAGAAACAACTTGAAGAAGCTGGTGCAACAGCAGAAATCAAGTAGACAAATTTGGGGGCTATGAAGATAGCCCCCTAAACCTTTATTTTGAGAGAATATTGAATGAGTTATTCCTTTACAGAAAAGAAAAGAATCAGAAAAAGCTTTGGCAAGCTTAAAGAAAACTTAGAAGTTCCTTACCTGCTATCTACACAGATAGATTCATATAAAGAGTTTCTTCAGGAAATTGATCCTAAAAGCAGAGTAGAAGTTGGTCTAGAAAGCGCATTTAAGTCTGCTTTCCCAATTCATAGTCACTCTGGTAATGCAACCTTAGAATATGTCTCTTATGATTTAGGAAAGCCAATATTCAATGTGAGAGAATGCCAATTAAGAGGGATTTCTTATGCATCTCCACTTAAAGTGCTTACCCGGCTTATCATCTATGATAAAGATTCTCCAGCAAATGATAAGAGAGTTAAAGAAGTAAAAGAACAAGAAGTCTATATGGGTGAAATACCATTAATGACGAATAATGGAACTTTTGTGATTAATGGAGTTGAGCGAGTTATCGTCTCACAGCTTCATAGATCTCCTGGTGTTTTCTTTGATCATGACAGAGGTAAGTCTCATTCATCCGGAAAGTTACTCTTCTCTGCCAGAATTATTCCTTACAGAGGCTCTTGGCTTGACTTTGAATTCGACCCAAAAGATCTTATTTTTGCTCGTATTGATAGAAGAAGGAAGCTCCATGTAACCATAATTCTTAAAGCTCTAGGCATGGATACTCAGGAGATGTTAGCCGAGTTTTATGAATCAGACGAGTACACAATCTCTAAAAAAGGAATTTCACTAGAATTAGTCCCAGAAAGATTAAGAGGGGCGATTTTCCCAGAGGATATCAAGGTTGGAAGAAAAGTTTATGTTGAAGCCGGAAGAAGGGTCACCGCAAGACATATCATGGAGCTGAAAAAGGCAAATGTTAAAAACTTAGAACTACAATGGGATTCTGTAATCAATAAAGTTTTAGCTCAAGACATAGTTGATGAGTCGACTGGAGAACTTATTGCCTCGGCTAATGAATTAATTAGTCTTGAAATTGCAGAGAAAATTGCTAACTCCGGCCTGAAGGGATTCAAAACGTTATATATAAATGAATTAGATCGAGGTGCATACATATCTAATACCTTGAATGCTGATTCTACGGATAGCAGAGAAGCTGCTCTAGTAGAAATTTACCGTATGATGCGTCCTGGTGAACCACCCACTAAAGATGCTGCAGAACTTTTATTTGAAAATTTATTTTTTAATTCGGACAGATATGATTTATCTGATGTTGGAAGAATGAAATTTAATAAAAGACTAGGATTTAAGTCTGATGAGGGTCAGGGTGTACTTTCAAAAGAAGACATTTTATCAGTTATTAAGCAACTTATTGATATCAGAGATGGAAAAGATTCTGTCGACGACATTGATCATCTTGGTAATAGAAGAATCAGAAGTGTCGGGGAGATGGCAGAAAATGCTTTTCGTGTAGGTCTAGCAAGAGTAGAGAGAGCTGTAAAAGAAAGATTAACATTAGCCGAATCTGAAGGATTAATGCCTCAGGAAATGATTAATGCAAAACCAGTTTCAGCAGCGATTAAAGAATTTTTTGGGTCTAGCCAGTTGTCACAATTTATGGATCAAAATAATCCACTTTCAGAGGTCACACATAAAAGAAGGGTATCTGCACTTGGTCCTGGTGGATTAACAAGAGAGCGTGCTGGATTTGAGGTAAGGGACGTGCATCCTACACATTACGGTAGGGTATGTCCGATTGAAACTCCTGAAGGTCCAAATATTGGTCTAATAAATTCATTAGCTGTATTCGCAAGAACTAATCGTTTTGGTTTCTTAGAGACTCCTTATCTTAAGGTTAATAATGGCAAGGTAACAAAAGAAATTGTTTACCTTTCTGCTATTGAGGAAGGTCAATACGTTATTGCTCAGGCAAATGCGACAATTAATACAAGTGGTAAATTAATTGATGAGTTGGTTTCTGCAAGGCATTTAAATGAATTTACCTTGGTAACGCCCGCTGATGTCCAGTATATGGACATCTCCCCAACCCAAACGGTATCTGTAGCAGCTGCCTTAATCCCTTTCCTTGAGCATGATGATGCTAACAGGGCTCTTATGGGATCAAATATGCAGCGACAAGCAGTACCTACGCTTAAGGCACAAGCACCACTAGTTGGTACTGGCATGGAAAGAGCCGTCGCAAGGGATTCTGGTACGCTTGTAAGGGCAAATAGGGGCGGAATAGTAGACATTGTTGATTCCTCAAGAATAGTCATAAAAGTAAATGATAACGAGACTGTTGCTGGAGAGTCAGGTGTCGATATCTATAACTTAACAAAGTATATGAGATCAAATCAAAATACTTGTATCAATCAGCGACCCCTTGTAAAACAAGGCGATAAGATCAGCACCGGTGATGTTCTAGCAGACGGGGCTTCAACTTCTTTAGGTGAATTAGCACTTGGTCAAAATATGCTAGTAGCTTTTATGCCATGGAATGGATACAACTTTGAAGATTCGATTTTGATCTCTGAGAGAGTTGTTAAAGAAGATAGGTTTACCTCGATTCATATTGAGGAACTTACTTGTATCGCTAGAGATACCAAACTTGGCGTGGAAGAGATTTCTCCTGATATTCCAAATGTAAATGAGTCTGCTTTGAGCAAATTGGATGAGTCTGGAATTGCATTTATTGGTGCTAAGGTGCAGGCTGGAGATATTCTTGTTGGTAAGGTGACTCCTAAAGGAGAAAGCCAGCTTTCACCTGAAGAAAAACTTTTGAGAGCAATTTTTGGAGAAAAAGCTTCTGACGTTAAGGATACATCTTTAAGAGTCCCTTCAGGCATGGATGGAACAGTTATTGATGTCAGGGTATTCACAAGAGATGGTGTAGAAAAGGATGAACGTGCTCTTGAGATTGAATCAGCTCAACTTGAAGCAGTGAAGAAAGATTTGAATGATCAAAAGCGAATTATGACTGGTGATATTTTCGCTCGAGCAGAAAAACTTTTAATCGGACAAAATACTTCTGGTAAAAATAAACACCTGAAAGACGGATCAAAAATTACAAAAGAAGATCTAGAGTCAATCGATCAGAATGATTGGTTGAAGATTAAACTAAAAGATAACACAAGCAGTGATTCACTAGAAAAGCTAAATAAACAACTCAAGGCTCTTGAAAAGTTTTTTGAAGAGCGCTTTAAGGAGGAAGAGAAGAAAATTATCTCTGGAGATGATCTCGCTCCTGGTGTGCTTAAAATGATTAAGGTCTATCTTGCTGTAAAAAGAAGAATGCAGCCTGGAGACAAGATGGCAGGGAGACATGGAAACAAAGGCGTGATTTCTATGATTGTCCCTGAGGAAGATATGCCTTATATGTCTGATGGAACACCCATTGATATAGTACTCAATCCTCTGGGGGTTCCCTCTAGGATGAATGTAGGCCAAGTCCTTGAGACTCACCTTGGCTGGGCTGCAAAAGCACTAGGCTTAAAAATTCATGAATTAAATAGAGAGGGTGACGATAAGAAGCTTACAACTTTCTTAAAGAAAGCTTACAGCCTCGGAGGAGTCCAAAAGGTTGATGTAGAGTCATTTACGAAAAAAGATTTAAGAGAATTAGCTGGAAATCTATCTGATGGAATGCCAATGGCAACACCTGTCTTTGATGGTGCAAAGGAAACTGAGATTAAAGATATGCTAGAGCTAGCAGGGCTCCCATCGTCAGGACAAGCGGTACTTTTTGATGGTAGAACAGGTGAGAAATTCTCTCGACCTGTGACCGTAGGATATATGTACATGCTTAAACTTAATCACCTTGTGGATGATAAGATGCATGCTCGCTCAACTGGACCTTACAGTCTTGTGACTCAACAACCACTGGGAGGGAAAGCACAGTTCGGTGGACAAAGATTTGGTGAGATGGAGGTTTGGGCTCTAGAGGCATATGGAGCTTCGCATACTCTGCAAGAAATGCTGACAGTGAAGTCGGATGATGTAGCAGGGAGGACCCGTATGTATAAGGCAATTGTCGATGGTTCTAATGAGGTCACAAGTGGCATTCCAGAATCATTCAACGTACTCTCAAAAGAAATTAGAGCGCTAGGAATCAATATTGACCTGGATGAAGGTTAATCAATTTTAGGAAATACTCAATGAAAGATTTACTTAATTTATTTAAACCCCAAGTTAAGCCTACTGATTTTGATGCAATTAAAATTGGTTTAGCTTCTCCAGAGATGATCAGATCATGGTCATATGGTGAAGTTAAGAAGCCTGAAACAATTAACTACAGGACTTTTAAACCAGAAAGAGACGGCCTCTTTTGCGCAAAGATATTTGGACCTGTAAAAGACTACGAGTGTTTATGTGGCAAGTACAAAAGACTCAAGCACAGAGGAGTTGTCTGTGAAAAGTGTGGCGTTGAGGTCACATTATCAAAGGTACGTAGAGAAAGAATGGGCCATATTGAGTTAGCTACTCCTGTCGCACATATTTGGTTCCTAAAATCATTGCCTTCAAGAATAGGCTTGCTCATGGATATGACTCTTAAAGAAATTGAGAGGGTTCTTTATTATGAAGCGCTGATAGTTATTGATCCAGGGATGACCCCTTTAGAGAAAGGGCAAATTCTCTCTGATGAACAATACTTGGAAGCAATGGAGATGTATGGGGATGATTTTGATGCTCGAATGGGCGCTGAGGCTATTCACGATCTTTTAAAATCCATGGATTTAAGCTCTGAGATTAATCAAGTCAGAGATGAGATAGACTCTACAGGATCTGAGACAAAGATTAAAAGGTTAAGCAAGAGACTCAAGTTACTAGAATCACTCAATGACTCTAAAAACAAACCCGAGTGGATGATCTTGACCATGTTGCCAGTTTTGCCTCCAGATCTTAGACCGCTTGTTCCTCTGGATGGTGGAAGATTTGCTACTTCTGATCTGAACGATCTCTACAGGAGAGTGATAAATAGAAATAATAGACTTAAAAGATTATTAGAGCTCAACGCTCCAGATATTATTGTCAGGAACGAGAAGAGAATGCTTCAAGAGTCTGTTGATGCTTTATTAGACAATGGCAGAAGAGGGAGAGCAATTACTGGATCTAATAAGAGGCCTCTAAAGTCACTTGCCGATATGATCAAAGGTAAGCAAGGTAGATTTAGACAAAATCTTTTAGGAAAAAGGGTAGACTACTCCGGACGTTCTGTAATTGTTGTAGGTCCTACGCTTAAGCTACATCAATGCGGTCTCCCTAAAAAATTAGCACTCGAGTTGTTTAAGCCGTACATATTCTCAAAACTTCAGCTTCGAGGAGACGCATCAACAATCAAGGCGGCAAAAAGATTAGTTGAGAGAGAAGGCCCAGAAATTTGGGATATTCTTGCAGAGGTTATTAGAGAGCATCCCGTATTACTAAACAGAGCGCCAACGCTTCATAGATTAGGTATTCAAGCATTTGAGCCAATCCTAGTAGAAGGTAAAGCCATTCAGCTTCATCCGCTAGTATGTGCTGCTTTTAATGCTGACTTTGATGGAGATCAAATGGCGGTTCACGTGCCACTTAGCTTTGAAGCTCAGCTTGAAGCAAGAGGGCTTATGATGTCTAGTAATAATATCCTAGCTCCTGCAAATGGTGAGCCAATCATTGTACCCTCCCAAGATGTAGTGCTTGGTTTGTATTACATGACGAAATCTATGGTTAATGCTAAAGGGGAAGGTAGATTTTTTGCTGACATCACAGAGGTCCAACGTGCATACGCAGAGAATGTTGTCGACCTTCATGCTGAAATTAAGGTGAGATTTAAAGATCGAGATCTTGATCGAGATAAAGGCTTGATTACCACTACGGTGGGCAGAGCTATTCTTTGTGAAATTCTTCCCAAAGGTCTACCTTTTGAATTAATTAATCGCACTATGACCAAGAAAAATATTTCTAATGTGATTAATACTTCATACAGACAACTTGGCATTAAAGAAACAGTTATCTTTGCTGATCAACTTATGTACACAGGATTCAAGTATGCCACAACTGCGTCAGTATCCTTCGGTGTAGATGACATGATGATACCTGACGAAAAAGCTAAGATAGTTGCAGAGGCAGAAAAGGAAGTGAAAGAGATTCAAAACCAATATGCGTCTGGTCTCGTTACCACAGGTGAGAGATACAATAAGGTTGTAGATATTTGGTCAAGAACCAATGACAAAGTCGCATCTACCATGATGGAAAAATTAGGTGTTGAGACGGTTACCGATGCATTTGGTAAAAAAGTTGAGCAAGAATCCTTTAACTCGATTTTTATGATGGCAGACTCCGGTGCTAGAGGATCAGCGGCTCAGATAAGGCAGCTTGCTGGAATGAGAGGTTTGATGGCAAAGCCTGATGGCTCAATTATTGAAACACCGATTACAGCAAACTTTAAAGAGGGACTTAATGTACTTCAGTATTTCATTTCTACTCATGGCGCAAGAAAAGGTCTTGCGGATACAGCGCTTAAAACAGCCAACTCAGGATACTTAACGAGAAGGTTAGTGGATGTCGCACAAGATCTTGTTGTTAATGGTGACGATTGTGGAACTGAAGATGGTCTAACACTTAATCCACTTGTTGAGGGCGGAGATGTGGTCATTCCATTAAAAGAGAGAGTGCTAGGTCGAGTCTTACTAGATGACGTGATTTCACCATCCACAGGCAAAGTAATTTTTACTTCTGGCCATCTTATGGATGAAAGTTCTGTAGATATTCTTGAGGAAAATTCAGTTGATCAGGTCGTTGTAAGATCGGTAATCACTTGTGCAAACAGGTATGGAGTATGTGCAAGCTGTTATGGAAGAGACCTAGGAAGAGGTCACTTAGTGAGCCAAGGTGAGGCCGTGGGTGTGATAGCAGCACAATCTATCGGTGAGCCAGGTACACAGTTGACGATGAGAACATTCCATATTGGTGGTGCAGCTTCAAGCTCAGCATCGATTAATAACGTAACGGTTAAAACAACAGGTGAAATTAAACTTCATAAAGTTAAAACCGTTAAGCATGCTGAAAACAAGAGCGAGATTATTACCTCTAGAACAAGTGAAGTTACCATCCTTGATGCTGATGGCCGCGAAAGAGAGAGGTATAAATTACCTTATGGCGCGGTATTAAGCGTGAAAGATGGACAAAAGGTAGATGCCGGAACTATGGTAGCAAACTGGGATCCTCATACGCATCCTATAATTACTGAAGTTGGCGGTTACCTTGAATTTGAAAACTTTATAGACGGTGTCACCGTTACAACTCAGATTGATGAGTTTACGGGCCTATCGAATACTGTCGTGCTTGATAACACAGGCTCTAGCTCAGATTCTGGTACTAGACCAATTATTAAATTAGTAAATGGACGAGGAAAAGCCATTAATTTCACAAACACTGATATTCCAGCTGTTTATGAGCTTCCGCATGGAGCCATTATCAGTATGAGCAGCGGTGATAAGGTTGTTGTTGGAGATGTACTAGCGAGACTTCCTCAAGAGTCGTCAAAGACAAGAGACATAACCGGTGGTTTGCCAAGAGTTGCAGATCTGTTTGAAGCTAGGGTGCCAAAAGAACATGCAATTCTTGCTGAATCTTCAGGAACAATTAGTTTTGGAAAAGAAACCAAGGGCAAAAGAAGATTAATAATAACTGGTGCTGATGGGGAATCTAATGAAACTCTCATTCCGAAATGGCGAACATTGAATGTTTTTGAGGGTGAAACTGTAGAGATGGGCGAGATCATTTCTGATGGAGAACTTAATCCTCACGATATTCTGGCCTTACAGGGAGTTCCTGAGTTAGCTGCATATACTGTTAAAGAAATTCAAGATGTTTATAGACTACAAGGCGTAAAAATTGATGATAAGCATATTGAGACAATCATGAGACAGATGCTTCGTAAGGTGATTATTACCTCACCTGGCGACTCAAACTTAATTGCCGGTGAGCAATTAGAGAGGTCAACAGTTTTGAATAAAAACGATGAACTTATCAGTCTTGGAAAAAACCCCGCAGAATTTATTCCTGTTTTACTGGGGATAACGAAGGCTTCACTTGCAACTGATTCCTTTATATCTGCTGCTTCATTCCAAGAGACGACTCGGGTTTTAACTGAGGCTGCAGTGAGAGGAACTCGTGACTATTTAAGAGGTCTAAAAGAAAATGTTGTTGTGGGCAGACTTATCCCAGCGGGTACTGGCTTTGGAATTGAAGAAGAGGAGGAATCCACTGATGATATTTTATTCAAAGAGCTAAATGAGCTCGATGAGCAAACAATTGCTGCTGAGTCCTCTGAGATTATTGAAGAGTCTACAGAAAATAATGCTTAATTAAGTTGACAGTATGTACACGAAAACAATACAATTCAACGCTTTCAAGATATAAATATGGCTACAGTTAATCAATTAATAAGAAAACCGCGTAGGACAAAAGTTGTTAAAACAACCGTTCCTGCGCTTGAATCTTCTCCCCAGAAACGAGGAGTATGTACTCGCGTATATACAACTACACCGAAAAAGCCAAATTCTGCTATGAGAAAGGTAGCAAGGGTTAGGCTCACCAATGGATTTGAGGTGACAAGTTATATTGGAGGAGAAGGTCATAACCTTCAAGAGCACTCTGTTGTTCTTATCAGGGGAGGTAGGGTAAAGGATTTGCCCGGTGTAAGATACCATACGGTAAGAGGTACTCTTGATTGTTCAGGTGTAGCTGATAGAAAACAAGGTCGCTCTAAATATGGAGCAAAAAAACCCAAGGCTAAATAATGTCTAGAAGAAACAGAGCACCTAAAAGAGACATCCTTCCAGATCCAAAATTTGATAGTATTCTTTTGTCAAAATTCATCAACATGACAATGATGAGTGGTAAGAAATCTGTTGCTGAAAAAATTATCTATGGGGCCATTGATATCATTAGTGACCGTTCAGGCAAGGATGATCAGGAAGCTATTTCATTGTTAACTACTGCCCTTGACAACGTAAAGCCATCTGTTGAGGTTAAATCTCGAAGAGTGGGTGGCGCAACTTATCAGGTTCCGGTTGAGGTTAGGTCAGTACGAAGAGAAACGCTTGCAATGAGATGGGTTATTGATTCAGCTAGAAAGAGAAACGAAAAAACCATGGCACAACGTGTTGCTGGTGAGCTAATGGATGCATCAGAGAACAGAGGGTCCGCAGTCAAAAAACGCGAAGAAGTTCATAAAATGGCGGAAGCAAATAAAGCTTTTGCTCATTTCCGTTGGTAATTTGAGAGGTTATTTTGGCTAGAACTACCCCTATTGAGCGTTACAGAAATATTGGCATCATGGCTCATATTGATGCCGGCAAAACTACCACTACAGAAAGGGTACTTTTTTACACTGGGGTGTCGCATAAAATTGGTGAGGTGCATGATGGCGCTGCAGTCATGGACTGGATGGAGCAAGAGCAAGAGAGAGGAATTACGATTACTTCTGCAGCGACAACTTGCTTTTGGAAGGGAATGGATCAAAGCTTTGATGAGCATCGTATTAATATCATTGACACACCTGGGCACGTAGATTTTACGATTGAAGTTGAGAGAAGTCTCAGAGTTCTAGATGGTGCGGTAGCTGTTTTTTGTGCAGTTGGTGGTGTGGAGCCACAATCTGAGACTGTTTGGAGGCAAGCTAACAAATACAATGTGCCAAGAATGGCATTTGTAAATAAAATGGACAGAGCCGGAGCTGACTTTTTTAGGGTCCTTGGTCAGATTGATTCTCGACTTAAAGGAAATCCGGTTGCCCTTCAAATACCTGTCGGTGCTGAGGAAAATTTTAAGGGCGTCATTGATCTTATCAAAATGAAATTCATCGAATGGGATGATTCAACGCAAGGTGTAAATTTTGAGCTAGTTGATATCCCAAGTGACCTTCAATCTAAAGCAGATGAGTACAGAGAAAAATTATTAGAGGCGGCAGCAGAGACTGATGAAGCGCTTTTAGATAAATACTTAGAAAATGGTACTTTAGATGAGGCTGAAATAATTAAAGCAATCAGGAAGCGCTGTATTGATGGTGAGATCACGCCAGTGATTTGTGGCTCAGCCTTTAAAAATAAAGGTGTACAGGCCATGTTAGATGCGGTGATATTATTCATGCCATCACCGACTGATGTGCCTGCTATAAAAGGTATTTTAGAGGACGAGTCCGAGGCCTCTCGTGGACCGGATGACAAAGGTCCATTTGCTGCACTGGCGTTTAAGATTGCTAACGATCCTTTTGTAGGTAATTTAACTTTCTTTAGAGTTTACTCTGGTACTTTGAAATCTGGGGATACAATATATAACCCTGTTAAAGGTAATAGGGAGAGAATTGGCAGAATTTTACAAATGCATGCTAATGATCGTGAGGAAATAAAAGAAGTTCTTGCCGGTGATATAGCGGCCGCAGTTGGATTGAAAGATGCAACTACAGGTGACACGCTCTGTGACTTAAAAGAGATTATCACTCTTGAGAGAATGGAGTTTCCTGAGCCCGTCATTTCAGTGGCTGTTGAGCCTAAGACGAAGCCTGACCAAGAAAAAATGGGAATTGCTCTTGGTAAGTTAGCTAAAGAAGACCCATCATTTAGAGTGCATACGGACCATGAATCAAACCAAACCATTATTTCTGGTATGGGTGAGCTTCATTTAGAAATTATTGTAGACAGGCTTAAGAGAGAATTTAAAGTAGAGGCTAATGTGGGTAAACCTCAGGTAGCCTACCGTGAAACTATACAAGCCTCAGTAGAGCAAGAAGGTAAATTTGTGAGACAAAGCGGTGGTCGCGGTCAGTATGGGCATGTCAACATAAAAATTGAACCTCTTGAGCCAGGCTCAGGTTATGAATTTGTTAATGCTATTGTTGGAGGGGTCGTACCGCGTGAATACATCCCTGCAGTTGATAAAGGAATTCAAGAGCAAATGGCAAATGGCGTGATTGCTGGCTATCCGGTTGTGGATTGCAAAGTCACCTTATATGACGGCTCTTACCATGATGTAGACTCAAGCGAAATTGCTTTTAAAATCGCAGGATCGATGGCCTTTAAAGATGGGGCCAAAAAAGCTAAGCCTGTATTGCTAGAGCCCATTATGAAAGTTGAAGTATCAACACCTGAAGATTATATGGGTGATATTAATGGCGACCTCAATAGAAGAAGGGGTGTTTTACAAGGCCTTGAGGACGCGCCACTAGGCAAGATCGTCCGAGCAGAGGTTCCATTATCGGAAATGTTTGGTTATGCAACTGATGTTCGCTCAATGAGCCAAGGTAGAGCAGCTTACACGATGGAATTTAGTCACTATTCGATCGTGCCAAATAATGTTGCACAAGAAGTAATTGAGTCTAGAGCTTAAGAAGGAGTCAATAAAATGGCAAAAGAAAAATTTGAACGTAATAAGCCTCACGTAAAT
>JAYPDM010000026.1:0-6164 GCA_038125265.1 Gammaproteobacteria bacterium
AGCGATCTAAAGGGAAATAAGCGTAGCTTCACTTTTGCCTCTATCGGTTATGACTTTAATTATGGACAGGTTTCTGCTGGCCCCTTTTTAGGTATGATCAATTATAAAGAGACTTTACATGCTCATGGTCTTGAGGAGCTTGATTCAGATTACCTAAGAGACGCCGGTTTGACGCCAGGACCAATGGAAGGTATTGATCCTAATGAAAAAGTAATCAGTAATACTGCTGAGTGGAGCGGTAATATTTTTGGTGCTCGCATTAAGTTAGACCTAGATCAAGGCATACAATTTAACGCTTTATTCGGTAGAGGACAGGTTTCTATTGATAATGCAGATAGCCACCTCTTAAGGGATGATTTAGGCCCCAGTCCAAATATCAAGACCACCGGCGATGGTGATGCATCTATCTTAGATCTGAATCTCTCTTATGAATTCATGGAGAATTTTTTAGTCAAAGCAGGTTATCGAAGTTGGGTGTTATCTGATGAGGATGGAACTACTCGTTTTGGACCAGACTTTGCTAATGGTTATCCAGAGGAAATCTCTACTGAAAGCAAAGGTATGTATCTTGGGGTTGCCTATCGTATCCCTGTGGCTCAGTAAGCCTAGTTGATATAAAAAATATAACACCAACTGAATAACCAAAGCATTTGGGCAAAAAAACAGGCGGCAGAGCCCATATCCTTAACGTGCCTGGATAATTCATTCGGGTCTCTGCTTATCCTATCAATCGTTTTCTCGATAGCGGTATTGAGTATCTCTGTTATAAGCGCAATCGTTCCAATGACCGCTAGATAAACACCATGATGAAGTTTAAGCTCCAAGAGAAAAAATAATGGGATTTGCAGAATAAAAAGTACTGCTTGAAACCTAAAGGCAGCCTCACTTTTCCAGCAAAAAGCGATGCCATGAAGCGAATTGATTAGTGCGCGGTAGAGTCTCTTAATTTCAGAAATAATAATATTCAAATGAACTTCTTGATTTGATTTGAAACAAGCATGCCTACGAGCATGGCGGCAACAAAAAGAATGCCATCTTGAGATAATGCATGGGTTAGAGCCGGACCGGGACATAGACCATATAAACCCCACCCAACACCAAAGATTAATGCCCCAGAGATAAGTTTTTGGTCAATAGCTTTATTTTGAGGTAAGTCGAAAGAATTTCTGAGCATTGGTCTCATCTGTTTCTTGGCTAATTGATATGCAATAGCAGATACAATAAGTGCACCGCCCATGACAAACATAAGATCAGGAACCCAGTTACCAAAGAGGTCAAGAAATCCCTGGACTTTAGCGGTATCTGTCATCCCTGAGACAGCCAAACCTAAACCAAAAATAATTCCAGAGATAAGTGCTACTAAGGAGATCATGGATTAACCCCAAATAGCGCAACCGTCACAATTCCAGAGGCCATAAAACAAAGCGTGGCAACAATAGAGCGTATTGAAAGTCTTCCAATACCACAAACGCCATGACCGCTTGTGCAGCCTGAGCCTCTATTAACTCCAAAACCAACAAGAAAGCCTGCCAAAAGAATAAGGGATGTATTGCTTGGGAGTGTCGGTTGAGAAACCCCGAGAATAGAGTAGGCAATCAGAGCGCCCAAGGGCAGCCCAATAATAAATAGCGCTGACTCAATGCTTTTTGAGGTGCAGAAATTCCAGAAAATAGTACTGATCCCTGCAACTTTTCCATTGAGCAGAAGAAGAATAAGCGTGCTTACTCCGATAATCATGCCACCCAAAAGGGGTAAGAAAAATGCATCCATATCTTTATTGATTATTTTTGTTTCAAGGCTATTATTACTCTAATGTGGCTTAAATTAAAGTTTCTTATTGTTGCAACTATGATTGTTGTTGGATGCAGTAATGATTTATCTGTATTTGCTTATGATGGTGAGCAAGTCGTCTCATTAAACGATATCACACAAGATCAGGAGTCGAGAGGTTATTACGATGGACGTCCCTTTACAGGCACCGCCGTCACGCTTCACAGAAACTCTAATCTTAACAATCGAATTCAGTTTAACTACGGCGAGATACATGGCCAGGCTGAGTCTTGGCATTCGAATCAGGTTATGGCCTCGCTTGTTGAGTATACCAATCATCAAAAAGATGGACTTGCCATCAGTTGGAATGATCAGGGGATTGTGGAGACAGTGATTCATTATGAAAATGATTTACAACAAGGTTTAACCATTTACTTTGATGACCTCGGAGAGGTCGATCAATATTATTGTTTTGATGAAGATGAAGAGGCGAACCAATCTTACTGCATTGATAATTACATGACACATTTTGTGGATTATCTAAATTATTTACCGAGTGAGACAAATCTCTTTGAACCAGAATTTAATTAATGTATGAGGCATAGATGAGCGATTGGGATGATGATGATTGGGATGATGGGGTAGAGGCATCTGAGGATGATAATGATCTTGACGATGGTCTTGATCTTAATGAGCTTATTGAAGAGCTAGAAGAGGTCATAGCAAGATATCCTGAGCTCACAGATGATGAGAAGGATAGTCTGATTGCAACCTTTCCAACCCTTTTAGATTAGAGTTCGCAAAATAACCCCTTAATAATCAATTCATTAGATAAATTAGGATATAATTTATTCTGATTTTTCTATGATTTTGCCAATTAATTTAAATGTTTCTGATCTTTTGGTTAAAAGGGGAGAAATCCCTTTAATCCAGTCATTTTCAGTTAATCTTGTACCCCATGATTGTTGTATGCTTACTGGGCCTAATGGCTCTGGTAAAACAACCCTTTTAAGAACGATTGCAGGCCTCTTAAAACCATCTGGGGGGAAAGTAGATTTAAATACCGATTCTGAGTCCAAGCCGATGATTGCTTATCATGGGCACCAAGATGCCCTTACCGAGCAAATGACTGTGATTGAGAATTTAATTTTTTATCAAAAATTATATAAAAGTGATTCTGAGCAAATGGATTCTCTGATTCAAAAATTTGCTATTGATTATTTAAATCAACCTGTCAGTCAGCTATCAGCAGGCCAAAAAAAAAGAGCCAGCCTTTGCTGTCATTTTTTAACAAAAGCTTCACTATGGATTTTTGATGAGCCTGCAACTAATCTTGATCAGAATTCAATAAATGTTCTGACTCAAGAGATTGAAAAGCTTAAAGACAGTGGTGCAATTGTTCTTATTGCGACACATAGCCCGCAAATTTATTCATATATATCTAACCTTAATGTTTCTCTTGAGCCATGATGTTTAATTTTTTAAATCGAGAGGTTAAAGCAATTATCGGTGATAGCTCATTAATTAGTAGTGTTTTGATATACTTTATCATCGCAATCAGTGTGGTAAATTTTGTTTTATCAGGCATGACATCAATGATTGCAGTGATTGCAGGTTCGGTTTTTTCTTGGATAATTTTATTATTGATCAGCGTAAATTTTGGCTATCAAATCTATTTTCGAGATTTCTTAGATGGTTCTATTGATAAAATTCTTCTTTCAGGGTGTTCGTTAATGTTATTTATGCTGATCAAGCTCTTTGTGCATTGGGTTTTTATTGTTCTGCCCCTTGGTATTCTCTCAGCTCTTAATATCAAGATACTTCTGAATAGCCCACTTAGCTACTCGATGATTTTATCTCTAGCTGTATTTTCAACTTTTATCATTGCTTGTTTTATTAGCTTTTCAACACTTATTGCTTTTAGGGCGAAGCTAGGAAACATGTTATTAGGGATTATCTCCATTCCTTTGCTCATGCCCTTGTTGATTTTTATTTCTGCAGTCTCCATATCGCAGCAGCTTCCTTATAACATAGAGGCAATCTTTAGGATCCTCAGTGGTTCCTGCCTTGTTTTGCTTGTTGTGATCCCTTTTATTAACAGTCTAATTATTAAGGAAGTGGGTGAATGAATATCATTAAGCTTTTTCACCAATTCATTTCCCCAAGATTTGTCTATTGGCTTTCAAGTGTCATTATTCCTTACATCTTTATCCTAGCGCTTATCTTGATAGCATTTGGTTTGTATCAAGGAATATTTATTGCCCCTCCAGATTACTTACAGGGTGATGCATATCGCATAATCTATATTCATGTTCCTGCAGCATATTTGAGTTTATTAGGTTATGTCATTCTGGCTGTATCTTCCTTTTTGGGTTTTGTGTGGCATATCAAAATTGGTTATTATGCTGCCCGATCTGTGGCAGGTATTGGAGCAATATTTACTGTGATTGCACTTCTTACAGGTGCTATTTGGGGTAAGCCAATGTGGGGCACTTATTGGCAATGGACAGATCCAAGAATGATGTCTGAATTATTTTTACTGTTTTTATATCTTGGCTATATGGCCTTAATCGTAAATATTACAAATATTGATCAAGCAGACAGAGTTGGTTCAATACTTGCAATGATTGGTTTGATAAATGTCCCAATCATCCACTACTCAGTAGAATGGTGGAGTAGTATCCATCAAGGGCCTAGCATTATGCGTGAAGGGGGACCGTCAATAGCTCCAGAAATGCTCTATCCATTACTTACTTCTATTCTCGGTTTCACTCTCTTATTTATTTTTCTATTTTTATACCGCTTAAATACTATGATCCTCCTCAGAGAGTCTGGTGCACGCTGGCTAAAGGAGATGATCCATGAGTAATTACTGGTTATATGTGATTGTTTCTTATACGATTTCAGCATCCATATTAATTATTTTTGTATGGATAAGCTATTTGCAAAGAGTGAGAGCTTGGCAAGAGTTAAAAAAATTAAAAATTAAAACAGGCATTATTCCGAAGATAAATAAATATGACTAAAAAAAGAATTCAACGAATATTATTTATTGCCATATTAATAGCCCTTGTAAGTATTGGTTTGAACTTAATTTGGAATGCTTTTGAAGAAAATCTGTTGTATTCATTTTCTCCGACTCAAGTGCTTAATAATGAAGCACCGGCTGAGCAGACGATAAGGCTTGCTGGCATGGTTAAAGAGGGAAGTCTTATCAATGGCACAGATTTACTGGTTGAATTTACCTTAACAGATTTTCTCAATGAGGTTACGGTTCAGTACCGCGGCATTACTCCGGATCTATTTGGCGAGGGGCAAGGAGTGGTCGTTCAGGGGATGATGCGAGATGATATCTTTTATGCGAATGAAAATGGGCTTTTAGCTAAGCACGACGAAAACTATATGCCTCCAGAGGTAGCTGATATTTTAATGAATCAATAATGATCAGTTTTTTTGGTAATTTAGCTTTGGTTATTTCTCTCGCGCTAGCGTTGGTTCTCTCGCTTTTTCCTATTGTCGGCTATTTTTTAAATAATGAGTGGAAAAGCCTCGCAAGGCCACTGACTTTATTAATATTTATAGCCATAGCAATTGCGTATGTATTGCTGACATCAGCTTTTCTTAACGATGAATTCTCAATCCTTTATGTAGCATCAAATTCAAACACTCAGCTCCCCCTGATTTATAAGTTCACTGCTGTATGGGGTGGCCATGAGGGATCAATGCTCTTGTGGGTGCTTTTTCTATCAGTTTGGTCTGTAGCTCTGGCAATGATTTCATTGAGACATGATCCGGTTACTGTATCACTCTCACTGAGTGTCATCGGATTTGTATTGTTGGGTATCATTGGATTTATATTTTTTACTTCTAATCCTTTTGATTTATCGCCAAGAATTATTACTGAGGGAAATGATTTAAATCCTTTGCTTCAAGACCCTGGAATGGCTATTCATCCTCCTATGCTTTACCTCGGTTACGTTGGGCTGGCTATTCCTTTTGCCTTTTCTGTAGCCATATTAATTCAAGGTAAATTTCAGCAGCAACAGCTTACTTGGCTGAGGCCTTGGCTTTCACTCTGCTGGGCATTTCTCACCATTGGTATCACTTTAGGAAGTTGGTGGGCCTATTATGAGCTAGGGTGGGGTGGATGGTGGTTTTGGGATCCTGTAGAAAATGCCTCATTTATGCCATGGCTTATTGCGACTGCACTTATTCATTCTGCCACTGTCACTGAAAGCCGAGGAAGTTTTAAAAGTTGGTTCATACTCTTATCTATCATTGGTTTTGCATTAAGCTTATTAGGTACTTTTTTAGTAAGATCAGGAGTGCTTGTGAGCGTCCATGCGTTTGCATCAGACCCTTCTAGAGGACTCTTTATTTTGGTGCTTATTGGC
>JAYPDM010000026.1:6264-7888 GCA_038125265.1 Gammaproteobacteria bacterium
AGTAGCAATCATAGCGGTTATATTACCGACTCTGATCATATTCATTTTAGATTTAGACTTTTCAATATTTACATTGGTCGGCTATTGGTCTTTTTTATGGATCCTTTTGTCAACCTTGGTTTGGGCTGGACAGCTATTTTTTAATGATAAAAGTAAAGCTGCTTTTAGACAGCAGCTACCAATGATCATTGCTCATTCTGGTTTAGCAATATTTATTTTTGGTGTCACTTGTGTCAATAACTACAGTCAGACCATTGAGGAGGTTGTAGCTCTAAATTCCTCTATTGAGTTTAATGAAAGGGAATGGTTTTTTGGTGATTTAAGAGAGGTAGAAGGCCCAAACTATTTAGCGATAGAAGCTGAGGTTATTATGACCGATGCCAATGGAACTATAAATTTTAATCCCCAAAGAAGAATATACAGCAACCAATCAAGTGCTATGACTGAGGCATCGATTGATGCCAATTTATCAAGAGACTTATTTGTTGCACTTGGAGATCCGGTGAATGGTTCCTCTGAATGGGGCTTTCGATTTCAATATCGACCCTTTATTAGATTAATATGGTTAGGAGCCTTGATCATGGCCATTGGCGGAATAATCTCAACAATTATGAATCATAGAAAGCTAAGGCTGGCCTAGATGATAAAGTACTTCATACCGTTATTATTTTTTGTTTTGCTCTCTTTTTTCTTATATCGAGGATTAAGTCTTAATCCAACATTTGTACCATCACCTTTTATTGGCCAAGAAGTACCCATTTTTTCTTTGCCAGATCTTTTGAGCGAAAATCCTAGTAGCCTAATTTCTAATGAGTCAGTGGTAAATCAAACTTATCTCATCAATGTTTGGGCAACTTGGTGCGTAGGGTGTCGTGTTGAGCATGGCTTCCTCAATGAGATTTCTCTAAGCTCGGGGCTTCCAATACTTGGTTTAAATTGGCGAGACGAACGAAATGAAGCCATTAATTGGCTGGAGACTTTAGGTAACCCCTATCAATTTATTGCATACGATCAATTGGGCGAGGTGGCAATTGACTTTGGGGTTTATGGTGCACCAGAAACCTTTTTGGTTAATAGTGATGGCATCATTATATATAAGCATATTTCTCCATTAACGCCTGAAATTTGGCAACAAGAATTTATTCCAAGAATCATTGAAAGCTGTGGGAGCTACCCTTGCGCTTCTCTTTAATATTAGTACTGATTTTTTCAGGAAATCTTTGGTCGCAAGATTTGATTCAAACCGAATACGAAAGGCAATTATTCGAGCAAATTCGCTGTCTGGTATGTCAAAATCAGTCATTGGCAGACTCTCAGGCACCATTAGCGATAGATTTAAGACGTGAGGTGAGAGAGTTAATCGAATTAGGCTATTCAGAGGAGCAAATCTTTGACTACTTAACGCAAAGATATGGAGATTTTGTATTGTACAGACCAAGATTTAATACAGTGAATGCCATACTTTGGCTAGGACCAGCTTGTATGCTTTTCATCGCAATCTTTGGTTTTATTCGGGTTACAAGGACTAAGACTTAAAATGAAGAAATATCTATTACCCTCCGCGGTATTTCTCTTTGCGGTTACAGTTTTAATTTTAAGCGGTAAAGTAAATTTACCTAATTCT
>JAYPDM010000026.1:7988-14459 GCA_038125265.1 Gammaproteobacteria bacterium
CTGATAACTCAAATATAAAGGCCTATTGGTATTTAGGTCTTTCAGATCTTATTTTAGGTAACACAGATCAAGTTCTTCTAAATTGGTCTCGCCTGATGGAACTTTCACCAGGGGAACCTCTTGCAAGTTTTGTTCAATCGCAATTAGACATATTAAATGGCCAATCTTTTGAGATTCCAGTGCAAATAGAAATCAGTGACGAGCTTATGCAAACTCTCGAAAATTTTAATGAGATCTCTGCTATGTATATTTTTGCACGCGAGAGTGTCAATACACCACCGTTTGCGGCAACCCGCATTGATGAGTACGAGATAGGGCAAATTTATGCTTTATCTAATCTCAACCTCATGATTGCAAATGAGGACTTTCAAATTCCATCAAGCTTTTCACTTACTGCAAGAATTTCTATCTCCGGAGATCCAATTGCTTCAAGAGGTGATCTATTTGGAACAATTGATATTGAGGGTTACATCTCTGAAGGTCAAGTGGCTCCTTTAATATTGGTAATTGATCAAATTTTCCAATGAACAAAAAGGATGTATTATTTTTTATGATGGCTTCCATCGTGTGGGGTGCCACCTGGATCATTATTAAGGGGCAGGTGATGATCATGTCACCTGAGTGGTCTGTATTCTATAGATTCTTATTTGCTTTAATATTAATGGCTATCCTTATGATTGTATTGAAAAAAAGTTTCTTTATTGCACGTGATGCTTATTTTGTAATTCTTGTGTTCGGCTTTTTTCAGTTCTTTTTAAATTTTAACGCAGTCTATATATCTGAAACTTTTATTGTCTCTGGTTTGGTAGCTATATTATTTGCCTTATTATTTATTCCAAATGCACTCTTCTCAATAATCTTTTTAGGCTCTAGATATTCAAAGCATTTCTATGTAGGTTCTGTAATCTCAATTATAGGTATTTTTCTCCTTTTTTATGATCGACTTCCCACAGATATAACTGATCAGAATGTTTTTATCACTGGAATTCTATTTGCAATACTTGGAGTCCTTTCTTCATCTGTCGCAAACGTACTGCAAGCTTCCGAGATAGCAAAAAAACAACCTTTATTTGCATTATTATTTTGGTCCATGTGTATTGGTACTTTATTTAATGGCACATATGCGATGATGACCATAGGTTATGAGCCAGTTTCATTTAGCTTAAGCTTAATTTTGGGCTTTCTATACTTATCATTAATTGGCACAGTTTTTGCATTTTATATCTATATAGAACTTACCAGAAGCATTGGAGCTGCAAAAGCTGCTTATACAGGAATCGTCATCCCTATGATAGCGATGACTCTATCAAGTATTTTTGAGGGTTTTGTTTGGTCTAATTTATCGATCCTTGGTGCCTTTGTTGGTCTAATAGGGATGTACCTAGCGTTAAATTCAAACTCACTTAAAAGATGAAGTCTTAATGAGACAATAGATTTCATCCTCAGTTGCTAACTGAAGATCCAGATGTGACTCTTTCGTAATTTCTGATAAAAGAGAATAATTTCCGCAATCTACCTGCACGATTACTCGATCATTAGAAATATCCATAATCTTTGTGATTCTTCCCTTAATTTGATTTCTAATTGATGTGCCAACAATACTTTGACGTGATAAAGCAACATCTGAAGCATTCACTATGGTATTAAAAAAAACAGATCCAACCTTATCCATCGATATGATTGACTGGGGGCGACAAAGATTAAGATTATAAAAATCTTCATCTAGAAGAACGCTCTGTATATCCCCTTGATGAGAGACAGTTTGGTCATTAATCACAATCATCGCATTTGAAATTACAGCTAATTCCTTAATATCATGAGACGCGTAGATTATTTTTACATCACGTAACATTACATGCTCATTTAAGAATTTATGAATTTTATGAATGGTTTTCTTATCAATACCATTAAACGGTTCATCCAAAAGCAATAATTCATGATGATTTAAAAAAGCCCGAGCTAGCGCTATCTTTCTTTTCTGACCGCCCGATAAATTATTAATATTTGAATTTAATAAGCTATGAAGATCAAAAAGCTCAAGAACAGAATCAGTGTATGTATCGCCATAACTATGGTTGGCATTAAAGAAAATATTCTTTTCAACATTGATATGAGGAAATAAATAATTTGATTGTTGCACAAAGCTAATTGGTCTTTTTTCAGGAGGAAGAAAATAATCATTTTCTTGATAGATATTATTGTTAATACATAACTTACCATTTGTGGGACGTTCTAACCCCATGATAAGTCTTAATAGGGTCGTTTTACCTGATCCGGATGGACCGTAAATAGCTGTGATTGGTTTGTCGAGAATAATATTTTTATATTCAAACTTAAGATTATTCTTCTTAAAAATATGGTTAAAGTTTAAATTAATCATCTTTTTTAATTCTCGATGAATAGCTGTATATAAATAGCAAAAGACTAAAGGATGTTAAAAGAAGTATTAGAGAGAGAGCATGTGCTTGTGTGTAATTAAAACTTTCAACTAAATCAAAAAGATAAATTGAAGCAACACCAGTTTCATTAGGGATATTTCCACCAATCATCAAAATCACACCAAATTCTCCTATAGTATGAAGAAATCCAAGAATCATTGCTGCAATGATGCTTTCTCTTATCATGGGAAGAATGACGCGTATATAGCCATTAAATTTTGTGTAGCCTAATATTTTTAATGTATCAAAATAACCATTCGGAACAGTTTTAAGTGATGTATACAAAGGTTGTAAGACAAATGGTAAGGAATAAATAATAGATCCGACTACAAGACCTTCAAATGAAAATAGAAGCGTCTCTATTCCAATCAGATTCGTCATGAGGCTTACAAACCCTTCAGGCCTTAGAAGTAAAATCAAATAAAAGCCTAGTACTGTTGGGGGTAATACTAATGGTAGCGTGCAGATCGACAGAACTAATTTTCTTGGAAAATTATCTTTAGCTATCAGCCAGTAGCATAAAGGAATGCATAAAATGAATAAAAAAAATACTGTCACTAAAGCAAGCTTGAGAGTTAAAAGTAGGGCAGTAATCATGGCAATTGATAACCCCATTTAAGTGCTATGAGTTTAAATGAGTCTGATTTTAAGTATTCAATAAATTCTTTGGAAGCAATCATTTTATCAGAACGACTTAAAATACCTGCGCTTTGAATGATGGGCTCATAGTTATTGGCAGGAACAATCCAATAATATGAAGCATTAATATCACCTTGCAAGATATGCGATAAAGATACATAGCCAAGATCAACTGCACCATTATTTACATATTGAAAAGACTGAGCAATATTTTGTGCCTGCACTATTTTTTCAGTGATCAAATCTTGGTTAATCTGCTTTGTTAAATGCTGCATAGATGCACGACCAAAGGGAGCTAGCATTGGGTTAGCTAAAGAAATTCTATTAAAGTTTCTTGGATCTAGTTGCTCATCAATGATTAGATCTTGTATTGGTCTGTTTGAATATATAGCTAAGGTACCAATTAGAAAATCAATAGCATCATTTTCATTTATTAAATTATTTTCAATTAGGCTATCTATAGAGGTCTCATCAGCAGCTAAGAATAAATCGAAGGGCGCTCCATTTCTTATTTGTGTATAAAGTCTATTGGTTGAGCCATAAACAATTTCTAACGAATGATTATACTCAGACTCAAAGTCAATAATGGTATCACCAATGATAGGGGATAAATTTGAAGCAACTGCAACTAATAAACTCTCTGCGAATACTTTTGTATAGCAAAAAAAGTAAATAATAATAGTAAAAAAAAATTTACTAATATTATTTTGTGACATCGCCTCCCTCAACAATAACGAGCTCATTATCTCCAACGCCATTTAGTCTAAATTTCCTTGCCTCTTGGTATTCTTCAGATTCAAAACAAGCGACGGCATCTTCAAAGGAAGGAAACTCAATGACAACATGCCTTATAAAGCGACTATTACCTTCCATATGTTGATATTTACCACCACGTGCATAAACTTTCCCATGATATTTCTCAATAATGGCAGGGACTAAGTCTGTATAGCGTTTGTATTCGACAGGATCATTTACTACTGATCTTGCAAGCCAATATGCAGCCATTTAAAACTCCATTGATTAATGAACTTTGATTATAACTTTTATAGCCCCATCTGTTTTATTTTTTGCATGATCTAAGGCTACAGGTAACTCTTCAAAATTGAAGGTATGAGTGTGTATGAGTGATGGATCAATTTTGCCATTAGCAACAAGTGAAGCAGCTCTTTTTACGGCAGATAAACCTTCACCTCTTATACCAAATAAATAAATATTATTAGATACAACGTACTTGATATCTACAGTCTCATCAGAGCCAGAAAAGGCACCAAGGCATACTTTTCCACCTCTACGACAGGAATATAAGACTTGATTGAGTACACCTGATGCACCTGAGCACTCAAATCCATAATTTACGCCTAAAGTATGAGTGTACTCTTTGACCAAGGTGACAAGATCATCATTTTTAGGATTAATGGTAAAATCCGCACCAAGTGCTTTTCCTATCTCAAGTCGATCGTTTTCTATATCGGCCAGGATAATTGGATGAGCCCCTAGAGCCTTCGCACTTGCAACAGCCATCAGACCAATGGGTCCTGCGCCAGTTATCAGAATGCTTTGACCGGCTATAATTCCACCCAAAACATCCAGTCCATAAATAGCAGTTCCAGCCGTGACAATAAGAGTTCCTATTTCATCTGAAATTGTATTAGGAATTTTTGCGAGAGTATTAATATGGTTAACAGCATACTGTGCAAATGCACCGTCAGTGGTATAACCATTAGCCCTATGGCCTTTATCATTACCAGGATAATTTTTTCCATAATTAAGGCAGGATGTATACATTCCTTCACGACATTTTTCACATTTGCCACAACCAGCATGAATTTCTACAGCTACACGATCTCCAACTTGGTATTCATCTACATTATTACCAAGCTTAACAATGGTTCCCATGAATTCATGACCGGGCGTAAAGTTTTGATTGAAGGGAAGACCGCCATTTATTAAAGCAGGAGGGCCATGAGCAATAACTTCTAAGTCAGTAGCACAAATAGCGACCGCATCAATTTTAATTAAGACTTCGGAATTTCCAGGAAGAGGGACTTCCTTCTCAACTATCGATAATTCACCTGGATTATTCAAAACCCAGGCTAGCATTTTTTCCGGTATTTTAATTGTCACTAAGCTTCTTGAGCGTTTTTCTCAAGAATTGCGGCCATTACCTTTTCGGCTGTTGCAGGTAGCGTTGTAATTCTAACGCCAACAGCATCATATATTGCATTCATAATAGCAGCTGCGGTTGGGACAGCAGTTGGCTCCCCAACACCTTTAGCACCATGGGGACCAGTAGGATCATAATTGTCAACCAACTGAACATCCAATTCTGGCATATCTAAGCTGGTTGGCATGATATAGTTCGTTAAGTTCGGGTTTATTTGTTTTCCCTGGTCATCAAAAAGTATTTCTTCTTGCAGGGCATATCCTACACCCATAGAAATACCACCTTGTATCTGACCTTCAACTAGCATTGGATTGATGGGTTGACCACAGTCATGGACAGCGACTATTCTTTTTACAACAACCTCACCAGTTTCATCGTCAACTTCAACTTCTGCAATTTGTGTAGCATATACATAAGTATTAAATGGCTTTCCTTGGCCGGTTTCAGGATCCATTTCAACGGTTGGTGGGTTGTATGAAGAGCTTCCAATTGCTGGTTTTCCAACATTAGTCTCAGCATGCTGAGCTACTTGGCTGATTGGCAAAAATCTAGAAGGGAAACCAAGAACCTGTATTTTCTTATCTCGAGCCTCAAGTTGGTCAGGTTTTACATTTAGAAGTGGTGCAGCAGCTTCAAATAAAAGCTGTCTCGCGGCTTCTGCCGCTCTAACAATAGCATTACCTGTCACATACGTTGTTCTACTGGCAATAGCACCTGTATCCATAGGCGTTGTGTCAGTATCACCAGAAACAACATGAACATCATCTGTAGCTATTCCAAGAGTCTCTGCAGCTATCTGCCCTAGCACTGTGAGTGCGCCTTGGCCTGTTTCAACTGTACCAGTTAATAGTGTAGCAGTTCCGTCGGTATTTACTTTTACCGTTGCGGCACTTGGATTTGCCATAACAGTAAATCCAATTGGGTACCACATACATGCCATACCTTTACCTGTTCTCTTCATTTTTAACTCCTATTCCAGCCAAAAGCTTCAGCAGCTTGCAATAATGATTCCTCAACTACAACGCTATGAAGCGTTTGACTTGTTGGGCTTAGTGATCCTTCCCTGAAAGCATTTCTTAATCTAATTTCTAATGGGTCAATACCTAATGTTTTAGCTATTTCATCCATTTGAGATTCATAAGCAAAGCATACTTGAGGAGCACCAAAACCTCTCATGGCTCCAGTTGTAGTTTTATTTGTATAAACTGCATATGACTCAACTTGAAGATT
>JAYPDM010000027.1:0-5991 GCA_038125265.1 Gammaproteobacteria bacterium
GGTTGAAATTGAGGTAAATTCTTTAATGCCTTTCTTAAAGATTTAATCCTATTGATCTCACGGAGGTGCTCATCACTTTCATTAATCTCTTGGATAGTCTTAACATCCACCAGATTATCGTCAAGATACTTTAAATAGTTATCGATACTCTTTGACATTGATGTTTGTGGTTTGATTGGTTTCTAATAATTCTTTAATTTTTTTATGCGTTCTTGCAAGTTGTGACTTAGAAAAACTCTCAGTTTTCTTCATCATTTTTCCGATCTCAGCATGAGTATAGCCCTCGACATCATGAAGCCAAAGCACTGATCTTGAAACGGGGTTTAATGTTGCCAGAGCAATCTCTAGCTCCTCATTATTATGCAATTGATTCTCAAAGGATTGATAAGGTACTTCCTCGATCTCTTCATCAGATTTCCTCGAAATCCAAGCAGTTCTTAACATCATCAACGATCGATTGGTTGCTATACGTTTAATCCAGGCGCCTAACTGATAGTGTTTACCTTCAAAAGTGGCAAGCTTAGTAAACACATCAATAAATGTTTCCTGCAGAATGTCCTCAGCATACCCTGTATTAAGGAAAATTCTCTTAGCAATTGAGTAAACCATTACCCTATAAGCATCATAGATTTTTTTTTGAGAGGTAGGACACATTTGCTTTGCAGCTTTAATATCCTTATCAGTTATTGTTAATTTTTCTCTCATCGCTCTAATAAAGATGCATGAACATAAAAATAAGTTTCAGGGGCGCCCAAAACTTAATTGTACCTATTTCTAGAATACTATAATCTATATGGCTTGACATGGTCAGCCGGGATGGCGGAATTGGTAGACGCGCCGGATTCAAAATCCGGTACTGGCAACAGTGTGTCGGTTCGACTCCGACTCTCGGCACCACATCAAGGATCAAGAGTTGCCAAGTAGGCAACTATATCAACCATGTCCTCTGTGGTGAGATTTGCGACGACCGGCGACATCAAGGCCCCCATAGCGCCACCTCTAGCACCAGTCTGGAAATCATACAGCTGTCTGATACTGTAAACGGGTGAGCCTCCAGCGATGCCAGGGTAATCTAAAAAACCACCTCGTAAGTCTGCTCCATGGCATGCTGCACACGGTAAGGTTTTCCCCCCACCTGTTGTGACTAAATTTCTCCCTCTCTCAATACTTCCAACCGGGGTATAGGCGACAAATCCTGAGTAAGGATGCCTTGTCGTTGCCAATTCTCTGTCCTCTGGGACCTCAATAATCTTATAACCAAGCTCTTCAGTACCACCGTCAGGATGAACAAACCTCATTCTTCCATCACCGATATACGTTCTTGGTACTGTATCAGTCTCAATGACATCCATGACCCATTTAATCGGCTCAATAGCTGAAAAATATTCGGCAGCCTCAAGAATCTCCTCATCGGTGATGTATTCGGCAAATCCATTCATCCAATAACGATCAGTACGCTCTCCTGTTCTGAAGTACTCCATCTGTCTTACAAGATAGCTGACAGGGTATCCAGCGAGCTGCGAGGATTCTGGGTGCCCCATACCGGATGCGAGGTGGCAAGCTGCGCATGCTCTTACCTCTCTTCCTTTTCCATGAGCAACAATCTCAGGCCAAGGGGCATGATCGTTTGGAAACCAATCAGGTGGGTTCCAGTGATCATCTATTTGATCCTGCGTAAGTTGTAAATCACTTCCCGGCACTGATCTTAGCTCATTGGGATCAAAATGATGTGCCTCAGGGATTTCCTCTGTAACTGATTGATAAGCCCACTCAGGACCTTGTGCGTACAGGCTTGACGCAAGTAGGAAAAGTGACAATGCAAGTAATCTCATAAATGCTCTCCGATGGATTTATAGTTTCAAAATAACTTCAAATGCAAAAAAATTCAACTAGGACGGATCCAACTCCGATAGCCTTTGAATGAGCATCTCAGGGCTTAAATAACCGCCAAGCTGAATACCGTTTTCATCAAAAATCGCAGGCGTTCCTCTGATGCCCACTCTCTGGCCTAAATTAAAGTGATCGCTGACAGGCGAACCAAAGCAAGATTGCGCATTGATGGAGCCAGTTGCCTTTGCCTGCGTTATCGCCTCTTGTCGATTCTGTGAACACCATACACTCTCGGCCTTAGACCAAGATTCGGTGTTGGGTCCCGTACGTGGATAAAATAAGTATTCTACCTCCACTCCTAAATCAAGCACCTGATCGATATCTCTATGGAATTGTCTGCAATAACCACAGTCCACATCGGTAAAGACAAAGATTTTATAATTCTTTGTCTCGGGAGAAAAAACAATCGTCTTTTCATGATCAACTGAGTTGATCATATTAATTCGAATCTCCGCGCGCCTGAGGTCAGATAAATTTTCTCTTGAATCAATTGAATACAGATCGCCTTGAAGAATATACTTTCCGTCCATACTGACATAGGCAATAGAGGTATCTAGAGCAACTTCATAGAAACCATCAATTGGAGACTCAAAAACATCACTTGGAAGGATTGCTGGGAAAAGGGCTGCTATTTCTTCTGGTGAAAGCACATCCTGAGCCCAGCTCAAAGATGGGAAAATTAAAGCGAAAACAAAACCGATTATTTTCATAAAATTATTATAACTCTAATAGAGTTAATTTATTCATCCTCTTGGGTGATGCTTGCTATGTGCCGCCTTCATGCGTTCTCTGGCAACATGAGTATAAATTTGCGTCGTTGCGACATCGCTATGTCCTAATAGCATTTGTACGACCCTTAGATCCGCACCATGATTGATCAAGTGCGTGGCAAAAGCATGTCTCACGGTATGTGGTGAGATGGGTTTAGTGATACCCACTTGTCTCGCATAGCGCTTTATCAGCTGCCAGAAGCCCTGTCTGGACATGTGCACTGCTTTCTGGCTTGGAAATAAATAATCAGATAATTTTTCTTTGACCAAGATGGGGCGATGATGCAGAACATAATCTTCAAGCACATCCAAAGCTATTTCGCCAATAGGGACAATCCTCTCTTTATTGCCTTTTCCCATCAATCTAATCAGGCCTTGCTCGAAATTGACCTGATTTAATTTGAGTGAGACAAGCTCCGAAGTTCTGATGCCTGTTGCATACATTAGTTCAAGCATCGCTTTATCTCGCATGCCAATAAGTTTTTTTCTGTCAGGTGCTGCCAATAATTTTATGACCTCATCCTCAGTCAGGGTCTTTGGCAAAGACTTTCCAATTTTTGGTAATTTGATTTGGGATGTTGGGTTAATCTCAATGAGATTATGCTGCATCAAATATGCATAAAATTTTCTTAGAGTGCTAAGTTTTCTGGCTTGGGTTCTAGCTGTTATACCATTAAGCACACATTGACTGATGTATTCCTTTATGAGACTTTCATTAACATCTTGGATATTTTTTTTATTTGTCTTTATATAGGATTCAAAATGCCTCAGATCATTGCTGTATGATTTGATGGTATTGTCAGCCAAGCCCAGTTCAGACCAGACATAATCAATAAATTGCTCAATTAATGTTATATTTTTATTCAAGTTAGGTAACCTTTTATTAAATATAAATGCCTATTAAGCTTACTACCAATATGATAACGCGATTTATAGTTAACCTAATTTATTGTTGTTGGTCTTACTTAGCATTTATCATTGTCATCATTCCAGGATATTTGCTCGTAACGCTTTCCCCAAAGCTTTCATACAGACAGGCATTTTGTAAAATGACTGCTCAAGCATTACTCCTACTTATGGGCCAAAAGATAACCAATGCCTCGGATAATTTAATTCCTAGAAATGCTCTAATTCTCATCAATCATACAAGTTATATTGATGCAGTTATTATGCGAGCTTCACTGCCTAAGGACACCTCTTTCTTGATAAAAGATGAGGTCAATAGAGTGCCATTGGTTGGGTTATTTCTTAGGAGAATTGATTCTATTTTTGTTAAAAGAAAATCTAGGAGCTCGAGAGCAGATTCACTGCTAGCCATAAGAACTAAGCTAAAAACTGGAGGAAGGGTTGCACTTTTTCCTGAAGGGACTTTTTCAAAAAACCCTGGAATCAAAAAGTTTCATCTAGGTAGCATTTCTCTTGCCCATGAGGAGAAGGTTCCCATCGTATCAATGGCCATCAGTGGTGCGAGAAAAATGCTGACTTCAGGTTCCTGGTTTTTAAAATACTCACGACTATCTTTAACGTTTGACCAGTTAATCCGACCTGAAGAATTTGAAGAGCCTCTAGTCATGGCTGAAAAGATAAGAAATAATTTCTCTAAGATTACTGGTGAAGAGCTTTTGAATGGATAGAGTGCCCTTATGGAAGCCTAGCAATAAAAGCTTCACTGAGTCTCACCTTGCAAAATTTATGCAGACTCAAAACTTTGACACTGACACTGATACGTATGAGCTTTTTTGGAAATGGTCTGTAAATCATCCTGAAAAATTTTGGCATGCCTTCGCTGAGTATTCAAAGATAGATTTTAAAAAAGAGTCCTCGAGAATCTTCGTGGAAAATGATCATTTCATTAACTCTGAGTGGTTTCCAGATCATCAGTTAAGTTTTTCTGAGAATTTACTTCTCAACCAATCAAACCCAGTAGCAATTATTTACGCTGATGAGAGTGGCGCAAGGAAAACCATTGATAGAACTGAATTGATTCAAAAAGTAAAAAGTACTGCAGGTTTTCTTAGATCAATCGGTCTGAGATCGGGGGATCGCGTAGCGGGATATCTTTCAAATACACCTGAGACTGTCATTGCAATGCTAGCAAGCAACATGATTGGATGCATTTGGACTGCCTGCTCACCAGATTTTGGGGCAACTGCTTTTATCGAGAGAGTCGGTCAAGTCACGCCAAAAGTTCTTTTTGCGCATCCTCAATATTCATTTAAGGGAGAGAAATTTAATAGGGTTAGAGAAATTGAATCAATTCTCAATGACATTGATTCATTGGAGCATCTTATTTTAATTGGTGATCACAAAGTAAACTCTAAAAATCAAGTAGTGACGACTCGCATGCAAGATTTGTACTCACACAATGAGGAGGATGAATTTCTATCGCTTCCTTTTAATCATCCTCTCTATATTTTGTATTCATCCGGCACTACCGGAAGGCCAAAAGCTATAGTTCATGGTCAGGGTGGAACGCTCATTCAGCACAAAAAAGAACACTTACTGCATTGTAATATTCAAGATTTTGATAGAGTTTTCTATTACTCCACATGTAGCTGGATGATGTGGCATTGGCTAGTATCAAGCCTAGCATCCAATGCAACAATAATCTTATGGGAGGGATCTCCATTCTATCCGGATGATTCAAGGCTATGGAAACTTGCTGATGACGAGGCTATTAATGTATTTGGTACCAGTGCAGCCTATATTAACCACTGCAAAAATACTCAAGTCAATCCGATCAAAGACTTCAATCTCGATCAGATGAGAGTAATCTTATCGACCGGATCGCCATTAAGCGAAGATAACTTTAAATATGTATATGAACATGTTAAGGAAGATGTTCAATTATCTTCTATAGCAGGGGGTACCGATCTAATATCATGTTTTGTACTCGGTAACCCCTTAAAGCCAGTTTATGCAGGTGAAATCCAGTCTATTGGGCTTGGGATGGATGTTGATGTTTTTGATGAAGCTGGCAATTCAATTATAAAAAGCAAAGGGGAGTTAGTCTGCAAGCAATCTTTTCCATCAAAACCTATTTATTTTTGGAATGATGCCGAGGGTGAGAAATATAAAAAAGCCTATTTTGAAACATATCCAGATATATGGAGGCATGGAGATTTTGCTGAAAGGACAATTGATGGATCCATTATTCTTTACGGTCGTTCAGATGCCGTTCTCAATAGGGCTGGTATTCGTATCGGAACGAATGAGATATATCAGGTAACCAATGCCATTTTAGGAATTAAAGAAAGTTTAGCAGTCATGCTAAGCAATCATGACAAAGATCAAATTCTTCTTTTTATTGTTCTTAATGAAGGCATTCAAA
>JAYPDM010000027.1:6091-7338 GCA_038125265.1 Gammaproteobacteria bacterium
AATACCAGAACTTAATAAAAAATGGTGAGATCGTCGCTGATACCTATCAAGAAAAAGCGGCAAAGCAATTACAACGCCTGGAAATTGAGCTTCTCAACTTTGACAAATTTAAAAACTCACTCTTCACTAAAATCCTACGTAAAAAACAAAATAAGCCACCTGGCTTGTACCTCTATGGCCCTGTTGGGAGAGGCAAAACCTTCCTGATGGATCTCTTTTTTGATAATACCAATATCAAAGCAAAAGAAAGAATGCACTTCTATCGATTTATGAAGCTAATTCACGAAAATTTAAATAAACAAAAAGATCGAGAGGATCCGATTAATCTCGTCGCTAAAGACTTATCTTCACAAATTGATCTTTTATGCCTCGACGAACTTATCGTTGAGGATATTGGTGACGCAATGATTCTAGGTTCGTTATTTAGATCGCTGACACTCAATGGAACAGTCATTGTCACGACCTCTAACTCTCATCCAAGTGATCTTTATAAAAATGGCTTGCAGAGAGATAGATTCTTACCTGCCATTAAATTTATCCAAGAGCATATGAAGGTTTTAAATTTAATCGGCGATGAGGATTATAGACTTTCTGCAATTCAAGACTCTAAGACATTTTTATTGCTCTCTCCAAAAGAGGACCATGACTTTACAAGTCATTTTAGTAAGTTAACAAAAAATAAAATTATTTTTGGTTCATCCATCGCTGTTTTAGGAAGAGAGATAAATTATCGGATGCGCTCACAAGGATATATATGGTTTAATTTTGATGAAATATGTTCTGGACCAAGAAGTCAAAACGACTATATCGAAATATCTAGCCGATTTCATACGGTATTCATAAGTGGAATGCATCAATTAAATAAAGTATATGAAAATGAAGCAAGAAGATTTATGTCTCTCATTGACGAATTCTATGATAGGCATGTCAATTTATTTATTATGAGCGAAGTGCCTCTTGATCAAATATATAATGGGACTAAATTGATTAACGTTTTTCAAAGAACAGTGAGCCGAATCGAGGAAATGCAAAGTTCTGAGTACCTATCTTTACCTCACTTGGCCTAATCATGGAGTAGATATGAAATTAGTAATGGTTAGACATGGGCAGAGTCTATGGAATAAAGAAAATTTATTTACCGGTTGGGCAGACGTCGATTTAACTGAACAAGGAAAAGTTGAGGCCATTGAGGCAGGAAAATTATTAGCTGACTATAACTTTGATCGAATTTTTTGCTCTGAACTAAC
>JAYPDM010000027.1:7438-13337 GCA_038125265.1 Gammaproteobacteria bacterium
AGGGCTAATATAGGTATTGAATCAATTGTAGGAGCCGGAGCCTTAGTCACAGAGGATAAATCTTTCCCCCCAAGATCATTAATTTTAGGCGCACCGGCTAAACTGATTCGCGAAGTGACAGAGGAAGAAATCAATGCCATTAGATTAAATGCCCTACACTACGTAAATTTATCAAAAAAATATATTAAGGATCTCGAATCAAGTTTATCAAACTAGAGGTATCCCATCGAGGATGGCCTTTTTGAATAAGTCTTTCATAAAGCTTTTGCACTAAACCCAACACCGGTAAGGAAATATTGTTTCTTTTGGCTACATCTATGCATAAAAGCAAATCTTTATTCATGAGCTCATTGGCGAATCCAAAATCGAACTCATCTTGTAGCATGGTATGAGCACGATTATCCATCTGCCAGGATTGTGCAGCTCCTTGAGAAATAGCTTCAACCACTCTACCAATATCGATACCAGATTTCTCTCCGAATGCGATCGCCTCAGATAAGCCCTGAATAAGACCAGCGAGCGCGATTTGATTTACCATTTTTGCTAATTGCCCGTGACCCCCCTCGCCAATTAGAACATGTCGCTTACTGTAGCAATCAAGAATTGGCTTAGCTTTGTTGTAAATCTGTTGGTCGCCACCCACCATGACAGTTAATTGCCCATTAACCGCGCCAGATTCACCACCAGAAACAGGTGCATCTAAAAAACCAATTTGATTTTTCTCTGCAAGCAGATGTAATTCTCTCGCAATTGTCTCGGAGGCAGTAGTATGATCAATCAGCAATGCACCGTTTTTCATAGTTGATAATACCTTGGAGTCTATCAGTAAGGCTCTAAGGGACTCATCGTCTCTCAAGCATGTCACAACTGCATCACATGTTTTAAACAATAAAGCAAAATCCTCAGCTATTGCTCCTTGATATTGCTCTATCCACTTATCTGCTTTGACCTTATCCCTATTGAAAACAGCGCAATCAAATTCTTTGCTTAACCAACCAGCCATAGGAAAACCCATAACGCCTAGTCCAATAAATCCAACCTTTTTTATTTCAGTCATACAGCCAAATTATAGTGAGCCTTAAAATCATTGTATTCTGATTCAATAGATTCTACATTTTTTTGCTCATGGATCACTCTCCATAGATTATTTCTTAAAAAAATAAATGCTAGCCATAATTCTAAATTCTTAAAATCATAGTCAGGATATAGTGTAAAAAAGTAAATCTTCATAAGTGAAAAAAGAGGATCTTGAATTTGATCCTCAACAATTAAATTTGCGAAATCCACTTCTAGGGGAGCATAGGACGCATACTCAAAATCAAGCAAATAACATCTTTCATTCTTTAAAACCGTATTGATAGAAGAAAAATCTCCGTGCACTGGGACCAAAGTGGTCGTTTTTTCAATTAATTGCCTAGCAATAAAGTTCATTTCATCAATGATGCTCATCAGTTCATCTTTATAAGAGCTTTTCAGCTGAGAGACATAATGTGCGACTATATTTAATAAATTTATATTTTTTAATTTGGTCTTGATGGACATACGATGCAAATGGCTCACCTTTTCTAAGAGTAAGGTATATTCTTGCAAGCTTTTAATTTCAGCACCGCTTTCAATCCATTCCTGAACAATAATTCTATTTTCAGCATCAATCATGATCAGTTTTGGGGTCAGCTCATGGTGTGATAACTCTGTTAAAAGTACCTTCTGTAATTTAAAGGGAAGACAAAACATTTCTTCTTTTTTAGAAAACTGTTTCACAAAAAAGATATTTTTTTCTGATTTTGCCTTGTAGCTACATGCCCTTAAGCTTGATGATAGCAACTGGTAAGAATACTTCTCATTTGGGATAGCATGGCCTGAGTACTGATTCAATTGGTGGTCCATGATTGAAGAAATAGAACTGCTTTTCATATCGCTTTTAAATTTTTATGCCACTTTAACAAGCCTATCACTGACATAAAAAAGTAAATGACATACATCAAGCTCGAAACAAAAAGTCCCTGCGAAACAAGTAAATAAATAGTTAAAAGATCAACAATGATCCAAAAAAACCAATTTTCAATTTTCTTTTCTGAAGCTAGGTATGTCGCTGTGATTGCCAGTATCGAAATAAACAGATCGATGGGAATAAGAGCGATGCCGAGATCCCTGATCAAGCTATAGATTACAAAAAATAGCGATGCAGCAAAGAGAAAATAGAAAATTGATTTCAGTATTCCAATTCTGGTGATAGCTAATGGATTGCTTTGAGATCCCCAATTTAACCATCCGTATACCGCGACAAAACAATAGAATATTTGCAGAAGCGCCTGCATATATATCTCAGACTGATAAAAAATAAATAAAAAGATGAAAGAACTAAAGAATCCAAAAATCCAGCAGACCCTATTCTCTAAGATTGCGAGCAAGACGTATGCAAAACCAAAAAGGACTGCAAATATCTCGATTAATACCTCCATGCTAATGATTTCAGTGGAATAAGTAGTCTAATGTAATGCCTACCTGAACTGGATCACCGGATCGGATAAATAAATTAGGGAGATATAAAGGGTCATTGGGATCATTACTAAAATAAAATCCTCGAATTGGATAATCCTGATTAAGGATATTTTTTGTCCAAAATGTAATTTGCGCTCGCTCTAATGAATACACTACGGCGATATCAACTAAACTATAACCGGTTGCTTGTTGATCATGGCTCTCATCAAAAAAATAACCATCTTGCTTAAAGAATGATCCTTGTATTTGAAGGTTGCCATTTAATTGATAGTTTAGAAGTGCGCTCCATTGAAAGCTTGGAGCGTAAGCCTGCTCCCTACCCCTCAAGTTTAAAGGGACCTCAGGCTTATCAGCAAATACTGCATCTAAAAATCCTGCGCTTAATCGAGCATGCAAGCGCGGAGAAAAAAATATGTCTGCTTCGGCTTCTATGCCCTTATTCTCTCCAGCATCAAAATTTTTTGTAAGGTATATAAAACTTAAGGGATCCTGAGGATCCAACTGCATTGAGGTACTTATCTGTTGATGATTGCGTGAAGAATAAAATATTTGGCTTTTTAATCTGACCGCCCCATCGAGAAGCTCGCTGTTTACGCCAAGCTCATAGCTCATTAAATTCTCGCTGTCATAGAATCGAAATTCATTTGGCACAACAGTTCCAATATTTATTCCTCCAAATTTATATCCCTGGCTTGCTGTAAAAATAATTTGGGTCAAGTCAGATAGTTGGTAGACACTCCCAAGCGTAAAAGCCTGGTTAATATAATCCGGCGAAGAATAGTCTAAATCACCATCCAAGTAATCAAAAAGGTGCTCCTCAGTTCTCAGTCCAATATTGAATGTGAGTTGATCGCTTAGAAAATATTTAAAGTCTCCATAGAGAGCGAGATAGCTTCCATTAAAGACTGAATCAGAATCTCGGTAGACAAAACCATTATAGATTTCGTCAATCATATTTTCTTCATCAACTGTTTTTAGATACAAACCCCCAATCAGATTGTAATTATCTTCAGGGCTATTTGTTGAAATACTCCAATCAAATGTTCTTTGCTTTCTAACTCTTTGCGTCTCAGAGGTAAAGTCATACAACACGCCCCAATAATCATCATTTCCCCAATCACCGTCATAAGCGATAAACATATTTGAATTCGACTGGCTCATAACCAACCTTGAGCTCAATTCATCAAACTGATGATGATAATTTAATGAAAAAGCATTAAGGTTTTGCTTATCTTTGCCAAGATAATCTGAATAAGTTTTTCTAGAATTATCATTAGTCCAGGCATCATAGCCATTATTAAAATCAGCGACTAATAAATTAAGGTTTAGGTCGCTTCTGGACGTAAGATTTATTCGCGTATTTAATCGATGAATGAGCTCATTACGATGGTTGGTATCATCAACTTTGTAGAATTCATTCTCCATGAAGCCATTTTGTCCCATTTTTTGCACCATATACCTCGCACTAACGGTATTCGATAGGGGTAATGAAAAATTAAACCCGTAAGCTTTGAGGTCATCCGAGCCAAATTGAAAATTCGTATCAATGGATAATTCATCTTCAGGGTCTTCGCTCTTTAGGTATACCAATCCGGCAAGTGCATTTGAGCCATTGATTGTGCCCTGAGGGCCCCTCAAAACTTCAACTTGGGAAATCCCATATAAATTTGAAGCCATTGCAATGCCTGTTAAATCAATATCATCTATGATAAAGCCAACAGAAGCATTAGGAGCACCTTGATATTGCTCGCGCTCACCAATGCCTCTAATTTGAAAATATCGTGTTCTTGATCCCTCACCAGACCAATTTAAATTAGGAATAAACTTGGAAATATCCTGAATACTAAAGACAGAAAAGGCCTCGTATTGATCGCTTAATAAAACTGTCGTACTAATTAAGTCCTCTGATGGACTGTTATCTAAACTTGCGTATACGGTAATTTCCTCAATAATATCCATGTCATCTTGAGTCCACGCCATGTAGCTAATGAGGGAGAATAAAAAGGGTAAGAATTTAATTTTCAATGAAGCCTCCGTTTGATTCTGAGGCCTCAAGCTCTGTCCCTTCGCCGTCATTAAACGTATCAGGTTCAAAGGGTTGAATAATTCTCTCAGGCTAATTGCCACCCCTCAGATTTCTATATTTTATCAAACTATTTTTCTAAAAACCTAGGAATCAGGTCAACAAGGTTACAAGGCTTTGTATTGCTATTGAGCTGTGGGTCTATAATTTCATTCCACGCAAGTTGACAGGCATTGGTTGATCCAGGCAAGCAAAAGATAATTGTGCCATTGGCAACTCCTGCAAAGCATCTTGATTGCAAGGTTGAAGTCTTAATTTCTGCAACCGATAGATACCTAAAGTATTCTGCAAAACCATCAATAACTTTATCAAGGAGTGGCAGTGCAGCCTCTGGGGTACCATCCCTTCCAGTCAAACCAGTCCCACCGGTTGAAATAATGACGTCTATATTTTGATCGTATATCCAACTAGAGAGGCAGGCTCGAATAGCATATTTATCATCTGCAACCAGTCCACGATCAATGATTTGATGTTGAGATTTTTCAACTGCCTCTAAGAGCCAAGACCCGCTGGTATCATTTTCAACCGTTCTTGAATCAGAGACGGTAAGAACAGCAATGTTAAGACCAATTTGTGAGCTCATCCATAAAGTATATTTTATTGGTGAATCAAGTTACAACGAAATCTAAAAAATGAATCATTCAATTTCATGCTAAACTTTTTTTCGATGGCGCAATCGATTACTTCTCCTCTTAAAATTTCTATCTTTAGAAATATATGGATTGCCAATATGGTTTCAAATATTGGAACCTGGATGCATGAGGTCGGTGCCGGTTGGCTAATGGCTACTATGTCTAGCGACCCGCTTCTTGTCTCTCTCGTACAAACTGCTTTATTTTTGCCTAGTTTTTTCTTAATACTCCCCGCAGGCGCAATTGCTGATCTGGTTGATCGTAGAAAATTATTAATTTTTGCTATTGCCTGGATGCTGATTATTGCTTGTTTTTGTGCATTTTTTGCATTTACAGCTCTAGTCACACCAAGAACCTTGCTCACCCTCACATTTTGTCTGGGGATTGGATCTGCCATCTATCTTCCCGTTATGGCATCGATCATGCCTGATATAGTACCTAAGGAGTATCTTGTTAATGCATTAACTCTAAATAGCATATCTGCGAATATTACGAGAACTATAGGCCCGGTGATTGCTGGTTATTTAATTGCATTATCAGGGCCATGGGTGGTGTTTAGTGCGAATGCACTTAGTTTTTTAATCATTTTATTTGTCATCTTTAGCTACAAACATAAGCAGCCGAGGAGCAGCTTACCAAGCGAAAGGTTTTTTGGCGCAATTAAAAATGGCTTTGCTTATGT
>JAYPDM010000028.1:0-13226 GCA_038125265.1 Gammaproteobacteria bacterium
GTTAATTTAGATATGTTGTTATCAAAAAAAGCATAAGCATCAATATTAATAATGTTATCGGGAACGTCTAGCTCTTCCAATTTATTAAGTGAAAAAACACCTTCTTTAACCTTACTAAGCGATTGGCTTAAAGATACTTGCGTAATTAGATTATTTGAGAATGCATACTTTCCAACGTCATTTATTGAATTCCTTAACTCAAGTTTAGAGATAAAATTTTGATAGAATGCATAGTTTCCAATGGCAATAACATTATTTAGCTCAAGCTGGCTTATGTTGTTGTTAGAGAATGCGTAATCGCCGATATTTGTAAGAGAGCTGGGGGTAATTAGACTTTCTATTACATTATTCTCAAAAGCATTATTACCTATGTAATTTAGATTCTCATTAAGGTAAAGCAGGCCAATTTTATTATTCTTAAATGAGGCATTACCGATACTAGTTATAGTTTCGGGTATGGTTAAAATTTCAATTTTATTGTTTTCAAATACAGAGTCACTGATAAATGTTATATTTTCGGGAATCTCTATACTTTTAATTTGATTTTGATAAAAAGCATATGGAGCTAGAATTTCGATAGAGTTTGATAATGATAACTCGTTAATTTTGTTGAAGGCAAAAGCGCCTTCACCTATTTCAGTTGTTCCCTCCGGAATTTCAAGGCTTGCTATTTCATTATATGCAAAGCTTGATCCATTTATTGTTTCAATATTGGAGGGTATTTCTATAGTTGTTAATCTATTATTTCTGAATACGCCGCGTTCTATGATGCTCATTGCTGTTGATATATCTATTGATGAAATTAGATTTTTATCAAACGCGAAAGCTCCTACTCTTTCGATAGAAGTTGGCAAATTTATTGAAGTAAGAGAATTGTTCCTAAAGGCTCCTTCTTCGATAGTCGATAGATCAGTTGTAGGTAGTTCAATAGATTGAAGCTTATTATTTTCAAAGCTTTCCTTGCCGATCCCTGCTAGCGAATCATTAAATACGATATTTTCTAATCGATTATTTTTGAAGGCTGCCTCATTAATAGTAATTGTATTAGTTGGTATTCTAACGGTAGGTAACAAATTATCTGAGAAAACATATTTTTCTAATATAGATTGATCATAATCTAGGGTAAGATCTACGAGCGAATTTTTTGAAAAGGAACCTTCATCAAGTGTCTTTATGGTTTTTGGGACAGTTAAAGTTTGTAACTTATTGTCATGAAAGCTGTATTTCCCCAAGTAGGTTAGCGTTGCCGGGATTTCGATTTCTGTTATCAAATTATGTTCGAAAGCGCGATCACCTATTCTTTCGAGGCTTGAACCGAGTCTAACTTCTCTGATCAGATTATTAGCAAAAGCTGAATTGCCAATCAGGCGTACTGTGTCTCTAATATTTAGAAATTCAATATCATTATTCGCAAAGGTGTTATCTCCAAGAATTATCAAGTTTGAAAGCTGGGCTGTTGTGATTCGATTTGATATGAAAACACCATCATTAAGCACTTCTAGTCTTGTTGGTATGACAATACTTAAAATATTGTTTAAACCAAATGCATATGATCCAATTTCTATAAGCGATTCAGGCAGATTTATAGTACTCAAACTATTACCATAAAAAGCAAAATCACTTATATTTTCTAGTCCTTCATTCAGAGTGAGTTCTGTAATGCTATTTTTATAAAAAGCAAACCTACCAATGGTTTCAATACTTTTGGGGATGTTGACTTTAGTTAATTTGGAATCAGAGAAAGCATAATCAGCAATGCTTGTTATTGTAAAAACTAGGCCATCTGTTTGAATGGTTTCCGGAATATATTCAAGATTAGATAAATTAGACGTCGTTCCTAATAGTGTGGCCTCACCCTTAGCAGGCTTGTCTAAATTATATTTAAGATTATCAAACACCACTTCTCGTGCAAAAAGGGGTTCAATAAAGATCAAAATTAGAATAATAAAGACAGCTAATTTTAATCTTAGTAGCGAATTGATGATCATCTAATTAAATTATTAACATAACTTGAAGAATGCATCTAAAATCGACATTTCAAGAAATTTCTGTAGAGATAAGCACCATTATTTCAGTGATGGATTAGCGAGCGCTTTAAATTACAATGATAAACAAAAATAATTTTTTCTATCATAGAAACTACTAATATCTTAAATATGATCTATATAATAATTATTCTAGCTATTTGGGAGCTCTATTGGACAGTTAAAGCTGCATGGGAGGCAGGCAGACGCAATCATAGGAAGTGGTTTATTTTTTTTATTGCATTTAGTTTGCTAGGGATTCCTGAGATTTATTATTTAAAAGTAAAATGCCGGCCACAAAATTAGAACAACAGTAAAAAAGATATGCCCAATCAAAATTCAGGCATCTTCTATGATAGGGAATATTATTTTTTGCCCCCTAAATGTATTTTCCAGTCTGGTGTCAGGATTATAAAAGGCTAGTAGCCACATTGGCGTCTTATAAGTATTTCTTGCCAGCTCATCCAGATTATCGTTAACCGCTAGAAAATGTTCAGTAGTGCCTATTACCCTATAATTATCCAAGAAATCTCTTAAAAAATTTGAATGATGTTCTAATCGCTTGCGTTCAAATTCTAAAATTGAGCTATCTACGTTTATATCAATTATTTCTCCTGCATCCAGTTTTTCAAAAGGCGAGAGATTGTTTAAGTTTCTAAGATCCCAAGTCTTGACGCCGAGCCAGAAAGCAATATCACTCAATGTTTCATTAGGTTGCAGTTCAATTGTCCCTTCTGGATTAATATCAAAATTAAAAAATTTTAAAATATCTGATTCATACAAAGTCAAAAATATATTTGTTTGAGATGGTTGTGACTGCTGTAAATTATTTTGCACCTTTTCAACAGGAGGTGTTTTTCCACTACTTATTTCTCTACTGAAATTTGTTTGATCATTTTGGAGTGATTCTGCTTCAATATTATTAAGTTCTATCTTATCGATAGTCGCGGCTTGTGCTTTATTATTAATGCTTTCAAATTTACTAAGAAAGGTCATATCAACCCAGTCATCAATACTTTCGACTGAGGAATCAATTTCGGTTTTAGAAAAGCTGCTTTCGCTTTCATATTGAGGCACTAGTAGCGTTGAATCAAATTTATTTTGGGTACGTCCAGTATCTGTCAAAAGGTTTCTGCTTTGATTTATAGCGGCTATGCTTCCAACCGGTAGCTTCACTAAATAACCTGCAGGAATCTCCTTTAGCCCTGTTTTTATGGCGTTTAGAAATGATGGATTTAGCTCGATGAGAACATCCTTCTTCGTCTTAGCTTTTTCCGCTAAATCATCTATAAGTATAAAAGAGTCAGCTCTATATTCTTCATAAGGAACTTCTTGAAGATAGATAATATTAGGGAAATATTTTTCTAGATTTTCAATGATGTAATTTACTGCAAGAAATTGTACAAAAAAGTTTCTAGATGCGAAGCCAAACCTTGGTCCTTTGTATTTTCTGACGATATCAGAGATTGAGGTAGTATTGAGCTGCTGTACCGCAGAACGTATGCCCGTGATACCGTGATTATATGCTGTTATAGCGAGAGGCCATGAGTTTAAGGTTTGGTAGTAGTCTTCTAATAAGTTTAAACCGGCTCTCGTTGATAGGTAAGGATCTAACCTTTCATCAATCAAATCATCAATCTGCATATACTCTTGACCAGTAGCCTTGGTAAATTGCCACATTCCAAGTGCGTTAGCAGATGATTTTGCAGTTGTGTTAAATGAAGACTCGAGGTGCGGAATTAAAAGTAGATTATCAGGAAGCGATTTTTGATTTGTGATTTTTAAGCCGTGCGATTGATATTTGGTTGATTCCGCAAGACCTGCAGAAAATTTATCAGATTGACCTTTTTGCCATCGTATTCTCTTTGCAGCTCTTCTAAACTCAGATTTATCTGTATCTCTACCCCATAAATCCATTAAAGATATTTGTTGTTTGGTTAGTAGTGAATCATCCTGAGTTGATGCAAGTGCCTCCAAGTCCGCAGCGATTTTAAGCCTAAAAGATTCAATTTCCCTAACGGCATCAGATGTCTTTCCATACACTATTCTTAGATTTTCTGAGTCATGGAGTAGGCCCTCTTGGGAATTCAGTTCTGTATAAATTCTTAGCCAAAAAGAAACGTCATCATCTAACTCTGCAGGAATTTTTAAAAAATCTAATTCTTCATTCGCATATGAGGAAACCGCAAACATCCAAAATAGGCAAAAGAAATTTAATAAGGTTATGAAATGCTTAAATATAATTAACATTTTGAAATTACGTAGTTTTTTATATGAATTAAGCATTTACTTTTCTTGCTTTGGCTGATTAAGCAGTTTATTTTTTAAATAATCGACAGATATATTTAGTTTTTTAGCGTGCTAAAGTTATGAGCTGTATATGTCGATAAAGCCGTTATATTCATAATATATATTATCCAATTTTTCTTTTTTAGCATAAAACCAGGATGCCACAATGGTCGACTCTAATAAAACTACTTCTAAAAAGTCTCCAAAAACTAGAAGCCCAGCAGCTAAAAGTAGAAAAACCGCATCTGCAAAAAAATCCAGCATGGAGCCAACTATGGAAAAAGTTAGACCAGAAGAAGTTGGTGAAGATAATAATCTTGATATTAAGGAATTCTTAAAGCAAAAAGCATCTCCAGATAATGATGATGAGAAGTACACTATACAACTCGAAAAGATAAAAAGTGCCTTTCAGGGCCAACTAGATAATTTTTTGGAGCAAGTATCAGATTCTAAGAGTGCATTTTTATCATTCAAGGATAACTTAGATGAGACCTTGACAGGATCGCAGGATGTCATAGCGAGGCAAAGGAAATTAATTGGGATTTTACTTGCTACAGTAGGCGTAAGTATTCTTATGTCACTAATTTTAACCGTGATTTCTATATATAATCTTTCCAGTAAAGCATCAGACTTTGATATCGTTACAGCAGCGCTAGCTAATAGAATAACAACGATGAATAGCGGCTTAGATGAATTTGAACAAGTTGGATTAGAGATATCTAATCTTTATTCAACAATTGATCAATTAGCTATGGATGTCGAAAAAAATATTACAGAAATAGAGAACTTTAGGGACGAAATTAAAAATAATCTACAAGAATCTGTTGACGATACCTCAGATGAATATCTTAGACAATCTGCTAATCTTAGGGATAACTTCTCTCGTCTTGAGGATAGATTTTCTGGCGTAAGTTCTCGTATTTTAAATTTAGAAAGTATTGTGGAATCGAATTCTTTGGATAACGAAAGGTTCTACAGAGAATTGGAGGGTATAGAGTCCCTTAAAAATCAGGTGGACGCTCTATTAACCCTAGAGAAAGAGAAATATTATGAGCAATTACAGCGACTTCAAGAAGGGGGCGCTGGTGAAAATCTGCCAAATTTTTCTGTTAATTTAGAAAATAATTAACTTAAAAAACAATTTTGATTAAGTCTGTAGCCATCTCGCTGCTGTATTTAATTCTAGCTTTTTTGACTAACCCCTCGACTAAAGATTGAATGCTTTTTTCGATCTCAGCTCTCATATCTTTCTTAGAGATTACTGTATCTCCCTCAGATTCGCTTTCTTCTTCTGATGTAGTTGGAGCATCTTCTATCTGCTCATAATTTTGTAATTCTTCACTAATTTTATCGCACTTATCTACGGTCTTTGATGGAATCCATATATCAATCTTACCTCTAGTAGTTTTTACGGTTCTTATATTCCTCAGAATTTCATCATCGTCTTCTTCGTCTTTTATGAATTTCGCTAAAGCTTTGACTAAAACAATTGCATAACGGGGCCTTATCTCTTCTATTTCTTGGGATGAAAGATCAGTTGAATCTGATTCTGTTATACAAGACCATAACTTTTTTCCCGTCAAGCCATAGAAATACGGATCAGTAACATCGGGTGAAACATCTTTATTTAACTGCGTGTTTGGAAATACATCGATTTTATCCAACATCGAGTTAGTCGCATTTTCTATCCAGTTTAACTTGCCTAGTACAAATAATAGAAGAACAACTAATACAATGCCTATGAATATTGTGAAAGCAACTAGAATAGAAAGCATAAATTTACCTAATTTTTACTAAACCACTATAAATCGCTATTTGAAATATCATCAAGAAATTCAAGTATCTCTATGTCTTTATTTATATTAAGTTCTTTGCAAATACATTCAAAGACATATTGAACTCTCTTTTTAGCCTGATCTTTATTAATCTTAGATTTTTGATATGAGATGCCCAGGTCAAATACCATCTTAGCATAGTCCATTGGTATGTAGCTTACGACATAGCCATTGTCACTTTGAAGAATTTTAAATGAATCCTCTAGCTCTGGTTGTTTAATATCATCAAGCGAACTGTCACTAAGTAAAGACGCTTCTATTTTACACTTTTCATAGATCTCATAAGATCTTGCAGCATCAATAAATGTTTTTTCTATGTTAGCTTTTGCTCTATACGCAAGTCTTAAGCGAATATGTAAGTTACTAATTGATTGATTATTATTGGTAAGCTTATCGTAGTCTTTTTGACTTTGAGCTTTTAATTCAGGCAATTTTTTTTTGCTTGATTTCTTTTTAAATAAATTTAGAAATGCCATATCAAATCGACTCTGATATTTTATTTCTTAATTCAGAGGCAACTTTTGAAATAATTTGGCTGACTCTGGATTCATTAACGCCAATAATTTCTCCGATTTCTCTTAGATTTAGTTCTTCGACATAATAAAGCTGTAATATTTTTTGTTCTCTTTCCTTGAGCTTTCCCATCTCTCTAACCAGAAGTAATTTCAAGTCGTCATCGGCGACTTCCTCAAGGGGATTTAAGCTATTGGAGGAAAATTGCTCAAATAAATCTGATTCTTCACTTTGTTCTACGTGCTCTATCTTAAACCTATCGGCATGTGTCCTTTGAGTTTCATACTCCTGAATTGATATGCCTAAAAAGGAAGCAACCTCGGAACTAGTAGGGTGGCGATCTAGTTTGCTACTAAGTTCGTGAATAGCTTGAGAATGAGCTTGTAAATTTTTGATGGCAAGTCTAGAAATGTCACTCATTTTTCTGACTTCATCAAGTATAGCGCCCCTAATTCGCTTGCGAGCAAAATCCTGAAAATTGATACCAAGATCGGGTTTAAATGAATCTGCTGCAGATATTAGACCTAAAATACCAACCTGTAACATATCGTCTTGATCAATATTGGGGGGTATTCTTGGCTTGAGATAGCCCACGATTCTATTAACCAATGAGATATTTTCGTTTATTAACGATTCTCTTTCGGATTTTTTTGAATCTTCATACATGGTTATGTGAGGCCGATCACGCAAAGAAAAAAATGAATCCTACGCGAATTGTACTTTACTTGTATCCTTGTCTATATCAAATTTAAGAATATTCTGTGCTAAATATTCATAATTGTTAAAGATTGGGGTTGTTTTACCCATATTTATTGCAGGGTTTGAATCAAACCAGCTGCGATTGTAGTCATCACTATAAAGTAAAGAGCCAATATAAGATAAATCGCAGCCAATGTATTTGGCTGAAATAATCCTCATTTTCTCAAACATATCCTTTCCATCATTTTCCGTACGAACTTTGTTTGGCAGATAAATTAGATTATTTATTTCGTGCTTTTTATATAAAACCTTTGCCAATGAGTAAGCATCAGATACAGAGGAGGGCTCATTAGTCCCAATAATAATTTTGTGATGGCACGCTGAAAGAAAATCTAGAACGCTTGAATTTATACCGGCAGAGACATCCACAATCATACAATCATAATTATCAATAATTTCTTTCAATATGTTTATTACCTGATGATTTTTGCTAGTGTCAGTGCTTAATACATCATCAAGTCCATTACCACCACTTACTAAATGGATTTGCTCATCAAGTGGAGTGATAATATCTAGAATAGTACTGACACCGTTCAGAACATCAATTATGTTTCCCTTCAGTTGCTTTTTTAAGGCTATATGGATGTTGCCCAAACCCAAATCTGCATCAAATATCAGCACTTTTCTATTAAGAGACGCTAAAAAAAATGCTAAATTTATTGCAAATGTGGTCTTGCCGACACCGCCTTTACCACTTGCTATGCCTATTACTTTCGTAGCCATAAATAACCCTAATCTAAGTAATTCGAAAAATGCATTTGCAATAAATCACAAATTTTATTTTTAAAGTGATTTTTTTCTACAATCACTAAATTATTAGTAAAGTCTCCATATACTGTTGCTAAGTAAGGGCTTATATTTGCTTGGATTAAAAATTGATGTATTGACCAAGAAAAATAAGGAGCTTCTAAATCAGATAATATTAAGGAGTCCCAGCGTTTCTGCCGGAAAAGATGCATGCAGTATGCATAGTCGGAACTTGCAGGAAGAAGTAATATATTCTGTGAAAAGATGTTGGCATGGTGTAGTTCTTCGATATCTTTTGTATCAGCAATATCTACAATATAAACATAATTATCAAAGTCAAAAACATAATCTAAATTATTTATGGGCGTGCTATTAGTGTCGTAAGAATTATTAATCGAATTAATTTCAAAAATAAATTTGTTTTCGACCTTAATGGTCTTAATCTTCTTCTTCTGAAAAATGCTGATCTGCCTAGATAATTGCTCCAAAATAGCAGTCTTATCGCTTGAATTTCCAAAAACGTTGTAGATGTTTGCATCTAAAGAAAATTCTTTTGGGAATGAATATAGTTTTTCTAAGCCTGCCCCAAATTGCTGTATTAGATCATTAATAGACTTTGGTGTGACAATGAAAGAAAGTAATTTATTCTTAAATTCTTTATTTAATGGGAGATCATCAAGATAATTTTTTAAATAAAAATAAAAAATATTTTCATCGTTACAAGATTTAATAACATCGGCATTTTTATCTAATAAATCATCAACTCTGTCCATATAGTTTGGAATCTGAGCTGGCATATTTTCAGCAGGTTTGTCGTGGCATACAAAAATAATTTCATTATTTAAATCTTTAATTCTATTTAAAATAACTGCATCAGATCCAAATTTATTTTGAATATCGTTTAGCACATTTAATTTTGAGCCACTCTTTACTATATCAATTCTCATTGTCTACGCTCTCACTTAACTGACCTATTCTACATGTGACCTTAATTTTTTGATCTTCAGGTATTTCTGAATAAGAAAATACTCTTAATTCGGTTATTCTTTGTTTTATAAATCGAGCCAACCATGGTCTTACAGGTGGGGCAACTACCAATGTAATTTCATCACCCGAAGCAAAGGCGCTATCTACCTCTTTTTTGATTGAAGTTACTAAATCTTCTAGCAGGGTAGGATCTATAAGAGGCTCATTTTTATTACTGCTGTTTTCCAGACTGTTAATTAAGATCTGTTCTAGATTTGGATCTAATGTCATTACATTGAGCTCATCTCCGAGGCCAACTATTTCTTGCAGCATTAAATGTCCAATCTTTGGTCTAACTAATTCCGTAAGTTCGTCAGCATTCTGAGTCTTTGATGACTCTGTTAAAAGTGTAGCTAAAATTGTACGCATATCTTTAATAGATATTGATTCGTAAAGAAGGTTTCTCAAGACCTGCATTATTGTAGCCACAGTTAACTTTTCTGGGACAAGATCCTCAACTAATTTAGGTGAGATATTGGTCATCTTATCTAATATCTCTCTTGTTTCATCGTGGCCCAATAACTCATAAGAATTATTTTTCAATAGAGCATTTATATGTGTTGCAATGACCGTAGAGCCGTCAACAATTGTGTACCCAAGAGTTTTTGCATAATCAGAATCAGAAGTATTTATCCAAAAAGCGTCCAATCCAAAAGCAGGCTCTTTGGTTGGTATACCGTCAAGCGGCGTTTCAATTCCACCGGGATTAATTGCTAAATCTTTATTAATTTCGATGCTTCCTTTCGCTCTAACTACTCCTTTTAATACAATATTATAGGAGAGGGGGTCTAAATTAAGATTATCTCTAATACGAATCGGCTGAACTAAGAATCCGAGCTCAGTAGACAGTTTTTTTCTTACCCCTTTAATTCTTGAGAGCAAAACGCCGCTATCATTCTCACTAACTAATGGTATTAATCCATACCCAATTTCAAGCCCAATAGTGTCTATATGTTCTATGTCACCCCAATCTAAGTCAGATTCCTTATTTTCTGTTTCTTGTTTAAATTTGATTTGATCATCTAACTCTTTCTTTTCATTCTTTTCATTTATATGAGCAATAAAAAAGAGAATAGTACTACCCAATATAAAAAATATGTGTGGCATGCCAGGTATTACACCAAGAATGAATAAAACAAGTGATGTAATTTTTAATGCCGTTGGGTTTTTTAGTTCAAGGCCTGCCTGATTTGCAGTTGATTCTGTCGTGGTAACCCTGGTAACAATAATTGCCGTTGATAAAGAAAGGAGGAGGGAGGGAATTTGCGCTACCAGACCATCACCAATCGTTAACAATATGTATATTTCTGCTGCGTCATCAAATGATAGGTTATGTTGTGTAGTACCAACTATTAAGCCACCTATGATATTTATTGCTAATATCAAGATACCGGCTATTGCATCTCCTCGAACAAATTTTGAAGCACCGTCCATAGATCCAAAGAAGTCTGATTCTTGAGCTACCTCTTGTCTTCTTTGTAGTGCCTCTTCTTGGTTAATTATTCCGGCATTTAGATCTGCATCTATAGCCATTTGTTTTCCTGGAAGTGCATCCAATGTAAATCTGGCTATTACTTCAGATGTCCTCCCGGCACCCTTAGTAACAACTATAAAATTTATTATCATGAGAATGATAAATATTATGAAACCTACTACGTAGTTGCCCGCTATAACAAATTCGCCAAATGATGCTATGACGTCACCAGCTGCGTCAGGCCCCTCATTCCCCCTCAATAGTACAATCCTTGTCGATGCAACATTGAGGCTCAATCGCAGCATTGTGGCTATCAACAGGATTAGGGGAAATGAAGAAAACTCAAGTGGTTTGTGGACATTGATGCTAATCATGACAATCACTAGCCCTGTCATGATGTTAAAAGTAAACAAAATATCTAAAGCCATCGAAGGCAAAGGGATAACCAGCATCGCCATGATTGCCAGGAACAGCAGAGGGATGGCAAGGTTCTTTAGGGTAGACAAATTTGAAAATTGTCTGAAATTTGACACTAAAATATCATTCATAATATCTAAATAAATCAATAAGATAGAATATTTATAGGCTAAAGCTCTTCTAAGCTTCGGATTTATAATAGAGATGTGCAATTTGTATGCCACAGACACTATCTTTTTTGTGTTTCAATTTTAAAGAATGCCCTAAAAGTGACGATTATCTTTTGTAAGCATTTATCCAACAGAGCACTGGAAGCATCTTATGCAAGCAAGATATATATTTCTCATAGTCGCCATAGTATCGAGCACTGGCTGCTACACATACAATCCCCTTATAAATCAGTATGATAAGTACGATAGCTATTATAAAGGAGCTATGCTCGAGGCTACCGGTTATTCTGTAATACAGTCCCACGAGGGGTCTGAGCCGCAACAGAGGTTGATGGCTATAAAAGCAGCAAGGCTAGACGCATTTAGGCAACTAGCGGAAGTTGTCTATGGTACTTATATTGACTCAACAACTACTGTCTCAGATTTGACGATAGGTGATGATGATTTTAGAGCTAGGGTAGAAGGCGTCATTTATGACGCAGAGTTAATAAAAATAGAGCCAATATCAGATGATACATACGCTGCAACATTAGGTTTGCCAAGAAGCTCGATTGACGACCTAAGAATGCTGTATATGAGATTAGTAAGCGCTAACTAATAAATATTAAATTTCAGCTCGTACGCCATGAAAATCTACTTTCAGATATTTACAGCTTTAATTTCGATTATTAGTACATCCTTCCCTCAATTTGTGGCGGGCCAAAGTGAATTGGAGCAAGTCAAATCAGCGCTTGCAGAGGCAGCACTATCTGGAAATGTCTCAGTAATGTCCAGTGCCTACATAAATGAAAATGGTAAGCTTATTGAATCGTCTTTCTTCAGAGGTTCAACTTCGATAAGAGGGATAAGGGTATCTAACTATTTTAAGAATAGTTCAGATAGAGAATTTGATTTTCAGGATACTCTTTTTCGTGAAGACAATGAGTGTCTGGCCACGACTGATAGGAAATATAAAAATGATGTTGTGATATTTGTTTCAAGTGAGATCTCAGAAGATCCTGATAAAAATGCTATATCTAAAATTATTTTAGATAGCTTATTTCAAGAATTTGAAAATAGTAGAGCAGATATCTCAAATGCAGACATAAAAACAATCATTTTTCGCAAAAAAGAAACATCTACCGATTATGATTTGAGTTCTTACCATAGGTTATCACTACCAAGAGACCAAAATTTGAATGATAGTTACCAATATAAGATAGAAGTATTAATAAATAGTGTAGATGTTGTGGATCAATATTCTAGGAAGATTATTAGTGGCAGTTATAAGCAACTAGTAAGAGGTACTAATTTTCTTGCTAGGGAGTTTGGTATAAAAAATAAGCTTTCTGGTTATACAAGTCCAAACCAATTGATAAAATTTAATGTAAATATCGAGTTAGAAAAAAAAATAACCTCTAATACTGGTCCATCTGAAATATTATCTACATATGATTTAGACTTTATCTATAACCCAAAAACTAATCATTTTGATATAAAAGAGAGTCCGATAAAAAAAATTAGTAGCTATCTAGAATGGCCAATAGGTGCAGCAAAAACTGATGAGCTTACTAAAGTGCTAAGTCAATTTATCATATTAGCTCTAGAAGACATTGCATGCGATCTAGAAAATTACGTGGCAACTTACAATGGACTCTATACCTTGGACATCGGCTCAGATCATGGATTAATGATAGGAGATAGATTTGTTTTAAGTCCAGACGAATTCACCGGATTTAGCGATGGGATAGATTCTAATACTTTGGATAGAATCAAAATAGGTGCAGTCAGTGTTCTGGAGAACGATCGAGCAGAAATAACAATAATTGAAGGTGATGAATCCAATGAATCAATGCTTTTTGCGTTGCCCTTTTAGCTGGAATTGAAATATGAAGAATATAAAACTTATAGTTAGTATTTCATTATTGACTTTTATTTTTTTTAAGCAAGTTTATGGCGCAGAGTCAAATATAGACAATGCCCTAAGGGTATT
>JAYPDM010000029.1:0-13211 GCA_038125265.1 Gammaproteobacteria bacterium
GGCCTAGGACACCGCCCTTTCACGGCGGCAACAGGGGTTCGAATCCCCTTGGGGACGCCACACCCAGGCGTTAGTATATGAACAGCAAGGTTTCAAGCTTAGCCATCGCTCCTATGATGGGATACACCGACCGACATTTTAGATACATATACTCAACCTTATTCCCACAACTATCTCTCTATACAGAGATGGTGAACCTTAATTATTTTTTAAATAAAAAAGAATTTCCAAAGATCTACAGCAATAATTACTCGAGGGTGACGGTTCAGCTTGGAGGTAATGAGCCTGAAAAATATAGATTGGTATCAGATTTACTCTCGGATATGGGCATCGAAAAGATAAACATAAACTGTGGCTGTCCGAGCCCCAGAGTAGGCAAAGGAAAGTTTGGAGTAGTCCTGATGCGTGAACCTCAATTAGTCAAGGAATGTGCAGGCGCAATGTTAGAAAACCCTCATCTGGATGTATCAGTTAAATGCAGAATTGGAATAGGTAGCAATCCTGACTTTAAGAAGCTGCTAGAATTTATCGAAATTGTTGCAACATCGGGAGTCAAAGATTTTATTGTGCATGCAAGGCCAGCAATCCTAAATGGAATCAGTCCGAAGGCAAATAGATCCATACCTAGGCTTGACTACACCATGGTAGAAAAACTCATCCATGAGAGACCCGATTTAAACTTTATGCTCAATGGAGGCATTGAATCACTCGATGACATAAGGAGTCTGAGCCCGTCAATTAAAGGCATTATGGTTGGTCGGATGGCCTACAAGAACATCCCTGAGCTCATAGATAGTTATAAATTTATCTATGGAGAGAATCTCAACCTGTCCGATGGCATAGATAGGATTATTGATTACATAGAATCAGCTCAAACCATGGGTACACATCCATCGCACATCGTTAGGCATTTATTGCCATTTAAAAAGAATACTCCAAATACTCGAAAATGGCGCTCTTCCATCATCCAAAAGTCAACTATTGAAGAGATGAAACCCTATCTCGATGAACTTAAAGAGGCAAGCTAGAAATATGAAACGGAAAAAACAAGCAGAAAGGGTAGACATCAATAAACTGTATGAAAAGTCAGTCCAAAATGTTGGTGCTGAGCTAGAGTTTATAGATAAGGTTTATGCAGATCATTTTAATGGTAATCAGCCATCTATCTTGCGTGAAGATTTCTCAGGGACATCCGCGTTGTGTTGTGAGTGGGTAAAGGCAGGAAAAGATAGGCAAGCCATCGGAGTTGATCTTGATGAAGACGTATTAGCTTGGGCTGAGATACATAATATCAGTAAGCTTGATTCTAAGCAGAGGCAAAGAGTTGAGTTGATTCATAAGGACGTACTAACGGTTAAGACATCAAAGGTTGATGTGATCGGAGCCTTCAATTTTAGTTATTGGGTCTTTCATAAGAGGGAAGAGCTAAAAGCCTATTTTAAAAATTGCCTGCAAGGTTTGAATAGGGATGGCCTCATGTTCCTCGATGCATTTGGAGGTTCTGATGCTTATGTGGTTCAAAAGGAGAGAACCAAATACAGGACATTCACTTATGTTTGGCACCAGGCATATTTTGAGCCGATTACGGCAAGATACAGATGTCATATCGGGTTTGAATTCCCGGACGGATCAAAGATACCCCAGGCATTCACCTATGATTGGAGGTTGTGGACCTTGCCAGAGATAAAAGAAGCTCTCCTTGATGCTGGCTTTCGTGAAGTCACCATATACTGGGAGGAGGAGGATGAGGATGGTGACGGAACAGGCAATTATTTGCCTGAAACCAAAGGCACCAACGACGCTGCTTGGGTCGTTTATTTAGTAGCTAAAAAGTAAGCAGTCCCTTAAGAGAGCTTTGCTAATACCTTATCGCACTCCTCTAAGAGTCTTTCTGGTGTTTTGCTACCAAATTCCTCAAGGTATTTCTTGAACTCAGATATTTCCTGCTTCCATTGCTCATTATCGATATGCGTCAATTCATCGATTTGGTTTGAATTAATACTCAGACCATTCAGGTTAATATCATTATTTCCTGGCACAAAACCAATAGGGGTCTCCACTGCATCGGTGTCATCCTTACAGCGCGAGATGATCCACTCCAGAACTCTCATATTTTCTCCAAAACCCGGCCATAAGAAGTCCCCTGATGCATTTTGCCTAAACCAATTTACATGAAATATTTTAGGCAAAGCACTAAGCTTTTCACTAAAGGTCAGCCAGTGCGCCCAATAGTCTCCGAAGTTATATCCGCAGAAAGGTTTCATGGCCATAGGATCTCTTCTTACAACACCGACCTTGCCAGTGGCTGCGGCTGTTGTTTCTGATGCCACACTAGCGGCTACCATGACACCATGCTCCCAATCCTTTGCTTGATATACAAGGGGTGCAAGTTCTTTTCTTCTGCCACCAAATACCAATGCGCTAATGGGAACACCCTCTGGGGCCTCGGCCAATGAGGAGTAGCTAGGGTTTTGTTTTGCAGACACAGTAAATCTTGAGTTGGGGTGCGCGCCTGGTTTTTCGCCTGTAAATACATCTCCAAGCCAGTCTGTGATTGGGGTGCCTGTCTCTTTGCCTTCCCACCAAGGTTCATTATCCGCAGTCACTGCAACATTGGTGAATATAGTATTGCTGGTGATGGTATTAAAGGCGTTAGGATTTGTTTTTAAATTGGTTCCTGGCACAACACCAAAATATCCTGCCTCAGGGTTAATCGCTCTGAGTTGGCCGTTCTCATCTGGGTGCAACCAGGCGATATCGTCACCAAGGGTCCATACCTTCCATCCTTTGTACTCTTCAGGTGGAATCAGCATGGCAAGATTTGTTTTGCCGCATGCCGATGGGAATGCACAGGCGAGGTAGTGGACCTCACCTTGTGGATTCTCTATACCGACGATCAACATATGTTCAGCTAACCAACCTTCGGTTCTAGCTTGATGAGATGCAATTCTAAGTGCGTGGCATTTCTTTCCTAAAAGCGCGTTACCCCCATAGCCAGAACCATAACTCATGATTAAGAGCTCATCTGGGAAGTGCATGATAAATCTTCGTTCAGGATCTAATTCACCTGTGGAGTGCAGTCCCTTTATAAAGGATCCTGATGACTCAATCTCTTTTAAGGCGCTTTGTCCCATGCGGGTCATAAGATACATATTTGCAGCCACATAGATGCTATCTGTAATCTCAACACCGTACCTTGAAAATTTTGAACCAAGAGGTCCCATGCAGTAGGGGATAACATACATGGTTCTACCCTTCATGCACCCAGCAAAAAAGTCATTCATCATGTCTTTTGCCTTCGAGGGTTCCATCCAATTATTATTTGGACCAGCCTCTAACTCGGTCTCGGTGCACACGTAAGTTAGATGCTCAACTCTAGCGACGTCTTGAGGATCAGAACGATGCAAATAACATCCTGGGAAGGTCTTATCGTTAAGTTTGACCATGTCACCGGTTGTGACCATCTGATCAATAAATGAGAAATACTCGGCTTCAGAACCATCACACCAATGGATCTGATCTGGATTACAATGAGAGATGATTTCAGATACCCAATTGCTGAGTTCTGGCAAGGTAGTTTGTGTCATAATTGCTTTAATTTTATGTAAAATGAAAGCATTAGATTATATCTAAATATCTCGCCAAATGGTTAATAAAATTAAGTATTTTTATGTCCCAGACTAATTTAATTTGTTTCAACGGTGTGGGCACTTCGTTTAGCATCGGTTTGCAATATGATGGGCAAGTGAGCTCCTTTCAGTCGCCGTCGAGCAAGAATCAGCTTGGCCATATCTTAAATTTTTTAGACGATCAGAAAAAGAAGCACTCTTTCGAGGCGCTTGGCTCAATCGCATACGTCAATGGTCCAGGTTCATTTACAGGTATTCGGATGGCTCTCATGCTAGCTCAGGGCTTGGCCTTTGAGTCCGAAGTCAGACTGATACCTATTGGTAGCCTTGAATTCTTGTCCTACATTGCTTGGAAGGCAACTGGCATGGAGACGATTCATACCGTCATGAATGCTTACTCTAAAGAATTTTTTATTGCTGAATATCAGAAGGATAAGGATGGAGCTTTTATATTAAAAACCATAAACACTTCACCGGAAAAGAAAATAAATCTTGCTCAAAATAATTTTTTTTCTTTTGACTTTGATCAAACGGAGATCTTAGAGACATCAGGCGAGGTTCAGAGTTTGAAATGCAGTCCGAGCGAACTTCTTGAGTACCATGCAATAAAATTAAAAAGCTTTATGGGTCATCATTACATGGAACCCGAGTTTTTGTATGTCAGGGAAGACAGCGCATGGAAATGATTAGCATTACATATTGTCATAATTCTGTAACAACCTAACCTTATTTTACTTATGTCTAAATCAAAGAAAGAAAATATGGAACTATTGGTTTTTGAAGATGATTTGAGCATTGTTAATATGCTTAAAGTTTTTTTTGAGAGACATAAGTACAATGTTCGTAGCTCAACGACAGTGTCTGGTGGGCTTAGCTTATTGGCTGATAAGCAGCCTGATATCATCATCATGGATTGGATGCTCCCCGACAGGAGTGGTATTGAGGCCATTAGACAGATTCGACGCGAACAGAGATTTAATGCAATTCCTATCATCATGCTGACGGCAAAATCTTCTGAGGATGATACCATCATGGGCTTAAATAATGGCGCAGATGATTATGTGGCTAAACCTTTTTCATCCAAGGAATTACTTGCTCGGGTTCAGGCAAATTTAAGAAGAGTTCCTACCGCAAAAGATATATTTAGGGTGGATGGATTAGAGGTTGATTTCGAGTCACATAAGGTTGCCATAGATGAGAGCGAAATTAGTTTAGGACCGATTGAATTTAAGCTATTACATTTTTTTATTGCTAGACAAGAAAAGGTATTTTCACGGGAACAACTTCTTGATAGTGTTTGGGGTGGTAATGTTTATCTTGACGATAGAACCGTTGATGTTCATATTAGGAGGCTAAGAGCGAAGCTAGAGCCTTATGGATATGAGAATTATATTAAAACGGTTCGAGGCTCAGGATATATATTTTCAAAGCCCAAACTAAATGCGACTCACTAATTTAATTTTTTTCCTTTTCGGTCAGCTACTCCTTGTCATCATAGCGATCGTTTTGTTGGGCGCCTTACTGGGAGGCTTTTATCTCCCAGCCTTGATCGTAATTTCTGTATACCTTATTTTAATGCTCATCTATGTATTTTCACTTAAAGAGAGTTTGCAAAATGGTTTTAAAATTAAATGGCTTGGAACAAGGGGTTTTTTAAGTGAGGTCAACTCAAGTATCGAGGCATTAAGCAAAAGCCGTTGGCGGTATCGAAAGCGATTTGCACAGCTCATCAAAGAGGTCAATGCTTTAGCAAGCGCAATCCCAGACGCAGGAATCATCATTGATGAATTTAACAACATAGAGTGGTGTAATCGCTCGTCATTGACGCTCCTAGGGGTTGATCAAGATAGAGATATTGGTCAAAAGGTTGGTAACATTATCCGTTTCCCAGCATTTAATCAGTATCTTAAAAACCATAAGACGGATAACTTTATTGATATTGAGGATACTAATAATAAGAGATTTCTAAGATTTAGGATTGTTGAGTATCAGGACTACGGCTCTCGAAATAAAAAATTTATATCTGTCCGTGATGTCACGACTCAGTCAAAGCTGAATCAGATCAGAAAGGATTTTATCGCCAATGCAAGTCATGAGCTGAAAACACCCTTAACAACCATCAAGGGATACTCTGAGATCATTAATGAGGATTCGAAGGAGCAAGAGTTAGCGAACTTTGCTAACCAGATTACATTACAAGCTGATCGAATGAATAAGATTATTGAGGATTTACTCTCACTTTCAAAAATTGAGAACAGCGAAATAGATCTAAATGATGAATCAATAGATGTTGGATCCATTATCAATCAAGTCCTAGAGTCATATGAGTCTATGAGCAAAAAAATTAACTTTAAAGTAAACATCGAGTGCGATAAAAAATTAATGTCTGACGAGAGTCTTTTTTATTCTATTGTTGAAAATCTTGTTTCAAATGCGCATCGATATACGGATGAAGGGGGAGAGATTTTTATATCTTGGTCTGCAAACCCTGAATATGCGACTTTACTCGTTCAGGATACTGGAATCGGCATTCCTCAAGAATCTATTGACCGAATCACAGAGAGATTTTATCGAGTGGACAAAGGAAGAAATGCTAAAACCGGGGGCACAGGACTTGGTCTATCGATTGTTAAGCATGCTCTGGATAGGATGGGTGCAGAACTTATAATAGAGAGTGAACTGCTTGTTGGAAGCTCCTTTAGCTGCCGCTTTCCAAACAAAAGATTAGCCAAAGATTAAAGGAGTTGCTAAATTATTAGCCATGAATGAGTTTAATAAACATACCAGTAGAAAATTTAATGAAGAGCTCGAGTCGGTCAGGAATAGTGTGCTCAAGATGGGGGGTCTCGTTGAGGAAATGCTCACCCAAGCTTTACATGGTTTTTTTCAAGGTGACTCACAGGTCTGTACGAATGTCATTGCGATGGATGATCAGGTTAATGATCTTGAGCTAGAAATTGATGATGAGTGCAGAAGAATCCTTGCTACTCGTGCTCCAGCTGCCATTGACCTGAGATTGATCATGGCTATTATCAAGACAATCACAGATATTGAGCGCATGGGTGACGAGGCAGAGAAGATTGCCAGACTCTCTATTAACTTGCTAGAAAGCACAGAGATTAATAAAGCAGATCATCTTGAGATCCAAACCATGGGTGAATTGGTTCAGACCATGACCAAAAAATCATTAGATGCTTTTGCTCGATTTGACTCAGAGCTCGCTTTGGCAACCTTTAGGTCTGATGAGATGGTGGATTCACAGTATGAATCACTATCAAGAAGTAGCATTACCCATATGATGGAAGATCCTCGTTCGATAACGAAGAGACTTAACATTATGTGGATTGCTCGTGCTCTTGAGAGGATAGGGGATCACTCCAAAAATATTTGTGAATATGTCATCTATACTGAAAAAGGCCTGGATATTAGGCATGCTGAGGAGCAAGTAGGGTAGGTCATGAGTAAAACACAGATCAGAAACCTGGCCGGCCTTTTGATCGTCTGCTTGCTTATGGGTTATGCGCTTTATTCTGAGCATGTGCTCGGTTTGGTAGCCTGCCCTTTATGCATATTTCAAAGGTTAGCGATGATTGGTCTTGGTGTCATATTTGCACTGGCGTTTTTTGCACAGTGGGCACCTTTAATTGTGTCAAGGCTATTAGGCTTACTGGGTTTTATTATTGCTGGGATTGGATTAGGTATTGCCGCTAGGCATGTTTATATCCAGAATCTACCCCCGGAGCTTGTGCCTACATGCGGACCTGGTCTTGATTATTTGATGGATGCTTTCCCTTTGCTTGAGGCATTAACATTAATCATGACAGGCTCAGGAGAATGCGCAGAAGTCTCTTGGCGATTCTTAGGTGTCTCGATGCCTGGCTGGGTGCTCGTTTGGTTTGGGTTTTTGGGCTTTTATGTGCTCACGGTAAACTGGAAAAGGTCCGAGCTAAGTTAGCATCTTCTCAAGAATTCTCTCGTAAGTTTTAGTCATGATGGCTAGGTGATCTAATTCAATGAATTCATTGTTCTTATGGATGGATTTATTGATTGGGCCAAGCTCAATGACCTCAGTGCCATAGGGAGCGATATATCTCCCATCCGAGGTGCCGCCTGCGGTTGAATAAGTTAGTTCATCCCCCACCACTTCGTAGACACAACCCTTTACCACATCGGAAAAATGTCCCTCTTTAGTGATAAATGGATTGCCCGCATTTTTCCATTCAATCTTATATTGGCATGAGAGTGAATTAAGAATTTTTTCTATTTGTGATGAAAGTGTTTCAAAGCTCCACTCATCAGAATATCTCAAATTAAATCGTGCACTCAGCGAGGACGGAATCACATTCACTGCATTTGCATCAGAGTGAACATAGACAGATTGAAAACTAGTTTTTGGAAAAAATTTATTACCTCTGCCTAAATCTAATTTGTCCATGGCATCCATGAATTTCGCATAGGTTAGCATGACATTTTCAGTTGGTTGAGGATAAGCGACATGACCTTCCTGTCCATGAATACTAAGTATCCCGCTTAGACTACCTCTTCGCCCTATGCGTGCAAAATCAAAAAGCCTTTCGGAGCTGGATGGCTCACCAATTAAACACCAATCTAGCTGAATTTGTTTTTTTTGAAGTTCTTGCATCACATACTTGGTGCCAAAGTCTGCTGCACCCTCTTCATCGCTGGTTAATAGAAAAGCCAGCCTCCCCTTTAAACCAGGATTTTTTTTAATGAAATTTATGGCGGCAGTGACAAGACATGCAAGACCGCCTTTCATGTCTGCAGCCCCCCTAGCAAAAAGCTTCCCCTCTATCTCGGTGGGGATAAAAGGGTCAGTATTCCATTGATCTTTGTCAGCAGGGACCACATCGGTGTGTCCTGCAAGACAAAATATGGGACCCTCTTTACCAATGATTGCCCATAAATTACTTACCCCATTTTTATCAAATCTCTCTATCTCAAATCCAATGTCTTTAAGGAGGCCCGAAATTAATTCCAAGCAGCCATTGTCATTAGGTGTAACTGATTGAATTTTAAGTAATTCATTGAGTAAAGTTTGTTCATTCATACTAAAAGCGAGCCCTGTTTAATAATGTAATAAAAATGTAACAATTGATTACTAAGCTACGAATATCAACTATACATGGAGTAATCGTGAAATTTGTAAATAGAGTATTTATTATCATTTTTTCTTACCTAATTATGACTGGTGTTAATGCACAGTCCTCAAGAGACTACATCAGTATTGTGGGATCGTCCACTGTTTATCCTTTTTCGATCGTCGTTGCAGAAAACTTTGGTCTAGCAACAGGCTACAGAACACCAACAATCGAGTCTACAGGCTCGGGTGGTGGTATTAGAGCCTTTTGTCAGGGGATTGGATTAAACTTTCCTGACATCACCAATTCTTCAAGACGAATCAGACAAAGCGAGGTAGATCAGTGTGCCGCAAATGGTGTATCTGAAATCATTGAGGTAAAGGTCGGCTATGACGGGATCGTGCTTGCCAATTCATTAAGCGGTGAAGACTTTAACTTAACCAGAGAAGAAATCTTTTTAGCGTTAGCTAAAACAGTTCCTGATGGCAACGGGGGTTTAATTGAGAATCCGTATACCGTCTGGTCAGAGATTAATTCGAGTTTTCCAAGTAATCGGATTGAGGTACTAGGTCCACCTCCTACCTCAGGCACAAGAGACGCCTTTGTAGAACTTGTGATGGATGCGGCATGCGCAAGTTTTCCAGAAATTGAGGCATTGGATGGCGAGGCGCATCAGCTTGCATGCCAATCCATGAGAGAGGATGGTCATTTTATTGAGGCTGGAGAAAACGATAACATGATCATTCAAAGGCTTAATGTTAATAGCAATGCATTGGGGATTTTTGGCTACAGCTTCTTGGATCAGAACAGGGATGTTGTTAAAGGATCAAGTATAGATAGTGTATCTCCGGAATTTGATTTTATCGCGGGAGGTGAGTACCCCATCTCAAGACCCCTTTACTTTTACGTTAAGACAGCACATGTTGGTATTGTTCCGGGGCTTGAGGAATTTATATTTGAATATACCGATGAAAATACGATTGGGGAGTTTGGCTATCTTACGGATAGGGGATTAATTCCTATGGGATATGAAGAATTCGAAATGATTCAATCCAGTGCAAGACAATTATCACCTTTACAGCTATGATTGTTAGGTGTCTTTTAGCGCGTATTTTGTAATTAATTTAATCCTTGCCCTACTTCTTTATCTCTATGGGAGAAGTAGGGCAATTGCCTTTTCATCGAGCCATAAACTCTTTGCAACTAAGGGTTACTTTGGCTTGCATAATCTTTTGGTGGCGTTTGTCCCATCGTTTTTATTTCTTCTCATCTATACGCTCGCTGAGCCTGGACTGATCAGATACCTAGTGCAATCTTCCTTACCTGCCATCCTTGTTGTTGAGCCTGAAAGTTTTCAATTTATTTATAATGAGCTCTTAAACGTCCACGCAGGGATCATCCCCTTTGACGCATCAAATACCACACATGCTCTCGGGCTCGTAGTTTATGTGGGCGCCATAAATACTGCTTCGAATACTAAGATGATTCTCTTTGGGAGTATTGTGGTCCTAGCCACCTTATATTCATTTTATCGAACGAATCCTAGCTTTAATGCAAGGATCCATGCAGAGTCGATGATTAAATGGATACTGGCGCTTTTCTCGCTTATTGCGGTTATCACAACTTTTGGGATTTTGCTTTCTGTACTCTTTGAGAGTATTCGATTCTTTGGTCAGGTGTCTATTTTTGATTTCCTTTTTGGAACACAGTGGAGCCCTCAGACAGCTATTAGGGAGGATCAGGTGGGCTCAAGCGGTGCTTTTGGTGCCGTTCCAGTTTTTAGTGGAACTCTCCTAATCGCTATGGTTGCAATGGCAGTGGCCATCCCTTTTGGTCTTTTCTCGGCCATTTTCCTCTCTGAGTATGCTAAAAGCTCAACAAAAGATATCTTAAAGCCTATCCTGGAGATTTTGGCAGGTATTCCTACTGTCGTATATGGTTACTTTGCCGCTCTTGTCATTGGTCCTTTTATTAGGGAGTTAGGGGACAGCTTGGGTTGGCAACTGACATCTGAGAGTGCACTTGCGGTGGGTCTCGTTATGGGTGTCATGATTATTCCTTTTGTCTCATCTATCTCAAGTGATGTTATCAGCGCAGTCCCCATGAGCCTTAGGGAGGGTTCGTATGGATGCGGCGCAACAAAGTCGGAGACCATTAGAAATGTAGTTTTACCCGCAGCCCTTCCTGGAATCATTGCGGGGGTATTGCTTGCCGTGTCAAGAGCCATTGGAGAGACCATGATTGTGGTCATGGCAGCAGGATTAGCCGCGAACCTCACTTTTAACCCGCTCGAGCCTGTCACTACGGTGACCGCTCAAATTGTGACATTATTGGTTGGCGATCAGGAGTTTGACAGTGCTAAGACGCTTGCTGCATTTGCTTTGGGCTTGGTTTTATTTGTTGTTACGCTGCTATTAAATATTTATGCCCTGCATGTGGTAAGAAAATATCGGGAACAATATGAGTAGAGATCTAAAAAACCTAGTCTCTCAAGGCCTAAAATCGCGCTATCGAAACGAACGCATCATGCGAACCTTGGGTATCAGTGCGCTTCTTTTTGCTTCTGGCTTTTTGCTTCTGATACTTAGCATCATCTTTTCTCAGGGCTACAAAGCATTCACTCAGACATACATCGAGATACCTGTAGAGCTATCGGTAGCCGATATCGAAGATATTTCATCGATCAACTTTCAAAATAAAATCAGAGATGGATTGAGGGAGCTATTCCCTGAATTGCAGGCTCGAGCTGAGCTTGCTGACCTATTCAGACTCGTAAGTAGAGGTGCCGCAATTGACCTCGAGAGAGATATCAATGCAGAGACGCTCCCGGGTACTATCAATTTTATTGCATTAGCCTCATCTGATGTCGATATGGTAAATAAAGGTTATTTTGTCGACAGTGAATCACCGCAGGGAAGATTAAGTGAGCAGCAGTATGAATACTTTCAATCGCTTTCAGATAGAAATTTGATATCAAGACAGATCAACACAAATCTATTTCTTAGAGGAGATTCTAGCTACCCTGAGATGGCCGGTGTCATGGGGGCCATCATGGGCTCTGTTTTTGTTTTGGGTATCACGCTATTTCTCTCGTTTCCTATCGGCGCGGCAACTGCTATCTATCTTGAGGAATTCGCCCCTAAGAATCGATTCACAGATTTTATCGAGGTCAACATCAATAATCTCGCAGCCGTACCCTCAGTCATTTTTGGATTGCTTGGGCTGGCAATGTTTATAAACTTTTTTGGTTTCCCTCGTTCGGCACCCATCGTGGGTGGTTTTGTTTTGACATTGATGACGCTTCCTATTGTCATTATTGCCTCAAGAGCAGCAATTACATCGGTACCTCCCTCTATCAAGGAGGCAGCGCTAGGTCTTGGTGCATCAAAATTAAAAATGGTAGTCGATCATGTCATCCCACTCGCCTTGCCGGGCATGCTAACTGGAACCATTATTGGCATGGCACGCGCATTGGGTGAATCAGCTCCTCTGTTAATGATAGGCATGGTCGCCTTTATTACAGAAATCCCTCAGACTATATTTTCACCTTCCACGACGTTACCCATACAGATCTTCCTCTGGGCGGATAGCCCAGACCGTGGATTTTCTGAGCGAACCTCTGCAGCCATTATCATACTTCTGGTATTTCTGATCTTGATGAATCTATTAGCAGTAATTCTAAGAAAGAAATTTGAAAAAAAATGGTAATCTAGTGATGTTAAAAATTAAAGATAATGCATATGGATAAGCCGATATTCCAGGTTAAAGGGGTCGATGTTTTCTATGGTGATAACCATGCCATTAAGAACGTCAACTTAGATATCGCGCGTAACGAAGTTATATCCTTGATTGGTCCATCAGGCTGTGGAAAATCAACTTTCATCAGATGCTTAAATCGTATGAACGACACCATTGAGTCGGCAAGGATTTCAGGCGAGGTTCTGCTTGAGGACGAGGATATATATTCAAAAGATATGGACGTTGTGATGCTAAGAGCACGTGTAGGCATGGTATTTCAAAAGCCTAATCCATTTCCTAAATCCATTTATGACAACGTAGCCTATGGGCCTAGAATCCATGGCCTGGTTGATACAAGATCGGATCTCGATGATATCGTCAAAGAAAGCTTACAAAAGGCTGGATTATGGGAAGAGGTTAAAGATCGATTAACAGCGATTGGGACTTCATTGTCTGGCGGTCAGCAACAAAGACTATGTATCGCTAGAACCATTGCAGTTGGGCCAGAGGTTATTTTGATGGATGAACCTTGTTCGGCGTTAGATCCTATCGCCACCGCCAAAATAGAGGATCTTATTGATGAGCTAAGAGAGAAATATGCCATCGTCATTGTGACGCACTCAATGCAACAGGCAGCAAGGGTTTCGCAGAGGACTGCCTATTTTCATCTTGGTGAGATTATCGAGGTGGGCGACACCGATCAAATATTTACTAATCCCAAGGAGAAACTCACCGAAGACTATAT
>JAYPDM010000030.1:0-11191 GCA_038125265.1 Gammaproteobacteria bacterium
GGAATGAATGCATCGAGAAGAGTCACCTATACCGTTCGAGAGGGAGATTCTTTGTATGTCATTGCAAGTCGATTTAATTTAGATGTTGAGGATATCGTCAGAGGCAATAACTTAAATCCGAATAACTACCTGCAGCCCGGTCAAGTTTTATCGCTCCAGGTTGATATTATCGAATAGCACATTGGAGATTGAAATATGAGTATCTTAAAAGGAAAAAAAGCAGTCATTATTGGATTGGCTAGTACTCGTTCTATTGCCTGGGGAATTGCTAACGCACTCAAGAATCAGGGAGCGGATCTTGCCTTTAACTACCAGAATGAAAAATTAGAGGAGCGTGTAAAAAAAATGGCCCAGGATCTTGGTAGTTCCGTTTGCTTGCCGATGGACGTTTCCAGCGATGATGAGATTGCAAATTTCTTTTCCAATCTTAAAGATCAATTCGGTACTTTTGATATTCTAATTCACTCGGTCGCTTTTGCACCATCATCCCAACTTGAAGGAAGCTTCACAGAGGTGACTGATCGCGATGGATTTAGAATTGCTCATGATGTCTCCAGTTACAGTCTTACGGCTGTTACCAAAGCTGCTATGCCACTTTTAAATGAAAATGCCTCTATCTTGACGCTCAGTTATTTAGGTGCTGTCAAAGCAATGCCCAGCTATAACGTGATGGGTCTGGCCAAGGCAAGCCTTGAAGCAAATGTTCGCTTTCTAGCCTATGATCTTGGTCCAAAATCGATCAGGGTCAATGGTATTTCAGCTGGACCCATAAAAACACTCGCCGCTTCAGGGATTAAGGGTATTAAAACAATGCTTGACCATATGGAGCAAGCCTCGCCTCTGAGAAGAAATGTCACCATTGAAGAGGTTGGAAATGCTGCAGCATTCTTAGCCTCCGATATGGCATCAGGCATCACGGGACAAGTAGTCTACGTCGATAGCGGTTACTCAATCGTAGGAATGAGTCTAAGCTAGTCTAGAAAATTGGTGTGATAACAGCCTGTGAGATGTTGATATCCGCATCATTAACCGCTTGTCGCACATAGACGTCATACTCAATAGACGCATTCAGATCTGTAAGCTGTAGTCCGTATGATTGGCGGGTAAACTCATCAAGCGCTTCCGTAGAACCCATCTCAACCGCACTTAAAATCATAACCACAGGATCTCCCGATTGGAGCTGTGTAATATTGGCTATGTAAGAATCAAGATCAGGCTTTTGTAAAGTATAACTAGCGTTAGCAAGCTCGATAGGCGTCTCATTGAGCTCACCGTTTCTCGATACCCACCTGGGCTCATTCCAGGTTGCATTAAACTGGGAAGCGATGTTGGGTATATCCTCTCCGTTTTCTAAGGCAGACTGAAGCCTCTCTAAAAAAGCCTCGGCATCGGCAAAAGCAATTCTCTCTGCATCTGACCTAGCGAGCTGCCCTCTGATTAAATCAGTTACCTCATCGAGGGTTCTTTCTTGGGGCTCAACGTAATCTGAAACCCTAATCACGGCGATGTGGTTCTCAGAAATCTCAATGAGAGGGCTCGTTGATCCAGAGTCGATCAAACCGGCGTTAAACGCATTTGTTAGTATGGTTGAGTTTATTTCAGAGTCGACCGGCGTTACCCCTTCATAACGCGTAATGTCAATACCAAGGGAGCCAGAAATAAAGTCTAGGTCAGTATTATTTTGATAGATTAAATCTGCGAGCTGGATTGATTTCTCATAAAAAGCCGAGCCCTGCGCCTCAAGCTCAAGCTCAGCAATTAAGATATCCCTTACCTCCTCGATAGGTTGGCTCTGACCCAATTCAAGCTCATCGAGCCTGATGATATGAAGACCAAATTGGGTTTCCACAATTTGAGTATAATCTCCCACTGACTCAAGACTATAAAGTGCTTGATCAAAGCTATCTGGATAAAGGCCTCTGGAGATAAATCCTAGGTCTCCGCCGTTTTGAGCGCTCAACTGGTCTACACTAAACTCAAGGGCTAAATCATTAAATGCTTCGCCATTATTAAGCCTCTCTAGTACCTGCTCTGCTGAGATAAAGTTACCAGGCTCAAAAAGAATATGACTGGCTCGTCTTTGTTCATCTGACACAAAGCGCTCAATATTAGCTTGGTAATACTCTTCAATAGAGGATTCGGTTGGCATGAAATCGTCAGTCATAGTATCTGACGTAATCTCGAGGACCTCTAGCGTAATGCTAGGCTCTGTCACATAGTTCTGGCTGTTTGCGTTGTAGTATATTTCTACTGACTCATCTGGGATAGTATCTTCATTGATATAACTCGCAACATCAAATTGTGCGTAACTAAATCTGCGTCTTTCGGTGAGCAGACCGAGTGCTAGTCTAAACTCATACGGAAGGATAAAAGAAGTACCGGTAATGGATTGCTGCAGCATGCCAAGTTGCAAAGCATTCCTTTGTAAGGACTCATAGTAATCGGGGGTAATGCCTTCGTTGATGAGTCTCGATTGATAGATATCAAATGAGAATTCATCTCCAATCCTAAATTCTTGTCGGTTAGCAATCGCTGTGGCAACGTCATCATCGGAGACAACAAAACCTCTATCTTGAGATCGTTGAAGAATAGCTTTATCCGCTACCAATGCATTGATGACCTCTTGTCTAAGCTGATTTCTTGTGTTGACATCAAAATTACCCTGAGCACCGAGCACTGCTTGTTGTTCTCTGAATCTCAATGCTTGGTCAAATTCGTAGAGAGATACATCCTCACCATTCACTCTTGCCGCAATGGTTCCAGATGTAAGACCAAAATCAACACCCCAAAAGATAAATGAAATCGCTATTAATAATAAGATAACTAAAGCAAAAATCTTTCCTAAGCCTTCTCTAATACTGGTCAACATAATATTAATTATACCTTTCTTTAAAAACAAAAATGGTAGTTGACCAGTGGCCAACTACCTATTTTAGTGGCGGAGTGGACGGGACTCGAACCCGCGACCCCCGGCGTGACAGGCCGATATTCTAACCAGCTGAACTACCACTCCTAATGCTGGTGGGTGCTGAGGGGATCGAACCCCCGACATTCGCCTTGTAAGGGCGACGCTCTACCAGCTGAGCTAAGCACCCTTAGTTCTCGTGGCTTAGTTTACAGCGTCTTTAAGTCCTTTCCCAGCTTTAAATGATGGAACCTTACTAGCAGCAATTTGGATGGTTTCGCCTGTTCTAGGGTTCCTACCAGCACGTGCTGCTCTGTGCTTGACTTGGAATGTACCGAAGCCAACTATGGAGACTGAATTTCCCCCTTTTAATGCACCGGTAATACCAGAAACTACCGCATCGACGGCCTTTCCAGCATCAACTTTGCTTAATCCCGCTTGTGAAGCGACTGCATCGACTAATTCAGCTTTATTCATTAAATTTTCCTCATACTTGATTGATTTATAAAAACAGTGGCTCATATAAAGAGCTACCTTTAACTTTTATAACAGCTAGCTTTGAAATAAGTCAATGGAAATGGCTTATTTAGTGGGAAAATGTCTTATCTGGCTGTGATTTTGCTTTATCAGCAATTTGTATCTTTTGCTTAGATTTAGGCAAATTCTTTTGCGGTAAGGGCGTTTCCGATAACGCAATCTCAAGAACCTGATCGATCCACTTTACCGGAATAATATCAAGTTTGTCTTTGATTTCATTAGGAATTTCCTCTAAGTCCTTTATATTTTTCTCAGGAATAAGGACGGTGTCGATACCGCCTCTAGCTGCTGCTAAAAGCTTCTCTTTTAGCCCCCCAATAGGTAGTACCTCCCCTCTCAAGGTAATTTCCCCCGTCATCGCTACGTTTGATCGAATGGGTATATTTGTCAATGAGGAAACGATCGATGCGCACATTCCAATTCCGGCTGAGGGTCCGTCTTTAGGGGTTGCGCCTTCTGGAACATGAATATGTACGTCTTTATTTAAGTAAAATTCAGGATCAATGCCTAGGTTTTCTACCCTACTTCGTACAACAGTCAAAGCTGCCTGAATGGATTCTTGCATCACCTCACCAAGGTGCCCTGTATGTATTAATTTCCCTTTGCCAGGCACCACGGTAGATTCAATGTGTAGTATATCGCCACCCACTTCAGTCCATGCGAGCCCCGTCACCTGACCCACGGCATTTACTTCATCTTTTTTTCCAAAATCAAATCGTTGAACACCAAGATAATCTTTTAAATTAGTCAAGGTTATTCTGGTCGGCTTCTCATCTTTAGCACCGAGTCTTTGTTTTACTACCTTCCTGCAGATTTTAGCTAATTCTCTTTCTAGCCCCCTAACGCCAGCCTCTCTGGTGTAATGTCTGACTATATTTTTTAGAACGGCATCGGTAATTGAAATCTCAGACCTTGTCAGGCCATTATTTTTGATCTGCTTTGATAATAAATGTTCTTTTGCGATATTTATTTTTTCAATTTCTGTGTAGCCAGGCAATCGGATGACCTCCATCCTATCAAGGAGCGCTGGAGGGATATTTAGAGAATTTGCAGTACAAACGAACATAACTTGAGTTAGATCGTAATCCACCTCTAAATAATGATCCCCAAAGGCATTATTTTGCTCAGGATCTAAAGCTTCTAGGAGCGCTGATGCTGGATCTCCCCTAAAGTCCATCGCCATCTTATCAACCTCATCCAATAAAAATAGAGGGTTATTTGATTTAGCCTTTACGAGATTCTGAATGATCTTTCCTGGCATGGAGCCTATGTAAGTTCTTCGGTGACCTCGAATTTCTGCCTCGTCCCTCACTCCACCGAGAGACATTCGAACAAACTTACGATTTGTGGCCCTGGCGATACTCTCACCCAGAGAGGTCTTACCGACTCCCGGAGGTCCGACAAGGCATAGAATAGGTCCCTTCATTTCTGAGACACGTTGTTGCACTGCTAGGTACTCCAAAATTCTCTCTTTGACTTTCTCAAGGCCGTGATGGTCTTTATCAAGTACCAGCTCTGCCTTTTTGATATCTTTAAGAACCTTTGTCTTTTTTGTCCATGGTAATTTAATTAACCAATCAAGATAGTTTCTTACAACGGTTGCTTCTGCCGCCATAGGCGACATTAATTTTAATTTATTTAATTCATTGTTTGCTTTTTCTGAGACACTCTTTGGCATATTTGCGTCTTCAATTTTTTTTGATAGCTCAGCAATTTCATTGGGCGTCTCATCAATATCTTCAAGCTCTTTTTGAATAGCCTTCATTTGCTCATTGAGATAGTACTCTCTTTGAGTTTTCTCCATCTGAGCCTTTACACGTCCCCTTATCTTTTTCTCTATCTCCAGAACCTCAATCTCGCTCTCTATGAAGTTCATCAGTAGGCTCATTCTTTCAACTGAATCCGTTTCATCAAGCAAATTTTGTTTATCCGTAATCTTTAAAATAAGATTAGCGGCGATGACGTCTGTTAGCTTATCGGAATTTGAGATATTACTCACAGAGTTCAATATTTCCATGGGTATTCTCTTGCCTAGCTTAAGGTATTGTTCAAAGGATCCGAGCAATGAACGTATAAGTGTTTTCTCTTTTTTGTTATCTTGTTCAAACTCAATATGGATATTCTCAATATGGGCTACGTAGTTGATCGAATCATCCATATCTATGAGCCTTGCTCTTGCAATTCCCTCAACCAAAACTTTAACTGTACCGTCTGGCAACTTTACCAATTGAAGTATTTCGGCAACCGTACCTGTCGAATAAAGATCTTGAAATTTTGGACTTTCATGAGCAGGATCTTTTTGGGTGACCAAAAAAATTCTTTTATCTGAATCCATTGATCTTTGTAATGCTTCAATAGATTTTTTTCTCCCTACAAATAGGGGGACCACCATATGAGGGAAAACTACAATATCCCTAAGGGGTAAAAAATTAGTTTGCATATCTTTTGTCATAATATTTCTCAACTATAACATGAGGACAAAAAAAAGAATTTCAAGAACTAGGAGGTCTTTTTCTTAGAGGCTTTTTTACTTTCGGAGTCATAAACAAGAAAGGGCTTGCTGTCACCCTTCACGGCAGCCTCATCAACAATAACTCGTTTTACATCTTCCGTAGATGGGATATCAAACATGGTATCGAGCAAAGTTTTCTCAAGGACTGTTCTTAATCCACGGGCGCCTGTTTTTCTTTTCATGGCAAGCTCTGCGATAGCCTCAATGGCCTCTTCCCTGAACTCCAGCTCAACCTCTTCAATCTCGAAAAGTCTTTGATACTGCTTAATAAGTGCATTCTTTGGCTCCTGGAGAATTTGCACCAAGGCCTCTTTGTCAAGCTCTTCGAGGGTTGCAACAACAGGGAGTCTACCAACGAATTCAGGTATCAGACCGTATTTGACTAGATCCTCAGGCTCTACATCCTTTAAAAGATCTTTGATAGCTTCTTTCTTTGATTCATCATTAATTTCAGCGACAAATCCAATTCCAGTTTTTTTTGATCTATTCTGAATAATTCTGTCGAGACCGGCAAAAGCACCCCCACAAATAAAAAGTATCTTAGAGGTGTCGACTTGCAAAAATTCTTGCTGAGGATGCTTTCTTCCGCCTTGAGGAGGAACCGAGGCAACCGTACCCTCAATTAATTTGAGAAGCGCCTGCTGTACTCCTTCACCTGAGACATCTCTGGTTATGGATGGGTTATCGGATTTCTTTGAAATCTTATCAATCTCATCAATATAAACGATCCCTGTTTCTGCACGATCAACATCGTAATCGCATTTTTGTAATAATTTTTGAATAATGTTTTCAACATCTTCACCGACGTAACCGGCTTCAGTTAAAGTAGTTGCATCGGCAATTGCAAAGGGAACATCAAGAAGTCTCGCTAAGGTCTCGGCCAAGAGGGTTTTACCGCAACCCGTGGGCCCGATTAAAAGTATGTTACTCTTTGAAAGTTCAACTTCATCCTTAACTTTGTTTTTACTGGATTGCTGCGCAAGGCGTTTGTAGTGGTTATAAACGGCAACAGACAAAACTTTCTTTGCTAGATCTTGGCCGATGACAAAATGATCAAGTTCCTCAAGAATTTGTTTTGGCTTTGGTAACGACTTATCCTGAAACTCAACATCTTCAATGACCTCTTCTTCAATAATGTCATTACATAAGTCAACGCACTCGTCACAAATAAAGACAGACGGGCCTGCTATGAGCTTTTTAACCTCATGCTGGCTCTTACCGCAAAAAGAGCAGTAAAGTACCTTTCCGTTTGTGCTGTTATCTTCCATATATTAGTCTCTAGTATTAAGTATAGAGTCAATTATTCCGTATTCAAGGGCAGCTTGCGGATCCATAAAGTTATCCCTATCGCTATCCTTTTCTACTTGCTCGATTGGCTGGCCAGTATGCTTTGACATTATCTCATTAAGCTTTCGTTTTAACTTGATGACTTCATTAGCATGAATTTCAATATCACTCACCTGACCTTGGAAGCCGCCACTGGGCTGATGAATCATCACTCTTGAGTGAGGGAGAGAAAATCGCTTACCTTTGGCTCCACTCGCTAATAAAAGAGAGCCCATGCTCGCTGCCTGTCCAATACAAATGGTACTCACATCAGGCTTAATGAATTGCATGGTATCGTAAATTGAAAGACCCGAAGTTACTACTCCTCCTGGGGAATTTATGTAGAGACAAATATCCTTCTCTGCATTCTCAGACTCAAGAAATAATAACTGTGCGACGACAACATTGGCCATGTAGTCATCAATCGGTCCAACAATAAATATGACCCGCTCTTTAAGGAGGCGTGAATAAATATCAAAAGCTCTCTCACCCCGCGATGTCTGCTCAATCACCATGGGTACTAGATTTAAGTTTTTCTCATCAATATGCATTGTTAACCTTCTTTATAATTCATAACTTTATCAAAAGACAATTTTTCCTCAGATGTCTTTGCCTCAGAAAATACATAATCTATGATATTTTCCTCTAAAATTTGCGACTCAAGCTGTCCCATTAATTGATGATTATTGCGATAATTTCGTTTCATATCGTCGCTATTTGGGTAAACCGAGACAATTTCTTCCAGTTTCGCCTCAATATCCGACTCCTCAACCTTCATATCCTTATCCTTGACGATCTGTTGCAAAATCAGGCTCAGATCTACCCTCTCTTTCGCAACCTCATCAAATTTAACATCTTCAGGTAGACTGTCCTCTTCCTTCAAGCCCTGTCGGGATTTGAAATCTTTCTCAAGCGCTTGAATCTCTTCCTGTACCAATGTTTGTGGTGTATCAAATTTATTTTTTTCAAGAAGAATATCAAAGACTCTTTTTTTATTTATTTGCGATAAGTTAACCTTGAGCTCCTTTTCAAGATTATCTCTTATTTCATTTTTAAGATCGTCCATTGTTTTATCCTTAAAACCAATCGACTCAAGAAATTCCGCGTCTAGATCGGGTAAGCTTTTTTCTTCGACATAATGACAAGTGACAGAAAATTCTGCATTTTTACCCTTTAACTGATCGGCAGGGTAGTCATCAGGAAACTTAACTGCGATTGTTTTAGACTCGCCAGACTTTATTCCAATTAGTCCTTTCTCAAAATCCTCAATAAGCTGTTTTTTGCCCAGCAGCATATCTACTTTTTCAGCTTTTCCTCCTTCAAATACCTCATTATCAATTCGCCCCTCAAAGTTGACATTTATCTTATCTTCAAGCTGAGCTTCCCTATCTACCTTTGTCCAAGTTGCTTTCTGCTCTTGCAGTCTATTGAGCATTTCTTGAATATTTTCATCCTCTACTGCTGCATTGACTCTTGCAAGCTTCAACCTATTCATACCTTTAAGCTTTATTACAGGATAATCCTCATAACTAATGGTGTATTCAAACGTATCATTATTTTTATTCATGGAAGCGATCGTCGGCATGCCAGCAGGATTGATATCTTGCTCTTTGAATGCTAAGCCAATGGTCTCCCGTACAAGCTCCTCTTCAGACTCAAATTTTACCTGATCTGCATAGTATTGATCCAAGACGCGTCTTGGAACTTTCCCGGGTCTGAACCCTTTTAATTTGACCGTCTTGCTAAGCTTTGCCATCCTACGTTCGATGATTTGATTGACCAAGTCATATCCAAGGGATACGGAGAGAGTTCTCTCAAGGGCTTTCCCTTTTTTTACGGTAACTTTTTTTAGATCGAATTTTTTATCGTTTGTCATTTAACATCCTTAGGAATGGTGCGAGAGGAGAGACTCGAACTCTCACAGGTTGCCCCGCTGGAACCTAAATCCAGTGCGTCTACCAATTCCGCCACTCTCGCGAAAACATGACATTATACCTAAGAATTATCTGATACGCTCGCCTGCTGTAGCATCTCTGATGGCCTTAAATTCATTGCCCTCATACCAATTTGGAAAAACTGTATCATTTGCTAGGACATCGCCCAAGCCATGATAAAGCTCAATATCCAACAATAGGCCAGATAAATCCCACTCTGGGTCATACTCATCCCTGGGTGAGTGATAAATATTAGAATTCCAGGCCTGTTGCATTTGCTCACCGTATTCTTGACCGTATTCAAAATGATCTTTTACGGATTCAAAGTAGATGGCAGGAACACCAATCCTGGCAAAATTAAAATGATCTGAGCGATAGTAGTAGCCCCTCTCTGGATATGGCTCGGAGGTCACATACCTGCCCTCCTGCAAATCAACTAAATCCGACAAATAATTCTCAAGCTCACTGCTTCCATCGCCAACCACCACAACATCTCGCATTGGGCCATAGACATTCAGTCCGTCCATATTAATGTTTGCAACGGTTGTTGCCACAGGGAATATGGGATGCTCTGCGTACCACTGTGATCCCAGGAGTCCTGACTCCTCCGCAGTCACCGCAAGAAAAACAATACTGCGCTCTGGAGGCGTCCCCTCAGCAAATAATTTGGCAATGGCCATAAGCGCAGCCGTTCCGGTTCCATTATCAATGGCCCCGTTATAGATATTGTCTCCGTCAAGTGCAAGGTCTTGCCCTAAATGATCCCAGTGGGCTGAATATATGATCGTCTCATCAGGCCTGTCTGTTCCCTCTATTAAGGCAATAAAATTATTTGAGGATGATGTTCTAATTGTGTTTTCTATGTGGGTCGACGCTTGTAAATCAGAGAGGTAGAGAGGCGCATAGTTACCATTGGCCGCTTTACTTATCTCATCTTCCATATCAAAACCAGCCTGATTAAAGAGCTCACTGGCCACCTCGTAGCTCAGCCATCCTATGACTTGGCTTTTATCAAGATTCTGATTGTCGTCTGTCAGTGAGATTTGAGGCCCTGACCAGCTGTTCTGAACAACATTCCATCCGTAAGCCGCGGCGCCAGTCTCATGGATAATAAGTACGGCATCTGCATTTTGCAGTGCGCCCTCAGCATACTTGTAGGTCCATCTCCCGTAATAAGTCATTCGATTGCCATTAAAGACGGCTGGATCCTGAGTTCTATAGCCAGGATCATTAACCATCACAATGACTGTTTTTCCCCTGGCATCAAAATCTTCATAATCATTCCAGTCTCGCTCCGGAGCATTTATCCCATAACCGATAAATACAACTTCGCTGTCAATAAGATCTGAGCTTGTAACTTGTCTCTCCGTACCCAACATAACCTGATCGCCATAACGATAACTCGCAGCAAAGTTATCACCTCTTATTTCTAAGGTTGGATTGTTAATGACTGTCGATTCAGTCACCGAGACTTCTTGCAGATAGGAGCCATTGTTTCCTGGCAAAATGTTGAGCCCTGAAAAGTGTCGCTCCAGCAAGCTAAGGGTCAATACCTCTCCCTCGGTAGCAGGCCCCCTCCCCAAAAAAGAATCCTGAGAAAGCTCTGAAATATAACTATGCAGGTCTTCAATTATTTGAGTCTCATTAACTTCGGTAGTGTTTTGGTTTGAACAAGATATTAAAACAGTAACAAAAATAAGTAGGCTAATTTTTTTCATATGACGTACCTTTTAAAATTTAATCATCAATAGGCTCTAAATCGACATGCAGTGGGTTAGGGACTAGTTCATTTAGTGCCCCAGTAGCCATGTCAACAGCTATTCCCTGAAGACCGGCATACATATAACTACCAAAAGTCGAACCTCTGTTTTCGTCAGATCTTTGAGAGATAACCGAAGTTTCAATAGATTGATATCCATCAAGCTCAATTAAAACAGTATAGTCATCTCCTCTTCTGAGCTCGAGGGTGCATGGGGT
>JAYPDM010000031.1:0-11121 GCA_038125265.1 Gammaproteobacteria bacterium
TAGAAATAAACTACGTAGTTTATGTGGCTTCATACCAAAGTAATCATCCACAAAAAAAGCAGCCCCAAACTAAGAGCCGCCTTAACGAAAAATGTACTCCCAAAATAAAAAATGAAGAAATAAAAAATATACTTTTTTTCAGTAAAAGTTAGAATTTGTAACCTTTAAACAACATGAAAATTTTATTATGATTTTTCAATGGCTTACATGTTTAAATACAGTATAAAAATAACCCAAGGGACACCCGTATGAAGCCACTTCTACTCATTGCCTTCCTATTTACAAGTCTTAGCCCCCTGCTCGCGCAAGAATGCTCAGAGTCAACATGGATTCATGATTTTGAGGAGGCATGGGATACCAGGGGTCAGATTGACAATCTTGACTGCTACCGTAACCTCATCAATGACATGGACCAGGCGCGGACCATTCGTGCAAGCATATGGGAACTCTTAGATACCAAACTCCCAAGGATCGGCTATAAGGTGGTGGGACTTGATCCGATTAATGCGGCCCTCGATGGGGTCGATCGGCCCATGGTGGGAGCCCTCTACGAGGGGATGATGATGATGAGCGGTGATCCGTTCTCACTGTCGTCCGCGCAGGTCATCATTACCGAGCCTGATTTTTTAGTCACCGTGAAGGATCCCAGGATCATGCAGGCGACGACACTCCTCGAGGCGCTGCCCTATCTAGATCGGGTCTATGCCTTCATCGAGACGCTTGCCCCAACCTTTGTCAACAACCCTGCCAATGCCTATCTTATGCACTCAGCAAATATTATGGCAAGGTGGGGGGTGATCGGAGAGAGCGTTCAGGTTGAGAACAGCCAAGCATTTTTGGATAGCCTTGAGAGCATGCGCGTTACTTTTTTTGATCAAGACGGAAACATACTCGCCGACCAGCCGGGATCCTACCTTGGCGAGAACCCCCTCAATGGCGTGATGGTCGTCATTGACGAGTTAAGACGCGAGGGGTTGAGTTTGAGCGCGGGAGATGTCATTAGTTCGGGTTCTTATATGCCACCGATCCTGGTGACCGAGCCCGTGACCTACACGACCCGCTACGAGGGCATCGGCGGTCAAGACATCTCGGTCTCGACCACCTTTATACCCTAAAGATTAATGCGCGTGTGCCAGGCTCTGGTAGGCGAGTCGGGTAAAGTTTTCACCGTTCATGAAGCCGCCTCCCCACTGCTCGTGGTAGTCTGACATCGGGTCCCTGGCGACCACCTCGTCCTCGGAGAGCTGTTGCAGGATCAATGCATTGATTCGATTGCGTGCTGTCATCATCATGTTCAGATAGGTCTCGAGGTCGGCAGGTGTCGCGAGCGGTCCGTGCCCAGGGATGATTCTGGTGTCATCATTGACAAAGGGTAGGCTAAGTACCTGACTGACTGCCCTGATGTAGCCGTCAAGAGTACCCTCGCTCGAGACGTCAACAAACGGATAGAAACCATTAAAGAACACATCGCCCATGTGAATTATATTTTTCTCAGGATAAGTCACAATCGCATCGCCGTCGGTGTGGGCATTTTCAACATGAAAGATTCTGACCTCGGTGTCATTCCAATAGAAATTGATCTCCTCTGAAAAGGTCACGACAGGGAGCGCGCCTTCGGGTGATGCAGGAATCGTCTGATTGAAGATCGCCCTAAACTGATCCGTGCTGAGTCGTTGTCGGACGTTCTCATGGGCAACGATCAGGGCACCCGTTGCGCCGATGTTCTCATTGCCGCCGGTATGATCGCCATGAAAGTGCGTATTAATGAGAAACCGAATATCCTGGTCGGTCACCTCAGCGATCGCGGCTAATATCTTATCGCTCATAGGGGCGTACTGATCGTCGACCAGGAACGCACCGTCATCCCCCACCGAGAGTGAGAGATTGCCGCCCGCGCCGACGAGCATGTATAGATCCTCGGCCACTTCCGTGGTCTGTATCTGCACCTGCGAGAAGTCCATCTGCGCGTGCGCCGAAAAAGCAAAAAGGCTTAGCGCTATCATCGTTATATTTTTTAAGTCGTTCATTGTTTCTCCTATTCTCCGGTATACCTTAAAATCCATATACCTTGGTTCTTGTGGCTTACATAAATATACCCTCTCGTGTCAACGAGCACATCCTCACTCTGTGCCACGAGCGCGCCCCTTGGGAGCGGCCCTCGACGCTCAGTCGGGTCAGGTGGCAAGAACCATCCGACCTCCTGTGGGTTTCGTGCGACCGAGATGTCATAGACACGTAAGCCCGCATTAAAGTAGGTCAAGTATAAGAGGTCATCTTGCTGCTTAACCAGCGGGTTGTATTGCAGTTCATTTTGATTATGGGGACCAAACCTTCCACCCTTTGAACAAAAATAATCCAGGGGCTCGCCCTCTGGAGGCTGAGGAAGCGGAAGATTCGATATTAATCTTGGGCTGGAAAGATCACTGATATCAACGAGCCCCGCAAAGTTTAATGCCTCATTGCACTCCTCGTTTATCGCCTCGCTGTTCACTAATAATAGATCACGCTCCAGGTATGGTAATACGGTATGCACGGAAAGGTGCGTCGGGCCAAATAGCGGACCAAAGTCTAGGCGGCTGATCTCTCTAATATTAGAGTAATCTGAGACATCGGCGATGATCGCACCAGCTCCACCAAAGGATAGGAAAGCAGTGTCGCCTCGGATCTGGGCTGGGCCATGGAGACGCGCCTGATCGTAGGGTACCTCATCCACCTCTGCCATGCCCTCGGGAGCAAATCTTCCCACCTCGACTGGATGTGATGGATCCGAAATATCTACGACCTGGTAAACATCACCGTTGTAGCCGGGGAGTCCAGATGCTAAGTGAACCAAATCGCCACCAGGGTAACCGTTACGGTGGGTGCCACCTCCTGTGATAAAGCGGCCGATCACCTCAGGATTGTATGGATCATCCAGGCTCCAAATCAGTATCGCCTCCTCGGCATGCGCTCGATCAGGGTCGCCACCCCAACCCCTTGAGAGCTGATCATAGGAGGTGATTAATTTGTCATCGGCCAGATCGATCTGCCATGAGGAGGTATTGTCAGCGCCAGGTATAAATTTTAAGGTTAATGGGTCAGCGGGATCGGTGACGTCAAAGATAGACCAACCACGATGGAAAAAATTAGATGTATACATGAGCCATCTTCCCTCGTGCTCATATAACGTGAGCTTAAAAGGCGATGAGTCAGCGGCATCGATGTAACCGACAACCTCCATGTTTTCAAATCGAGCGCCTTCAGGTATTGGATCTGCAATAAGAGTTGCACTGAAGAGCGTATACAGAATTAAAGTAGTCAATCGCTTCAAAGCTTTACCCCCCATAAAACTAAAACTCAATCGTACCAAATGAGAAAGTTAATAACTATCTGAAAATAAACTTAGTTTACCTGTGTCATCACGTATGTGAGAGTCACAGCCACAACCATAATCCAAAGCGTCAATGACTGTAATACGAAGGCGCCCTTTATATTTTTTATGGTCTCTCGCGTACACTCGGTTCCTACAAAAAATAAAGCGAGGACCAGAAATGCCCTTGACACGGATTTTGCAACATCAAAGGTTATGTCGGGCAAGATCTCAAAGCTCTTGATTAAAGTGCCCAATAAAGAGGCAAGGATAAAGAAGATGATAAAGAGCGGGATACTTACCTTGGTACCTTTTTCCTTATATAAAAAGCTAAAGATGATGGCCATGGGGATTAGCCAGAGCGTCCTTCCTAGCTTTACGGTTGCTGCGATCGATGCGGCATTATCACTGTAGACGGCAGCTGTCGCTACTACCGAGCTAGTGTCATGGATAGAGAGCGCAGACCAAACACCAAACTGAAGCTCACTCATCCCGAGCTGCTGACCTACCCATGGAAAAAGCAGGAGTGCGATCATATTAAAACCAAAAATGATCGCAAGCGTTAGGGCTACCTGATCGGCCCTTGCCTTCATGATAGGCGCGAGCGTGACGACAGTAGTACCACCACAAATAGCTGTCCCTGTCGCAATCAGTCTTGCGATCGTGGATTCGACTCTAAACAGCTTTCCAAAAAATAAACCGAGTGATATGACCAGAACCACCAGTATCGCGACGACACCGATATAGTCCTTACTTAGAGTCCACATGCTAACAGCGTCGAGATTGAATCCAATCAATACGATAGCAGTCTGCAGGAGCAACTTGCCCCAATTTTTTCCTTTAGGGAATAACTGTCGATTGAGAAAAACCGTAAGCGCAGCGCCAGAGGCTATCCCTAGCGCGGGACTTGATATGTATATGAGAAGGACTAGCCAAGCATATGAAAAGAGCTCGTATGTCCTTTCTTTGTACAAAAGAGTTTACGCGCTTCTATAGAGCTTGGTCATGACAAACTCGACATGACCCAGTGCCTCGGCCGCGGTAAGCGTCCCGTTTGCGGTGCGGATGATGCACTCCATCAGCTTGTCACCTGCCTCACTCATGCTCATCTCGCGCTTAACGATACCAGAGACATCGACGTCGATATGCTCGCCCATAGTGCGTACGGTCCTTGGGTTACCGGTAATCTTGATCACAGGCATAATCGGATTTCCGATGATGTTACCCTGTCCAGTTGGAAAGCAATGCACCACGTAACCAGCGGCTGCCTGAATCGTATTACATTCTGCCGCTGCGGATGAGGTATCCATGAAATAGAGACCCGGTCCGCTCTTAGGGGCTTCTGCTGGGCCTAGCACATCGATGTACTTCACTTCCTTACCAATCTTTTGTAGGTTACCTAGAGCCTTCTCCTCGATGGTGGTCAGTCCACCGGCAATATTCCCTTTGGTAGGCTGACTGTCTGAGAGGTCTGAGGTCTTATAGGGCTCAACCACCTCGTCTTGGTAGGCCTGCCATGTTGCCATAAATTTTTCACCAATTTCAGGGCTGATGGCTCTCTCTTTACAAAGATGCTCACCGCCTGTGATTTCAGTGGTCTCTCCAAAGCAGCCGTAGATACCTTTTGGGATCCATTTATCGTACATGTTCCCTACAGCAGGACACGCAGCAAGACCGGAGGTGGTATCTGATTCTCCGCACTTGGTTGCAACCCAAAGCTCAGAGATATCACATTCCTCTCTTAGCAGCCCTGACTTCATATGCACAAATTCTTTAGCCTTATGAGAGGCTGCTGCGATTGTCGCGATGTCTCCATGCTGCTCGATTGAAAAGCCTGCTACGGGCTTACCGGTTTCGGCAATGCCATCGACTATCTTTTTTGTCCAATCCGGCTCAATACCAATGACAACACATGCTGCAATATTAGGATTCGCACCGGTACCGATGATGGTTCTAAAGTGAAGATCTAAGTCTTCTCCAAATTGGAGCCTGCCGTATGAGTGCGGCAATGCTATCGTGCCTTTAATATTATTCGCGACGGCCTCGCAGGCAGCATTTGAAATGTCATCAACTGGCAGTATGGCAACATAATTTCTTACACCGACACGATTATTCTCTCTCCTGAAACCAAAAAAACTATCTAAGTTACTCATCTGTGCCTACCACCTTTTTGTTTTTAAATTATGTGTATGAATATGATCGCCTTTTGCGACATCTTGAACTATTTTGCCGATATCCTCGCCATACTTGATGACGGTATCGCCCTCTTTAAAATCTTGCAATGCAACCTTATGACCTATCGGAATGTCATGATTGGTTTTTATAGTAAAGTCACTGTTATCCTCAGTGACAACGCAAAAGAGATCGTTACCGGCCTCAACTCCTTCGACAACGACAACACCCACGTTGTCAGCTTTGTCGTGAACTATTAGATGTGGAACACTCATATGAATCCTTTAAAAATGAAAAAACGATTGTCATATTGTAATACAATTTTTTTCAACATCAACGCCATCATTTTAATTGTGTCTTCATGGGTTAGTTAAGCTAAAATGAGACTCCCGCATTTGATATCAGAACCATGAGCCCAGCTATTTCAATACAAAATGTCAGCAAAGTTTATGCTGAAAATTTTATTGCGCTCAAGGATATCAACTTAGATATCCACAAGGGTGAGATCTTTGCCTTGCTCGGTCCAAATGGTGCTGGGAAAACAACACTGATTGGCTGCATCTGTGGAACCATTAAGATTACATCAGGTACCATTGAGATCAATGGGCAAGATAATGTTAATCATTACAAATGCACTCGCTCAATCGTAGGGCTTGTCCCGCAAGAAATCAGTACCGAGGCATTTGAGACCGTCTGGGCAACGCTTAAATTTAGCAGAGGGCTTTTTGGAAAAAGAAGAGATGATCATTACTTGCAGCAGGTGCTCAAAAGTCTCTCGCTGTGGGACAAAAAAGATAGTCAAATTCGCTTCCTATCCGGCGGAATGAAAAGACGTCTGCTGATAGCAAAAGCGCTTTCCCATGAACCCGAGATTCTTTTTTTAGATGAGCCAACGGCAGGCGTTGACGTTGAGCTTAGGCAGTCTATGTGGGAATTAGTGAAGGATCTCAAAAAAAGAGGGACCACGATTATCCTAACCACACACTACATTGAGGAAGCTGAGCTTATGGCTGATCGAGTAGGTGTTATCAATGATGGAAAGCTCATCCTTGTTGATAATAAAAATGCCCTCATGAAGACCTTGGGACAAAAAACCATTGAAATTGAAGTTGATGAATCTCTAGACCACCTACCCCAAGATTTAAATAAATTGGGAGTTCTTTATGATGCTGATAAAAAAGCTCTTCACTACAATTACAATCTAAACGTGAATCCTGATGCACTTAAGGAGCTCTTGCTCATCCTTCAAGCGAGTCATATTAAAATTAAAGACATAAAATCTATGGAAAGCTCCTTAGAAGATATCTTTGTGAATATTATTAAAACAAAATGAATCTAATTGGTATTAAAGCAATATATGTTTATGAGATGAATCGAGCACTCCGAACGCTTGGACAGTCTCTGATTTCTCCAGTAATTTCAACGTGTCTGTTTTTTATAGTTTTTGGTTCGGCTATCGGGTCAAGAATTACCGATATTGGAGGCGTTAGCTACGGAGCATTTATTGTTCCTGGGCTCATGATGCTTTCTGTCCTCACAGAGAGCACCTCCAATGCCTCTTTTGGTATTTATTTTCCAAAGTTCACAGGTACTATTTATGAAATACTCTCAGCACCTATTTCATTTCTCGAGATTACCATTGGCTATGTGGGTGCTGCTGCGACCAAATCTATTGTTTTAGGCTTAACTATTCTTTTAACTGCTCATTTATTTGTAGATATTGAGATCTTGCATCCTTTCTGGATGCTAGGCTTTTTAATTCTCACGAGCGTCTCATTTTGCCTTTTTGGTTTTATTGTGGGGATCTGGGCTGATGGTTTTGATCGTTTACATTTAATCCCTTTATTGATTATTACCCCCTTAACTTTTTTGGGTGGAACTTTTTATTCGATAAGCATGCTGCCAGAGCTATGGCAAAAAATTGCACTTTTAAATCCTATTGTTTACCTGGTCAGCGGTTTTAGGTGGTCCTTTTACGGGAACGCAGATGTCAATATCGTACTGAGCTTTATTATGACTGTATTCTTTTTGTTATTTTGTGTTGGGGTGATTTTCTGGATTTTTAAAACAGGTTACAAGATCAAAAGCTAATTGATCTGATCTATCCCTCCCATATAGGGAACAAGAACCTCAGGAATCCTAACCGAACCGTCGGGCTGCTGGTAATTCTCTAAAACGGCGATCATGGCTCTCCCCACTGCCAGACCACTACCGTTCAGCGTATGCAGTGGTTGAGTATTTGATGATTCATCTTTGAATCGGGCGCTCATTCTTCTTGCTTGAAAGTCTCTGCAATTACTGCATGAGGATATCTCTCGATAGGTATCTTGGCTAGGTAGCCATACCTCCAAGTCATAGGTCTTTGCGGCACTAAATCCAATGTCTCCCGAGCAAAGCTTCATGACCCGATAAGGCAATTTCAGTAATTGTAAAATTTTCTCTGCATGACCTGTTAACTCCTCAAGCGCTTCGTCTGAATCCTTAGGGTGAACAATTTGTACGAGCTCAACTTTTTCAAATTGATGCAGTCGAATCAGTCCTCGTGTATCCTTGCCATAGCTTCCTGCCTCAGAGCGGAAGCACGGTGTGTGAGCTACAAATTTGACCGGCAAATCTTTAAGATCTGTGATCTTATCGCGAAGAAGGTTCGTTAGCGGGACTTCTGCCGTTGGAATAAGATAAAGATCTTTTTCTTTAAGCTGAAAAAGGTCCTCCTCAAACTTAGGTAGCTGACCGGTGCCTGTCAAAATCTCTGACTTAACCATATAGGGAGTGTAGACCTCAGTGTAACCATGATGCTCAACGTGTGTATCCAGCATAAACTGCGTAAGCGCACGATGTAGCCGCGCGACTCCACCCTTTAATAAAGAAAACCTTGAGCCTGAGAGACTTGCTGCCGCATCAGAATCAATTAGGTTAAATTTATTACCAATATCAATATGATCCATCGCTTGAGCGATGGACTCAGGTTCACCTACCTTTCTCATTTCTTGATTATCGTTTTCTGATTTACCTATGGGCACATCATCATCAATTAAGTTAGGAAGATCTAATAGGAATGCATCAAGCTCAATTTTAATTTTATTTAGTGTCAGTCCATGCTCCTCGATCAGAGCATCGATTGAAGAAATTTTTTTCTTCAATGCATCTAATGAACCTCCCTCTTTTGCAGCTCTCGCAAATTCATTAGATAGTTCTTTTTTATTCTTTCTGGAAGATTCAAGCTGAACTTGAATCTCCTTTCTATTGGATTCAAGCTTTAAAAAATTACTCTCATCAAATTGATAATTTCGCTTATGAAGATTTTTCTTCACGAGCTCTATATTCTCTCTTAATAACTTTATATCAATCATCTTTAGTTTCTAGTTTTCAGAAATTTTAATACATATAGCATGAAACTTCCCGTCAAGATGCCTGCGAAATTTGCAATTAAATCGAGCGCCTCAAAAGCTCTGTAGCTTAAAAGTCCCTGGCCAAGCTCTAGCATAGCTGCGTAGATGGCTAATAGGCCAATAAGCAATAAATTACTTAAATTCATAAATGCCTTCCCGGCCAGAAAGCTGTATACAAAAAATATTAAAAAATGAATCCACTTATCAATGTTAGAAAACTCATTGCCAGTTGAGACAAAAGGATAAGTCATCAGGAAAAGGATAAGCAAAGTATAAAAATAAAAAAAAATCCTGTAATTCATATTTTTATTTAAAAATAGCAGGCTCCATCTGTTGCATCATAAGTCTCAATTTGAAAATTAGAGGGAGCAATATCTTGCTCTAGATTGTTTAGATTTTCCTCAAAATCATCACTAAAAATTGTTTCAGCGCTATCAATCGTTAAATGGAAATTGGACACAGTTTGATCAGTATGAATGACCTGACCTAATAAGGCCCATTCTTGCCTCTCCAGCAAAACCTGACTGACGTTCTCATCGTCTAAATTTAGGAGATAGCGATTATTATCAATCTGTTGCAACAAGTCGTCACCACTATCAAAAAGTAACGCCTGAAAAGGTGTATTGATAATGTCAGAGGTAAAGTATATCGAGCTCTGCTCAAGCTCTAGATCATTTAATAGAAGGCATTGAGAATTAAACAAAAATGTTTGGGTAACAGGCTGGCCTATTTCAGAAAAATAGGTACCATCAGCAAAACTTATTGAGGCAATCTGTTGGGTCGGCTCTCCCATCAAACTTGTAATCTCTAACACTCCAGAATAATTAATTCCTGTGAGGCTCATAATACTTTCGATGGTATTAGCTTGCATGTTTTGAAAAAAAATAAGATTAAATAAAATAATCTTTAAGAGAATAATCGGGACTCTAGTCATGAGCTTTATTCATCTGGCGCCGATGCGGCTATAACCTCATAGTTGTTGCTGCCCTCTTTTTTGGCAATAACTCCTGTAGCTTCCATGGTTTCAACAATACGAGCAGCCCTGTTGTAGCCTATCTTTAATCTTCTCTGTACATACGATATAGAGGCACGATCTGTCTCTGTCACTACTTTAACTGCCTGATCATACAACGGATCGTCTTCGGCTGAGTCAGTTTCCAAAGATCCTTCATCACCACCCTGTGCTGGCTCTGTGGTTATTGCCTCATTGTATTCTGGCTTGCCAGATTTTTTTAGATCATTAACTATTCGATGAACTTCCTGATCAGAAACGAATGCCCCATGAACCCTCATGGGTATGGATGTTCCTGAGGGCAGATAAAGCATATCTCCGTTTCCAAGCAAGCTCTCTGCTCCCATTTGGTCGAGAATGGTTCTTGAGTCAACCTTTGCCGAGACCTGAAATGCAATCCGAGAGGGGATATTTGCCTTGATAAGACCTGTGATCACATCAACTGACGGTCTTTGAGTTGCTATAATCATATGTATACCAGAGGCCCTGGCTTTTTGTGCCAGCCTTGCAATCAGCTCCTCAACTGCCTTACCGACAACGAGCATCAAATCTGCTAATTCATCGATCACAATGACGATGTTTGGAAGAGGCTCAAGATGCCTTGGCTCATCACTTAGCTGCTCAGTTGATTTCCACAAAGGGTCAAGTATTGGCTGTTTATCCCTGATGGAATCATTGATTTTTTTATTGTATCCGGCTAAGTTTCTAACGCCTAGGTGAGACATTAATCTATAACGCTTATCCATCTCTGCGACACACCACTTCAGTGCTGCCGCTGCCTTTTTCATATCCGTCACAACTTCTGTAAAGAGGTTTGGAATGCCATCATATACTGAGAGCTCAAGCATTTTGGGATCAATTAGAATTAACTTTACGTCCTTGGGGGTTGACTTGTAGAGCAGGCTAAGGATCATCGCATTAATGCCTACAGATTTCCCTGATCCTGTTGTTCCTGCAATCAGTAGGTGTGGCATTTTTGCCAGATCCGCTACAACTGGATTACCAGATATATCTTTTCCAAGAGCTATGGCCATAGCAGAGCCAATTTCTTCATAATCTTTTGATTTTATAATTTCGCCTAGTGTAATAATCTCTCTCTGCTCATTAGGTATCTCAATGCCTACATAGGGCTTACCTGGGATGACCTCGACTACTCTCACGCTCACTGTTGATAGCGCTCTTGCAAGATCCTTGGA
>JAYPDM010000032.1:0-10651 GCA_038125265.1 Gammaproteobacteria bacterium
GGGACGGCTGTATCAAAAAATCCTTACCTCATTCTCATACCCTGTCATCGGGTATTAAAAAATGATGGGTCGATTGGAGGATTTGCATGGGGGGCTGAAATAAAAAAAATTTTACTTGATCATGAAAAAACTTTTTCATCAAAGGCAAATCTATTATGATTGCCTTATTAATCATCAAACCTATTGAGCATGTCTAAAAAAATTATCTTCCTCTGTTCGCTTTTTATTATCACAGGCTGCGTCACCCAAAGTGAAAATCAACCTTCACAACCCATCATTGGTCAGCATGAGCCTGATACGGTATTGCAACAAGCAGAGGCATGGTTTGGACAAAGCGCCATGAATACTGCGGACGTTATTAACAGAGTCATTAATGATCAGGGACCGCCCGATGCCTATATCATGGGTGAGGAGGTTGCAGCCTCACTGGGCGCAGGGCTGCGTTACGGAAGCGGTGATATATATCTAAGAGACGGATCCTCGCAAGAAATCTATTGGAGAGGTCCCTCGGTGGGTGTTGATACTGGTATCAATGCCAGCCGAGTATTTATATTGATCTACGGTGCCGATCGCGTCACAGACCTTTACACACGCCTTGGCGGGGTTGAGGGTTCTGTTTATGTGGTGGGCGGTGTCAGTGTGACCTATCATCAAGGCGCTGATGTCACGGTGGTACCCGTGAGAGTGGGCGTTGGTATACGTGCGGGCGCTAACATCGGATACATACAATTTTCTGAGGAAGCTGAAGTCAATCCTTTCTTCTAACTTGATGCTTCCCTCTTTTAAGCTTGAGCATCATGATCCCTATGATTACTTCCCCATGGATCCCATTGCCCCAAACTCACAAATGGGGCTCAGAAAATTCATACCAAGTGAAGAGGATCATAGAAATCGAATCATACAATCAGACTCACAATTTGAGAAATTTATTGAGCATAAAAAAAATTGCCTGCAGACAGATTATAAGAACTTTTTTATTAAAGAAAATAATAAGGTCTGTATTAAAAATGTGATCTCGGATCTGAGCCTTTTAATGGGTAGAGAAGAGGGATCCTTCTCGGTGTTATCTTCATGCATGCAAGAGGACGTGGTCATTGTGTGTCAAGAGGGCGATAACAACTGGGTTGAGGCGGCATCGATCTGCTTTCCAAATGGCTGGGATGCTTGGGGAGCTGTGGGCAATTCCTTTGATCATGTCCATGAAAAAGTTCCTAACATAAAAAATATTGTTTACGGTGAGCGTACAAAAAAAATGATCAAGGCCATCATCGAATCAAATTATTGCTTTGAGCGCGTTGGGGCTATTAGCATCAATACATCACCGGAGTGGATTAGGCATCCCGCGCAAGCAGATCCGAGAGAGTCATTCACCGCAAACACAGATAATCTTTACATCAGATTTGAGAGGCAGGTTTGTAAGGGCTATCAGGAGATTGGAGAAAATTTGTCTTCGGTATCAGGGTTTGTATTTCTTATTAAGACTTATATGCTCAGCTTCGATAGACTGACAAGTCATCAGAAGCAATGCTTTTTAAGGACGGTAGAAGAGAATCCAAAGGGCCTCTACTATCATAGTTGGATAGCGCAACATCAAGAATTATTATTGGAATGGACTAGGTTGAGACTTAACGATAGCGAGCGTTAACCTTATCCATACCTTTTTGGCCTGGGCATAACTGCTCATAAGGCAGGTCCCTAAGAGGTACCTTTGACGTTCTATTGATGGTATGAAGATCTGGCTCGTCCTCATCAATAAACAAGAGTCCGGTGACAATCTCTCCTTTTGAGGCTCGGGTGTTAACGTACTGTAACGCAGATACACGATCAGTTGGGTCATAGTCTTTTGATACTTTTCTAAGTACGACACTGCCTCCATCATGCATATCAACCGTGACTGCCTCGCCCGCTTTATACTTTTGTTTGATCTCCTCTCTGGGCTCAACATAATCCACATGCACGGCCTGATGATAATACTCACGGGTATGGGCATAACTCTTTGTAGATTCAGTATGATCGTTAAAGGTCACGCACGGGGAGATCACATCCACGAGAGCAAATCCCTTATGCGCGATGGCAGCTTTTAATAAAGGCACTAACTGCTCTTTATCCCCTGAGAATCCTCTTGCGACAAAAGTTCCGCCCTGGACAATAGCCATCTGAACAGGATCAAGGGGAGGTAGCTCATTGATATCACCCTTTTTAAGTTTTGATCCCTTGTCAGCAGAGGCTGAGAATTGTCCTTTGGTCAAACCATAGACACCGTTATTCTCAATCACATAACACATATCTAAATTTCTACGCACCGCATGTCCAAACTGACCTAGGCCAATCGACAACGAATCGCCATCTCCTGAGATGCCAATCACTGACAAGCCACCATGAGCTGCATGTGCACCGGTCGCCACCGATGGCATACGACCATGCACTGAGTTAAAACCATGTGACCCTCCTAGGAAGTATGCTGTCGTTTTAGAAGAGCAACCAATACCGCTGATCTTAGCTGCCATATGGGGAGGCACATTTAATTCAAAAAAGGCCTGAACCAGAGCCGCAGTTACTGAGTCATGACCGCATCCTGCGCATAGCGTAGAGAGACCGCCTTCATAATCTCTAATGGTCAGTCCAAGCTCATTGCGACTCAACCCACCATGAATGATCTTTGGCTTGGCAATATAACTCATGCCACCGCTCCTTTAGCTAAATGTTCATCAATCGCAGATACCACAACTCTTGCTGCTAGTGGCATTCCTGCATAATCTAAAATCGATATCAATTGATCCTTGGTTGCCTTTGTTTCAAGGGTTAATAGACTCTTAAGCTGAGCGTCTCTGTTTTGCTCAACCACATAAATCTGATCGTGGCTCTCAATAAATGCTTCCACCTCTTGAGTAAATGGAAACGCCTTAACGCGAAGGTAATCAATAAATATATTTTGTGCTGCAAGCCTATCCATCGCCTCGAGCACCGCATAATCACAACCGCCAGAGGAAATGAGACCAATCTTGGTCTTCTTTTTCGCTTTGGTCAAAACTGGCTTAGGAACTAGGGTCTTCGCCGTTTCCCACTTAACAAGCAATCGATCGAGAACCTCTTGATATTCATCAGAGTTCTCTGTGTAACCACCAAACTTATTGTGACCAGAGCCACGTAAGAAATAGGCGCCTTTTTTATGAACGCCCGGATAAGATCTCGCTGCGATGCCATCACCGTCTACATCAAGATAACGATAAAACGCGGCAGCTTCCTCCAGCTCTTTCTCGCTTAAAACCTTACCCCGATCAGGCTTGTAGGCTCCGTCCCAGTTAAATTCTTCAACCATCCAGTCGTTCATACCAATATCGAGATCCTGTAGAACAATCACCGGGGTTTGCAGTCTCTCGGCTAAGTCAAAGGAGTTAATGGCCATTTCAAAACATTCCTTAGGATTGGCTGGAAAGAGAACGACGTGTTTTGTGTCACCATGCGAGGCAAATGCCGCAGGCATAATGTCCGATTGTTGGGTACGAGTAGGCATTCCGGTTGAGGGGCCGACACGTTGCACATCAATTAAGACCGCTGGAATCTCTGCGAAATATCCAAGACCCAAGAACTCTCCCATCAACGAAACCCCTGGTCCGCTGGTTGAAGTAAAGGCCCTAGCACCATTCCAAGAAGCTCCAAGAACCATACCAATCGCAGCAAGCTCATCCTCAGCTTGAATAATACAGTAATCCCTCTCGCCACTTTCGGAGTTCTCTCTAAACTGCTTACAGAAAGACTTAAAGGAATCCATCACAGTTGTGGATGGCGTAATCGGATACCAAGCAGCAACCGTAGCGCCAGCGTACACGCACCCCAAACCAGAGGCAGTGTTGCCATCTATCATGATGTGATTCTTCGTTTTATCGAGTGCTTTGAGTTTGGTGTCTAATGGACAATTAAAATGTTCAAGCGCATATTCTTTACCCATCGCAATGGCCTGTTTATTCGCAGGAATTAATTTTTCTTTCTTAGCGAACATCTCTTCAATCAGAGCATGGATGACCTTTTCATCAATTTCTAAGAGCGCTGATAATACGCCTACATAAACCATGTTCTTCATGAGAATCCTGGCTCTTGGGTTGGTAAAGGCCTCATTACACATCTTTGCTAAGGGCACGCCGAGAACGGTAACGTCCTCTCGTGTGAACTGTTTTTCTCTGGGCCAAGAAGAGTCATAAATGAGATAGCCACCAGCATCTAATTGCTTTAAATCCTGATCATAGGTCTGGGCATTCATGGCTACCATAATGTCGGTTCTACCGGCTCTGGCAAGGTACCCATCACCGCTCACACGAATTTCATACCAGGTCGGGAGACCTTGAATGTTACTTGGAAAATAATTTTTTCCTGTCACCGGGATACCCATCCTAAAAATGGACTTCATCAATAGATTGTTGGCACTGGCAGAACCGGTACCATTCACATTCGCAAGTCGAATGACAAAATTATTTAGGCGGTTTTCTTTATCTGACATGGTGTGATAGCAATATTAGGATCATCGGAGGCCCTTGGGGATTTAATCCATGACTTTTGCATGTCCCAAGCACCGGTAGGACATCGCTCAGCACATAAACCACAATGGACACATAAATTTTCATCCTTGACCATTACGCGAGAAGTTTGTTTTAAAGGCTCAGACACATAGAGCAAGGCATTCTTATCGAGAACAGGAGCGCGCAAGTTTTTCTTAAGCTCCTCCTCGGTCTCTTGGTTAGGGGTAATGGTGAGACAGTCTACCGGACAGATATCAAGACAGGCATCACACTCAATACATAAATCTGGCTCAAAGACCGTTTGTAAATCGCAATTCAGGCATCGCTCAACCTCAACCGCAAACTGCTCAGCAGTGAATCCGAGCTCAACCTCAATATCAAGCTTTTTAAATCTCTCAACAAGCTCAACGTTAGGTACAATCCTTCTTTCAGAGGCATCGAAGTTATTGCTATAGCTCCACTCATGAATACCCATCTTGGCGGATGATAAATTAACACCTCTCGGCAATCGATCATTCAAGTCTTCAGCGTAGCAATGTTTGTGCATGGATATGGCTGCTTGATGTCCATGCTCCACAGCCCAGATAATATTTTTCGGGCCAAAAGCAGCATCGCCCCCAAAAAACACACCTTTGAGTGTTGATTCAAAAGTTTTTTCATCAACCACCGGCACATCCCACTTATCAAATTCAATGCCGATGTCCTTCTCAATCCAGGGGAACGCATTATCTTGTCCAATGGCGAGTACCACGTCATCGCACTCAAACATTTTTTCACCTACGACACGTGTCTCTGTAATATTGCCTTGCTCATCCAAGTCATACTCGAGCTCTTCAAAAATCATTCCCACGAGCTTTCCATTCTCATGAACAAAAGACTTGGGTGAATGATTAATGACAATCTCTACATTCTCTTCCTCAGCGTCTTCAAGTTCCCAATCGGAGGCTTTGAAGAACTGTCTGGGTTTTCTTGCCATCACCTTAACGCTTTCAGCGCCCAGACGAAGCGAGGTACGACAGCAATCCATCGCGGTGTTACCAACACCAATGATAAGTACCTTCTTGCCGATGGTATCAATGTGATCAAAGGCCACTGACTCGAGCCACTCAATACCAATATGGATATTGGATGCTTCATCCCTGCCGGGAATATTTAAATTTTTACCCTTAGGCGCACCGCTTCCAACAAAAATTGCGTCATAACCCTCATCAAGAAGATCCTTCATACTGTTTATGGGTGAATTTAATCTGAGATCAATGCCCATATCAAAAATATAGTTCATCTCCTCATCAAGAACCTTAGCAGGCAGTCGGAATGAGGGAATGTTCGTCCGCATTAATCCACCTGGCTTATCAAGCGCTTCGTAAATAACAACCTCATAGCCTAATGGCGCGAGATCATTGGCAACCGTGAGTGAGGCACATCCGGCACCAATCAGAGCCACCTTTTTTCCATTTTTCTCAGTAGGAGCCTTGGGCAAACGGTCTGTAATATCATCTCTGTTATCTGCTGCAACACGTTTTAAACGACATATAGCAACCGGCTTCTCTTCGACCCTGCCTCGTCTGCAAGCAGGTTCGCATGGTCTGTCACAGACACGACCCAAAATACCAGGAAAAACATTACTCTCGCGATTGAGCATATAGGCATCTGAATACCTGCCCTGAGAGATCAGTCTTATATACTCTGGAACATCAGTATGAGCAGGACAAGCCCATTGGCAATCTACAACCTGATGAAAATACTCTGTGCCTTCTGTTTGGGTGGGTTTCATTGGTGGTGTGTCAGTAACTTTGGAAAGTAGTAAAAACCCTTCATGTGTGTGTCATAAATTATATAACAAATTTGTCATATTTCTGACTTGTATTATAGATAAATTAGCGATCTTCTCAAGAAAAGTCGTACACAATTTAATGTGCTTTTTCTTAGAGTTTGCTATCCTGAATTAGAAATAGTGATGAATCTGAAAAAACCTAAAATCGATATCAAAAAATTTAAGCCGATTCGGTGGATCATGGGTCCAATTTTGTTACTAAGTTATTCGATGACCTTTGCTCAGCCACTCCCGATGAGTGACAGCGAAGAGGATGAAACGGATGGCATTATCTATACTAATTTACGCTCTATCTTAGAGTCTCGAGAGGAGCTCGCTAATCTTATTAATGAAAATGCATTCGCTGAAGCCTATCCCATTGCATTTGCTTTGACTGAAATGCTTATGATGGAGTTTGGTGAAGAGAGTGAAGAGTATGCCAACGGCATGCAAGATCTTGCCATAATCCAGAGAAACCTAGGTCTCTATGAGGACTCGATTGAGTCACTCTATGTTGTCATTGAGTATAACTACAATGCTGAGGGGTCTTTTTCAGAAAAAAATATATTCCCATTGCAAACTATGGGAGCAAATTATTATGACCTTGAGGACTATCAAGCCGCCTTTACTACTTTTGAAGATGCAAGACTTATCTCCAGAAGGACGCTAGGGCTTTTAAATGAGGTGCAACTTGAGATCATGCGTTACCAGTCCAACTTACTGATCCAGAGAGGGGATATTGAATCTGGGATAGCAATGCAAAACGAGGCATTAAGACTGGCAAGAAGAGCGTCAAGCGATGACTATGACAAGAGGATTGATTTTCTTTATCAGTATGCTGATTGGTTTTTTGGTGTGAATCAGTGGGAACGAGGTAGAGGTCTTTTAATCCAGGTACTGGATATGCAAAGAGCCTATGAAGGTGAGGAGAGCCCCAATATTATTAGAACTTATCGAGAGCTTGGCACAAGCTACCGAAGACAGCAATTTAATGACCAGAATGGACTGGGTTATCTCTTAAGGGCTAACAGAATTATCAGTCGCAATCCTGACACCATCGATGCTGTAGAAAAGGCACTCCTCTATAGGGACTTAGGTGACTGGTACACCGCATTTAGCAGAGTGACGGATGGGGGAAATCAGTATTTAAGGGCTTGGGAAGTATTGCGTAATGAAGATGGTAGCTATCCAGAAATACTAGCCGAATGGTTTGCGGAGCCCGTTCCAGTAATACAAAGAAGACCCAATCAGAGAGGATTGACCAATGCCGAGGATGAAAGAGGTTTGCCAGGTATTGTCATAGCCGACTACTTTATCGATGAAACCGGCAGGACTCGAGAAATTGAAATTATTGAATCCAGTCCAGAGGGTTTTAAGGATGGTACCGTCTATGCATCCATTCGAGATACGCGTTATCGTCCTATCATGATTGATGCAATCCCTATGAGTTCAGATAAGAGAACAGAAACGTTCTCTTATCTTTATATCCCAACGCTTAGTGAAATGAACTAGCGAAGATTATCTAAGTTATAACCTCGCTCATCATGCGTTGCTATATCCAAACCATCAATTTCATCTTGTTCGGAGACCCTTAAGCCAACCCATTGGTCAATAAGCTTGATCAACAGATAAGAGATAATAAGTGTCCACACTATGACACTTGCAGTCCCGAGTAGCTGAACATGAAGTTGATCTAAAATAGATACGCCCTCACCAAGGCCCAAGCCTCCAAACTGTTCTGACGAAAAAACTGATGTGAAGAGCAATCCAAGAATTCCACCGATACCGTGCACAGGAAAAACATCTAAAGAGTCATCGATTTCAAATCGTCTTTTCACAATTTGTGTGGCATAAAAACAGCCTGCCCCACCAATGATTCCAATCATGAATCCACCTAAGGGTCCTACAAAGCCAGAGGCCGGTGTAATCGTAGCTAAGCCTGCAACCATACCGGTAACCACGCCCAGAACACTGGGTTTACCAAACTTGAGCCACTCAATCCCAATCCACGTTAACGCAGCTACCGATGCGCTGATATGTGTTACAAGGATGGCCATGCTGGCTGCGCCATCCGAAGCGAGCGCGCTGCCTCCATTAAACCCAAACCAACCTACCCAGAGCATCCCTGCTCCTAAGACAGTCAATGGTAAATTATGCGGGGGCATCGGCGTTCTAGGAAAACCTTTTCTTGGGCCCAAGTATTTGGCAAATACTATTGCCGCTACACCCGCCGTGGCATGAACAACAGCGCCGCCTGCAAAATCTCTGTAACCCAACTCACCGAGCCAGCCACCACCCCAGACCCAATGTGCAACAGGAAAATAGACCAATATCATCCATCCGATTACAAAAAGCATAAGTCCTTTAAATTCAATCCGCTCGACAAAGGCACCCACAATCAAAGCAGGCGTGATGATTGCAAAGGTAAGTTGAAACATAATAAAGGTTGTCTCAGGATAAGTTCCTGCCATTGAATCGAGCGATACAGACGCTAAAAATGCGGGACCAATGGACCCCATATAGCCGCCAATCGTCTCACCAAAGGTCATGCCATAACCAAAAAGTACCCACATGACTGTGACGACACAGCAAATGACAAAACAATGCATCAACACTGACAGAACATTCCTTTGGGATACCAGACCTGAGTAAAAAGCCGCCAAACCCGGCAGAGTCATAAAGAGTACTAAGGCGGTAGAGGTCATCAACCATGCATTATCGCCGCTATTAAGCTCTTGTGCGATTACCGCTGAAGTAGCACCAAAGAATAAGAATCCAAATGAGAGAAAATATTTTTGAAGCATTTTATAAAGCATCTTCACCTGTCTCCCCTGTTCTAATTCGATAAACCTCAGAAACCTCTGAGACAAAGATTTTTCCATCACCGACTTTACCCGAGCTTGCAGATTGTAAAATCGCATCAACAGCATTTTGTGCTAAGTCATCAGGTACAACACACTCTATTTTTACTTTGGGTAAAAAATCCACAACATACTCAGCACCTCTGTACATTTCAGTGTGACCTTTTTGTCTTCCAAAGCCTTTTACCTCTGAGACCGTCAACCCCTGAACACCGGCCTCAGACAGTGCAGTTCGAACGTCCTCGAGGATGTATGGCTTAATGATTGCAGTAATTAATTTCATAGTGCTCCTAAATTCGTTTAAATCTCCTTTCCTTCAAGTTACTATAGTGGAAAATATTATTCAGCAAAAATGTCAAAAACTTGGTCTCAAAAACTCAAAATCAAGCAATTTAAGGACTTTGAGGTTACCCCGGAGGATCTCTTTAAAAATAGAAGGGCGCTTCTCAAGTCAGCCGTTGCGCTTGGACTTTTACCCTCACGTAGCTATGGGCATGTCACAGATATAGAGGGATACAGGCCTTGGGATCAGGAAAGCCCTGGAATCTTAAATTCCTATGAAGATATTACAAATTACAATAATTTTTATGAATTTGGTCTTGATAAGGCAGATCCTGCTCGCTATTCACATACACTTGAGACGCATCCCTGGCAAGTTGAAATTTCAGGCCTGACCAACAAGCCTGGAGTCTATGACCTAGAGGAAATTATTCAATCCATGCAGCTAGAGGAGAGGGTCTATAAGTTACGATGTGTTGAGGCTTGGTCGATGATCGTGCCTTGGATTGGTTTTTCTTTGGGTAGTTTTTTAAACCAATTTGAGCCTCAAACAAATGCAACTTTTGTTCAGTTTTTTACTTTGTACGATACCGATATGATGCCGGGCCAAAGATCAAGGGTCTTAGATTGGCCTTATCGTGAAGGCTTAACCATGGCAGAGGCCATGCATCCTTTGTCTTTTTTAGCAACAGGCCTTTATGGAAAAACATTGCCCAATCAAAACGGAGCGCCAATTAGGCTCGTGGTGCCATGGAAGTATGGTTTCAAGAGCATTAAATCGATTGTAAAAATTGTTTTTACTGACCAAAAACCTTTAACCAGTTGGAATCAGGCAAATGCTAGGGAATATGGATTCTATTCAAATGTAAATCCAAATGTCAGCCATCCCAGGTGGAGTCAAGCATATGAGAGAGTGCTTGGGCAAGGCTTCTTTACCCCAAGAGTCCCTACCGAAATGTTTAATGGCTATGGCGAACAAGTAGCTCATCTTTATGATGGCTTAGACTTACAAATTAATTATTAATGCTTCCCATCAAGCTTTTAAAGTGGATTGCTTTTATCCTGTCTTCACTACCGTTGCTCATTCTTATTCTTGGAATCATTAATTTTATTAATTTGGGACCCAATATTGTTGAGGCGGTTCTTCATAGAACTGGGAACACATCACTCAATCTTTTGATGAT
>JAYPDM010000033.1:0-3020 GCA_038125265.1 Gammaproteobacteria bacterium
CCAGCTAAATAATAATCCTCGAGCGAGTCAGAAACTCTAGACTTTTTTGCGATGTAGCCAACTAAAATAAGGGATAGTAAATAAAGCAATATGAATGACCACCCCCAATGAGAGAATGGCAAGATATTACTCATCGCTCTCGGCCCTTACTAACAGATAAAGCACTAAGGCCGTAAGCACTGATAGGTAAAAAGCAGAGCTAAGGCTTAAAAGCACCCATAAAGGAAGCCCCATATATGAATGATCAAATGGTGAGCCATACCATGGGAACAAACCAAGAAATCCTAAAGAGTATAAAAAAAATAATAATTTTTTATTTAATTTCATATATTTATATCTATTTTCTAATTCAATTTATTGAAAAAATAATCACGTATTAAATATCGACCAAGAACCATCATATACTAAATATCGACAGTTAAGCTCTGGTATGGCAAAGTCAATAAAACAAATTATCAATGGATCTTATATATGAAAATTAAAGTTTTTATTTATCTTCTATTTGCCCTGGCTTTCTCACTACCGCTACAAGCTCGTTTGGATCGCGTAGAGATTGAACATTACTCGCATGTTCTCGATGGAAAGAGTTATGGTGTAGTCGGACCTTATGAGCAGTTTATCGGGACCATGTATTTTTCAATTGACCCTAATTTAAGGCCTAATCAAGTCATTACAGACATTGAGTATGCACCTCTGAATAATCAATCTCGAGTAGAATTTTCAGCTAATTTTACATTGATCAAGCCTATTAACGGTGCCCAGGGGAATAATACCCTGCTTTTTGGTACATCGAATCGAGGAAGTAGAAGGCTGTTAACTTTTTTCAATCATGGTAATGCCCCTGGTGAAAGATGGGATGCTCCGGTTCCAGAGACTGAGGAGAATTATGGTGATGGCTTTTTAATGGAGGAGGGCTTTTCCCTCCTTTGGGTCGGTTGGCAATTTGATCCACCTGCTAATAGAGTGGGTGCGAGTCGAAGCTTTATCCCACAGGCAACGAATGTAGACACACCGATTACCGGGCTTGTTAGGAGTGACTTTACCATAGGCCCTAACTATGAAAATCCAAATGCACCCACCAATGTATTCGACCGAACGTTGGCCGATAGGAATCATATCCCCTACCCCACATCAGACCCTAGCTCTGATCAGAATGTGCTAACGGTCAGAGATACACGCGAGGGAGAGAGAAGAGTGATCCCTAGAGACCAGTGGGGTTTTGCTCGCGTCGAAAATGGTGAGGTGATCCCTGATAATTCGCGCGTTTATCTTTCCACAGGATTTGAGCCTTATAAAATCTATGAGGTCGTCTACGTAGCGCAGGACCCACAAATTATAGGTCTTGGATTAGCTGCGATTAGAGACGCGGTCAGTCAATTAAAATATGAGGGATTTGCGGATCTTAATGTCCATGAGGAGGATATTGACTATGCCATAGGGTTTGGACTATCTCAGCCAGGGAGAACCTTAAGGACTTTCCTCTATGATGGATTTAATGAGGACGAGTCAGAAAGGAAAGTTTTTGATGGCCTGATGTCACATATTGCAGGCGCTGCGAGGGGAAGCTTTAATATCCGATTTGGTCAGGCCAGTCGAGACGCCCACCCCTATCTTAACTTTTACTACCCGACTGATATCTTTCCCTTTAGTGATGTCGCACAGACAGATCCACTTACCGGAGATTATGACGGTATATTAGCTAATGTCCCTGACCATCTGATGCCCAAAATGTATAACTCGTACTCATCCTACGAGTACTGGGGAAGAGCCGTCTCATTATTACACACAGACCCTGAAGGTGAGGTTGATATAGACACCATTGACAGTGCACGTGTCTATCATTTTGCTGGAGCACAGCACCTTCCAGTCGACTTCCCGCCAGGCATTTCAAATGGACAGCTTCCTAACAACCCTAATGACTTTTCTTGGATGATGAGGGCACTCCTCGTTGCCATGCAAGACTGGGTATCAGAGGATATGCCCGCACCGCCAAGTGTGATGCCAAAACTCGCTGACGGTACCTTGGTAAGACATGAAGATGTTAACTTTCCTGATCTGCCTTGGATCAATTTTCCTGAGGTTCCTCATCTGGCTTATCGGGTTGACTACGGTCCAAGATTTAAAGATGAGGGCATCATTGATATTGAACCCCCGATTGTGGGACAGCCGTTTGGTGTCAGGGTTCCGCAGGTAAACTCTGATGGTAATGAGCTCGCCGGCTTGATGATGCCAGAGCTTAGCGTTCCGCTGGCAACTTACAATGGATGGAATCTCTATAATGATCGATTTGGCCCAACTAATGTGATCTCTCATATGTCTGGATCATTTATACCCTTTGCAAGGGACATTGAAGAGCGAGAGGCTCGTAATGATCCGAGACCCTCGATTGCAGAGCGATACGCCTCCAAGGCTGAGTATATGGGCTTGGTTACGCAAGATACCTTGAGGCTTGTTAGAGAGGGGTACCTTCTGGATAGAGACATGGATGAAATTCTAACTGCTGCAAGTGATCACTGGGATTACTTGAACTCAAATTAGGAGCTATATATGCGAGTACTTATTTTATTTTTTTCCTTTTTCATATTTTTTGAGTCAATTCATTCACAGGACTGGGGACCAAGGAACCTTGAAGAATTAAAAATAGAGGTTCTCAGAAGAGCCGAGCATGCCGAAGGGCCCATTGGCGTTATTAATTATGATGATGCAATTCGTGCTATGGATAACTTACAAACTCTGGAAAGAGATGACTGGGCTGCCGTATGGATCGAGCTTGGAGAAGAATACTTTTCGCAAGCAGAGCTGGTCGAGTCCAGTGACCCTGAGGCTGCAAGAGATCTCTACCATCTTGCCTGGAAATATTTTGATATCGGTCGATGGCCTACCGAAAAACACTCGCCTGGGAAAAGGTATGCTTATGAGCGAGGGATCGAGGCCTTCATGCGCTATGGCTCCCTACTTGAGCCTGCTATTGAGAGGATAACGATACCCTTTGAGGGAAGCGAGATCATTGCCTATATCCG
>JAYPDM010000033.1:3120-10132 GCA_038125265.1 Gammaproteobacteria bacterium
ACCGAGAGAGATCGAATACTGGGTTCGGCAGTACATGGCGTGGGTATTCATTATTACTATCAACCTGAATGGCAAGAGGTGGCCGTTAACAGCATGGAGTATCTCTTTGATCTATTCCCTGCTCGATCCGTAGTATACGGTGTTGACAGCATGGAGGATTTTTTGGCTTACGGGCCTAGACTTTCGCTCATTGATAGAGGACTCATAGAGCAGCCCTCTGCGCCTATGTTTCTCGTGAATGGCCACCAGGATACGCAACAACCGATTGAGGATTTATATCTTATGATGCGTACCGGTGACCCGAAGGAAGCCTGGGTTAACCCTGTAGGCGGTCATATGGGTCGCTCGGAAGAATGGAGCGGCGGAAGAATTCAAAGAGAGGTCGTGCAACCCTGGGTGATGAGGCAGCTTGGCGTATACCCTAATCCATAATCTACCGAGCAGTCATCCTCTTAGGGATAGAGCGCGTATTGCAATGATGCAAGATGTCATCAGAGCTTGTGAATTTGGGTCTATTGAAAAGCTTCTTAAAAGGCATAGCGAATCAGAGATTGAGAGCTGTCGCGCAGCCAAAAGAATCATCGACGCATTTAGCAATGGAAAGCAATGGTATAAAAAGGGCAGGCACCTAAGTGACGATTTTCATACCAAGAAGATTATGGCTGTCCTTGAGATTAGCAAAAAAATGCTGTCGTTAACGATAGACGAAGATACCTTTAACCAGGAAATATCAAAAGTGGCCAGGCGATTTAAGATTGCTGAGGATGAATTGTTATCAGCATTAAATGATATGGCTGAAAACATTGAGATGGAGCTAGAGCGTTATGCTCTAGCCCAAATACACAACTAGATAGCGCAACTCATATCTGCTCCACAACACAATGGAGATTTAATTTTTCCTTCACACTGTGGGCACTTTGATATCTGAACGGTTGAGCCATCGTCTTTGGTTAGTACATCGTCAACGAGCGGTTCATTACAATTTGCACAACTTGCATTAACTGCCATTCCGCATTTTGAACATTGATAAGTAGCCATAATTTCTCCTAAATATTTATTTGTAATTTTAGCATTATCTGATGGCGATAGGTCGAATTGGTGAGCCCGTAGCTCCAACAATTCTCTCATTCAACGCGATCAAAAGAAATTCGTAGACTTGATCATTAGCAAGCTCATTGAGCACAAGATTCTCAACCATCGGGATTCCTTCCTCAAAGAAAAGAATATGATGTACGTTATCTGTGCCAGGGCTAGGACGCACCTCTACGCAACAACTATCGGCCCCCACCAATGAGATTTTTTTTTCCACGAGCCAGTGACCGACCTCGGCATAAATGCCTGGAGAGCCCTCATTTTCCCCTCTCCCCACATAACCATCATTGTATCTTGCAGGGTTATTCCAATTAACCGACCAGCCATAATTTAATAAGACTGCATCGCCCATTCCGATGTCATTCTCACTCATGCCCTGTCTAGAGAGTGCTCCTAAAACATCATCTAAGGTCACGATATATGCAGCCGGAAGTGTGTCCATGTCCTTATAGCCAGCAATATCAATCAGCACGCCCCGGGTGATGATCGGTTTCATTTTTTCAACGCCTAAGTGCAATAATCCATCTGCGCCTAAATCATCACCAATGAGATCCTCCTCGGTAAAGCCATTATAAAAAACATACTCACTGGTGCCATCTGGATGCTCCACGAGCTGCCCCTGATGACCAAGACCATCAAATTGTGTACCCATTTGGCCTATGTACCCTGTGAAGTATTCAGTCATTGAGACTCCCCCAGGCCTGGCACGTTTTACAATATTTAAACGGTAAGGCCTATCAAGATATGCCGGCATGGTCCTCTCGTAGGGATGACCAAGTTCATAGGCAATACCCTCGGTTGGGATCATCAGTGCCTGCATTATCTTTTCTGCTGTTACATAATTGGTGGCTCCCGCCTCATCATTTTCACCGTGCACCGATGGCCACCATGGAGACTCCATCTGAGCATAAGACTTAGACATTAAGAACCAAAATAAAAATATAAATAAACTGAGTTTTTTCATAACTTAATTTTCCTGTTAAAAATAATTTTTTGTATATCCATGCTTGCCTTGACGAACATCCGATGCAGTAATAAAAAAATGTTCCATGTTTTTTTATTGCGATTACCAATGGTAGACTGCTCTGCCTCATCTGAGGTGACCACTCTCGTTGGCTCGATTCCATAGATAGGCTGCTTGTGGATTTGGTACTGCTGAAGAAACTTATCAGAGGGCATTTGATAGGTTTCACTGGCACCAATGAGTTTCTTTGCGGCCACTGGGGAGATGGCATAAGCCAACATACATAAAGGGACCGACTTTAGATGATAAAAGGAAGCCCCCTGACTGTTTTTTTTAATGAAACTTTTCTTCTTGCTGATACTTAATGATGAGCCTGTCTTATCAAGGGATTCCATCCTTATAAAATCAAGTTTATCGATCCATTGGCAAACTGATCTATAAATATCCATAAATCCATCGAGTAGCCTAAAGTCATCCTCTAAAATGATCATTGGCTCCCCCGTCTCAGCGCATTGTCTCCAGAGCATCTTATGGCTGGCGTAGCATGCCACCTCATTCATGTTGAGTTTATCTCTACGCGTCATCAGTCTGAACATGTGCATATCAACCCCGGAAAAGTGATCAAGAGGATTTGAGCTATCAATGGCCTCAAATATTTTATACGTCAGGCCAAGGCCCTCAAGCTGCGCGACACAAGATAATCTTCTGTCTGTAGCAGAGGCTAAGTTGATGACATGTATGTCAATAGACATATGAAAACGCCCAGGCTATAAAGAGCCTGGGCTAAAAGTTACTTAATTATTTCCTTTGATTGCGAAATAAGTTCCAAGCGTGAGCAAGAAGAATTGCATGGTATCAACCATCTGCACGGTCCATAGCCAGTCAGAATGTCTTATCAGATAGGCGCCTACCATAATCACCAAGATAGCTCCACCGGAGAGACGCGTGACCAAATGACCTAAGCTAGCACCTAACATGCCTCCAATGATGACTCCCGCACCTGCACCGATTTCACCTAAGCAAACCAATGTCGCTGTCAGACTAGGAAGCGGTATGCCTGATGAGGCAAGCATATTCGCAAACCCCTCAGCGGGCGGTGGAAACTTACCCAGGCCATGAATGATCATGACTACCCCTAGAGGCGCCCTTAACAACCACTGACCTAAGAATTGCAGTGGCTCTGCTATGTTATCCAATTTATTGTTTAAACTCATATTTTCCCCCTTGATAATAATCTAATAAACGCCCAGCCGGCTGCACTCCGTAACTGGCTGTAACGAATCACTAATATAGCATTCTCTCGTTGAATCTACCCCATTGGCATCCCATTCTTCATAATAACCGTAGCGCTCACCGGCCCGGTACTCGCCCCTAATCTGTAATATGCCGACCTCATTCCAGTTCTCTGCAATGCCATCAATCAGGTTGTCGACATAGGTGTACCTTGCGGCTAGGGTGCCGTTAGGGTGCCACTCCTCGTATAAGCCTTGAAGCTCTCCAAATTCATAGGTGCCTCTTGTTTTTTGAATACCGTTAGCATGCCACTCCTCAAGAGTTCCATGCCTGACGCCCCTAGAAATGCCAACACGAGTAAGCACGAGATGTTGACTTCCAAAAATTACTCTCTGGATGCAATGTCCGTTGTAAGGAGTCGTTTGATTTGAGACAAAAAATTGCCCGCCCCTGGACTCTAGTGCCTCGCAGCCTACAATGCCACCCTCAGCAATAAGCTGATAGTAGCTGGGTGCATAATCACCTGCAAATTGAGCATTGATAAAAAATGGCAAGATAGAAAAAGAAAGAATTAATAAACTTTTATACATAAGCGAATCCCCTTTATTTTGATTTTATGACCAATTCTCGTGATCAGCAATATCAAAAAAATGATTCTCCCCCTTTACTTTTACTTTGCCGGTACTTGGATTAATTATTAATTGAGCTTTGTTGTTTAGCCAGGCCTCTCTCAGCGCGTATGACTTAAAAGCAAATTTTGCTTTATTGGCCGAAGAGGCATAGAAGTACATGCCCACTAATATTAATGCCACGCCAAAGAGCGCAACATAATAAGGAACCGTATCCTGCAAATATAAATAGGATCCTAAAAGCACTCCCCCTAGTACCATGATCATGTTGGATCTCGATTTTTCCTTGAGCGCCTGTGTTTGCATTGACCAATTTGTCATCGCCTCCCTGTGGTGCTCGATGATATCTGGTTTTAGCTCTAGCGGAAGTTTCTTCATCTTACTTTGGACTTGTCGAAGCGCCTCCACGCATTGGGCAGTTGTATACTTCTACATAAACATTAGACGCGTCGGAGGTGTAGCCATACTCGTAGCGCGTGGTTGGATAGACGTTGGTTACTCTAATGGCATTGCCATTAGTGACCATTGCCTGATTCTTAAGCTGATAAATCGCGTTAGCTGTTGCGCTTGCTGGATTAAACCCTGTCTCGGTAAGATTTGTTGAATAGAGGTAGGTACAATCTCTTGCTTGCACCTGATCTATCGTGGCCACGGGATGCGAAGGGCTCTCAGATCCACTGGTTGCCATGGAGCCGCAACCAATAAGAACAAGAGAGAAAGTTATATTAACCAGCCATTTCAATATTGCTTGCATACATATATAGTATCAAACTTAAAAAATAGATTAAAAAGTCTTATTAGCGTTATCGATTAAAAGGTTGACAACTAAAAGTCTGACGCTGTCCTAAATTTACTCCCTCTACAAAATCGACCACCAAAACTAAATCTAGGTAGGTAAATGTCACAACCTCATGGTCATCCTCTGAGCGAGCTTGCATGAAGTCATTGCTCTCTATCTCATTGATCACATAACGATCTGAAGGTCGGTCTAGCCAGGCAAAGCTCGATGTACTTTGACTCACCCGAATAATTGAAGAAAGTTCAAAATTCTCGATTGAAAAATTATCAAAGAGCTCGTACTCGCCGCTGCTGGATTTTTCATACCAACCAGTGATGTCACAATAGAATAATTGATCTGCTTGTGCCTTTAGTAATAGTGGGCATAGGAAAAGAATACCTAGAAGTGGTGCTTTTATATTGATTTTTTTCGGAATGAATTTCATTTTAGTCCTTATTCTTCTTCTCTTTTCCCATAGCCATTCCTATGACCATCCCGATGGCTAAACCCAATGCAAAACTTGTCCCGTCCATATGTGACTCCTCATTAGTAAAGTTTTATTTTTTAGTTATCGTAATGATAACGAAGAGAAAACGAACTTACCATGCTTAGACCTTGTCAGCCTAGACTTTTCTTTTTACGGCCTGATTCTCTCTTTTTTAACCATGATGGTTTCTTTTTGCTTGTTTTGTTATTGAACTTCTTTTTACGCTTTGTTTTTCCTTTAAGCGTTCTGGTACTATCAATTTTTTCCATCTTGACGATCTTGTTAATTTTATTCCATAAATAATTATCATCTGGAGCGATAAAAGTTAATGCCTTCCCTTTGGCTCCTGCCCTTGCAGTCCTTCCAATGCGATGAACGAAGTCCTCAGGACATTGTGGTAAATCATAGTTAATAACATGATCAATATGTGGTATGTCTAAACCTCTTGAAGCAACATCTGTAGCAACAAGAATCCTAAATTTCATTTTTCTATAGCTGGCAATAACTTTTTCACGCTTATTCTGCTTAAGATCTCCATGGATTGTATCTACATTATGCTTATCCTTTCGAAGTTTATTAGAAATTTTATCTGCACTTCTCTTGGTTTTGACGAAAACTAGGATCGTTCCATCCCTCTCATTTAACTCATCATTTAAAACTTGATACTTATCATTAGCATCAATTCTTTTTAAGTCCTGGGTAAGATTGTCTGAAAGTTGAATCTCATTCTTTAAATTTATATTTAGAGGGTTATTAAGATACTTATTTGCTATTTTTTTGATCTGATCAGGAAATGTTGCTGAGAACAAAAGTGTTTGTCTGTTTCCTGTTAGAAACTTTAAGATTCTATCGATTTGAACACTAAAACCCATATCTAACATTCTGTCGGTTTCATCAAGAATTAGATGATTAAAGTTATGTAAAAGCAATTTTCCTTGATCAAGTAAATCATTGATTCTTCCAGGCGTGCCTACTATTAGTTGTGGCCTCTTTGAGAGCTGTTTAATTTGTTTTGATTGAGGCTCCCCACCGATAATAAGTGCAGATAAAATTTGTTTTTCAAACTTATTTATCTTCTCAAATTCAGAAATAATTTGAACTCCAAGTTCGCGTGTTGGAACTAAAATCAAACAATTAGATCTTGAAGAGTTAACCAAATTTGAAAAGATGGGAATTAAAAATGCTAAGGTTTTGCCTGTTCCAGTTGGCGCAACAGCAACTATATCTCCTCCTTGCAGACTGGTAGGAATAGAATCTCTCTGTATAGGGGTCGGAGTTACAATATTCTGTTTTTTGAGAATTGAAATAATTTGCTCGCTTACACCAAGCGATGAAAAGTCATTAGCCATAACAAAGTTCCTATTGCGGATGCAATATAAACGAAATAAAAAATTAAAATTTAAGCTCGAAGAACTTTTAGTCTAATAATTTGAGATTACCAGCAGCGTGTTTGCCATTGTTCTCAACGAGATCATACTCAACTTCTTGATTTTCCTTGAGATCATTATTTCCAGTTTTAAGAACTTCTGAAATATGCACGAAGACATCATTTGAACCATCATTAGGTCCTATAAAACCGAAACCCTTTGTCTTGTTAAACCACTTAACTTTTCCAATTGCCATTATTTTTTTATTCCTATTAAATTAATAAAATACTTCAGAATAAAACGTTAAAAACAAAATTAACAATTCTCGGTCTAAAGATCTTAAAAGTATTTTACTGTTTTTAAAATTTAATACAAATAAATTTATTATTAATAGATGCTAATTAAAGTGAGGTGGTGGGTCGTATAGGATTCGAACCTATGACCAATTGGTTAAAAGCCAAC
>JAYPDM010000034.1:0-4007 GCA_038125265.1 Gammaproteobacteria bacterium
ATATCGTTTAGCTTAGCTAATTCCATCAAGCTATATCCTTCCTCAATATCAAGCATTTCCTTGCTACCATCTTTTAAAATAAAAGTAACCTTTGCCATGATCAATCTCTACCAGTTTATTTTTGAACCATCGTAGTTTAATGGAGAACCGTCATAGTTTGAATCTAAATTAGTCACAACATCGAAGATACCTCTTGCGCTTTCTTCAGGTGAGTGAGCCCTAGAAAGCAGCTCCGGTCTTGCAACACGAAGCATGTCTGTTTCAGTAAGGCCTGGAGCGACTAAGCCGAATAGAATTTCAACATTGTCTGGTTCTGATGCTAACTTCCTAATAGCCATGTTGAGTGCTGTTTTACTCACGCTATAAAAAATCCCACCGTTTGAAACGCTCTCAATACTGACAGAGCCAGCACCGCTGGTAATTGAAATTATTTTTTTATGATTGCTCGCTCTTATATTTTCTATAAAGGTTTCCGCAATCAGCATCGGTGCGAGCACATTTACAGCCATAACTTGATGGAATAATGCGCTATCCAAACTTCCCCATTCCTGGAGCGCTCTATCACCATAGATACCAGCATTATTGATAATGACATCTATAGGGACTCCCATATACTTTTCAGAAAGTTGTGCCAAATCAGATGCACTTGTTACATCAAGTCTCTCCACAAAAACATTATCATAATTTTCTGCAAAAGCATTAAGCTCGTCAGAAGTATCAGGATTTCTGGTGGTTGCAATGACGTTCCAACCTTCTTCCTGAAAAACCCTCACCAACTCAAAACCAATCCCTCGATTAGAGCCAGTAATGAAAACGGTTTCACTATTACCGACTTGACCAAAGAGCGCTGAAGAGAAGGCCATAGTGATTAAGGCAACGAAAGTTATCTTTGAGACATTATTCATAAAATAAAAGGTTAAGTTCAATGATAATGTTGATTATAATGATTTACCCAATAGAGCGCATCTTAAAGAAATAAATTATGTTAAGTAGAAAAAAAATAATGCCTTTGCTAATCATAGGTTTTGGAATATTAATCAGTATTGGCCTTAATGTCTGTTCGGTGAGCGTCGATAGGGGCGAGCGAGAGATACCCCCTGTGTCATTGAATGCAACAATCACGAGTCCTGAGTCGCATCTAATGTATGTTAATTCGCAGGGAAATGTGACCCCCTTGATTCAAACCAGACTCATTGCAGAAATATCGGGCATCGTCAATGATCTCTCTACTGACCTGATTCCAGGGGGGGTTGTGGATGCACAGCAACTACTGATTTCAATCGATAGTGGAGATTACGTTGATGCCTTAAATAGAGCTGAAGCAGAATACGAGTTTGCAAGGGCCGAGGAAGAAAGATCAAGAAACTTAGCTCTTGATGATCTCACCAGCCAGTCTGATCTCGACCTAAAAATTAGACTGCTCAGGCTTGCTGAAGCCAATCTTGAGAGAGCAAGAAGGGATTTAGAGAGGACCAACATCTACTCACCCTTTAATGGAACGGTTGTCAGTGAAGAGGTGGACTTAGGTCAATTTGTCAACAGAGGATCAATCCTTGCGATCATTTACTCTAATAATCAATTACAGATTCGCTTACCTGTCCCGAGCGAACAATTAGGCTTTATTTTTGATTCATCTGTTAATGAAAATCAAACCAGAGAAGTTAGAGTATTTGGTTCTTATGCGGGGAGAAACCTAGAATGGGATGCGACTGTTAATAGCGAGGAGGCAGAGGTCGATGCAAGATCACAGATGACCTACTTGATCGCTCGCATCCATGAGAATGAATCTAATGGTTTGTACGCATTTCCACCTGTCGGCATTTTTCTTAATGCAGAAATTGAAGGTTTAACGATTAATAACTTGTATGCTATTAACCGAAGTGCCCTAAGAGCTGATGGAAATATAGCATTGATTGATGACAATAATGCACTTAATTTCAGTCCAATTGAAATATACCGCTTTGATGGCGATAGAATATTTTTTGCCTCTGATTCATTAGAAGACTTGACGGTCGTTACCTCGCCTACCAATTTGCTCGTTGAGGGCATTCAAATAAATCCAGTAATCGAATAAATGAAAAAAATAGTTGAGTGGTTTGTAACTAACCCCGTAGCATCAAATTTATTAATGATGGTGCTCTTGGTCGGGGGTATATTATCGCTCTCTAATTTAAGAGAGGAAGAGTTTCCCGCATTTGATGTTGGGCTTATTGTTGTCTCTGTTCCCTACTTGGGAGCTGCCCCAGAAGATGCTGAGCGAGGTGTTTGCATGCGCATTGAGGAGACCTTAGAGGGCACTGATGGCATTTATAAATTAACGTCTCGAGCAAGAGAAGGATTCTGTTCGGTGCTTATTGAAATTGCAGCTGGCGCAAATGATCTCCAAGTAACGAATGAGGTTAAAACATTAATTGATTCCATAAGCACCTTCCCAACAGAAACCGAAAGACCGGTAGTCAATTACATCACGATTACCAATTTTATATTAGATATTGCAATCTATGGGGACGCCTCAGAAAAAGCACTTAAAGAGCTTGGCCTTATCCTGAGAGATGATCTGGTTGCGCTTGAGGGTATATCCCGAGCTGAAGTTTTATATACAAAGCCAGATCTAATCGCAGTAGAAATTTCTGAACAAACATTAAGAGAGTATGGTATTACCCTCAATACCGTAGCTGGCGCCATTCAACGAAGCTCTTTTGATCTTCCAAGTGGAGCCCTTAGAACGTTACAGGGTGAAATTTTACTTAGAACGCAAAACCAAGCCTATTTAGCTGAAGAGTTAGAGAATATTCCTGTCATTACCTCTGCCGATGGTTCGGTTATTACGGTCAATGATCTTGGGGTCTCAATCGATGGTTTTGAGGAGGGAGATACGGTTGCCAGATATAACGGCTCTCCCGCAGTTATTGTTAGAGTTCAGCAAACGGGATCTGAAGATCTACGAATTATAAAGGCACAGATCGATAATTATTTATCCGGTGACTTAGCATACATTCCTGAGGGCATTAATGTTGAAATTGCAACCGACGTGTCTGATGGGCTTGCAGCTAGAATCGAAAATCTAATGAACTCTGCAATCTCAGGTTTAATTTTAGTTCTTATTCTTCTGGGCATACCTTTTAATTTCAGATTGGCAGCATGGGTAGCAGTCGGTATTCCAATTGCTATGCTTGGCGCTATTGCTACATTCCCTATATTTGATTTTTCAATAAATACCCTTTCCATCACTGCCTTCATCTTGGTCCTTGGGATCGTAGTAGATGATGCAATCGTCGTGGGCGAGCGTGTCTATGCTAATGAGCAAATGGGTAAAGATCGCATACAGGCTGCCATCGATGGCACCTATGAAATCTTAAAGCCAGTAACTTTTGGCGTTCTTACCACCATGGCTGCCTTTCTGCCATTAATTTTTACTCCTGGTCGTGTTGGAGAATTCTTCTCTATCATAGGTTTGGTGGTTGTCTTTTGTCTCTTTTTCTCGCTTCTGGAAGTGCTCACTATTTTGCCCGCCCATTTAGCCCATCGAAGAAAAAATTATGAAACCAGAGAGTTTGTTAATAAAGAGCCAAGGGGTATTTTATTAGCAAAACATAGAATTGCTGCATATTTAGATAAGACTGCATTTATTACCTACGCTAATTGGATTCGAAGAGCGCTCCCTATGCGAAGAAATATTGTAGCTGGAGCAGTTGCTATAGTGATTATTGCGTTTTCATTTATCTCCAGCGGAAGAATTAGTGTTCAGTTTTTTCCAAATATTGAGGGTGATACGGTCAATGCAAGACTGACGATGCCCGAGGGTGTTCACGTCTCCCAGACGGCAAGGGCTGCAGAATCCATCGAGCAGTCTGTTGAGGCTTTGAGGCTTGAGCTCTTGAGGATATACCCAGGTCAGCCTAACTTGATTGAAGGTACTTTCAGCTCCATCGGTCAAACCCTTGGTGGTGGCTTCGGTGCTCCGCAAAGTCACCTGGCAGAGATTTGGCTCTATCTCCCTCCAGTGA